>CAYGJZ010000095.1:0-13397 GCA_964350265.1 uncultured Gammaproteobacteria bacterium | reverse complement strand
GGATGCCGGGATTTCGGTGGGCGATGAGGGCGCCGACGAGCGGCGTGCTACTGGCGGGTCGGCGGCTCATCCCACGGCGCTGGTGCTTCACCGCGCAGGAAGGGCGGCAGCAGTTCGCGCTCGCGCAGGTAGGGATGGATCTTCATCGCGGTGACGATGTTCTGGTAGGCCAGCGCGGTGCGACCCTGGCGCAGGCGGATCAGTCCACGGCCGGCCAGGGCGCCGAAGTGGCGGGGCTCGCGCACGAGGGCCTCGGCGATGTCGAACAGGGAGCGTTCGTCTTCGCCGAGGAGGAAGTAGGCGGTGGCACGCTGGTTCCAGCCCTCGGCATAGTCCGGTGCCAGGGCGACGAGCTGGTCGAGCACGGGCAGCGCCGCGGCCGGCTCGCCGAAGCGCAGGTACTGCAGTGCGCGGTCCATCAGGTCCTGCACCGCGGGATCGTCGTGGCGGGTCCAGGCCTGCCAGATCTCTTCTTCCAGCAGTTGCGCCGACTCCTCGTCGGGGGCCGCGGCGAGCTGCACGAACAAGGCATCCAGCCCGGCGTCGTCCGCGCCTTCTCCCGCGACAGCGGTGCCGACGCAGCCGGCGACGAGGAAAACGGCGGCGAGCAGGGGCTTCGCGGCCTTCATCCGGCCTGTCCCGTCATGGTGACCATGCCAACTTGGACAGTCCGTCGGCGGACCGGTTCCACTGCATCTCCCGCCAGTGGGTGGCGAAGCTGCGACCGCTCTGCGGATGCAGGGCGGCGGGCATCAGGTCGGCCAGGGGCTTGAGCACGAAGGGGTACTCGAGGATCTCGCCGCGCGGCACGTCGTAGCCGCTGGCGTGCAGCACGGCGTCGCCGTAGAGCAGGATGTCGATGTCCAGGGTCCGCGAGACGAAGGCGTCGTCGCCCCGCTGGCGACCCGCGCTCGATTCGATGTGCCGCAGTGCATCGTGCAGTGCATCGATGGCGAGGCTGGTCTCGAGCAACGCCACGAGGTTGTAGAAGTCCGGGCCGTCGAAGCCCGCCGAGGGCGAGCGGTAGACCGGCGACAGGCGCAGCACGCCGAAGCGCTGGCGCAGGGCGTCCACCCCGGCGCCGATGTGGCGGCGGCGAGCGAGGTTGCTGCCGATCCCCAGCGCCACCTGCACCATGTCAGCGTGTTGCTCCCGGCCCTGTCCGTTCGCCCCGTTCGATGAGCACGCCGACGTCGCCGGCGGCGGACACCGCGCCCTTCTTGTTCACCCGCACCCGGCACCACGGCACGCCGAAGTCGCCGAGCAGCAGTTCGGCGATGCGCTCGGCCAGGGTTTCCACGAGCTGGAACTGGCCCTCGGTGGCCAGGGCGGTGATGCGCTGGGACACGTCCTTGTAGCTGAGCGTATCGTCGAGGGCGTCGGACGCCGCCGCGGCGGTAATGTCGAAGGCCATGTCGACGTCGATCAGCACGCGCTGGGTGATGCGTCGCTCCCACGCCCAAACGCCGATGACGCAGTCCACGCGAAGGTCGTGCAGAAAGATGATGTCCACAGAATCGATCCCTAACGGTCAGGGCGCAGCTGCGCCGGATACTTCGAAGAACGTGCCGCCGTCCTTCGCCATGCGCAGCAACGAAGGCGGCACCCGGAAGGCGGCGCCCAGCGCCGCGCAGCGGGCCGCGCGCTCGACCAGGGCTGCCGCACCGACCCGGTCGACGTCGTTGAGCGGCCCGCCCAGGTAGCGCGGGAAACCCAGGCCCTGGACCAGCGCCAGGTCGGCGGCGCCCGGACCGTCGACGATACCATCATCCAGGCAGCGCACCACCTCCAGCGTCAATGCCATCATCATGCGCTCGACGATGTCGTCATCGTCGATGCGCTGGTCGCTGCCGTCGGTACACCTCGTTGGCAGGATGTCGGCCACCGTGGCATCGGCCAGCGGCGTCGGCCCGTCCTCGTAGCGATAGAAGCCGGCACGCGACTTCACGCCCAGGCGCCCGGCCTCCACCAGGCGGGCGCAGACGCCGGGTCCGCTCGGCGCCATGCGGTCCGGATAGGCGGCCGCCATCACCGCGCCGGCCTGCACGCGGGTATCCAGGCCGACCATGTCGAGCAACTGCGCCGGGCCCATCGGCCAGCCGTGCGCGGTCATCACGCGGTCGATGCGAACATGCGCCACGCCGTCGCGCAGCAGGTCCTCGAAGGCCAGCAGGTAGGCGAACAACACCCGGTTGACGTAGAAGCCGGCGCAGTCGGCCACCACCACCGGCTGCTTGCCCAGGGCATGCGCCAGCGCCACCGCCCGCGACACCGTCGCCGGGTCGGTACCGGCGCCGCGAACCACTTCCACCAGCGGCATGGCGGACACCGGGTGGAAGAAGTGCAGGCCGACCACGCGGCTGGCATCCGCCGCCGACGCCAGCCGGCCAACGGGCACGGTGGAGGTGTTGCTGGCCAGCACCGCGTGGTCGCCGAGGCAGGCGTTGAGCGCGGCGAATACCTGCTGCTTGGTGGCAGCGTCCTCCACCACCGCCTCGATCACGAAGTCGCAGTCGCCGAGATCCTCGAGCCGTTCACTCCGCCGCAGCCGGGCGCGGGCGGCATCGGCCTGTCGTGGCTCCAGCCGGCCGCGTCGCACGTGCGCGTCGAGAACCGCGTCCAGGTGTTCCAGCGCCGCCGTCAATGCCCCGGCCTGGTGATCGTGCAGGTCCACCTCGATGCCGCGCAGCAGGCATTGCGCGGCAATGCCCCGACCCATGACGCCGGCGCCGACGATGCCCACGCGTGTCGCCGCCGTGGCCTCACCGGCCAGTGCGCGCAGTCGCCCGCGCTCGACCTGGCCGCGCAGGAACAGGTGCACCAGGCTGGCCGCGGTGGGTGTGCGTGCCGCCGCCAGGAAGGCCTCGCTCTCCAGCGTCACGGCGGCCTCCCGGGTCACCGCGGTGTGCTGTGCCATGGCGTCCAGGGCGATGCCGAGTGCCGGGTAGTGGCCATCGCTGGCGGCGGGGTGACGCTGGCGCAGGGCGGCAAAGATCCGCTCGCGGGCACGGGCATCGGGCAGCAGCGGCGCACGCCGCTGCTGCCGTCGATGCTGCCGGCTGGCCGCGTCGTCGCCGTCGACCAGGACCCGCGCGGCGGCACGCAGGCCGGCCCTGGGCGCCACCGCGTCCACCGCCCCGGCCGCCAGCGCGGCATCGGCATCCCGTGGCCGGCCGTCGGCGATCCAGGCCACCGCCTCGTCGATGCCGACCAGGTGCGGCAGGCGGATGGTGCCGCCCCAGCCGGGGAAGATGCCGAGGGTGGTCTCCGGCAGGCCGACCCGGGCATCGTCCGCCATCACCCGGAAGTCGCAGGCCAGGCAGAACTCGAAGCCGCCGCCCAGCGCCAGGCCGTGGACCAGCGCGACGCTGGCGAAGGGCAGGTTCTCGAAGTCGCTGAACAGGCGATGGTTGCGCTGCATGCGCGCGCGGAAGTCGGCCAGCGGCTGGGTGAAGACCTGCGGGAACCGCTTGATGTCGGCACCGACGATGAACTGTTCGCGGGCACTGCGCACGAACACCGCGCGAACACCCTCGGCCACCTGCAGGCAGTCCACCACCGCGCGCAGTTCGTCGAGGGTGGCGGCGTCGAACTTGTTCACCGCGCCGTCTCCGGCGTCGAAGCACAGTTCGGCGATGCCGTCGTCTTCCCGCGAAAGGGTCAGGCGTTCGCCCTGGAACAGCATCATGTCGCGTCGCCGGCCGGTGGCACGCTGTACAGCGCCACCGTGCGACCGGTGCCGGGCAGCTCGTGGCGCCCGAGATCGAGGTAGTCGTGCGGGCAGGCGGCGACGAAGTCCTCCGACAGCAGCAGCGGGTAGCCCAGCGTCTTGCACAGGCTCTCGATGCGCGCCGCCTCGTTGGCGGCGGCGCCGATGACGGTGAATTCCAGGCGCGTCTCGGTGCCGATGTTGCCGTACATGACATCGCCGACATGCAGCCCGATGCCGAAGCCGATGCCCGGCTCGCCGCGCGCGTCGGCCTCCGCGTTCCAGGCGGCGACGCGCTGGCAGGCCTCCAGCGCTGCCTGGAGTGCCCGCCGGCCGGCATCGACGCCGGTCTCGCCGTCCAGCGGGAAGATGGCCAGCGCGGCGTCGCCGATGAAGCGCAGCACCTCGCCGCCGTGGTCGATCACCGCGCCGGCCATGCAGTCGAAGAAGGCATTGAGGTGGGACAGGAAGGCGCTCCTCGGCATGCCTGCCGCCAGCGCGCTGGAGCGCCTGAGGTCGCAGAACCAGATCACCGCGTGGATGTCGTCGCCGTCGCCGCGGCGGATGCGCCCGTCGAGCACCCGCCGACCGGTCTGGCCGCCGAGGTAGGTGGTCAGCAGCGAGGCGGACTTCTCCCGCTGGATGAACACCTCCACCAGCCGCGCGAACAGCGGCAGCACCTCGTTGATCATGCCGAGCTGGGCGGTGCTGAAGCCGTCCTCGCCGTCGGTGGCCAGGGTCAGGGCGTTGATCTGGCCATCGGAGAACACCATCGGCATGGCGACGTAGTCGGTACCGCCGATGGCACGGATGTCGGCCAGCACCGGAAAGTCGTCGACGCCTTCGTGCAGGCGCCGACGCACGCCGCCGGCGCCTTCGAAGATCGGTGCCAGCGGGCTGTCGAGGTACTCGGCGCTGGTCACCACCTCGTGGCGGACCTTGAGTTCGCGGATGCCCTCCTCGCCCCGGCTCCAGCGATAGGTGGCGCCGTTGAGCAACGGGTGCAGGGTGCGCGTGACCACCGAGATCCGCACCGGCGCGATCCCCGCTGCCTGCAGCGCCTGGGTCCAGCGCATCACCAGGTCCTGCATCGAGCCGGCCTGCCAGGCATCGCGCAGCAGCCAGTCGGCCAGCGGGTTGCCGACCACCGCCGGCGGTGCCGCCGGGGTGTCGCCGCCATGCTCCCAGCGCTCGATGGCCTCGCGGTAGAAGGCGACGTAGTCGCGCACGTAGGCCGAGTCCTCGTGGGGCTCGGTGTAGCTCCAGGCCACGTTGGCCAGTCGGCGCCCGCCGACCACCAGGTCGAAGTATTCCGGGATGCCGCGGTAGGGGCAGTAGCTGTGGCGGTCACCGGGCGCGAACAGGTCCATGCGCACGTCTTCCCGCGGGAAGTAGAGCACCGGGTCGAGACGCCCCTCGCGCAGCAGCATGGCGCGTTCGCTGTCCACCACCACCTGGTCGCCGACGTAGCCGCGCACCCGTCCCTGGTGGGGCTGGAAGGTCATGTAGTCGTCGCCGGCACGGTTGCGGGTGACTTCCTCGTGATGCGGCTGGGTCACGTTCATGCCGTTGGCCACGGGTAGTCGGCGAAACGCTCGCGCAGGGTGCGCTTGGAGATCTTGCCGGTGGCGGTATGCGGAATGTCGTCGACGAAGGCCACCGCATCGGGCACCCACCAGCGTGGCACGCGGCCGTCGAAGGCGGCCAGCAGCGTGGCCGGCTCCACCGCTGCCTGCTCCTGCCGGCGAATCACCAGCAGCGGCCGCTCTCCCCACTTCGGGTGGGCCACGGCAATGGCCGCCGCCTCGGCAACGCCGGGGCAGCCGACGGCAATGTTCTCCAGCTCGATGGAACTGATCCACTCGCCGCCGGACTTGATCATGTCCTTGTCGCGGTCGGTGATCTGCACGAAGCCGTGTTCGTCGATGTTGGCGACATCGCCGGTGTGGAACCAGCCCTGCGCATCGTGGGCGGTGGGCCCGTCCTCGCGGTAGTAGGCGCGGCAGACCCAGGGACCGCGCACCTTCAGCGCACCCACCGCCTCGCCGTCCCAGGGCAGCTCGTTGTCTTCTTCGTCGACGATCTTCATCTGCACGCCGAAGAAGCCGTGCCCGGTCCGTGCATCCATGGCCCGCTGCCGCTCCCGTGGCCAGAGCGCGAACTCCGGGCGCGGCGTGTTGACGATGCCAAGCGGCGACATCTCGGTCATGCCCCAGGCGTGGCGCACGCGCACGCCGTGCTCGCGGTAGGTCTCCATCAGTGCCGCCGGGCAGGCCGAGCCGCCGATCACCAGTCGGTTCAGCGGCGCGAGGTTGCCGCCGTGCTGGCGCAGGTGCTGGGCCAGCGCCATCCAGATGGTGGGCACGCCGAGGGCAATGGTGACCCCCTCCTCGTTGACCAGTGACTGCAGCACCGCGCCGTCGAGCATCTTCGCACCGGGCAGCACCAGCTTCGCGCCGTGCATGGCGGCGGCGAACGGCGCGCCCCAGGCATTGACATGGAACATCGGCACCACGGGCAGGATGACGTCGCGCATGGACAGGTCGTTGCAGTCGGGAAAGGCGAAGGCCATGGCGTGCAGCACGATGCCGCGATGACTGTAGAGCACGCCCTTGGGATTGCCGGTGGTGCCGGAGGTGTAGCACAGCCCCGAGGCGGTGCGCTCCGGCAGGCGCGGCCAGTTATAGTCCTCCTCTTCCCGCGCCAGCAGTTCCTCGTAGCACATCGCGTTCGGCAAACGGGTCTCGGGCATCCGGTCGCGGTCGCACAGCAGCACGTAGCCTTCCACCGTGGGCAGGTGCGGCGCCAGTGACTCGGCCAGCTCGACGAAGTCGGTGTCGAGGAACAGCCAGCGATCCTCGGCATGGTTGATGATGTAGACGAGCTGGTCGTGGAACAGGCGCGGGTTGAGGGTGTGGCAGACGGTGCCGCCGCCGGCGGTGGCATAGTACAGCTCGACATGGCGGTAGCTGTTCCAGGCCAGCGTGCCGATGCGATCGCCCGGCCGTGCACCGAGGCGATCGATGGCATGGGCGAGTCGGCAGGTGCGCCGCCAGGCATCGGCATAGGTGTAGCGATGCCGCCCGCCAGGCAGCTCGGAAACGATCTCCACCCGCGGGTGGTGGACCATGGCGTGGCGGAGAATGTCGGTGATGAGGAGCTCGTGCTCCATGGTCAGCCCAAGCATCGGTGGCATTCCTCCTGTCCAGGTGACGCGTGTGCCGATGTCCGCGTGGACCCGGCTTGAGGGGGAACGCGGTGCTTTGTTGTACCATTGCGCGCGGGGAAGACACGCAACCACGGGCAACTTCAATACCATGATCGATATGCTGATGCCAGTGCTGGCCTACGCGGTCGGCTCGCTGTCGAGCGCGGTCATCGTGTCGCGACTGATGGGTCTGCCGGACCCGCGCACCGCCGGCTCGAACAACCCGGGCGCCACCAACGTGCTGCGCCTGGGCAGCAAGGCCGGCGCCGCCGCCACCCTGCTCGGCGACGTGGCCAAGGGCATTGCCCCGGTGCTGCTGGCCCGCTACCTCGGCGTCGGCGACGTGGCCCTGGCCGCCACCGGCCTGGCCGCCTTCGCCGGCCATCTCTACCCGGTGTTCTTCGGCTTTGCCGGCGGCAAGGGCGTGGCTACCGCGCTGGGCGTGTTCGCCGCTGCCAGCCTGCCGGTCACTGCCTGCCTGGTGGTGGCCTGGCTGGCCACCGCGGCGGTGTTCCGCATCTCCTCGCTGTCCGCCCTGGTGGCCGCCGCCAGCGCCCCGCTGGCCACTGCCTGGCTGGACGGACGGGTGCCGCTGGTGGTGATGGCCACGGTGATCGCGCTGGCGGTGTTCTGGCGACACCGCGGCAACATCCGTCGACTGCTGGCCGGCGAGGAAGGCCGCATCGGCAAGGGCTGAAGCGGCGCCGCGTCAGCCGACGATGGGCGACAGCGTTTCCAGCGACCAGCGCGGCTTGACGTCGAAGCCGTCCCCCTCGATCCGCTGCCCGACCGCCAGGCGCAGTGCCCCGGCATGGGCGATCATGGCGCCGTTGTCGGTGCAGAAGGCCAGCCGCGGGTAGTACACCCGGCCGCCGGTCTCGCCGACGGATTCGTCCAGCCGCTGGCGCAGGCGGCGGTTGGCGCCGACCCCGCCGGCCACCACCAGGCGCGTGCGGCCGGTTTCCGCCAGCGCCCGCAGCGACTTGATGCGCAGGGTATCCACCACCGCCTCCTGGAAGGCATGGGCGATGTCGGCCACGTCCTCGTCGGCGAGCCCGCCCTGGTCGTCGCGCAGGGCGTTGGCGGTGGTCAGGGCATGGGTCTTCAAGCCGCTGAAGCTGAAGGTGGTGCCGGGGCGGTCGACCATCGGGCGCGGGAAACGGAAGCGCTCCGGGCTTCCCTGCTCCGCCGCCTTCGCCACCGCGGGACCGCCCGGGTAGCCGAGACCGAGCACCTTGGCGGTCTTGTCGAAGGCCTCGCCGGCGGCGTCGTCGAGGGTATCGCCGACGATGCGGTAGACGCCGGGCGCGGCCACGTCCACCAGCATGCTGTGGCCGCCGGACACCAGCAGGGCGACGAAGGGATAGTCCGGCGCATCGTCTTCCAGCAACGGCGCCAGCAGGTGTCCTTCCATGTGGTGCACGCCCAGCGCCGGGATGCCCCAGGCGAAGGCCAGGCTGCGTCCCAGCGATGCGCCCACCAGCAGGGCGCCGGCCAGGCCGGGCCCGCGGGTATAGGCCACCGCGTCCGGCGGGCCGTCGCCGAGGCCGGCCTCGTGCAGCACCACCTTGACCAGCGGCAGCATCGAACGGATGTGGTCGCGGGCGGCCAGTTCCGGCACCACGCCGCCGAAGGCCTCGTGCACGGTTTGCGACGCCAGCCGGTGGGCAAGCAGGCCGCGGGCGGTGTCGTACACCGCCACGCCGGTGTCGTCGCAGGAGGATTCAATGCCGAGTACTTTCATTTCCACCGGATATCAAGGACTTCCGGCCCGCCACGGGCGAATGCCGAAGGTTGTACAAATTTTGCCGCAGCCGATATAATTCGCGCCCTTTTCCCGATTCCACCGAGCCAGGAGCCGAATCGCCTATGCCGTCTGTGCGTGTCAAGCAGGATGAGCCGTTTGATCTCATCCTCCGTCGTTTCCGCCGTTCGTGCGAAAAAGCGGGTGTCTTCACCGAGTCCCGCCGTCGCGAATTCTACGAGAAACCCACCTCGATCAAGAAGCGCAAGGCCGCTGCCGCGGTGAAGCGCGAGAAGAAGCGCGTCTCCCGCCAGAACGTGCAGCGCAACCGCCTGTACTGATCACCCCCCGCCGCCCGCCGCGATGGACCTGAAGGCCCGGATCGCCGACGACATGAAGTCGGCCATGCGCGAGAAGGACGCTGCCCGGCTGGAAGCCATCCGCATGATCCGCGCCGCCATCCAGCGCCGCGAGGTGGACGAGCGCGTCACCCTCGACGATGCCGGGGTGACCCAGGTGCTGCAGAAGCTGGTCAAGCAGGGGCGCGACGCCATCAGCCAGTTCGACGCCGGCAACCGTGCCGACCTGGCCGACAAGGAGCGTGCCTCGGTGGCGGTGATCGAATCCTACCTGCCCGCCGCCCTCGACCCCGCCGAGCTCGATGCCCTGGTGAACGCGGCCATTGCCGACGCCGGCGCCAGCTCGTTGCGCGACATGGGCACGGTGATGGCGGCCCTCAAGCCCAAGCTCGCCGGACGCGCCGACATGGGTGCGGTCAGCGGCCTGGTTCGCCAGCGCCTGACCGGCTGAACCACCCCTCCCCGCCCGTCGCCGGGGCGCTGCCTCCCGGTCGTCGCGCGCCTTGTGCGAATCCCGCGGCGGCGGTGTATCCTCGCCGCATGGCCGGCAAGATTCCCCAGCAATTCATCGACGAACTGCTCCAGCGCGTGGACATCGTCGACGTCATCGACCAGCGGGTACCGCTGCGCAAGGCCGGCAAGGACTACCAGGCGCGCTGCCCCTTCCACGACGAGAAATCGCCCTCCTTCACCGTCAGCCAGGTCAAGCAGTTCTATCACTGCTTCGGCTGCGGGGCCAACGGCAACGTGATCAGCTTCCTGATGGAATACGACCACATGGGCTTTCCCGAGGCCATCGAGGAACTGGCCGGCCGGGTGGGCATGAAGCTGCCCGAGCGCGCCACCCCCGGCGCCACCGATCGCAGCCACGACGTGCTCTTGCCGCTGCTCGAACAGGCCAACCGCTACTTCCGCACCCAGTTGCGTCGTCATGCCGACGCGCCGGCGGCGGTGGACTACCTGAAAGGACGCGGGCTCAGCGGCGCGGTGGCCAAGCGCTTCGAGATCGGCTTCGCCCCGGAGAGCTGGGATGCGCTGATCCGCGCCTTCGATGCCGACGCCGCGCGCTGCGCCGAGCTGGAACGTGCCGGCCTGGTCATTCGCAACGACAAGGGCCGCTACTACGACCGCTTCCGCGGCCGCGTCATGTTCCCCATCCGCGATCACCGCGGCCGCGTGGTCGGCTTCGGCGGCCGGGTCCTCGGCGCGGGCGAGCCGAAGTACCTCAACTCGCCGGAAACCCCCGTCTTCCACAAGGGCTCGGAGCTGTACAACGTGTTCGGCGCACGTGGGGCGATCCGCGACAGCGGCCACGCGGTGGTGGTGGAAGGCTACATGGACGTGGTGGCGCTGGCGGAACACGGCATCGACAACGCGGTGGCCACCCTCGGCACCGCCACCACCGCCGCCCACCTGCACCGGCTGTTCCGCCTCGCCAGCCACGTGGTGTTCTGCTTCGACGGCGACCGCGCCGGCGTCGACGCCGCGCGCAAGGCGATGGAAGTCACCCTGCCGGAGATGCACGGCGGTCGCCAGGTCAGCTTCCTGTTCCTGCCCGAGAGCATGGACCCGGACGACTTCGTCCGCCGCCACGGCGCCGATGCCTTCCGCGACGCGGTGGCACAGGCCACGCCGCTGGACGTGTTCCTGTTCGACCACCTGAAGTCGCAGACCGACCTCGCCCGCCAGGATGGCCGCGCGCGGCTGGTGGAGCTGGCCCGGCCGCTGATCGGCGCCATCCCGCCCGGGCCCTACAAGGTGCTGCTCGGCCAACGGCTGGCCGAGCTCAGCGGTGTCGGCGACGACGCCGTGGCCGCCCCGCCCCGCCGCCCGCCGCCGCGCCGCGGCGGCACGCCGACACCGCCGTCCGCCTTCGCCAGCCTGCTCAGCCTGCTGCTGCAGTACCCGCACATGGCCCGGCAACTGCCGCCGCTGACCGGCCTCGACGAGCACCCGGCACCGGCCGCCCGGGTGCTGGCCGAGGTGTTGGCCATGCTGGCCGACGGCGAGACCCCGACCACCGCCGCGCTGGTGGAGCGGTTTCGCGACAGCGAACACCACCGGCAGCTTGAAAAACTGGCCGGGTGGAACCATCCAGTGGCAGACGACCGTCTTCCCGAAACGGTGCGCCAGACCGCCGACGCGGTGCGGCGCACGCTGGTCGAGCACGCCATCGACACGCTGCTGGAAAAATCCGCCCGCGAGGCCCTGAGCGAGGACGAGAAGGCCGAGCTGAACCGCTTCGTGCGCCTGCAGCAGGCATTGCGCATGGACGCATCGAGCGCCGAGCGCTGACCGCCCGTCCGGGCGCCGCGCGACGGCTTCGGCAGCCATCGACACGCCGGCGCGGGCAGCCGCCGGGGCGGCCATGCCGTCAAAATTTGCGCTGGAGTTTCACCCACTTACGCGCTATACTGCCGTGTTTGCATTTTCCCAAGGTCCTGCCCCGACTCACCCCCGGGCGCGCCACCGAACGACGAGGTCCGTATGGATCAAAAAGCCCAACAGTCCGAACTGAAACGTCTCATCCTCAAGGGCAAGGAACAAGGCTTCCTCACCTACCGGGAGATCAACGATCACCTGCCCGAGGACATGCACGATACCGATCAGATCGAGACCGTCGTGAACATGATCAACGACATGGGCATCGAGGTCTACGACAATCCGCCCGACCCGGACAGCCTGATCCTCAAGCACGCCAACCCCGACGACGAGGAAGTGGTGGAAGAGGCCGAGGCGGTGCTCACCACCGCCGTGGAAAGCGAGTTCGGCCGCACCACCGACCCGGTGCGCATGTACATGCGCGAGATGGGCACCGTCGACCTGCTCACCCGCGAGGACGAGATCAACCTCGCCAAGCGCATCGAGGACGGCATCAAGCAAAGCGTCGAGGCGATCTCCACCTGCCCGGTGGTGATCGGCGAACTGGTGCGCCTGATCGAGGCCATCTCCCGCGAGGAAATGCGCCTGACCGACCTGTTGAGCGGCTTCGTCGACCCCAACGCGGTGGAGGACGACATCATCCCCACCCCGGCCATCGCCACGGCGGCGGCCAACAACACCGCCAACAACTCGTCCAACGACAGCAGCGACGACGCCAGCGATGACGACAGCGACGGCGACGGCGACGATGACGACGACAGCACCCCGGCGGTGGTCGATACCGGCCCCGACCCGGAAGAGGCGCGCGAGCGTTTCGAGCGCATCATCAAGGCCTATGCCAGCATGCTGCGCTCCATCGAGAAGAACGGCCCCGGCAAGCCGCCGATCAAGAAACATCGCAAGAAGCTGGCCGGCGAGTTCATGGAACTGCGCCTGACCTCCAAGGCCATCGATCACCTCGCCGCCCAGGTGCGACTGCTGGTGGAGATGGTGCGTGCCCAGGAGAAGGTCATCTCCGAGGTCTGCATCCGCAAGGGCAAGGTCAAGCGCAAGGTGCTGTTCGAGTACTTCATCGGCAACGAGGCCAGCACCCGCTGGATCGACAAGCTGATCAAGAGCGGCGAAGGCAATACCGATGTCCTCATCGCCAACCGCGACGCCATGTTCGAAGCCTGCACCAAGCTGGCCGAAGTGGAAAAGATGAGCGGGCTGAAGATCGAGGAGTTCAAGGAGATCAACCGCAAGATGTCCATCGGCGAGGCCAAGGCCCGCCGCGCCAAGAAGGAAATGGTGGAGGCCAACCTGCGCCTGGTGATTTCCATTGCCAAGAAGTACACCAACCGCGGCCTGCAGTTCCTCGACCTCATCCAGGAAGGCAACATCGGCCTGATGAAGGCGGTGGACAAGTTCGAGTATCGCCGCGGCTACAAGTTCTCCACCTATGCCACCTGGTGGATTCGCCAGGCCATTACCCGTTCCATCGCCGACCAGGCGCGCACCATCCGCATCCCGGTGCACATGATCGAGACCATCAACAAGCTCAACCGCATTTCGCGGCAGATGCTGCAGGAGATGGGCCGCGAGCCAACGCCGGAAGAGCTGTCCGAGCGCATGGAAATGCCCGAGGACAAGGTGCGCAAGGTGCTGAAGATCGCCAAGGAGCCGATCTCCATGGAGACGCCCATCGGCGACGACGAGGACTCGCATCTTGGCGACTTCATCGAGGACAAGAACGTCGAGGCGCCGCTGGACGCGGCCACCACCTCGGGCCTGCGCAATGCCACCCAGGAAATCCTGCGCAGCCTCACCACCCGCGAGGCGCGGGTGCTGCAGATGCGCTTCGGCATCGACATGAACACCGACCACACCCTCGAGGAAGTGGGCAAGCAGTTCGATGTCACCCGGGAGCGGATCCGGCAGATCGAGGCCAAGGCGCTGCGCAAGCTGCGTCACCCGAGTCGCTCGGACCACCTGCGCAGCTTCCTCGACAACTAG
>CAYGJZ010000094.1:0-13417 GCA_964350265.1 uncultured Gammaproteobacteria bacterium | reverse complement strand
ACTTCTCCAAGGACTACCCGATCATTCTCACCTCGGGACGACTGGTGGAGTACGAAGGTGGTGGCGAGGAAACCCGTTCCAACCCGTGGCTGGCGGAGTTGCAGCAGGACATGTTCGTGGAGATGCATCCGCGTGACGCGAACAACGCCGGCGTCAAGGATGGTGACGATGTCTGGGTGGAGGGTGCCGAGGGCGCCAAGCTCAAGGTCAAGGCGCTGGTGACCCGGCGAGTGAAGTCCGGCGTTGCCTTCATGCCGTTCCACTTCGGTGGTCACTTCGAGGGCCGGGACCTGCGCGACAAGTACCCGGAGGGTGCCGATCCCTACGTGCTCGGCGAGGCGGCCAACACCGCCTTGACCTACGGCTACGACTCCGTCACCCAGATGCAGGAGACCAAGGCGTCTCTGTGCCGCATCAGCAAAGCATAAGCTCCGAGGAGAATTGAAATGGCACGAATGAAGTTCTATTGCGATGTCGAGCGGTGCATCGAATGCAATGGCTGCGTCACCGCCTGCAAGAACGAGAACGAGGTTCCCTGGGGCGTCAACCGGCGGCGCGTGGTCACCATCAAGGATGGCGAGCCCGGCGAACGCTCGATGTCGGTGGCCTGCATGCACTGTTCCGATGCGCCCTGCGCGGCGGTCTGCCCGGTGGACTGCTTCTACACCACCGACGACGGCATCGTCCTGCACGACAAGGATATCTGCATCGGCTGCGGTTACTGCTTCTACGCCTGCCCGTTCGGCGCACCGCAGTTTCCCGAGTCGGGGGCGTTCTCCTCGCGCGGCAAGATGGACAAGTGCACCTTCTGCGCCGGTGGTCCGGAGGAGACCGGCAGCGCCGACGAGCACCGCAAGTACGGCGCCAACCGCCTGGCGGAAGGCAAGCTGCCGGCCTGTGCCGAGCAGTGCGCCACCAAGGCGCTGCTCGCCGGTGATGCCGACGTGGTCGCCGACATCTACCGCAAGCGGGTGGTCAACCGCGGCGCCAGCGTTCTCGACTGGGGCGTGCAGTACCAGAACCAGGGCCTGCGCGAGTCCTCCGGCCTGAGCGGCAAGGCCAGCAGCAGCGACTGACCGGCGTTCTCGCCGGCAGGCATGACGGAGAACCGGCCGCGCCGCCCGCAAGGTGGCGCGGCCGTGATGACTTTCACGCGGAGGAACTGCCTTGCGAGTCCTGTACGACCCCCGGCGCCGGATCACCGTGACCCTGCGGTGGTTGCTGGTTGCCATGCTCCTGGTGCCGCTGTCGGCCATTGCCCAGCAGGACGGCCCGGCCCCCACCGACCCGATCGCGGTGCCCAACCCGGCCAGTGACCTGTGGCGCGCGGTGCGCGACCGGCAACAGGCCGAGGAAAACAACCCCGACGTGCGCTATGCCTCGCCGCAGGCGCTGGCCCGGGACCTGTGGCTGGAAGTCAATGCAGCGCAGCGTGACATCAGCGGCAGTTCCCAGGTGACCGGTCCCGATGCCGGCGTCTTGATCAACACCGGCGGGGAACAGTGGCGCCATTTCCGCATCACCCGGCTGGTGCCGATCGCCGGCTACCTGCTGCTCGGCGTGCTGGTGGCCATCGCCCTGTTCCGCCTGCTGCGCGGCAAGATCCGCATCAGCGCGGGTCGATCGCACCTGCGCATCAAGCGTTTCAGCGTGTTCCAGCGGGTGGTGCACTGGACCGTGGCGATCACCTTCGTCACCCTCGGCCTGACCGGCTGCGTGCTGCTGTTCGGACGTTTCACGCTCATCCCGCTGGTCGGCAGCGAGGCCTTCAGCTACCTGGCCTTTGCCTCCAAGCGCATCCACGACTTCGTCGGGCCGGTGTTCGGCATCGCCCTGGTGATCCAGTTCTTCCTGTTCGTTCGCGGCAACGGACCCAGGCTGAAGGAGGATCTCCTGTGGATCCTGAAAGGCGGCGGCCTGCTCGGCGCCCATGCCAGCTCGCACCGCTACAATGCCGGTGAGAAGTCGTGGTTCTGGCTGGCCATGCTCGGCGGCGCGGTGGTGGTGGCCAGCGGCCTGGTGCTGGATTTCCCGCAGTTCGGGCAGGATCGCGCCGACATGACCCTGGCGCACATGGTCCACTCGGTGGGTGCGGTCTTGATTCTTGCCGCATCGTTCGGACATATTTACATGGGAACCATAGCCATGGAGGGGGCCTTCGAGGTCATGGCCACGGGATACTGCGACGCCAACTGGGCGCGCGAACACCATGACCTGTGGTACGAGGATGTCGCTGACAGCGCCGAGCCCAAGCCCGATGCCGGGCCCGGGACCGGATCGCAGGCCGCTTCGGCCGGCGACATCAAGGAGGCGCGGTCGAGCGCATAGTGCCTGCCACGGGGCGAGCGCTCGCCCCGCCGTTGGACAACCGCGAACGACGGACGCAGTCACGAGAACGATGCAAGGTTCGGCCAGCCCCAAGAGCGCCGGGCAACGACCTGCCCGGCGACCGGCCATGACCCGGTCGGTGGTCGCCACCACCCGCGAGGTCGACATCGTCGACCAGGACGGGGTGCGTCGGCGCGTGCACGCGGCCTGCGAACGGGCCCTGCACGTGGACGTCGACGGCCAGCGCATCGTTACCCTGATGACCCTCGGCGCCGATGCCGAAATCCTCGTCCTCGGCTACCTGCGCAACCAGCGGCTGCTGCTGGACCTGGCCGACATCCGCTCGGTGGCGGTGGACTTTGCCAGTGGCGTGGCCGACGTGCGCACCGCCCTGGGGCAGGGGGTCGACGCGCTCTCGGTGGAGCCCCGTCACCGCATCATCACCACCGGCTGTGGCCAGGGCACGATCTACAGCTGTACCCTGGACCACCTCTACGATCGCCGTCTGCCCGAGCGCGGCGTGCGTCAGCGCGACCTGTACGCGGCGCTTGCCGTGGTGGGTCGCTGCAACCGGGTCTACCGGCTGGCCGGGTCGGTGCACGGCTGCGCGCTGGTGATCGGCGGCAAGGTGCGCTGCTTCGTCGAGGACGTGGGTCGGCACAACGCCATGGACGCCATCGCCGGGCGCATGTGGCTGGAGGACATCGACGGCGGCGAGGCCATTTTCTATACCACCGGGCGACTGACCTCGGAGATCGTCATGAAGGCGGCGATGATGTCGATTCCGGTGCTGATGTCACGCAACGGCGTCACCCGCATGGCGGTGGAACTGGCCGAGGACCTCGGCGTGATGCTGGTGGCACGGGCCAAGAGCCGTCATTTCGAGGTGTTCAGCTGCCACGATCGACTGCAACTGGACGCGGATGTCCGGCAGGGCGATGGTGGCACCAGGGTCGTCGCTGCCGACGGCCGCTGAGCACCGCACCGCGGCGCGCGGCTCGCGCGCGCATCAACGAATACAGGACCACAGGAGATCAACCGTGAACGAAGAACACCTGAACATGCAGATCCGCAAGTTCCTGAAGAAGGTCGGCATCCAGTCCCAGCGCGAGATCGAGGACGCGGTGAAACGCGCGGTCGAGGCGGGGCAACTGCGCGCCGGACAGGTGCTCGATGCCCGCGTGCAGCTGGTGGTGCCGGACCTGTCGCTGTCGGTGGACATCGACGGCAGCATCGCCATCGAAGACTGAGCGCACCCGTCCCGCCATGCGCCAGTCATGCCCGTGAGCGCCCAGCCGGCCGCGGCCCGCGACGTCGCGCGACCAAAGCGGGAATCCGCCGGCCGCAAGTATCCGCAGAAATCCGTGCTCATCGTCGACGACGAGTTCGGTATCCGCAACTTTCTCTACAAGGGCCTGTCCGAGCGTTTCGGCCTGGTGGAATACGCCGAGGACGTGGAGAAGGCGGAGGCCATCCGCCTGCGCTGTCACTTCGACCTGATCATCGCCGACATCCGCCTGCCGGGCCGCTCCGGGGTGGACTGGGTGACCGAGATGCGCGAGCACGGCGGCACCACCGCGGTGATCTTCATCACCGCCCATGCCGACCTGGAAACGGCGGTGGCGGCGCTGCGCGCGGGCGCCGCCGACTTCATCATGAAGCCGTTCCGCATGGACCAGATGCTGGCTTCCATCGAGCGCTGCATGGAACGCCAGCAGATCCAGCGCGAGAACTTCGTGCTGCGGCGGGAGGTGGACAAGCTGTTTGACAGCGGCATCGTCGGCGATTCGGCCTCCATCACCGGCCTGCTGGACCTGCTGCGCCGCATCGCGCCGACCCCGAGCACGGTGCTGATCGAGGGTGAGTCCGGCACCGGCAAGGAGCTGGCGGCGCGTGCCCTGCACCGCTGGAGCGGACGCGCCGGCAGCTTCGTGCCGATCAACTGCGGCGCGATGACCGAAGACCTGATGGAAAGCGAGCTGTTCGGTCATCTCAAGGGTGCCTTCACCGGTGCCAACCAGACCCGCGAGGGACTGTTCAACTATGCCTCCGGCGGCACCGTCTTCCTCGACGAGATCGGCGAGATGCCGCTGTCCATGCAGGTACACCTGCTGCGGGTGCTGGAGAACCGCACCATTCGCCAGGTCGGTTCCAACCGCGAGACCCCGGTGGACGTGCGGGTCATCGCCGCCACCAACCGCGACCTGCGCGAACGGGTCGAGCGTGGCGAGTTCCGCGAAGACCTGTTCTACCGTCTCAACGTGGTCAGCGTGTTGATGCCACCGCTGCGCGAGCGTATCGAGGACCTGCCACAACTGGTGCAGCACTTCTCCACCCAGCTGGCCTCGGACATGGGCCTGCCGCCGCCGACCTTGGACCTGGCCGAGGCCAGGGAGCTGGCCCACTACGGCTGGCCGGGCAACGTGCGCGAGTTGAAGAACGTCATCGAGCGCTGCCTGTTGCTCGGCAAGACGCCGGCCCAGTGCCTGCTGCTGCCCGAGCAGGACGAACCCGGCAGCGCTGGCGCCGAGGTCGGCGATCGCCTCGAAGACGTGCTGCGTGCGCACGTGCTGGCGGTACTGGAACGCGAGAACGGCAACAAGTCCGCCGCCGCCCGCGTACTCGGCGTATCGCGAAAGACGCTGGAGCGACGCGTCAACGGGTGGCGTTCGTGACCCGCCACGGCCGTGGTCGCCACGTCGCGTGGTGACAGGCCATGGGGCTCGCGCGCATCGTCAACACCAGCGTTCGCTACAAGCTGCTGGTGCTGGTGCTGTTCCCCATCCTGCTGGTGATGCCGGTGGCGCTGGGCCTGGCCGTGTACTGGGGACGGGATTTCACCTACGACCAGTTGTTCATCAAGGTGAATACCGACCTGACCGTGTCCCACGACGTGTTCCAGCGCAAGCAGCGCGACTTTCTCGGCTACCTGCGCGCGCTGGCCGAATCCTATGCCTTTCGCACCGCGCTGCGTGACGGTGACCGGGCGGCACTGCGCGAGCGTCTCGACGAGGTCGGCCGCGATCGCGGCCTGTCCTACCTGGCACTGCGCGAGCCCGCTGGCGAGACCCGGCTGGCGGCCTTCGGCGAAGACGCCATCCGCCTGAACCACTCGCCGCTGTTCGTTTCGGCGGTCGCCGGCCAGCCGCGCGCCGGCATCGAGATCTTCGACGCCGAGGCGCTTGGCGCGGTCTCCGACGCGCTGGCGCGCAGCGTACACCTGCCGTTGATCGACACGCCGCGGGCCCGCCCCGGCAATCGCGATGTCGAGGATCGCGGCATGCTGATCCGTGTCGCCTACCCGGTGATCAACAGCGACGGCGTGGTCGAGGGTGTGCTCGACGGCGCCGTGCTGTTGAACAACAACTTCGAGTTCGTCGACGCCATTCGCGACCTGGTGTACGGGCCGGGCAGCCTGCCCGCCGGCAGCATCGGCACCGTCACCGTGTTCATCGACGACGTGCGCATCTCCACCAACGTGCCGGTGCGGCCGGGGGAGCGGGCACTGGGCACGCGGGTTTCCGACGAGGTGCGTACCCGCGTGCTCGACCGTGGCGAGACCTGGATCGACAGCGCCTTCGTGGTCAACGACTGGTACATCTCCTCCTACGAGCCCATCGTCGACGTCCACGGCGAGCGGGTCGGCATGCTCTATGCCGGCTTTCTCGAGGCACCGTTCCGCGCCGCGTTGTGGCGGGCGCTGGCCATCCTGTTCATGCTGTTCGTGGTGCTGATGGTGCTCTCCGCGGTACTCGCGGTGCGTGGCGCCAAGTCCATCTTCCAGCCCATCGAGGCGATGACCGCGGTGGTCCGCGCCACCCGCACCGGCGAGGCGCGGCGGGTCGGCTCGGTACGCTCCAGGGACGAGGTGGGTGAACTGGCCCGCCAGTTCGACGCCATGCTCGACCTGCTGCAACAGCGCAGCCGGGAGATCCAGTCCTGGGCCGACCATCTCGAGGACAAGGTGGCCATGCGCACCGCCGAGCTGGAACGCCGCAACCTTGACCTGCGACGCACCATCGACGCCCTGCGCGAAACCCGCCAGCAACTGGTGGTGGCGGAAAAGCTGGCCGCCCTCGGCGAACTCACTGCCGGGGTGGCACACGAGATCAACAACCCCACCCAGGTCATGCTCGGCAACCTGGAGATCATCGAGCAGCAGCTCGGCGAGGCCGCCGAGCCGGTTCGCGACGAGATCCACCTGGTGATCGAGCAGATCTACCGGATCCAGGACATCATCAACAACCTGCTGCAGTATGCGCGGCCGGACGAGTACGCCGGCTACCTGGCCGACGTCGATGTCAACGCGCTGGTGATGGAGACGCTGAAGCTGGTGCGCCACCTGCGCAAGGAAAAGCCCTTCGAGATCGAGCTGTCGCTGGAAGCGACGGCATCGGTTCGCATCAGCAGCCACGAGTTGCAGCAGGTGCTGGTCAACCTGCTGGTCAACGCCATCCAGGCACTGCCCGGCGAGAACGGGCTGGTGCGGGTGAAGACACGCAACTGGGAGCAGCGTGGCGTGGTGGTCACGGTGGAGGACAACGGCATGGGCATGGATGCCGATGCGGTCAGCCGCGTGTTCAACCCGTTCTACAGTACCAAGGGACAGGGGCGGGGCACCGGGCTGGGGTTGTCGGTCAGCTATGGCCTGGTGCGTCGCTACGGCGGCAACATCAAGGCCGACTCTTCGCCGGGCACGGGGTCGCGTTTTACCCTGTGGCTGCTCAGCGAGCCGAATCTCGTGACCGACGAGGAAACCATTGCCGAGCAACTTCGCGGCATCGAGGACGATGCCCGCCAGCTCGGCCTGCACGGGTCCTGAAAGACCGGGAGGTGAGCAAGATGGGCGATGAGCAACGCAGGAACTTCTTTCGTCACTGCGGCGCGCTGGTCGGCATGTTCTCGATCAGCCGCGGTGCCACGGCGGCCGGTGCGCTGGTGCGCTATCCACCGGCCATGCTGGTCGATCGTCGCGACCGGCCACTGACACCCTCCGCGCTGGACCCGCGTACCGAGTACATCTTTGCCTATCCCTACGTGACCACGCCATGCTTCCTCATCGATCTCGACCGCGAGTGCCCCGGCGGCGAGGAGCTGGTAACCAGCGACGGCAGCCGCTATCACTGGCGCGGTGGCATCGGACCACGCCGCTCGCTGGTGGCATTCTCGGCCATCTGTGCGCATCGCCTGTCGCATCCGACCAAGAGCGCCAGCTTCATCGGCTACCGGCCGGCGGAAGTCGGCTACCTGGACCACGAGCTGTCGGTATCGCGTCGCGCGGACGTGATCCAGTGCTGCTCGGAGCAGAGCGTGTACGACCCGGCACACGGTGCCCGCGTGCTCGGCGGGCCGGCACCGCAGCCGCTGGCGGCGATCGAGATGGAGGTAGGCAACGATGGCTACCTGTATGCCACCGGGGTGCATGGCGGGGCACTGTTCCCCCTGTACTTCGAGCGCTTTTCCCACCGCCTGGTGCTCGAGTACGAGACCTTCGAGGTCGAGGCGCCGGTGAGCGACACCACCACGGTGATGCGCGGCGACGAGTTCAGCCGTCACCTGGTGCAGTGCGGCTGACCGGGTTCGTTCAGCCTGCTGCCGCGAGGGGCAGCCGGATGCGGAAGCAGGCGCCCTCCCCGGTGCCGTCCAGCAGCGCGATCTCGCCACCCATGCGCAACACGATCTGGCGGCTGATGGCGAGACCGAGGCCGGCGCCGGCCGGGTCGCGGTCGGCCGGGTTGCGACCACGGGTGAACTTGTCGAAGACCCGCTCGGGATCGGCGATGCCGGGGCCGTTGTCGCGCACCTCCACCTCGTAGTGCTCGGCGCTGACCCGGCTGTGCACCTCCACCGTCGGTGCCGCCGCGTTGTTGTACTTGATGGCATTGGTGAGCAGGTTGATCATGACCTGCTGCAGGCGGTCGGCGTCGCCGTTGACGACGATGCCGTCGGCGTGGTCGCCACGCAGCAGGCTGACCCCCTGCCGGCGTGCCATGCCCTGGCAGATGTCGATGGCGCGGTTGACCAGCACCTCCGGATCCATCGGGGCGCGCTCCAGTTCCAGTTCTCCCTTCTCCAGCCGGCTCATCTCGAGAATCTCGTCGAGCAACCGGGTCAGGCGCAGGCTTTCCTCGTGGATGATGCCGACGAAGCGACGTGACTGCTCCTCGTCGAGGTCGCGGTCGTCGAGCAGGATCTCGGCGAAGGAGCGGATCGAGGTCATCGGCGTGCGCACCTCGTGGCTGACCTGGCTCAGGAACTCGTCCTTCAGCGCATCGAGTTGCTGCAAGCGGCTGTTGGCCAGCCGCAGTTCCTCGGCGATGGACTGCAACTGGCGAGATTTTTCCTCGAGCTGGTGGCTGTACTCGACCACCTGCTGGGTCTCGTCCACCAGCTTGATGATCTCGTCCAGGCTGATGGTCTCGCCGGTGGCGATCTGCGAGACCAGCGCACGGGCGGTGGCGGCGCCGATGTTGCCGGCCAGGCGGCGCTCGATGTGGGCAATGAAACGGGCATCCGGGGGCGGCAGCGAGGCGAGGTCGACGTGGCCGTCGGTGAGCTCGTCGAACAGCCGGTGGGTTTCCACCGGGCCGAGGATGCGCTGTGCCAGCACGTACAGGTCCTTGGTCGCGGCGCGTCGCTGCAGGACCCGGGACTCGGTGCCGGCGACGTTGCGGAAGACGTCGACGAACAGCGCGCTTTGCAGTTTCTCGATGGGTTTTTGCGTGGTCCAGTTGGAGACCACCACGAACAGCAGCGTGTTCAGGCCCAGGCTCCAGAACAGGGAGTGCACCAGCGGGTCCAGTCCTTCCAGGCCGAGCATTGCCCGTGGTCGCAGCAGGGTCCAGCCGAACGGGCCGGCGTCGACGAAGCCCGACAGGGTGCCGCCGCTGAACAGGCTGGGCAGGAACAGGGTGTAGATCCACAGCGCGAAGCCGGCGCCGAGCCCGGCGATGGCGCCGGCGGCGGTGGCGTTGCGCCAGAACAGTCCACCGATCAGCGCCGGCGAGAACTGCGCCACGCCGGCGAAGGCGATCAGGCCGATGGCGGCCAGCGCATCGGAACGGGCGCTGGCGCTGAAGTACAGGTAGCCGAGCAGCAGGATGCAGGCAATGGAGATGCGGCGCGACACCAGCAACAGCTGCTTGATGTCGCCGCTGGCGGACAGCGAGAAGAACGGCAGGCGCAGGGCCATCGGCACCACCACGTGGTTCGATACCATGATCGACAGCGCGATGCTGGCAACGATGACCATCGAGGTGGCGGAGGAGAAGCCGCCGATGAACACGAACAACGCCAGCGCCTCCTCGCCGGCCAGCATGGGCAGGGTGAGCACGAACATGTCCGGGTTCGAGCCGACCGGCAGCAACGACAGCCCGGTGATGGCAATGGGCAGGATGAACGCGCTGGTGGCCAGCAGGTAGAGCGGGAAGGCCCAGGACGCGGTGCGCAGGTGATCCTCGTTGGAGTTTTCCACCACCGTCACCTGGAACTGCCGGGGCAGGCAGACCACCGCCACCGCCGAGAGCACGGTCAGGGCGATCCAGCGATCGCCGAAGCCGGTGCCCGGTTCGAGCATCTTTGCCGTGGCCGCCTGCGAGAACACCTCGCCGATGCCACCGGCCATGCCGAAGACGACGAAGGTGCCCACCGCCAGCAGCGCCAGCAGCTTGACCAGCGCCTCGAAGGCAATCGCCGCGACGACGCCGGGATTGTGCTCGTTGGCATCCAGGTTGCGGGTGCCGAAGAGGATCGTGAACACCGCCATGGCGGCGGCCACCCAGAAGCCGACGGTGGTGTCGCCGGACTCGATGGGATAGCCGAGCAGGGCGGTATGGGTGACGTTGCTGACCACCTGGAAGCTGGTGGTCACCGCCTTCAGTTGCAGGGCGATGTAGGGCGTGGTGCCGATCACCGCGATGGCGGTGACCATGACCGCCAGCGTGGTGCTCTTGCCGAAACGCGAGGAGATGAGGTCGGCGATGGAGGTCACGCGGTGCTCGTGGCCGATGCGTACCAGCTTGCGCAGCAGGAACCACCAGCCGATGAAGACCAGCGTCGGGCCGAGGTAGATGGTGGCGAACTCCAGGCCGTTGCGTGCCGCCGATCCCACCGCGCCGTAGAAGGTCCACGAGGTGCAGTACACCGAGATCGACAGCGTGTATACCAGGGGGGAGCGCAGAAGACGGTCGCGACCGCGCCTGGCCTGGCGATCGGAAAAGAACGCCAGCACGAACAGCAGCACCACGTAGAGCAGTGCCGTGGCGAGGACGAAGTTGGTGCTGAGCATCGGTGTTCGTTCAGTGACCGCCCGGCGGCAGGTGACGGGCCAGCCAGGCGGCGCCGATCACCAGCACGATCCACACGCCGAACACGTACAGGGCCGGCAGCGGGATGCCCAGCCACGGGTGGGCCTTGTCGAAGATCCATACCAGCGGCGGCATCAGCAGCACGATGCCGCCGCACAGCAGCACCAGGGCGAGATCGATCGGCTTGCGCGGCTTCATGTCGACGGAGGCCGGGAAGCCGGCAGCCGGCGGCTCAGCCGCCAGCGCAGCGGCGGGACTCGGTGAGCAGGCCGTCGATGCATTCGACCACGGCCCGGTTCGAGAAGGGCTTGGTGATGAAGGCGTCGACGCCAAGACGCTCGGCGGTGGCGCGATCCTGTTCCTGGCCCTTGGCGGTGAGCATCAGCACCGGGATGTCGGCAAGGGCATGGTCGGCCTTGAGCGACTTGAGCACCTCGAAGCCATTGCAGCCAGGCAGCATGACGTCGAGCACGATGACTTCCGGCGGCGTCGCGCGGACCCGGCCAAGCACCTCCCTGCCGTCGGCGATGGCCGTGACCTCGTAGCCGCCGCGCTCGAGAATGAAGCGCAGCGACTCGACGATATGCGGCTCATCTTCGGCGATGAGTACTCGCTTTGCCAATGCTGGGGGCACCTCCGGTGATCCGCCCCCGTCCCCGGGGCTGTTTTATGGGCGCATCCCTGTCATCAGGGTAAATCTACCAGCATCACCGCCGTGATTGAAGGGATGCCGAGGCATGGATGACGTCGATGGCCGGTTCCTGGCGTTGCTGGCAGTCCTCGCGGCTGCACAGCCGGCAGGTGGAGCCCACCCGGATCGCGGTGTCGCGGGCGGCGAAGTCGATGCCGTCGGCATAGATGGTGCGGTCGGCGTGCAGGGCGTCGCAGGCCAGCATCACCGCGAACATCACCGGCTGCTCGTGGAAGGCCGCCGAGCGCTTGGTGACGGTGCGAGAGAACATCAGGAAGCGCCGGCCGCTCTCGAACTCCGACATCTGGCGCACGACCTTGAAGGGGGTCTGGAAGGCGGTGAACACGTTCCACAACGGACAGGCATGGCCGTAGCGGGGCAGGGGAAAGCCGAACAGCGGAAAGCGCTTGGAGACGTGGCCGGACGGGTCGGCGCGCAGGAAGGCGAAGGGAATACCCTCGGCGGCCGGGTCGCGCAACGATACCAGGCGGTGGCAGACCTGTTCGTAGCCGGTGTCGAAGCGCTGGCGCAGCACTTCGATGTCGTAGCGGCAGCGTTCGGCCTGGTCGAGGAACTCGGCGTAGGGCATCAGCACCGCGCCGGCCACGTAGGAGGCCAATGCCCGCGCCGCGCGCTGCTTGGAATCCGGCAGCGACAGCCGCTTGTCGTCGCACTGTGCACGCAGCAGTTCGGCCGAGCGCAGTTCCGCCGCAACCCGGAGCATCTGGAATCGACGGGTGGTCGCGGGGGCATTGGGCAGGAAGGCCAGGTGGCCCCGCTCGGGATCGAAGCGGCACTGGTTGCGGGTGCCGACGGGGATGGCGTCGTCGCCGAAGTCGACGCTGATGCCGTGCCGGTTCTGCAGGCAGGCCAGCACGGCGGCATCGAGGTTGTTGCCCTCGAGCTTGCCAAGCTCGCGGGACAGCTCCGCCGCGGCGGTCTCCAGTGCCGGGAACCAGTTTCGGTGGGCGATGATGAAGTCGTCCACTTCCTCTGCCGCGGCCATCGATCGATGCGCTGTCTGTCCCTGGTCGAAGTGGGAGACCAGGTGCTGGGCGGCATCGCTCAAGGCCGCGCTCTCGCTGTGGATGGTGTGCTCGAAGCGTCGACGCTGGGCCGGGTCAAGGTCGTCGATGTCGTCGAGGATTTCCGCGCTGGAACGGATCGCGGTGATGTGGGTGAGCATGCGGTGCACCGCCTCCTGCAGCATCGGATCGCGGTTGAGTCGGTCGCTGAGCATGGCCACCGCCTGGTTGTTGTCCAGGTAGCCCCGGTAGACGCGCAGCATGGCACGGGCAAAGGCCGGGAACCGCGCCACCAGTTCGTCGGCCTGGGCCGGTTCCAGCGGCAGGTCGCGAAACAGCGGGTCGGTGGGCAGCTCGCGCAGGTCGTCGGACAGCCGCCGTTCCACCGCCCCGGTGAGCACGTCCACGGAAAGCCCGAGCCCCTCGGCGAGGCGCTGCAGCAGGGCGCCGCCGACGGCCCGCTTGTTGGCCTCGATCAGGTTCAGGTAGGAGGCGGAAATGCCCAGTTGCCGGGCCATGGCCGCCTGGGTCAGGCCGAGGCTGCGGCGGCGTTCGCGGATACGGTAGCCGATGGCGGAGACGGACATGGCGGGGCCTGTAAAGAATTTACAATATGCAACCAGTTGTGGAACAGAAATTTACAAGAAATAGTATTGAAATACAATCAGTTATTGAGTTTGTTCACAAACGCTTTCTATACTGCTGCTGTCGTGTTTGTCGACAGCCGGGTCCAGCGGCGACTGGTTCCGGTCCCAAGCCATGAACCAATGATCCAAAGACAGGAGGATAGTTCGCCATGAGCAAGAGCAAGATCACGCGTCGCGGGATGCTCAAGTCCGGCGTTGCCCTGGGTGCGGCGGGCGTTGCGCCGTCGTTTTTCGTGCGCAATGCCTGGGCACAGGACTTCACCAACAATCCCGGCAACGCGTCCTCGGTGACCCTCGGTTTCAACGTGCCGCAGACCGGCGCCTATGCCGACGAGGGTGCCGACGAGCTGCGTGCCTACCAGCTGGCCGTCAAGCACATCAACGGCGAAGGCGACGGCGGCATGCTCAACACCATGAAGC
>CAYGJZ010000093.1:8816-13510 GCA_964350265.1 uncultured Gammaproteobacteria bacterium | reverse complement strand
GCGCGTTGGCGTTCCCCGACAAGCCGGTCGACTATGTCATTCCCTTCGGTCCCGGCGGCGAGTCGGATGTCTCCGCGCGGCTGCAGCAGCCGTTTTTCAAGGAGATTTTCAACGAGGAGCTGGTGATTTCCTACAAGCCGGGCGGTGGCGGCGCGGTCGGCTGGGCCGAGCTCAATACCTACGGCGACGACGGTCACAAGATCATGGGCGTGAACCTGCCTCACATCGTGATCCAGCCGGCCCAGAAGGAGGTTGGCTACACCACCGACGGCCTGGTGCCGATCTACTGGTTCCACTACACCCCGGATGCCATCGTGGTGCGGGCGGACAGCGAGTTTCAGACCCTGGCCGATCTTGTCGAGTTTGCCAAGGCGAATCCGGGCAAGGTGATCTTCTCCGGCTCGGGCAAGGGCTCGGCCAATCACCTGGCCCAGGTCGCCTTTGACCAGGCGGCAGACATCAAGACCACCTACGTGGCATTCAAGGGCACCGGTGCGAGCACCACCGCCAACCTCGGCGGGCAGGTGAGTGCGCAGTGGGGTTACACCACGGTGGGCGCCAAGCAGGGCGACCAGGTGCGGGTACTGGCGGTGGCCATGGAGGAGCGCCATCCGATGTTCCCCGATGTGCCGACCTTCAAGGAACTCGGCTATGACCTCGTCGGCGGCGCCTACCGCGGCGTCGCGGTTCCCAGCGCAACCCCCGAGGATCTGCGCAAGCAGTGGTCGGACATGATCGGACAGATCAACGCCAGCGCCGACTTTCAGAAGAAGATGCTGGACGGCGGCTTCGCCTTGATCGATGTGCCCTACGAGGACATGGACGCCTTCATGTCCGCGCGCCAGGAAGCCTACATCGAGGCCGCCAAGTCGGCCGGCATCCTCCAGTAGTCGAGGACGCCCATTGTTGTCCTGTCACGCGGCGCGCCGCGCCGCGTGATGCTTCCTGCAACCTTCCACCGATCCCTCACTGAATGGACGCGCTTGGCTATCTCGTCGCGGCCCTGACGCCGACCAACCTGGTGCTGGCGTTGCTGGGCGTCGTCGCGGGCACCGTGATCGGCTCGATCCCGGGTCTCACCGCCACCATGGCGGTGGCGGTCCTGGTGCCGCTGACCTTCACCATGGATCCGTCCTCGGCGCTGATCATGCTCGGCGCCATCTACACCGGCGCCATCTATGGCGGCGCCTACGCGGCCATCCTGTTGAACACGCCGGGCACGCCGTCGGCCATTGCCACCACCTTCGACGGCTACCCCATGGCGCGCAGGGGTGATGGCGATCTCGCGGTGTCCGTGGCGTGCCTGGCCAGCGTGGTCGGCGGTCTCGTTGGCGCCTTGTTCCTGCTCACCCTGGCGCCACCGCTGTCGCGGGTCGCGCTCGCCTTCGGCCCGGTGGAGTATTTCTGGCTGGCCATCTTCGGCTTGTCGCTCATCGCCGCGCTGTCCAAGGGCAGCCTGCTCAAGGGGTTGGCCGGCGGTGCCCTCGGGCTGGCCATCTCGTGTATCGGCGTGGCGGAAATCTCCGCCGACGTTCGTTTGACCTTCGGCAGCCAGACCCTCATTGCCGGCGTGCAGGTGGTGGCGGGGCTGATCGGGCTGTACTGCATCCCCGTGCTCATCGATCTCGTGGCGACGCCGGACCGCCACCTGAAGCTGGAGGAGCGTCCACGCGGCCTGCGTCTCGGCGAGTCCTTCGCCATCCTGATCAAGAACGGCTTCAACGTGATCCGTTCGTCGGTGATCGGTACGCTGGTCGGCATCCTGCCCGGCGCCGGCGGTTCCGTGGCGGGATTGGTGGCGTATTCCGAGGCGCGCCGTACCCAGAAGACCCAGCCCGAGTACGGCAAGGGAAACCCGGGCGGCATCATCGCCACCGAGTCGGCCAACAACGCCACGGTCGGCGGCGGGTTCATCCCGACACTGGTGCTCGGCATTCCCGGTACGCCGCCGGACGCCGTGATACTCGGTGCGCTCCTGGTGCAGGGCGTGCGCACCGGCCCGCAACTGTTCAGCGCCCAGGGCTCGATCGTCTACACGTTCATCTGGGGCCTGCTCATCGCGACCCTGCTCATGCTGCCGGTGGGCCTGCTGATCGGCCGTTACGCCTATCGCACCATCGTCACCATTCCGAAGGCGGTCCTGGTGCCAAGCGTGGCGTTCATGACCGTGATCGGCACCTATGCCATTCGCAACAGCGTTTCCGACGTGGTCATCATGATCGTGCTCGGCGTCATCGGCTGGGTATTGGGACGGTTCGGCTTCCCGGTGTCGCCCGTGGTGCTCGGCCTGATCCTCGGTCCCATCGCGGAGCAGGGATTCGTGCAGGCCTGGACCATCGGCGCTGCCACCGAGAATCTCGCCGGCATGTTCTTCGGCCGGCCGATTTCACTGGGCATCATCGCCTTCACGCTGCTTTCCCTGCTATGGCCGTTGTTCAAGAAGAAACTCGGACGGCCCATCCCGGTAGCCAGAAATGACTGATCCCGATTCGACGCCGAAGACGGGCACGAAGGACGTTGGCGGCGGCGTTGTTGCCGTCGTGCTGGTCCTCGTCGGCGCGCTGGTCTACCACGACACCCTCTCGTACGCCGATGGGGACTCGTCGGTATTCCCGCGCACCGTGTCCATCGTGCTCATGGTCATCTCCGCGCTGGTTGCGCTCGTCTCCTTCCTCGGTGGGCGACGCAATGATGGCGAATCCGTCCCCGGCGGCTCCTGGCCCCGTCGTCTGCTGCTGCCCCTGGTCATGCTCGGCCCGGTGCTGCTGATGAAGGCAATCGGCTTTCTGCCGGCGATGCTGGTCATGTTCGCCGCCCTGCTGCTGGTGGCCAACTACGACGACTGGACGCCGAGGCGGGCTGTCATCTACCTCGCCAGCGGCGCGGGCGTGGTCGGCGCCTTCTATCTGGTGTTTCGCTACTGGTTGCAGGTACCGCTGCCCTAGCCGTATTTCGTTGGGCCGCCGGCCGGGGGCGCCGACGCGCGGCGTGACGGGTTGTTCTTCTTGACGGGGCGGGAAGAAGATCGATTTTCTCCATGGTGCAGGGCCGGCGTCACGCGTCATCAGCCCCCACTGGGTTCCTCGTGCATCCAAACGAACACGTCCCGTTGCGCATGCAGCGCGCGCCGGACATCGACGTCGTCGGCACGCTGTTTCCCGTTCTTCTTTGTGAAAAGGTGCGTGCCAGGATGGGTGTTTGTATCAATCCTATAAATAAAGAATTCGGAGACAATTGCGAGTACGGACTTTTCTGGCAACCCCGTCGTGGAAAATGGGATAGGATGGCGGGAGGAATACCGAGAGATTGAAGCTGGCTGCTTGTGGCGTACTGCAAGGGTGTTGCGTCACGAGGCGGGGTGCCTGCCACTCGGTAGCGTTGTACGACGACAAGTTTCGCAAGGGGGCATTTGCGATTGTAAGAGGTTCGAGAGTGAGATCAAATGCCATGCCCGTGGTGTGGGTCTCTGTCCCGATGGGGTCGGTTGATCGGGGTTGTTTAAAAAAACATATAAAAATCCTTTTCATAATGACGAGAATAAACATATTCCAGGTCTGCTATGACAGACAGACTCGGAGAGATGTTCCCAACGGCTTCCAGGTACTGGACAATGCGCGCAGCCGTCACCCCGACTGGTACGAGTTCTGGCCCATGGTGCAATTTCTGAGAAACAACGTGCTGGACGATGTGACCTGGTACGGGTTTCTTTCGCCGCGTTTCACCGACAAGACCGGTCTTTCCTCGGATTTCGTAATCGATTTCCTGCAGCGTCATGCGCAAGCGGATGTCGCCTTGTTCACCTATGCATGGGATCAGCTGGCGTTCTTCCGGAACCCGTGGGAGCAGGGGGAGATGCGGCATCCCGGGTTGCTGGAGAGTTCCCAACGTTTCGTCGACCAGGTTGGGCTGAGCATCGATCTGTCGACTGCCGTAACCGACCTGGACACCTCGGTGTTCTCCAACTACGTGGTTGCCAAGAGAAGTTACTGGCAGAAATGGCTCGACCTGGCGGAGGTGTTCTTCCGGTCGGTGGAATCGGGGTTGTTTCGTGGCATTCCGTTTACCACGCGATATCGCAAGAACGAAGGCCATCCCATGCAAACGTTCGTCCAGGAGCGTTTCCCATCCCTCGTCCTGCTGATGCATTCTTTGTCCGTTGCAAGGCCCGATTTCGCATCGTGCGGAAAGATCTCGAAATTCTTCCCTGGGGGGCAGGCCGTTCGGCGTAGCCTGCGGCAATGTGACGATCTCAAGCGGCGTCACAGGTTGACACCCGGGGACAGCCGACTTGAGGACTACTACAGGACGCGCAACGCCATCGAGACTCCCTTTCACCAGATGCTGCTATCGAGCGAGGCGGGCTAGAAACCCCCAGCCCGGCCATCGCGGGTACACGGAGGACGATCAGGTCTTCTCATGGATCGGCACTTTCGTTTCGCCCTTCTCGATGACGATCATCGAGTCATGAAACGACACCCGTCGAAGCCACGCCTGGATGTAGGGCATCGACAGCCGATCGATCGGGTCGGCCGCGCCTTTTTCCAGTTTGTGGAAGAAATCCTTGCCGCCATCGATGTACGTAGCATGCATGAACTCCACGAGTCCTTCGCAGAATTCGTAGAAGGTGAGCTCGCTGTTGATCCAGCGTGGCCAGAAGTTGGTATGCGTGTCTTCGACGAGATACAGGCCGTGTG
>CAYGJZ010000093.1:0-8716 GCA_964350265.1 uncultured Gammaproteobacteria bacterium | reverse complement strand
ATCCAGCGTGGCCAGAAGTTGGTATGCGTGTCTTCGACGAGATACAGGCCGTGTGGCTGCAGACCTTCCTTGAACAGGAGGTTGAAAGACCCGATCATCTGCGCGCTCTTGTGGCCGCCGTCGTCAATGATCAGGTCGAACGGCCCGAATTCTCCGACCACGCGGGAAAGAAAGCCACGGTCGAGTTGGTCGCCGATGCGAACATGGATGCCTTCTTCGGAGTTCTCATACTGCTCGCACGACCTGTCGATGTCGATTCCGACAATCGTGGCGTTTCCTCCGAACCATCTCTTCCACAATTGCAACGAGCCTCCACGTGAAACGCCGATTTCCAGCATGCGGCATGGTCTGCCACGGAAGCCAGACAGCTCTCGCTCGTACACATCGAAGTACTGATGCCACTTGTGGACGTTCGGGATGGAACGGAAGATCTCGAACAGTTCGTTGTCCGGCTCTTCCGGGAAGCGCACGACGGGTTCGAGCAAGCCTTCGTCGAGCCACTTTCGCGTCGATTCCATGCGAGCGCCAATGCGTCGGGTGCGCACCACGAAGGGTGATCGACGCGTCAACCGGTATCCACGGGTGGAGAGCCAACGATTCAACTGGTTTTTCATTGTACTTATCAGGGTTTTCTGGTGATCTGACGAAGGCCCATGTACGGGATATGGTCGCACTATCTGGCACATGGCAGTACGGGTGGAGTTTGGCATTTCGAAGCAAACTGTGCACCCGGCAGTGTGGCTTGTGCCTGATCAGTTCTTGTAGCGGTAGACGGAGATCGCGCCACGGTTTGTTCGTTGGTGGATGTCTCCGAGCCAGGTCACGAGAAGCTCGTTGGTGTCGGGATCAAAATGGAAGCCGTAGGGCGGGCCCATGACGCCCTCGGGTCGGTGGTAGACGAAGCGCCGTTCTTCCTGTTCGAGATCGATGACCACCAGCGACTGGCTGGATCCCCAGAGCCCGACCACCAGGTACCGGTCGTCGATCACTTCGATGCCGGTGATGTTGGTGGCTGGAAACGTGGCCACGATCTCGAACTGGCCCTGCTCGAAATCCACGATACGAACGACGTTGCCGCCGTTGCCCGGATGGATTCCCTCGCGGTCCTCGTAGGAGTTGGACACCCACACGCCATCGGGACGGCACAGGAGCTGCCGGCCGTATCCCAGGATTTCCTGTGGGTCATCGAAGACCTGCCACGGGTTCTGGCTGTCGGGGCGATACCGGACGAGTCGTGACTTCAGGGAATCAGCGACGTAGATCCAGCCGTCATCGCCGACGCACACGCCATGGGGTCCGTTGAGCTTGTCGCCGGACGGTCCCTTCGGTCGGCGCCAGTCCTGGTCGGTCGGATTCGCGATGAGCGCGATGCTGCCGCCCCAGCCTTCGGAGACGATCAAGCCAACGTTCTCGGAGAAGCCCAGGTAGTGCGGCGAGGCCAGCGGGCGCTGGCCCGGCGCGGGTTGCAGGTACACCGGGGCAGGGAAACCCGCATCCTGGCTGACGGCCAGTCGATTGCTGAAGATCTCGGTGGCCACGTACTGGCCCCATGCCTTGATCACGTCGCCAGGAAATGCGACGACCTCGTGATGGACTGCGGTTTGGGCGAGGGGCGGGTCATCCGCCGTGCTGCGGGAGACCCCGTAGACCGCGATGCCCAGGGTGGCCACGATCGCCAGTACGCCGAGGGGGACAAGAAGAGGATGTCTCGACGCCAAGCGTGATCCCGTTTGCATGGTGGAAGGATGGATCGGAGAAGGGTGCGCCCAGCCGTCGACGTGGCGGCTGGGCGCGGTCATGATGTCACAGCGCCAAGTATACCGTGTGCAGAAACCTCCCCGGCCGGGAGCGGGCTTCGACCACCCGTGCAGCGTCGTTGTCCCACCACGCCAGGCCGGCCTCATCCGTTCCGTGCGCGGCCCCGCCTTGTTCCGCGGCGATTCGCCATCCAGCGGTCGTTACTTCGGGGTTCGAATTGCCCGCACCTTCCCGCTGCCGCCTCCGCCGCAGTAGAAGACGCCGGCCTGGTCCGATTCCAGTCCGCTGACGCCGGTGCCGGGCGGCATCGCCAGCCGTTCCAGCACTTCGCCGGTGGCGGGGTCGATGTGGCGCAGTTCGCTCTCTTCCCCTTCCCAGGTGCCGTGCCAGAGCTGGTCGTCCACCCAGGTCACCCCGGTGATGAAACGATCGGACTCGATGGTCCGAAGGATGGCGCCGGTCTCGGCATCGACCTGGTGGATGCGACGGCTGCGGTAGGCCCCCACCCAGAGCGTTCCTTCTGCCCACGTCAGCCCCGAGTCTCCGCCGTGGGACGGTGCGGGTATGGTCGACAGCACCTGGCCGGTTTCCGGGTCGATCTTCTGGATGCGTTCGTCGGCCAGTTGCCACAGGTGCCTGCCGTCGAACGCGGTACCCGCGTCGGCGGCAACGGCGATTTCGCGGACCGGTTCACCACGGTCGGGATCGATGGCGACGAGGCCGTCCCCGCGGGCGCACCAGATGTTCCTGCCGTCGAAGGTTACGCCGTGGACCGTTTCCATGCCCGCATAGGGGCCGTACTCGCGGAGGATTTCTGCCGCCTGGGGGGAATTGCCCTGCACTGTTTTCATCGGTGAGATCCTCTTTGCTAGTTCCAGTTGTCGATCTTGACGTCGCGGGGACTGGGTGCGCCTGTTCCGGTTTCGATGTACGACTTCAGGCTCATCAGGAACAGTGCCCACTTCGTGCTGCAGTGGTGCATGAACTCCGCTGCCTGTGTCCAGTCCTGGTGCTGGAACAGCACGATGACGTAGCCGTCCTCCTCCTTCAGCACCCAGGCAATGCGGGTGCCGATCCATTCCGGCGGCCCATCGATCACTTCCCACAGCACGCGATTCGCGGGCTCGAGCGCCAGCACCTTCATGTCGAAGTGGCCGATCTCGACGCCGTCGGCACGAAAGCGAAACTGGAGCACGCCGCCAACGTTGCTTTCGCCCGGGGTGTCGTCCGTCCACCACTTGGCGAGGCCGTCTGTCGAGGTCAATGCATTGTAGACATCGTGAAGCGACGATCTGATGCCCACCCTGTGTCGTATGTCTGCCATGTGTCGAATCTCCAGGTAGTTGGATAGTCAAGCAAGGAGGCGGACAAGACTATTCGATGGGCAGAACGCCGGGGAGTAACAATGTTGTCGCGAATTCGCTGAGCGCCGACACCAGCCACCGACGGCTACGTCCATGGCCAACGGAGCGCACCGTCTTCGATGCTTCCAGGCGGGCCAGGCTGCGTTGCACCGTTCGCTGGCTGACGCCGAGCGCGGAGGCGATCGCCAACGTCGACCAGGACTCGCCGGCACCGAGCAAGGCGAGCACGGCACCGTCGGGTCCGTCCACCGGCGGCGCCAGGATCACGACGTCGGCGGCATTCACCGGGACCAGCCGGAAGCCGTGGCGGGTGGCCTCGATGCCGGCAAGCCTGCGCAGTTCGGTGCGCAGTCGGCTGAGTTCCACGCGCAGCCTTGCCCGGTAGGATTCCTCGGCGGTGCGCACCCGGAATGCCCGCTCGATCAGGCGGTCGCGGGAGAGGTCGGCTGGCCAGGCTTCGGCGAGCGCGCCGACCAGGGCGAACAGCACGGCACGTCCAGCCAGCGAGACCTCGCCGGCCGGTCCGCGGACCGCGCGCCGACAGGCATCCACCACGAGATTACCGGATGCCAGGACGGATTCGACTTCGTGGAGGCATACCGGCCGTGTCTCGCCGTCGTGGACGAGGCGGGCCGCCGGGGCGGACAGGGTCTGGCGGGCACGCTGGATCTCGGCGGACAGGCCGGGAATCCCGGCGGCGGCAACCGCCCGCTCGGCGCGGTCCAGCGCGGCGGTCGCCGCGGCCACCCGTACCCGGCGAAGCTCGATCTCGGCGCGCGTGAGCGCAATCCTGGCGGCGAGAGCCGGCGGCGACACCTGCGCCGGCCCGATGGCGTCGAGCGCTGTCTCGGCGGCATCCAGCTCGCCGACCAGTAGCCAGTGGCGCGCCATGATCACCCGGGCGAACAGCGCATTGGCGCGATCACCCAGTTCGTGGAGCGTGTCCATGGCCGGTTCGAGCTTCGCCACCGCAAGGTGCAGGTCGCGTGCGGCGAGGGAGACCTCGGCTTCGGCTACCTGGCAGCGGGCGCGTGCAAGCCGCTCGCGGTTGCCGAAGGCCCGGGCAGCGCGACGCAGCAGTTTCCGCGCGCGCTCATACTCGCCGAGCTGGGCCATCGCGATGCCGCGCAGGGCGAGGGCGGGCGGATCATCGCGCAGGGCGACCCGTTGCAGCGCGCCGAGCGGATCACCCGTTGCCAACGAACGTGCCGCGGACGTGATCAGGGAGTCCAAGCCGGTGGGGAGAATCTTCAGTGGACGATGACGAATCGTAGCAGGCCGATCTGGCGTTGGTCCACGCAACCGCCGCGATCGCGGATCCCGGCAGATCCCCGCAGCGTGGAGCGGAAGTCCGGGCAGGGTGTTTCAGCACCCGGGGGCGTCGCGGTCCTCCGGGACGCCCTCGTTCGCGCCTGGGGTCGGTGGCATCAGCCGTCGGTTCGGGCTGCGATCCTGCGCTGGAAGCCGTCGAGATCCACGCACTCGGTTTCTTCCAGCACGAAGCTCGGCACCAGTGCATTGACGAAGGGGATGACGAGCAGGTGCAGTTCTTCGTAGTTGGGCCTGGCCTTCATGCAGACCGATTCGTCCGGGTTGAGCTTGACCGTCGCGATCGACGGAACGCTGCCCCGTGCCTTGGCCTTGAACTTGTAGAAGCCGCTGCGCAGGTCGACTTCGGCATACTGGTTGGCTTCCAGCTGGACGAAGTAGCCGTCGTCGGTGCCGATGTAGACGTCGGCGAGTCCAGCCTGCGTGGATTTCTCCCGGTAGACGACGAGCTTCGCCGGGTGAGCGTCCTCGGCGGCCGGCGCGATGTCGTTCAGGGCCTGGGGGTTGGTGCTGGCGCAGCCGGTGGCGAGGAGGGCGCAGCAGAACAGAACGGGCAGGGTGAGGGGCTTCACAGGGTCGTCTCCGTGGGTCGGGGTGGATGGTTCGGCGGAGATTTTCCGTGGGTGCGGGTCGGGTGTCGTCTTGTCCTATAAGGTTGGACTTCTCGTAACCGGTTGATCTGACAGGAAATCGCCCGGAGGACGACGGGGACGTCTCACGCCGCCGCGCGGCCGCGGTTCTTCCGGAACTGACCGGGGGTGACACCCGTGTGCTTCTTGAACGCGGTGTAGAAGGCCGACTTGGAGTTGAAGCCGGCGTCCATGGCGAGGTCGAGAACCGTTACCCCCGGTTCGTCGAGACGGTCGATGACCGCCTGAACCCGAAACCCGCTGACATAGTCAAAGAAGTTCTGTCCGCCGGCCTGGTTGATCGCCTGGGAAAGGTGGTTGACCGACATGCCGAGGTGGGCGGCCATCTGTGGCAGGGAGAGTGCGCTGTCGAGGTACAGTTTCCCGGACACCATCGCCCGCGTCGCCTGGTCGAGCATGTCTTCAGCCAGTGCCCTGGAAAGCGCGGAGTTGCGGTACTTCTCGGAGTCGATGTCGGTAAGTTCGCCCGCGACGGGTTCCACGTCGGGGGCGTCGGGCGGGGTGGGCTCATCGTCGTCCGGCGCATTCGCCGTGGCCGCCGTCCGATGCGCATGCCGCTGGTCCTGGTCTGCTCGACGGTCCGCGGAGCGGGCCTGGTCGTTCGCGGTGAAGACCGCCGGCTGTCGCAGGGCGAGGAAGCCGAGGGTGTAGATGAGCAGCACCATGCCGATGCCCAGGGCGGCGTGAACCGCGTCCTCGATGGGCCAGTACAGGTCCACCAGGGAGCCTGCGACCCACAGCCCGTAGATGGCCAGCGTTCCGTTCAACAGCCGCCGCAGCCAACGCAGGCCGATCTTCTCGACGTAGGAGAAGTTCGCCTTGACCCGCCGCTCGTGTGCCCGGAGCAGCCGGATGGCCAGCACCAGGTAGACGGCGACGTGGATGATGGTGAGGACGAGTTCCACGTCGCCCAGCAGCCGCCCGTAGAGTCGTTCGACGGCGGACTCGGGTTGGCCGCCTTCGAAGATGCGCCTCTGCATGGCCACGGGGGCCGCCAGCAGGGACCAGGTCAGCGCCACGTGCGTCATCGCCGGTGCAAAGTGAAACCACTGGCGGCCCTGCAGCGCGAACCGGTTCGGCCAGGTGAGTTCCCGCACGTAGAAGTAGATGAAGACGCCGTAGAAGAATTCCTTGGGCCACAGGAGCGTGTGCAACCAGGCATGTTGGCTGGCAATGCCGGCGGCATCCAGCGCATAGTCCGTCAGCGCGAGTACGAACACGAGCAGGTAGGCGGCCAGGTACCGGTTGGCCCGTCGCGGTCCGGCCCGGCTGGTCGCCAGGGCGAGGGCGAGGAAGCCGCCCTGGCAGGCGCCGAGCAGGAAGAGGAGGGCGATGGCGGAATCGAAACTCACGGTACTGTTCTGGTGCTGCTGCGGCTCGGCAGCGGCACGAGCATCGCGACCCGGGAATTCTACACACTGTCCCGCGAACGACAATCTGAAACGTTTCTCCGGGCCGGGGTGGTGAGCAGCGTCTCCGGTTCGCATGCGGCCAACGAGCGCTTCATGGTTCAGGTCTCGCAGAACCGCGGAACAGGCTAGGCCGGTAACGGCGCAGGCGCCGAGTCCCCCCCTCGACCGCCACTGCTTGTCGTTCGGGATGTGAGCAGGACCCGCGCGCGATCCATGCTGTCAGCGTCGCGGATACTAGATGGGCGGAAACCGGTAGTTGTTCTTGCCCGCGTTCTTGACCTCGTACATGGCCTGGTCGGCGAAGGCAACCAGGGCATCCACGTCCTCGGCGTGGGCCGGGTACACGGCGCAGCCGATGCTGCAACCGACCCGGATTTGTTCGCCCCGAAGAGGTGTCGGTTCGCGGACGGCTTCCAACACCTTGCTGGCAATGACATGGGCGGCGCCCGGCACTTCCAGGTCGGCGAGCACGATGACGAACTCGTCCCCGCCGAGCCGGGCGACCATGTCTTCGTGTCGAACACAGGCACGCAGCCGGGCGGCGACCTGCTGGAGCAGCGCATCGCCACAGTCGTGCCCGAGCCGATCGTTGACCGACTTGAAGCCATCAAGGTCGACGAACAGGATGCAGACGTACTGCTGCTTTCGCTTGGCCCGCGAGAGGTAGCTGCCGACCGTGTCATAGAACAGGCGTCGGTTGGGCAGCTCGGTGAGTTCGTCGTAATGTGCCTGCTTGTCCAGTTTCCGGTTGGCGGTCCGCAGTTCCTCGGTGCGCAGCATGACCTTGGCGGCCAGCTCGTCCCGTGCCCGGGATACCGCCGAGAACAGGATTTCCAGGTGGCGCCGGACCAGGTAGGCAATGATGAGGCTGACGAGCACGCCACCGAATGCGAGAACGGTGAGCAGGGAGATCGTCTGGCGCGCGGTCTCGCGTACCTGGACTACCGTTTCCTGGGTCAGCGTATCGAGGTGGTCGAAGTAGTCGTCGAGAATCGCCAGCGCTTCGGCCTGGTGAGGGGCGGCGGTCTGGTACATGTAGGTTCGCGCCTCGGACAGCCTGTTCTGGTCCATGAGCTCGACCACCCGGGTCTGGTAGGGGGCGAACTCGCTGGCCAGCGTGCGATGACGCTCGATGAAATCGATCTCCGTGGGCAGCAGGTCTTCCCGGAGCAGGGACTCCCGGGCCTGCAGGAAATCGCTGCCATGCGCGTAGAGGGCGTTGATGCGTTCCTCTCTTTCGAAGGGATCCTTCGACAGCAGCGCCGCGTACAACTGGGCAATGCGCTCTCTCGCGGATACGCGCATGGTGCGTACCAGCGATGCCCGGTAGTAGTACCCCTCGACCACGAGCTGCAGTTGCTGGTTGAACTGGGTCGTGCGGTAGAGACTGATGACGGCGAGCAGGACGATGACCAGGACGATCAGCAGGAATCCGAACGCAATCACCGGGCCGGGCTTGGCGGGGGGGTTGTTTTCCTGCAGTGCATCGCTGGTGTCGTCGGGTTTCATAGTCTCGTCGTAGGTGGTCGGGTGATTGGCAGAGTCGAACGACTCGGCATGCCAGTCAGTCAGGTCTGGATCGACCTCCGAAGGCCGCGCCATGCAGGGCGGGTTGAGGCGGGAGGTACCGAAAACACATCGTCCAGCCAATGTCAGCCCGCGATGCCCGCTCCAACGAGCATATCACGCGATCCACCGAGCCACCCTCAAGCCCCTCCCTCCCTCAAAAGGGGACAGAACTATTTTTGGAACGACTGTTGGCTCCAGGACCTTGGACTGGATCATCGTGGAGTTCGGAACACCTTCGCCGGCGACCCGTGGAACGTCGATGATGAAGGTGAGAACGGCAGGTCGCGGACGGGGGATTCGATCCGCGAATATTGCCGGTTGAGGTGCGACGGGGCGGGTACCGTCAGCGCACCATGCGACACGCTACCGCGCCGTGATCAGCGGCTGGTCCGATCGGGGAACACGGCGGATGGCATACGAGGATCGTGCTGCGATGCCTGGTCTTGTTTCTCGTGCTGTCAGCGAACGGAAACCGGGTCAACGATGGCCGGGGCAGGGGTTCCATTCATGAGGATGGCAACGAAGCGGGGTTTCGTGGCTGCTTCGTCACGGTCGACAACCTTCGCCAGGTAGTACCACCGACCATCGGCACGGCGATCCTTGATCGGCAGGAGCTTGATCTCGTCCACTTCGG
>CAYGJZ010000092.1:6329-13729 GCA_964350265.1 uncultured Gammaproteobacteria bacterium | reverse complement strand
CATGCCGCTGTCGTCGTGCCAGGAACGAAACTCGATCACCCGCGCATCCGCCGGCCACGGGTTGCGCCAGCCGATGCGCATCTCGATGGGGTCGTAGCCGGCCAGCACGATGCAGTCGCTGTCCGCCACCAGCGGCAGCAGCACCTGGTCGGCGACGGGCGACAGCCCTGCCCCGCCCAGGCACCACGGATCAGTCTCGTCGACCACGCCCTTGGCCTTGTAGGTGGTGATCACCGGAAGTTGCTGTTCCGCGGCCCAGGCACGCAGTTGCCGTTCACCGCGCTGGTGCAGCACTTCCATGCCGACCAGCAGGACCGGGCGTCGTGCCTCGCCCAGCCAGCGCCGGGCGGTGTCGACATCGTCACCGACCGGCGCGCCGCTGCGGGCACGCGGCAGACGGCGCATGGGCCGATCCGGCACGCTGGCGGCGGCCACCTGGATGGGCACGTCCACGTGCACCGGCCCGGGCGGGTCGGCCATGGCCAGGGAGACGGCGCGGTCGATGATGACATCGGCGGCGCCATCGGCCAGCGTCACGCTGGCCTTGGTCACCGGGGCCAGCAGGGCGCGGTGGTCGAATACCTGGTGGGTGTAGGTGGCCGCGTCGACGGCATCGACGCAGCCGGTCAGGAAGACCAGCGGCACGCGGTCCTGCCAGGCGTGGGCGACCACGTTCACGGCATTGGCGACACCGGGCCCGAGGGTGGCCAGAAGAACCCCCGGCGCGCCGTTGGCATGAAAGCCGCCCTCGGCCATGAAGCCGCCGCTGTTCTCGTGCTTGCACAGCACGAAGCGCATGCCCGCCGCCTCGATGGCACGCACCAGCGTCAGCACCTCGCCGCCGGGAATGCCGTAGACCTCGCGGACGCCCTCGGCGGCGAGTCGGCGGGCGACGACGTCGGCGGCGTTCACCCGCCGCTCTTCGATTCCAGCTCCAGGTAGCCGTCGCGGGTCTGCGGCAGCTTGCGCTGCAGCAGTCGCGAGGCCACCACCGTGCGCAGGATCTGCGCAGTGCCGCCGCCGATGGTGAACATGCGTGCATCGCGCACCATGCGCTCCAGCGGCAGCCGGCGCGAGTAGCCCACCGCGCCGTGCACCTGCAGGGCATCGTTGGTGACCCGAACGGCGGACTCGGCGGCCAGGATCTTGGCCCGCGCGGCGTCGGTGGCATCGGGAAAGCCGTCGCCGCCGGCCGCCTTGTGCACCAGGGCACGGGCCGCTTCCAGGGCGATGTTCATGTCCACCAGCATCCATTGCAGCCCCTGGAACTCGCAGATCGGCCGGCCGAACTGTTCCCGTTCCTGGCTGTAGGCCAGCGCCTTGTCATAGGCGCCCTGGCCGAGGCCCAGGGCGACCGCGGCGGCGCCGACGCGCTGCGCGTTGTAGGCATTCATCAGGCCGGCGAAGCCCCGTGCCAGCCCCTTCGGTGGCTGGATCAGCCGGTCGGCGCCGAGTTCCAGGTCCTCGAACAGGATCTCCGTTTCCGGGATGCCGCGCAGGCCCATGGTCGGCTCCCGTCGCCCCACCCGCAGGCCCGGGTCCTCGTCGCGCCAGGCGATGAAGCCGCCGATGCCCTGCTCCACGCCGTCGTCGAAGACGCGCGCGAAGACCAGGTGCAGTTTCGACACGCCGCCGCCGGTGATCCAGTGCTTGCCGCCGTTGAGGACGTAGCGGTCGCCGCGCCGGTCGGCGCGGGTGGTCATCTGCGAGGCGGCGCTGCCGGCCTCCGGCTCGGTGATGCAGATGGCCGGCTTGTCGCCGGCCAGCACCGAGGCCGCGGCCCGGGTCTTCTGCTCCTCGCTGCCGTACTTCATGATGGCGCCGATGGCGCCCATGTTGCCCTCCACCACGATGCGCCCGGTGACGCCGCAGACCCGGGCCATCTCCTCCACCACCAGCACGGCATCGAGATAGCTCGCGCCGCGGCCGCCGTAGGCCTCGGGGATGGTCATGCCCATGAAGCCGGCGCGGGTCAGCGCCTCGACGTTGTCCCAGGGATATTCCTGGCTCTCGTCCACGGCGGCGGCACGCGGCGCGATCTCCTGCTCGGCCAGCGCCCGCGCGCGTTGTTGCAGTTCCTGTTGTGCTTGTGTGAGTCGATACATGGGCCTATCCCGTGAAGGTTCCGATGATGCCGTCGGCCGCCAGCGCGTCGCGCTCCGTGTCGTCCATGTCGAGCAGCTCGGCCAGCACCTCGTCGGTATGCTGGCCAAGCACGGGCGGCGCGCGTCGATAGCTGACCGGGGTTTCGCTGAAGCGCAACGGGTTGCCGATCAGGTCGACGCTGCCACTGCCGGCCTTCGGATGCGGCATCGAGATGCGCATGCCGCGGTGCTTCACCTGCGGGTCGTCGAACACCTGGCGAATGTCGTTCACCGGGCCGCAGGGCACGCCCACCGCCTCCAGCGAGGACAGCCAGTCGTCGCGCTCGCGGGTGACGGTGACCTGGCGCAGCCTGGCCACCAGCTCCTTGCGGTGCGCCACCCGCGACTTGTTGCTGGCATAGCGTTCGTCGCTGGCCAGCTCGGCCACGCCGGCGCACTGGCAGAAGCGGGCGAACTGGGCATCGTTGCCCACGGCGAGGGCGAAGTAGCCGTCGCTGGTGGGGAATACCTCGTAGGGCACGATGTTCGGATGGCCATTGCCATGCCGTGCGGGTGTCTGGCCGGAGGTCAGGTAGTTGAGGCCGGCATTGATCAGCCAGGCCGCCTGGCAGTCGAGCAGGGCGAGATCGATGTACTGGCCCTGGCCGCTGGCGGTGCGATGATGCAGGGCGGCGAGGATGGCGCTCGAGGCATACATGCCGGTCATCACGTCGGCAATGCCGACGCCGACCTTGGTGGGATCGCCATCGGGCTCACCGGTGATGCTCATGATGCCGCCCATGGCCTGGATCATGAAGTCGTAGCCCGGCCGGCTGGCATAGGGACCGTCCTGGCCGAAGCCGCTGATCGAGCAGTAGATGAGCGCCGGGCAGTCCGTCTTCAGATCGTCGTAGGACAGCCCGTACTTCTTCAGGCCGCCGACCTTGAAGTTCTCGATCAGCACGTCGCACCTGGCCGCCAGTCGCCGCACCAGTTGCTGGCCGGCCGGCTGGCTGATGTCCACCGCCACCGAGCGCTTGTTGCGGTTGGCGCACAGGTAGTAGGCGCTCTCGGTGGTGTCGGCGCCATCGGCATCGGTCACGAACGGCGGCCCCCACTGCCGGGTGTCGTCGCCTGCCCCGGCCTTCTCGATCTTGATCACGTCGGCACCGAGGTCGCCGAGCAACTGGGTGCAGGTCGGCCCGGCCAGGATGCGCGACAGGTCCAGAACCTTGAGACCGGCCAGCGGGCCGGGATGATGCGTGTTGGTCACGTTGGCAGGTGCTCGTTCGTCATCGTGGAAACAGGCCGATCACCGACAGCTGGCGGCCATAGTCGGATTCGCCGGCATGGGTGGCGCGGCGATAGCTGAAGAACTGGCCCGGCTCGGCATAGGTGTCCATGCCGAGATTGTCCACCAGCGAAACGCCGGCCTGCAGGCACAGCGCGCGCACCAGGCCGGGCAGGTCGAAACGGTAGCGGTCTCCCTCGGAACGGAACAGGAAGTCGGTGTCGAAGGGCACCGCCTCGTGCACCTGCTCGCGCACCTCCTCGCCCACTTCGTAGGCGGACTGCGCGATGGCCGGGCCGAGTGCGGCACGCAGCGACCCCGTGCCCGCGCCGGCGGCGCGCATGGCGTTGACCGCCGCCTCCACCACCCCGGCCGCCGCGCCACGCCAGCCGGCATGGGCCACGCCGACCACGCCATGGTCCGGATCGGCCAGCAGCACCGGCACGCAGTCGGCGGTGGTCACGCCGAGCAGCATGCCGGGAGTGGTGGTGACCAGGGCATCGCCGGGGGTGTCCGCGGCAGGCGGCGTGTTGGCCACCGCCACCACCGCCGCGCCGTGCACCTGGCGCAACGTCACCAGGCGGTCGGCGGCGAGACCGAAATCCGCCGCCACCCGGCGACGGTTCTCGTCGATGCGCGGCCGCTCGTCGCCGGAGCCATGACTGGTGTTGAGGGAGTCGTAGGGTGCGGTGGAAACCCCGCCGACGCGGGTGAAGAAGCCGTGACCGATGCCCGCGGCGCCGCGCAGCAGCGGGCTGTGCAGGACCGGCAGTGCGAAGACGGTCGCGTCGTTCACGCGCTGGCCTCGCGCAGGAGCGGGGCCGGGTCCACGGCAGCGGGCACCAGCGCCGCCAGCCGCGCGGCCAGCTCGTCCACCAGCGCGGCACGGTCGGCGCCGGGCGCCAGCTCGAATACGTTGACGGTCTCAAGCCCGGCATAGCCGCAGGGGTCGATCCAGGAAAACGGCGTGCGATCCATGTCGAGATTCAGCGACAGCCCGTGGTAGCAGCAGCCCCGGCGCACCCGCAGGCCGAGGGCGGCGATCTTGCGACCGTCGACGTAGACACCGGGGGCGCCGCCGCGCCGCTGCGCGTCGATGCCCAGCGTCGCCAGGCTGTCGATGGTGGCCTGCTCGAGGTCGCGCACCAGCGCCCGCACGCCCTGCCCGCGACGCTTCAGGTCGAACATCAGGTAGGCAATGAGCTGGCCGGGACCATGGTAGGTGATCTGTCCGCCGCGGTCGGTGTCCACCACCGGGATGTGCCGCGGGTTGCGATGCGGCAGGAGCCGGCAGCTCACCCCGCGGGTGAACACCGGCGGGTGCTCCAGCAGCCACACCTCGTCCTCGGTCTCCGCGTCGCGGGCATCAATGAAGGCGCGCATGCGCGCCAGCGCATCGGCATAGTCCACCCGGCCGAGGGAGACGACGCGGGTCACGGACACGGCTCCCGGCGCGGCATCACAGGGCCACCAGCACCGCGGGCTCGTCGGTGAGGTCCTGGTAGATGGCGTCGAGCTGCTCGCGGCTGGTGGCGGTGAAGCGCACCGTCACCGAGCGGTAGTTGTCCTCGCGGCTGGACCTGGCCCGCACCTCGACGTGCTCGGCCGGTTGCAGGTGACGGCGCACGATGCGCTCGACGATGCCGTCGAAGGCGTCCTCGTTGCGACCCATGGCCTTGAGCTGAAAGTCGCAGGGAAAGGTCATCAGGGATTCGTCGTCGCGCATCGTTCGCCTGCCGTCGCCGCTCAGTGAAACAGGAGCTTGATCGAATCGACCAGGCCACCCAGCCAGGAACCCTCGGCCACCGGGGTACGCGCCACCAGGGGATAGTCGCCCACCGCTTCACCGCGGATGGACAGCGACAGCGTGCCGATGCGGGCGCGCTCGGCGAGCGGCGCCACCAGCGGCTCGTCGAGCTGGAGCCGGGCGGAGATCTTGTCGGCGCTGCCCTTGGCCACGGTCACGTACAGCGGCTGCTCGACCACCGCCTCCACCGACTCGGCTTCGCCCTTGTACACCGCCGGTTTCGCCACCGCACGATCGCCGCCGTAGACCAGGAAGCCCTCGTAGGCGGCGAAGCCATGGGTCAGCAGGGCGTAGACCGCGTCGGCCCGGTACTTGCGGTTCTCTGCACCCATCACGGTGGCGATCAGGCGCATGCCTTCCTTCTGCGCCGAGCCCACCAGGCAGTAGCCGGCACTGGAGGTGTGGCCGGTCTTCACGCCGTCGACGTCGTCGTCCCGCCACAGCAGCACGTTGCGGTTGCGCTGGTCGATGTTGTTGTACGCGTAGGACTTGATCGAGTAGAGCTTGTAGTCCTCGGGGAAGTCGCGGATCAGCGCGCGGCTGAGCTCGGAGATGTCGCGCGCGGTACTGTAGTGGTCCGGGTGCGGCAGCCCGGAACTGTTCTGGTAGCGCGTACCGGACAGGCCGAGACGCTCGGCGGTGCGGTTCATCAATTCGACGAAGCCTTCCTCGGAGCCGGCCACGTGCTCGGCCAGGGCCACCGCCGAATCGTTGCCGGACTGCACGATCAGTCCCTTGAGCAGTTCGTCCACGGTCACCCGGGAGTTGACCTTGACGAACATGCGCGAACCTTCCATGCGCCAGGCGCGCTCGCTGATCACCACCTCGTCGGATCCGGACAGGTTGCCGCGGGCCTTCTCGTCGAACACGATGTAGGCGGTCATCAGCTTGCTGATGCTGGCCGGCTCGACCCGCTCGTCGGCATTGTGCGAGGCGATGATCCAGCCGCTCTTCTGGTCCTGCAGCACCCAGGAGCTGGCCGCGATGGGCGGCGCCGGGATGCTGGAACGCAGTGCCTCGGGCACGAGCACGTCGGCATGGCAGAGGCTGGTGGCGAAAAGCGCCAGCCCGGCGAGAACCACGCGGCAGTACCGGGATCGCAGCATCATGGCTACCCTGACCCGACGCCGAGCACCGAGACCGGCGCGCCGAGGTACTCGCGCACCGTCTCGCCGGCCAGGTCGGCGGACTCGCGACTGTGATAGGGGCCGACCTGGACGCGGTGATAGTGGCGACCGGACACCTGCACCGGCAGGATGCGGACATTGTCGTAGCCGCCCTGGCGCAGCCGGATCGCCAGTCGCTCGGCATTGCCGCGGCTGGCGAAACTGCCGGCCTGGAGCACGTAGCTGGCGGTGGCCGGGGCGGCCTGGGCCGGCTGGATCACCGTGTTGGCGGCGCTGGCGGCAACCCGGGCCACCGGGTTCGGCGCAGTGGGCGAGGCGGCGGCCGGCACCACGGTGGCGACGGTGGCCACCGGGGCGGCGGGCACGGCCGGGGCTTCGGCACCGGCCAGGTTGCGGGTGCGCGACGGCTCGGGCACGTCGCCGGCGAACACCGCGCGCACCTCCACCCGGCCGGTGCCCGTGCGCACGATGTCCAGCTTCTGCGCCGCCATGTAGGACAGGTCGATGATGCGGTTGTTGAGGAACGGCCCGCGGTCGTTGACCTTGACCACCACCTTGCGGTTGTTGGCCAGGTTGCGCACCTCCACGTAGGTGGGCAGGGGCAGCACCGGGTGGGCGGCGGTCATCGAGAACATGTCGTAGGTCTCGCCGCTGGAGGTGCGGTTGCCATGGTACTTGCGGCCGTACCAGGAGGCATGACCGACCTGGCGGTAGCCGTTCGCGCTGGCCATCGGGGTGTAGCGCTTGCCGAGCGCGGTGTAGGGCTTGTTGCCGGTGCGTGCCAGCGGTTCGTCGCGTGGTACCGCGTCGGCCACGCTGTCCGGGTCCGGTCCGCGGTGCCCGCGCGGTGGGCCGTCGTCCTGGTAGTAGCCACCACCCTCGCTGTGCCCGTGGCTGGCGCCGGGGACATCGCCGCCCTTGCCCGCCTTGCCGCCAGTGGTGCCGCAGGCGGCCAGCAGCAGGCAGACCAGGACGACCAGCGCCGGTCCGGCCATCCGCGAGGGCTTGCAAGGCATGGCGGTCTGGGTCATGAGGAGAGTTTCGCGCGAATGGCCTCGGCCAGCTCGAAGGCCACCATGGCGTAGTTCTGG
>CAYGJZ010000092.1:0-6229 GCA_964350265.1 uncultured Gammaproteobacteria bacterium | reverse complement strand
GAGTTTCGCGCGAATGGCCTCGGCCAGCTCGAAGGCCACCATGGCGTAGTTCTGGCTGCGGTTGTAGGTGGTGATGACGAAGAAGTTTTGATAGCCCACGCGGTAGTCGAAGCCCTGTTCCTCGGCCAGCTTGACCACGCCCACCTTCCAGCCGGACTGGTCGGCGGTGTAGTCCAGGCCGCGCACGGCCAGCTTGTCGATGGCCACGTTCGGCTTCAACCCGGTGGTGACCAGGCCGTCGAGGAGCTTGTCCTCGTCGCCGCGGCCGAGACGGGCGACCACCGGCTGCCCGGCCTGCCAGTCATGGGTCTTCAGGTAGTTGGCGACGCTGCCGATGGCATCGGCATAGTCGTCGACGAGGTTGCGCACGCCGTCATCGTTGAAATCCACCGAGTAGTGGATGTAGCTGCTCGGCATGAACTGGGGAATGCCGATGGCGCCGGCATAGGAGCCCTTGGTGGACATCGGGTCGAGACGGTTGCGCGAGGCCAGCAGCATGTACTCGCGCAGCTCCTTGGAGAAGAACTTGCTGCGCCTGGGGTATCCCACCGCCAGCGTGGTCAGGGCATCGATGACGCGGTGGTTGCCCTTGACGGTACCGAAGCGCGTCTCGATGCCGATGATGGCGGTGATGATGAGCGGATCGACGCCGTAGGTCTGCTCGGCGCGTTCCAGCAGGGCGCGGTGCTCGCGCATGAAGGCGACACCGCCATCCACCTGGGCATCGTTGATGAACAGGGCGCGGTAGCGATGCCAGGGCAGTGCCTCGGCCGGCCGGGTGATGGCCTTGATGATGGACTCCTTGTACTCGGCGCTGGCCAGCCAGCCCTCCAGCGTGCCACGGTCCAGGCCCTCGTTCTTGACCAGGTCGTCGACGATGGCGCGAAGGGCCGGGTAGCTGGCGAGATCGACGGCAGCGGCTTCACCACCGGACAGGGCGGCGACGAGGAGACCGGCAAGGACTCGCGAACCGGCACGCTTGGGTAACTTCATGGTTGATTCCGTTTCAGGCGAAGGGATGGTGGTGACGACGGTAGCAGCCACGCCTGCACGTCGGCCGCACTCGGGTAGCGGAAATCGTACTTGGCTTTGACATCCGCCGCTCTTAACAGGTCGTCATTCGAGCCATCAGGTCATCAGGCGCTTGCGCGTGTGAATACTCATCATGATACCGAATCCCGCCATCAGGGTGACCATCGAGGTGCCGCCGTAGCTGATCAGGGGCAGCGGCACGCCGACCACGGGCAGGATGCCGGTCACCATGCCGATATTAACAAAGACATAGAAGAAGAACGTCAGCGACAGGCTGGCGGTGAGCAGCCGGGAATAGCTGTCGCTGGCATGGAAGGCGATGATCAGCCCGCGGCCGACCACGAACAGGTAGATGCCGATCAGGGCAATGCAGCCGACCAGGCCGAATTCCTCGGCGAACACGGCGAAGATGAAGTCGGTGCTGCGCTCGGGGATGAACTCGAGCTGGGACTGGGTGCCGCCCACCCAGCCCTTGCCGGAGAGGCCGCCGGAGCCCACCGCGATGGTGGACTGGATGGTGTGGTAGCCGGCGCCCAGCGGATCGGAGTACGGGTCGAACAGGGTCATGATACGACGCTGCTGGTAGGCATGCAGGTTGAACCACATCAGCGGTGCCGCCGCCATCACCAGGCCGATGGTGGCGACGATGTACTGCCAGCGCAGCCCGGCGACGAAGATGACCAGCAAGCCCGACACCGCGATCAAGATGGCGGTGCCAAGGTCCGGCTGCAGCACCACCAGGGCCGCCGGCACCACCACGCACACCGTGGCCAGCAGCACTGCCAGCGGCCCCGGCGGCAGCGTGCGGCGCGACAGCACCCAGGCCACCATCATCGGCACCGCGATCTTCATGATCTCCGCCGGCTGGAAACGGAACACGCCAAGATCCAGCCAGCGTTGCGCGCCCTTGCCGATGTAGCCCACCGCCAGCACCAGTGCCAGCAGCAGGGTGCCGACGCCGAACACGTAGGGCGACCAGCGCCGCAGGGCGTCCGGGGAAATCATCGAGAAGGCCACCAGCGCGAGCAGGGCGACGAACAGGCGCACGAACTGCCGCCACAGCAGCGCGGTGTCGCCACCGCCGGAACTGTAGAGGATGACCAGGCTCATGGCCGACAGCAGCACCACCGCGGTGAGCAGCGGCCCGTCCAGGTGACCGCGACGCTGGCTAGCCGAAACCATGACCGTCCCGGCGCACCGCCTCGGCCCGCCTGAGCCGCTCGATGAGATAGAAGTCCAGCACCTTCTTCGCCATCGGCGCGGCGGTGCGACTGCCGCTGCCGCCGTTCTCCACCACCACCGCCACCGCGATCAACGGGTTGTCCACCGGGGCGAAGGCGATGAACAGGGAATGATCGCGGAAGCGTTCCTCGATGTTCTCCTCGTCGTACTCCTCGTTCTGGGCAATGCCGATGACCTGGGCGGTGCCGGTCTTGCCGGCCATGCGGTAGGAGGAGTTCGCGCCGAGGCGCCGGGCGGTGCCGCGCGGGCCGTGCACCACCGACTCCATGCCCTCGATCACCAGGTCGTAGTAGGCGGCATCGTCGAGCTCGACCATGCGCGCGTCGGCGCCTTCCACCGGCTCGATGAAGCGCGTCTGCGGGTCTTCCTTGGAATGCAGCAGCCGCGGCGCCACGTAGAGGCCGCGGTTGGCCAGGGTGGCGGTGGCCACCGCCAGTTGCAGCGGGGTCACCAGCATGTAGCCCTGGCCGATGCCCGCGATCACCGTTTCACCCGGGTACCAGGGCTGGTTGCGCACCCGGCGCTTCCAGGACGGCGACGGCACCAGTCCCGACGGTTCCAGGCCCATGTCGATGCCGGTCTGGGTGCCGAGGCCGAAATGGATCAACGTGTCGTGGATCTGCTGGATGCCGATGCGGCTGGCCATGCGGTAGTAGTAGACGTCGCAGGACTGCTCGATGGAGGCTCGCATGTCGATGCGCCCGTGGCCTTCCTTCTTCCAGTCGCGGTAGCGGTGGCGGCTGCCGGGAAAGGAGAACCAGCCGCCGCAGAAGACCTGCTGTTCCGGGTCGACCCCGGCCTGCAGGCCCGCCAGCGAGATGAAGCCCTTGACGGTGGAACCGGGGGCATAGCGTCCATGCAGGGCGCGGTTCAGCAACGGCCGGTCGGCGGACTCGTTCAGGGCACGGAAGCTCTTGAAATCGATACCGTTGACGAAGCGGTTGGCGTCGAAGCTGGGCTGGCTGACGAAGGCCAGCACGCCGCCGCTGGACGGCTCGATGGCGACGATGGAACCACGCCGCCCTTCCAGCACCTTGCTCGCCACTTCCTGCAGGGCGATGTCCAGGTTCAGGTGCAGGTTGACGCCGGCCACCGCCGGGGTGCGGTTGAGCCGCCGCACCACCCGGCCATGGGCATTGGTCTCGGCCTGCTCGAAGCCGACCTGGCCGAGCAGGTCCTGCTCGTAGTAGGCCTCGATGCCGAGCTTGCCGATGTAGTCGGTGCCCTTGTAGGCGGCGGCGTCGATGCGCGACAGGTCGCGCGGACCGATGCGGCCGACGTAGCCGACCACGTGGGAGGTCAGCTCGCTGTAGGGGTAGTAGCGCTGCAGGCGGGCAATCAGCTCGACGCCCTTGAACCGGTACTGGTTGACGGCGAAGCGCGAGGCCTCGTCGTAGTCGAGCTCGGTCTTCAGGTGGCGGCGTTCGAAGCCGGGGCGCTGGGCCAGGGTGCGCCGGAACAGCGACAGGTCGCGGGCGGTCAGGGTGACCAGCTTGCCGATCTCGTCGAGGGTCTCGTCCATGTCCTCGACCTGGTCGGGCACCACTTCCAGGGTGTAGACCGGGTAGTTCTGCGCCAGCACCTCGCCGCTGCGGTCGAAGATCAGGCCGCGCACCGGCGGCACCGGCACCAGGTCGATGCGGTTGTTGTTGGACAGCGTCTCGTAGTGGGTGTGCCCCACCACCTGCAGGAAGTACAGCCGGCCGAGCAGGATGGCCACCAGCACCAGCACGCCGAGAAAGGCGACCAGGATGCGCTTTTGCACCAGGCGCGTTTCGCGCTTGACGTCCTTGATCTGTTCGCGCGCCAACTCAGCGACCCGCCTTCGCGGCGCCGTCGTCGACGCGGTGGGAATCGGCTTCTACACCTGGCGGGAACATGGGCACGGGCAGTGGGGGAACGGAGATTTCAGCGGTACCGTCGTTGTCGCGACCGTGGCGCCAATACTACCACCACCAGCGGCCAGGCGAGCAGGCTGGCCAGCGGCGACAGCCAGCGCCCCAGGCCCAGGGATTCTTCCTCCAGCACCGCGCCGACCAGCGCATGGCAGAGCACGTCCACCGACACCAGCACGGCCACGCCGATGCACTGCTGCCAGAGCGGGAAGGCGCGCAGGCGCAGCGATACCTTGTTGGCCAGGAAGCCGACCACGGTCATGCCGAGGGCGAAGCGGCCGAGGATGCCGCCGGTGAGCAGGTCGAGCATCAGCCCGGCACACCAGCCGGCGCCGGCGCCGATGCGCTCCGGCTCCCAGATGCACCAGTAGATCAGCACCAGTGCCACCCAGTCGGGCTGGAAGTAGCCGCCCAGCCAGCCCAGCGGGAGGATGGCCAGGCTGCCGGCCAGGGCCAGGCTGACCACGATCAGCGTCAGCGGTCGTTGCTGGCTACTGCCGAGCAGCATCGTTCCCTCCTGCCGGGTTGGCGGCGGCGTCGGCGGGCTGGGTCGCCCCGGCCTCGTCCTGCGGCGGCTGGCCGGCCGCGTCCAGCCCCTCCGGGGGCAGTTGCGGCCCGGTGACCGGCTCGGGCGGATCCCCCGGCCACACCAGCAGCACCTCGCGGGAGTAGCCGAGCCGGGCCACCGGCTCGGCGGCGATCTTCAGGAACGGCTCGTTGACGTCCACCGTGACTTCCAGCACCCGGGCCACCGGGTAGCCGTAGGGAAAGCGGCCGCCCATGCCGGAGGTCACCAGCAGGTCGTCGCGCCGGATGTCGGTGTTGCGGTCCAGGTAGGGCACCTCCAGCAGGCGTTCCGAGCCGCTGCCGGTGGTCAGGGCGCGCAGGCCGTTGCGCTCCACCATCACCGGCACCGTCTGGCCCGGGTCGGTGACCAGCGACACCGCGCTCTTCAGGTAGGCGGTGCGCACCACCTGGCCCATGACGCCGTGGGCGTCGAGCACCGGCTGCCCCTCGTAGATGCCGCTGGACAGGCCGCGGTTGATCAGCACCGACTGGGTGAAGGGCTCGAAGCTGATGTCCTCGATCTCCGCCAGCATGACCCGGTCGAGGCCGCGGCGGGAGGCCGACAGCAGCTCGCGCAGGCGCCGGTTCTCGGCGTCGAGGGCGTCGATCTGCTGCAACTGCGCCGACAACTGCAGGTTCTCGTCGGCCAGGGTGTCCACCCGGTCGAGCAGTTCCGGCTCGGACATGGCGCGCAGGGAAACCCATTCGCCGATCCGTCGCGGCGCCATCACCAGCTCCTGCAACGGCCACACCGCGATGCCGAGCACGGCGCGCACGGGGGCCAGGGTGCGGGTATGGGTGTCGACGTTGATCAGCAGCACCGATACGAACACCAGCACCAGGAAACGGAGATTTGCGCCGGACTGGTGCACGGTCAGCGGCCTTCGGGCATCGTCACGGGCAGCTCGCGGAAACGCCAGGAAGGGCGGCGCGGATGGATCACTCGTGGGCGAAGACGTCGCCGAGGACGTTCATTTCCTCCAGCGCCCGGCCACAGCCGCGCGCCACGCAGGTCAGCGGGTCGTCGGCGATCACCACCGGCAGCGCGGTGTCCTGCATCAGCCGGCGATCCATGTCGCGCAGCAGCGCGCCACCGCCGGCGATGACCATGCCGCGGTCGCCGATGTCGGCGGACAGTTCCGGCGGGGTATGTTCCAGCGCCTCGCGAATGGCGTGCACGATCTGGTCGAGGGAATCGCTGATCGCCTCGTAGATCTCCTCGCTGGTGATGACCAGGCTGCGCGACATGCCCTCGGCGATGTCGCGGCCCTTGATCTCCATCTCCTTGTGGTCGGACTCGGCCCAGGCGGTGCCGATCTCCTTCTTCACCCGCTCGGCGGTGGATTCGCCGATCAGCACGCCGTGGCGGCGGCGCACGTAGTTGATGATGGACTCGTCGAAGGAATCGCCGGCCACCCGCAGCGACTGCGAGTAGACCATGCCGCCCAGCGACATGACGCCGACCTCGGTGGTGCCGCCGCCGATGTCCACCA
>CAYGJZ010000091.1:0-14351 GCA_964350265.1 uncultured Gammaproteobacteria bacterium | reverse complement strand
AGGGTTTCCGCGTACAGGCTTTCGAGCAAGATGGGTCTCCGCGCGGTGTGGGTGGGAGCGCAGTATTCTAGTGGCTTTGTACGACGCTTTGGACAATATGCCTGTGATGCGGGGTCTGCTACAGGCCCGCCGAACGAACTTCCTCGTCGCGCCGCACCTTTACCTCCCGATGGTCGACCACGACCTCAAGGGACTGGCTGACCATGCTGAACAGCATCATCACCGCCGCCACCGGCAACGACAGGAAGGTCGCCGCGTGGGGTACCCCGGTGACGATGTAGTTTCGTCCGAAGCCCCGATGGAAATAGTCCCACCCAATGTCGGCGAGCAGCAGCAGGAAGATCGCGGCGACGAGATTGATCGATACCAGCAACGCCAGCCGGATACGACGCGGCACTCTGTCAAATATGAAGGTAATTACGTAGTGTTCCTTGCGTTCCATCGCCACCGCCGCGCCGACCATAACCGTCCATACCAGCAAAATCTGCGACACCTCGTCGGTCCACGGCGTGGATACCTTGAACATGTATCGCGCGACGACCTGGATGATGACCACGGTGAGAACGCCCATCACCAGCGTGAACAGGACCGCTTCCAACACCGCGAAGCATTGCCTCCGCGCCCGGGTCACGTATCCATCGCCACCGAACAGCTTGCTGATCGTTTGACTACCCGTGTTCATCGGCACACCTCCCTTAACCCATGACCAAACTTGGGATGAACAACACCAATTGCGGGAACACGATCAGCAGAGCCAATACCACAACGAGGCAAATCAGGAACGGCATCACCTCCCGGGTGAACTCTTCCATCTGAATGCCGCTCAGGCGGCAAGTCAGGAACATGCCGAGCCCGAACGGCGGCGTGATCAGACCCGTACTCAGGGCCACCGTGGCGACCACGCCGAAGTGCACCGGGTCGATCCCCATCTGCGCTACGACCGGCATCAACAGCGGCACGCTGAGTATGAGCAGGGCCATGATCTCGATCACGCAGCCGAGAACGAGGAGCGCGACGGTGATCAGCGCGAGCACCACGGTGGGATTGTCGCTGAACGCCACTAGTGCATCGAGCAATCCGCTGGCCGCCCTCTCCATGATCAGCATCCAGCCGAGCACACCGGCCGCGGCAACTATGAACAGGATGGCGCCGGTGGCGACGCCGACATCAACAACGGCGCGGTAGAACGTTCCAAAGTCAATTTGCCGGGTGACGACGATCAGTACGATGGTGTACGCGGTGGCCACCGCCGCCGCCTCGGTGGCAGTGAAGACGCCGCCGAGGATTCCGCCGACGATGATCACCGGCAACCCCAGCGCCGGCAGCGCCTGCAAGAGACTTTGCCAGAACTCCTTCCGCGTCGGGAACGGCCCCTTGGGATACCCACGCTTGGTGGAAATGATATGAACGACCAGACCGAACAGAAAGGCGAGCAACAGGCCGGGGACCAACCCGCCGAGGAACAGCCGGCCGATGGAGACAGCGGAAAGGCCGCCGAGCACGACCATGATCAGGCTTGGCGGGATGATCGGCCCGATGCACGCCGAAGCCGCGGTCAAGGCACCGGCGAAACCGGCGCCATAGCCCTCGCGCTTCATCGCCGGCACCACTGCGGTACCGGTAGCCGCCGTGTCGGCGAGCACCGAACCAGAAATACCCGCGAGGATCACGCTCAACACCACGTTGACCTGTGCCAGTCCACCGCGCGCCCAGCCGACCAGGCTGGCACTGAATCGGATCAACTGGCTGATCATTCGCGTGTCGCTCATCAACCGGCCCGTCAGGAGGAACAGCGGGATGGCCAGCAATACGAAGTCGTCAACCGCGCCGATCATTTGCTGCGGGATGATCATCGGCGTCATTTCGGCAATGAAGTACACGTAGGCGGTTACCGCGACCCCGATGGCCAACACGATCGGCATGCCGGTCAGCATGAGCACGACCATCAAACCCAGCATCCACATTCCCCGACCCTCCTGACAAACAGTCTCTGATTACGCTGACAAGCCGTTTCGGCGCCACCGACGCAGGTCATTGACTCCGGTTCATCCTGCTTCGGACCTGCCGTGCAGGCATTCGATGGGCAGACACCCTGTCGCCGCGCCACTGTCCAGAAAGGCTATGCCGTACGTCGCCGAGGGACAGAGAATCATGGTTACAAGAGAAACTTCTGGTGGGCCTCGAAGCACTCACGGGCATTGCGTATGTTTCTTCGTTTGAGCTCTTCGGCTCGCTCGGGCTCGCCATCGCGCATTGCCGCGAGAATTTTCCGGTGCTGCGCAAGACCGTCATGCGCGCGCCCTGGAATCAGCATCATGCGACGGATCACCACCCGCGTCCGATCGTAGATGGCGTCCAACTGGCTGGCTAGTACGGTGTTTGCGGCTGCCGTCTTGCATCGTTTGCGAAAGCAGTCGATGATGTAGACGTAGTAGTCAAGGTCATTGCGCGCCAAGGCCTCCTCAGCCTTTTCGCCAAACAGTTCCAGCAGGTCACACCACGAGTTCGGGTCGCATTTGGTGGTGCCGAGCCGCACGGCCAGTCCTTCGAGCACTTCCTGAACCTCGAACAGCTCACAGATCTGCTCAATCTGCAATCGCGCGACTCTGGCGCCACGGTTCGGTATCCGCTCAATCAGGCCTCTGTCCTCGAGTACGCGAACCGCTTCGCGGACACGAGGCCGCGAAACGCGATACTCCTCAGTCAGCGCCACTTCCTGCAGCATCGCCCCCGGTGGCAGTTCGTTGTTGATGATCCGCGAACGCAGGATTTCCACCAACTCCTCCACGCTCAACTCACTGCGTTGAATTTTCCGAGTCCCCACTTGTTTACTGGCTTCCACGCACACGCTCCTGACGAATGTTTTCGTAGAAACATTCTAGGCTATAGTTTGTCGACAATGCCGTCAACAATATGGTAACCGCGGCGACGCATCAGATGCTTGACGCTTCGACAACGTTGCCCGGATCCCCTTCATTCGCGATACACCTGCGGTCGACCGGGCGCCTGACACACCGGCATCACTTCCACCGAGCAGATGTTCACGTTCGACGGCCTCGATACCACCCACTGCACGCAATCGGCAATGTCGTCCGGCGACAGCGCATTCGGCACGGCTGCCATCCTATCGTCGTGAGCGGGATCATCGTGGAATCGTACTTTCGAGAATTCCGTATCACCCACGAGCCCTGGTTCGATGTTGGTGATGCGTACCGCGGTACCCAGGAGGTCTGCTTTCAGGTTGCGGGAGAACTGCGCGACGAATGCCTTCGACGCGGAGTAGATGTTGCCGCCGGCATAGGCGTTGGTGGCCGCAATCGAGCCGATGTTGACGATATGGCCCCGGTTTCGTTCCACCATGCCCGGAAGGACCCGCTGGCAGAGGAACGCCAATGCGGTGCAGTTGGTTTCCATTACCTGCTGCCAGGCGGGCCAACTGGCGCATTGCGCAGGCTCAAGGCCGATCGCCAGGCCGGCGTTGTTGACCAGCACGTCGATGGGGACGAAATCCGCCGGTAGATCAACAAGCGCCGCGTCGAGGGCATCCATGTCTCGGATATCGCAGCAAATCACGTGACAGCGGGACGGACCGCCAAGACGTTGCTGGATTTCGCGCAGCCGTTCGGCGCGCCGCGCCACCAACACCACGCGCAACCCCGAGCGCGACAACCGCTCGGAGATCTTTTCACCAATGCCGGCCGATGCACCCGTGACCAATGCTACCCGGTAATCCCCGCCCGTCACGAGGCACCCCGCGTCATCTCGCGTACGGTCGGGTTCATCGTCGTCATCCGGTCGTCGTGCACGCTAGTTCTCGACGCGTTCAAGCACCACGGCGATCCCCTGACCGACACCGACGCACATGGTTACCAATGCGTAGCGGCCATCGCGCCGTTCGAGCTCGCGCAGTGCGGTAAGCGCCAGCCTGGCGCCCGACATGCCAGTGGGGTGGCCAAGCGCGACGGCACCACCATTGGGATTGACCCGTGGATCATCGGCGGCCAGGTCGAGTTGCTTCAAGCAACCGAGCACCTGCGTCGCGAAGGCCTCGTTGATCTCGATCACGTCCATGTCGGACAGTGCAAGTCCGGCGCGGTCCAGGGCCAGGCGGCTGGAAGGAACCGGACCGAGACCCATGACCCGAGGCTCGACACCGATCACCGCAGAGCCGACGATACGCGCGCGCGGCGCCAGGCCATACCGCTCAGCCGCACGAGCGTTGCCAACCAGCAGTGCGGCAGCGCCGTCATTGATGCCCGATGCGTTGCCAGCGGTAACCACACCGCCGGGAAACAACGGAGACAATGCCGCCAGCTTGTCGATCGTCGTGTTCGGCCTCGGATGCTCGTCTGTATCCACCATTTGCACCTGACCGCGCACTCCTGTCGGTACACTGACGGCCACAACCTCGTCTTCGAAAAAACCATCGTCGTATGCCTTCGCGTAACCTGCCTGTGAACGCAGCGCGAAGGCATCGGAGGCCTCGCGGGAAATGGAAAGGTCGCTGGCGATGTTCTCCGCCGTCTGCGGCATCGAGTCGTTACCGTACTTTTCGGTGATGCGGGGATTGGGGAAGCGCGCCCCCATGGAACTGTCGAAGGCGTGGAAGTCGCGGCTGAAGGCGTACGCCGACTTGCCGATAACGAAGGGGCCGCGGCTCATACTTTCCACACCGCCAGCGATGAACAGGTCGCCACCCCCGGTAGCCGCTGTACGGGCGGCTTCGAGTACAGCAGAAAGACCACTGGCACAGGCCCGGTTAACAGTGATGCCAGGCACCGTAACCGGCATCCCGGCGAGCAGGGCTGCATGCCGGGCAATGTTGCGCGAATCTTCGCCGGCCTGGTTGGTGCAGCCGAGGATGATGTCGTCGACCGCTTCGGTGGGCACACCGGTGCGTTCCATCAACCGAGCAATGACCTGCGCAGCGAGGTCGTCGGGACGGATCCGGGCCAATGCTCCGGTATTGCGGCCGAGCGGGCTGCGCAGGCCATCGAACAAGTAGGAGTCGCGCATGACAAATTTCTACGAAACGTTGATGTTCAGTGGGTCCGCGGCGTCGGCGTCGAGCCAGGCCGGGCCGTCGAGAATGCCACCGGCGACGAAACCGCCATCTACCGTCAACACGTGACCGTTGACATAGCTGGCCTCCTCGGAGGCGAGGAACAGCGCTGCGGCGGAAATCTCTTCCGGCCGGCCGAATCGCTTGATCGGCAGTTGGTGCAGGTAGGTGTCGCGTGTGCCTGAGTTATGCGCGCCGCGCACCAGGGGAGTATCCACCGGTCCGGGCGCTATCGCGTTGACGGTGATGCCGAAAGGCGCAAGGTCCACGGCCATACCCCTCGTCAACATGATGACACCGCCTTTGGTGACGCCGTAGGACGTGCGTGCATAGCCAGCACGAATGCCGGCGATGGACGCGACGTTGACGATGCGTCCGAACCCGTGCTCCATCATCAGCCTGGCACTGATCTGACCGCAATAGAAGCTCCCTGTGAGATTCACATCCAGGCTTAAGCGCCACTGCTCTTCGGTAATCGCCTGGAAGGGAGCAAGCACAGCGACCCCGGCATAGTTCATCAGAATGTCGAGCCGGCCACCATCTTCTCGGATCAAGGCGATCGCTTCTTCCACCGATGCCCGGTCGGCGACATCGACCGACAATGCCACAATCTCGCCGTCCAGGCCGTCCGGGTTGGTCGCCAATGATTCCAACATCTGGCCGTCGAGATCGGCGGCGAATACTCGCGCCCCCTGCCGGGCGAGCCGCAAGACGGCGTCGCGACCAAGGCCGCTGGCGGCACCGGTTACCAGCGCCGTGCGCCCGTGAAAGCGTCTCCGCTCGTCGCGTCCAACCTTGTCCATCATCGTCTTCCTCGTGAACTCAGTACACCGAGCGGCCACCGCTCACGTCGTAACACTGGCCGGTGACGAAGCTGGCTTCGGCACCGAGCAGAAACGCGACGACCGCGGCGACCTCGCCCGGTCGCGCCGGTCTCCCCATCGGGATGTTGCGCACCGAGTTGTCCTGAAAATCACCGGTCATCTCCGCCTTCATGCCGGTTTCACCGACAAGCGTCGGCGTCACGCAGTTGACCCGTACGCCGTGCTTGACCAGGTCGCGGGCGAAGGATTTCGTCATCGCCACCACTGCCGCCTTGGAGGCAGCGTAGCCAACCAGTCCGGCAGGTCCTTCCTTGGCGGCGGTCGAGGCAATGTTGACGATGCTGCCGGCACCATGCTGCACCATGAGCGGTGCGACCGCCTGCATGGCGAGAAACGCACCGACCTGGTTCACTTCCACCACCTTCCGGAAGGCGTCCAGCGGATATCGCGTGGATGGTGCGATGGGCCCCAGAATACCGGCGTTGTTGACCCACATGGTCGGTGGTCCAAATGCATCCACGGTGGTCGACACCAACGACTGCAACGATTCCTCGTCGGTGACATCACAGGCACAGGCTCGTGACCGCCCACGCTGAGCAGCCGACAATCCGGCCACCACATCGTTCAGTGCGGCGCCATCGATGTCGGCCAGCACGACGGTAGCGCCATCGTCGAGGAGTCGCCTGGCGATAGCGAGGCCGAGACTCCGCGCCGCGCCGGTAACCACTGCGACTGGCTGCTCAACACTACGCACGTTGTAGGCCATGGAGACTCTCCTGCTCGGCCGTGGATAAAGCGGCCCGGGCTGGCACCGTGGTTGGCGACGGCCCGGGTCGCATGCCTGCCTACTCGGTAGCAGCGGAGGTGATCCGCTCCAGCTGCTCCATAGACATGCCGGGAATATCCTTCCACAGGGAACGACCCAGTTCACGCCACACGTCCAGTTCCTCCTCGGTCAACTCGACGATCGTCATACCGCTGTCGAGCACCATCTGGCGCAGGCGGCTCTCCCATTCGTCCTCGGCCTTCATCGAGACTTCCTCCGCCTCGCGCGCGGCTTTGAGCAGGATCTCTTGCTGGGCGGGGGAACGCTGTTCCCACCACTCCACCGAAACCGCGGTCAACGATGCCACCACCGAGTAGTGCACGGGAGTGATCGACTTGGTCACATCCCAGAGGCTGCCCAGGTACCACGACGTCCACGCCGCGTCGAGGCCGTCGACCGCGCCCTGGCCGAGGGCCAGGTAGGTCTCCGCCCACGCCACGCTGGCCGGAGAGGCGCCCGCCGCTTCCCAGAACGCCAGCGGCACCGGCGATGAGGGCACGCGTATCTTCTGCCCGGCCAGATCGGCCGGCACCCGCACCGGATCCTGCGTACCAAGGATACGAAAGCCGCCAGTCTCGAGAATCATCAACGGATACAAACCGTCCTCGCGGGTCGCTTCGCGCAGTTCGTTGCCGATCTCACCCTTGATGATGACTTTGCGAAACTGGTCGCGGCCATCGAACAAGTACGGCGCTTCGATCGCCTGCCAGGCATCGGTGAATGGACCATGGTTTGCGGTGCTGGCAAGACCCATCTGCACGGTTCCGTCAAGAACCGCCTGCACCGACGCGCCTTCCGAGTAGAGGCTGCCTGCGTGGTAGGCTTCGACAGTCATGCGACCGTTGGAAAGCTCCTCGACGCGCTTGGCGAAATGCTCCAGGGCGATGCCCGGCGCCATGTCTTCCTTGTAGGAGTTGGTGATACGCATGTGCAAGGATTCGACTTCGTCAGCGAATGCCTGCCCAGGCACCGACAGCAAGGCGGCGACGCCGAACGCTACCGTTGCGCCCTTGAACCTTCCGCGACAAGTACTGGACTTCATCATTATCTTCCTCCGGTTGTATAACCATGGAACGAACTGGTCTGCCCGTCCCGTTCGTGTACCGCTACAAGCGGCCTATTGCCTGCGACCGCCGAAGGCGGCCGAGATCTTTCCGTGGAACTGTTTCGCGTCTACCGTTCGCTACGCGTCACCTCAAGGGACAATCCGTCATGGGTGACAGAGACATAGGGCGACCTTCGCTCCAGCGAAAGCGCACGCAAGAGATCCAGCACAGGCTTGGTGCGGATTGACTGCGGCGTACCGTTGCCTTCCTCGCGCAAGGCGGCCTCGACCATCTCCGTCGGGAACGAGTGTCGCAGCAGCAACTCGTCACTGGTGGCGTTCGGGTGACGCTTGCGCAGGCGTGGGACAATCGGCTCACGCTCTGGCGGCTCGATTGCGATGTCGCGGGAACCACGTTCGACGATGCGATCCAGCGCGTTCTGTTCCACCGGTGCCAGCAGCTTGCCGAAGTGGCCCTGGGTGTACTTCTTCACCTCGTCAGGCACGACCGCGTAGCGATCCCCGTAGAGGACGTTCAACGTTGCCTGCACGGCGATGAACTGAGCAAACGGCGTCACCTGGATTGGCCAGCCCAACTCCTCGCGCACCCGCCCGCACTCGGCCAGGACCTCGGGAAGACGGTCGACCATACCCGCCTGTCGCAACTGCGAGATGATGTTGCTGAGCGCCCCACCGGGCATCTGGTGGTCAAATTGAACGAGGTCAAAGTCCTGCGGCGTACCGAGCGGGAAGTCGTCGAGCAGTGCCGCCCGAGTAAAGTGATCAGAAATCTCCTCGACCATATCGGTGTCGAGCTCGACCTCGTGGCCGGCGTGTCGCAAGTTGCGTAGTGTCGTCTGCACTGCCGGAGGCGCGTTTCCGTCGGCGATCGGCGCGATACAGGTGTACAGCGAATCGATGCCCTGCCTGGCCGCCTCGAGGTACGTGCGCTGGGCCATACCGACCAACCCATGGCTATGCAGCCCCAGCGGCCGGTTGCCAACGACCGCACGTAACGCGGGAACCAGCGTCGCCGTCCGCTCAGGCGTGAGGATTCCGCTGGTGTCCTGTATGAGAATCTCGTCGACTCCGGCGCGTTCGATAATCTCTTTCGCCTTGGCCACGTAGAGCTCGTCGGTATGAACCGGGCTGTCGCTATAGATCAGCCAGGCAATGGTGCGCGCACCGAGTTCACGGGCATGGCGCAACGGTTCGGCGATATTGTCGAAGTCGTGCAGGCCATCGAAGCCGACGATGCGCTCGACACCGTTGGCGATGAGCTGCTCAATCCACAACTTGTTGATGTCGATCGGTTGCAGGTCGAAGCCGAGTACGCAACCGCTGCGCAGGAAACCCTGGAACGGCGTGTTCGGCATTCGCGCTTTCATTACCCGCATCCGTTCCCAGGGGTTTTCTCGCAGGTAGCGCACGCAGGCGTCGAAGTGCACCGCGCCCATCAGCTCGACTGCGTGGAATCCACACTGGTCCAGACGCGTTGCGATGGGCAGCATCATGCTGCGCGGCATGCGCGTCGCCCATAGGCACTGCTGCCCATCTCGCAAGGTGGTGTCGACAAGTTTGATCTTGGCCATGAGAGATGTGTCCTTTGAATGCGGGTAGCTGGTCCTACACCGGCTCGATCACGAACAGCGGGTCGTTGGTCTGTACGCTGCCGCCGTCTTCTTGCAGCACCTGGCGCACCCGTCCGGATACGCCGGCCGGGATGGAATTGAACAGTTTCATCACTTCGATGATGCACACGGTGTCGTGTTCATCGATCTCACTGCCGGCGGTACAGAAGGGTTCGGCGCTAGGTTCCGGACGGCTGTAGAAGGTCCCGGAGATGGGCGCACGAACGACTACCGCATCCGGTGAACCGGTTTCGATGGACTCAGGTGCCCGCCTGCTACCCGGATCGCGTACCGGCGTCTCGACGGCCGGCGCGTCGGCAACCGACGGCGGTACCGTGGTTTGCGGTTCGGCGGCCACGTCCATTCCACCCCGATTGGCGTTGATCACCATCTCGTCGGTCTGCAGGCGCAAGCCGATGCGGTCGACCTGCGAGAGAAGTTTCACCAGGTGAACGAGGATGAGTTCTTGCGACGAGAGCGCCATGTTGAATGTCTCCTGGACTATTCCGGGGAATCGCCGGCGGGGTCGGCATGGATTGCGGGAAGCAGCGTCGTCTCCACCCAGGCGGTGTTGAACTGGCCGCTGCAGAATTCGTCGCAGTTGAGCAGCGCGCGGTGGAAATCGATGGTGGTAGGAACGCCGCCGACGCGCATCTCACCGAGAGCGGCGCGCATGCGCGTGATGCCGTCAGCCCGGTCGCGGCCGTGAACGATGACCTTGGCCACCATCGAGTCGTAGTACGGGGGAATCTCGTAGCCGGGATAGCAGTGGGTATCGCAACGCACGTTCGGTCCACCGGGGGCGTGGAATTCGACGAGGCGGCCAGGCGTCGGCGCGAATCCGCGAGCGACGTCCTCGACGTTGATGCGGCACTCGATTGCATGGCCATTTCGAATGATGTCCTGCTGGCGCAGCGACAGTTTCTCGCCGGCGGCAATCCTCAGTTGTTCGACCACCAGGTCGACACCCGTCACCATCTCGGTGACCGGGTGCTCGACCTGGATTCGGGTGTTCATCTCGATGAAGTAGAACCGCTTCAGGTCGAGGTCGAAGAGAAACTCCACGGTGCCGGCGCCGACGTAGCCGCATTCCCGAGTCAAACGTACCGCGGACTCGCACAGGGCCTCGCGGCTTTCATCGTCGAGCACGCTGGAAGCCGACTCCTCGAGCAACTTCTGGTGTCGCCGTTGAACCGAGCAGTCACGCTCACCGAGGTGAATGACGTTGCCGTGGGTATCGGCCAGTACCTGCACCTCCACGTGTCGGGCCTGTCCGATGTATCGTTCGACGTATACCGCACCGTCTCCGAACGCGGCCTGCGCTTCGGCGCTGGCGCGGCGCAACGCCTCGTTCAGTTCCGACTCTTCGCGAACCAACCACATGCCGCGCCCACCGCCGCCGGCAGCCGCCTTGATCAACACCGGCAGGCCGATTCGGTCGACCTCTGCACGTAGGTCGATCTTGCCCGGAGTGGCAGCATCGGTGCCCTCGATGATCGGCACGCCGGCCTCGGCCGCGACTCGCCGCGCGGTGTCCTTTTCCGCCATCTGGCGAATGGCTTCCGGTGCCGGGCCGACGAAGACAAGACCACGCGAGCGGCACAGTTCGGCGAAGCGGGCGTTCTCCGATAACAGGCCGTAGCCGGGATGAACCGCATCGCACCGGGCCAGCTTCGCCGCCGCGATGATGGAAGTCATGTTCAGGTAACTGCGGCCGACGTGCGCAGGGCCGATACCCACTGCATCGTCCGCCAACTGCACGTGCATTGCGTCGCGGTCTGCGTCTGAGTAGACCGCCACCGCCTCGAGACCGAGCACGCGGCATGCACGGATGATGCGAACGGCGATCTCGCCGCGGTTGGCAACCAGCACACGCTTGATCACGATGTCGACTCTGTCGGCGAGGCCGCTTCGGCGGCCAGCTTCTTGCGCACCGACAGCGCGAAGCCGCGAAAGCGCAGGTGAATCTCGTCGGCCGCCGCCTGGTCAACGAGTTCGAGCAGCTCGCTCACGTCCTCGTTCGACAACAACAGACTGTCGGTGGGTTTTGGTTCTTGTCCGATCGTCAATTTCGCTCTCCAACGCTGTCGCTGTGCACCGACGACTACGCTTCGTCGGTCGATGTCCGGATGAACGCATCCGCTACCCGGCACCCCTGGCCCTCGGGCAGCACGATGACCGGATTCAGATCCAGCTCCAGCAGCCAATCACTGGTGCCCACGGCGATTTCGGACAAGGTGCTGAGCACCTCCGCGGCGGCCGCGATATCGGCCGGCGGCGCGCCACGTGCCCCTTCCAGCATGGCATACCCCTTCAGTTCCTCGAGCATCGTCCGGGCGACCGCTGGCGTTACCGGCGCACGACGCATGACGAAGTCCTTCAACAGCTCGGTGAACAGGCCGCCCAGCCCGCACAACACCATCGGGCCGAAGACCGTGTCCTGTTTTACGCCCATGATGAGCTCGACCCCGCCAGTTATCATTTCCTGTACCAGCACGCCGTCGATACGACTCGAAGGCGCATGCCGACGAGCGGCCGCGATGATGGCGTCGTAGGCATCGGCCACGGCCCCTTCGCCTTGCAGATCTAGGCGTACGCCGCCGATGTCGGACTTGTGCGCGACGTCCGGTGAGGACAACTTCAGCACTACGGGACCGCCGATTTCGCCGGCCAGCGACACCGCCTCGTGGCGGGAGTGGGCCAGCGCTTCGCGCGTGACCCGCAGACCCTGGTCGTCGAGAAACCGCTTGGCTGCCTGCTCGGTGGCCACCTCGGCACGGGGTATCGTCGTAGACGCGGCCGCTGGCGACTGGCCCAGCAGGCGTTCGCGGCGTTCGTTGAAATCCTGGAGGCGGGCGACCGCGCGCACTGCGCGGCAGGGGTCTTCGAAGTAGGGAATACCACCATCCTGCAGCGCCCTGGCGACTTCCGTGTCGTTGCCCGGCTGCGCCACCACCACCACCGGTTTGTTGAATTGCTTTACCGCGCGCACGGTTTCCTCGACCAGGCGCAGGCCCAGGGCCTCCTCGTACTGGATGGTATGTGCGAGGAAAATGACGAGGTTGTCGATGTCATCGCGCTCACACAGCGCTTCGAGAAACTCGGCGTAGACGTCGGGGTTGTTCAGTACCGTAGGCGTGAAGTCCACCGGGTTCGCTACCCCGGCGAAGGGGACGTGCTCGCGCAGTCGCGCCTGTACCTCGGCGGGCAACTCCGGCGCTGCCAGCCCCATGGCATGGCAGGCGTCGACAAGCAGTACGCCAGCACCACCGGAGATGCTCAGGATGCCGACGCGACGACCCCGGGGCCGGGTGTCGAACTGGATCATCCGCGCGATGTCGAGCATCTCCTCGACGCTGTCGACCGACAACGCGCCGTGCTGCTCGAAGACCGCCTCGTAGGAGGCATGCGAACCGGCCATGGCACCGGTATGCGACTGCGCCGCCCGCGCGCCTTGCTCGGTACGCCCAACCTTGATCACCACCAGCGGCTTGTCCAGTTCCAGGCTACGGCGGCAGGCATCGAGAAAGGAGTCGGCGTTGCGAACCTGTTCGATGTAACCGAGCACGGCGCCCGTGTCGGCATCCTCCAGCGTGCGCAGGGCGAGTTCGCCGAAGTCGAGGTCGGCCTCGTTGCCGGTGCTGGTGAACTGGCTGAAGCCAAGCCCGAGATCCCGGCCTAGGGCCATGATGTACGCGCCGTAGGCGCCGCTTTGCGAGACCAGCCCAAGCGGGCCAGCACGATGTTCACGTTCGAGGACGGCACTGAAACTCGCCATCAGCCCGTTGTGCAGGTTCATCAGGCCCATGGCATTGGGTCCGATCACACGCACACCAAGACGTCGACCCATCGCCGCCAGCTCGGCTTGAGCCGCGGCGCCATCCTCGCCGACTTCGCCGTAACCGGAACTGAAGATGACGGCGACCTTCACGTCGCATTGCGCGCACTGCTCAAGGGCTTCGGGGATAGCGCGCGCCGGCACCGACAAGATGGCCATGTCGACCGGACGGGGGACGTCTAGCAACGACGGGTAGGCCTTCAGGCCTCCAATATCGTCGTACTTGGGATTGACCGGGTAGATGTCTCCGGCATAGCCGTAGGCCTTGAGGTACTTGACCGGCCGGCCACCGATGGTCGCCAGTTTCGCGGAGGCGCCGACGACGGCCACCGACCGCGGATGGAACAACGGGTCCTGAACGCTGGATTCGTCAGACGCGGCGGGCTTGCCCATCGGCTCTTGCTCCGTTCCTGTGATCGTGCTTCACCGTACAATGGAATCCAAATTGGAAACTAAAGATGGTGAATATTTTTATACATGATTGTCTACAATTCTGTACCACTTTTGTTTGCGTCGTCAAGCGAGTCCTTGAGGTCCCTGCGGTCCGCGCAGGAAGGGCTGATAAATCGTTGCTTTCGTTGCGATAAGCGTGGGTCGTCGCGTGATCGACCGCCGCCGGGAGCTCCCGTGCGACCAGCCGGATCGCCGCCAAGGGATGTCTTCCGCGAATGCTCGTCGGCCCAGTACTGGCGACGAGGAACAAGCCTGAAGAGGCGGGACTTCGTACCGCGGTGGATGGGCCTTCGCGCGTGCAGACGGTCGATTCTCTTTCCTAAGCCGGGCCGGTTGCCTGTCTCCGCCCCTGGAACCGGGAGATGCGCGAGCCCTGCCTTCTCATGCTGACCACGACCGCCAGCGCTTTGGGCGCGACTGGCGTCACACTGCTGTCGCCGTCTTTCTTCGACAGGGTCGGTGCATATCCCTCGGCAAGCTGCTGAGAAACGACCAAGCACCGCTCACCCTGCTCATCATCAGACGCCGCGGTGTGCCGGGCCAACTACCCCGGCCGCGCCGGTTCGCCGATCGCTGGCACCTCGCGGGGAATCCATCGCGCCAGCTCGATGCCGGGATCGGCCAGCCCGGCGAGGCATTGCAGCATGCCGACCAGCAGGCCGAGACGACGGC
>CAYGJZ010000090.1:9611-14570 GCA_964350265.1 uncultured Gammaproteobacteria bacterium | reverse complement strand
ACCGGCGCCGCCAGCGGCCTGGGCGAAGCCGTGGCCCGTTTCCTTGCCGGCCGTGGCGCGCGCATCGCGCTGCTCGACCGCGACGCCGAGGCGCTGGAACGCACGGCCGCGTCCCTGCCAGGCAGCCTTCCCCTGGTGGTGGACGTCACCGACGAGGCCGGAATGACCACTGCGGTGGACCAGGCACGTGCCCACTTCGGCAGGATCGACGGCGGCCTGAACTCGGCCGGCATCCTCGTCACCGCGCCGGCGGAAACCCTCGACGAGCAGGCCTTCCGGCGCAGCCTCGACGTCAACCTGACCGGTGCCTTCCTGTTTTCCCGCGTCCTCTCCCGCGCCCTGCCCGAGGCCGGCGGTCGCATCGTGCACATCGCCTCGGTGTCGAGCTTTGTCTCCAACACCGAATACGCGGCCTATTCCAGCTCCAAGGCCGGGCTGGCGCAACTGGTGCGCGTGCTCGGCCGGGAATGGGCGCCACGCAACATCCTGGTCAATGCCATCGGGCCGGCGGTCACCGAAACGCCGATGAGCCGCGACCTGCTTACCGACGACGCCTACCGCAACAACGCGCTGTCGGTGATCCCGATGGGCCGCTTCGGCAACCCGGACGACCTGTACGGCGCCATCCTGCTGCTGCTCGCTCCCGCCGGGCGATTCATGACCGGCCAGACGCTCTACGTCGACGGCGGTCGCACCCTGGTCTGACTCCTCCACTGGCCACCCCGTGCCCGTGCACGGGGTGGTGCCGGCTCGCGCCTGCAACCTGACGTGTTGAATTTTCGACATTGATGTTGAATAATTGCCGCTCCGTTGCAAACCCCGACCCCTGGCGATTCCCGCGTGAGCAAACCTTCGGTCAGCTACTACTGGCAACAAGTCGACTACCCCGCGCTGATGCGCGACTACCCGCCGCCGCCTCTGTTCGAGCAGACCACCGGCGCGATGTCCGCGGACGAAGTCCGCGCCATGCAGAACGAACGCTTCCTGGCGCGCATGGAGGATGCCTGGCGCATGCCCTTCTACCAGCGACGCTGGCGCGAGGCGGGCATGGAGCCCGGTGACGTCCGCTCCCTCGATGACGTTCACCGGATTCCCACCTTCGACAGCGACGACCTGAAGGAAGCCATCGAGGAAGGTCCGCCCTTCGGCACCCACCAGGTGCTCGACGAGGACGAGATGGCCCGCCAGCCGGTGCGCATCCTGACCAGCGGCGGCACCACCGGTCTGCCGCGGGTGACGCTGTTCGACCAGCAGTCCATGGAAGTCCAGGGCATCCAGACCGCGCGCGCCCTCTATGCCCAGGGCCTGCGCGCCGGCGACGTCTTCCAGATCACCTATACCAATTCCCTCGCCAATGCCGCCTGGTGCGCCTACAACGGCGCCTATCACTGGCTCGGCGCGGTGCCGCTGACCACCGGCTCGGGCCTGGTGACGTCCAGCGAGCGGCAGTTGCAGATTGCCGCCGCCTGGGGCACCAGCGCCTGGTGGACCCGCGGCGAGTACCTGGCGCGGCTGGCCCAGGTAGCCGAGGAAACCGGCTTCGACCTGCATGGCCTTCGCACCCGCGGCCTGCACAGCCACATTGGCCCGGACATCGACGGCCACCTGCGTCGACGGCTGGAAGAGGCCTGGAATGCCCCGGTCTACGACAACTACGGCTCCCACGAAGTTGGCCCGATTGCCTTCGAGTGCCAGGCCAAGGATCGCAAGCATGTCAGCGAGGACACCGTCTACGTGGAGATCTGCGATGTCGCCAGCGGCCAACCGGTGGACGATGGCGAACGCGGCAACGTGGTGGTGACCAGCCTGTACCGCTCGCTGCCGCCGATCATCCGCTACAACATGCGCGACCTGATGATCCTCTACCCGCGCGAGACCTGTTCCTGCGGACTGAACACCGTCAAGTTGTCCACCTTCCTTGGCCGCAGCGACGAGATGGTCAAGCTGCGCGGCACCAACGTCTACCCGCTGGCCTGCCAGAACGCGGTCAACCGCGACCCGCGCACCAGTGGCGAGTACCTGTGCGTGGTGTCCTTCGAGGGCGAGGGCCTGAAGCGACGCGAGAAGTTCGTGGTCCGGGTAGAGCGGCGCTCCGCCGACGTCGACGCCGCCGCCCTGCACGACGACCTGGTCGCCAGCCTGCACCGGGATCTTGGCGTGCGGGTGGACGTGGAAATCACCGAGCCCGGCTCCCTGAGCGAGTTCACCGGGCTCGGACTGCAGAACAAGGTCAAGCGACTGCTCGACCTTCGACAATGACCGCACGAGGCAATCTCCCATGACTCCACCCGTGAAAGCGCTGCCGGACAAGACCATCGGTATCGATGACTTCATCGCCGGACTCGATGCCGGCCAACGCATTGCCTTCGGCGGTGGCGGCCTGCAGCGCAAGCCGATGCTGGCCGCCAGCGCACTGGCCCGTTCCTCGCTTACCGACCTGGACATCGTCTCCTTTCTCGGCGGACCGGAGGTCGACCTGTTGATCGGCCTGAAGAAGATCCGTCGACTGCACTTCGCCTTCGTCGGCTTCGACGGTCTTGGACTGGCACCGAACTTCCGTGCCGCCCGCGAATCCGGCGCGTTGGAGATCATCGAGTATTCCGAGGGCCTGATGCTCACCGCGCTGGAGGCGGCGGCCAAGAAGCTGCCCTTCCTGCCATCGCGTTTCGGCCTGCACACCGACGTGCTGCTGACCGAGACCACCGTGTTCCGCACCTTCCGCTGCCCGATCAGCGACGAGTTGCTGGTGGCGGTGCCGGCGCTGTCGCCGGACGTCGCGGTGATCCATGTCAACCTCGCCGACCGCCTCGGCAACGCGGTCATCGAGAGCGACGGCTTCGCCGACCCGCTGCTGGCCCAGGCCTCGCACCGGGTGGTGCTGACCGCCGAGAAGGTGGTGGACGAACTGCCCCGGGAACTGCCCCAGCGCAGCACCTTCCTGTCCCGCCTGTGGGTGGACGCGGTGATCGAGGCGCCCGGCGGTGGCGGCGTCAGCGCGGTCTACCCGGCCTACCCCTTCGACCTGCCGCGGATCATGGACTACCAGGGCAAAAGCGCCAGCCCCGACTCCCTGGACAGCTTCCTGGTGAACCCGCAATGAGCGCCTCACATACCCTGGAAGAACTGCTCATCGCCCGCATGGCCAAGGAGTTCCGCGGCAATGCCCTCGGCGTCGGCGCATCGATCCTCTCCGACCTTGCCGCCCGCCTGGCCAAGACGCTGTACGTGCCGGACCTGTTCCTGACCACCTCCTCGCGGGCCGCCGCCGACTGCGGCGTGCATGCCAAGTCGCTGTCCGACGAATGGGTGCTGGCCGACAGCGCGCGCCTGTCGCTGGACTGGGAGCAGATGTTCCGGCTGATCCCGCAGGGCCGCCTGCAGATCTGGATCGGCGCCGTGCAGATCGACCGCATGGGCGGCTCCAACATCTCCGCCATCGGCCCGTGGACGCGGCCGAAGGTGCAGCTTGTCGGTGCCCGCGGCATTCCCGACGACCTGTGGGGCTGCGAGCGACTGCACTACCACATGCGCAGCCAGACCCGGCGTTCCTTCGTCGAGCAGGTGGACTTCGTGTGCGGCTTCGGCAACGGCAGGGATGTCGACGCCGGACGCCAGCCGGCGCGTCCCGGCGTGGTGGTCTCCGATCTTGGCGTCTACGACTTCAGTGCCGACGACGGCGCCATGCGCATCGTCTCCCTGCACCCCGGGGTGGACATCGAAACGGTGCAGTCCCGCACCGGTTTCAGCCTCGACGACGGTCGCGGCCACTACCCGGTCACCGAGGCGCCCACCGCCGAGGAACTGGAGGTGATCCGCGAGGTCATCGATCCACTGGGACTGCGTCGGCTGGAGAGCCACGAAAGCAGCAAGTCCCTGTACCTGGAGCTGTGGCAGAAGGACCAGGCCATGCTGGCGGCGCGGAGCACGGGTTGAGCGCGGACGCCGGCGCGGCCCCGATGCGCGGTGCCGAACGCATCGCCGCCGCCTTCGCCCGCCACGGCGTCGAGGTGGTGTTCGGCCAGAGCATCCCCTCCGGCTTTCACCTGGCGGCGCCCGGCCACGGCATCGGCCAGGTCGCCTACCGTGCCGAGAACGCCGGTGGCGCGATGGCCGACGGCTATGCCCGCGCCAGCGGCCGGGTCGGCGTGGTCACCGCGCAGAACGGACCGGCCGCCACCTTGCTGGTGCCGCCGCTGGCGGAGGCGCTGAAGGCGTCCACCGCGGTGGTGGCGCTGGTCCAGGAAGTGGACCGCGACATCGCCGACCGCAATGCCTTCCAGGAACTCGACCACCTGGCCCTGTTCGCGCCGGTCAGCAAGTGGGTGCGACGGCTGGACAGCGTGGCCCGCATCGACGACTACGTGGACATGGCCTTCACCGCTGCCGCCGGTGGCCGTCCCGGCCCGGCGGTGTTGCTGGTGACCGGCCAGCTTTTGGCCGCGGAAATCCACCAGGGCCTCCGCCGCGGCGCCACGCTCGGCCGGGTGCCGCTGGACCGCAGCGCGCCGGACCCGGCCCGCGTTGCCGAGGCCGCCGCCTGCCTGGCCGCGGCGAAACGGCCACTGGTCATCGCCGGCGGCGGCGTGCATGCCTCCGGCGCAGTGCAGGCGCTGCGCGACCTGCAGGAGCGTTGCCACCTGCCGGTGGCCACCACCTTGATGGGCAAGGGCGCCGTGGATGAAGAGCACCCGCTGTCCCTCGGCGTGATCGGCTATACCCTCGGCAGCGGCGCCCCCGCCGAACGACTCTACGGCATGGTGCGCGAGGCCGACGTGGTGCTCCTGGTCGGCAGTCGCACCAACCAGAACGGCACCAACAGCTGGCGCCTGCTGCCCGCCGATGCCCGCTACCTGCACCTGGACATCGACCCGCAGGAAATCGGCCGCAACTACGAGGCGGTACGGTTGGCCGGCGATGCCAGGCTCGGCCTCGAAGCACTGGCCGAGTGCCTGCACCGCT
>CAYGJZ010000090.1:4186-9511 GCA_964350265.1 uncultured Gammaproteobacteria bacterium | reverse complement strand
GAGCTGGAAACCGCCGTGCGTCATCGCCTGTCCATCGTCGTCATCGTGCTCAACAACCAGGTGCTCGGCTTCCAGCGCGATGCCGAGGACGTGATCTTCGGCGCCCACACCGATGCCTGCCACCTCGGCGCGGTGGACCACGCCGCCATCGCCGAGGCCTGCGGCGCACGTGGCACCCGGGTGACCCGGGTCGCGGAATTCGCCCCTGCCCTCGACCAGGCCCTGGCCGCGGGCGGCTGCCATGTCATCGACGTGGTCACCGATGCCTCGGCACGGCCACCCCTGACCCTGTTCCGCGGGCGACTGCCCGAGCCACCCGGTGCCGACGACGCATCACCCACGGAGACCACTGCATGAAAGCCGCCGTCATCGCCTCCTATGCACGCACCGCGCTGTGCCGTTCCTACCGGGGCGCCTTCAACGACACCCATGGCGCGGCCCTTGCCGGCCATGTCATCGAGCACGCGGTTTCCCGTGCCGGTCTCGAGCCCGGCGAGGTCGAGGACGTGATGCTGGGCTGCGCCATGCAGGAAGGCACCACCGGCTACAACATTGCCCGCCAGGGCGCCGTGCGCGCCGGCCTGCCGGTGGATGTCGCCGCCGCCACCATCAACCGCTTCTGCGCCTCGGGCCTGCAAAGCATCGTTTCCGCCGCCCAGGCAGTGGCCTGCGGACAACTGGACGTGGCCGTGGCCGGCGGCGTCGAGTCCATCTCCCTGGTGCAGACCGAGCACAAGAACAACCATCGTCGCCAGGATGCCTGGATCCTCGCCCACAAGCCGGCGGTCTACATGCCGATGCTGGAAACCGCCGAGAACGTTGCCTCTCGCTACGGCATCGACCGCGAGATGCAGGACGAGTTCGCCCTGCAAAGCCAGACCCGCGCGGCGGCGGCCCGCGCCGCCGGCCGCTTCGGCGAGGAGATCGTTCCGCTCAAGACCACCCGCGTGGTCAAGGACCGCGACAGCGGCAGGCACAACGAGGTTTGCGTCAACGCCGATGCCGACGAAGGCATCCGCCCGGACACCCAGCTCGAGGGCCTGGGACGGCTGAAGCCGGTGTGGTCCGACGAGGGCACCGTCACCGCCGGCAATGCCTCGCAGCTTTCCGACGGCGCCGCCGCCTGCGTGGTGGTCGACGAGCGCCTGGCCGAGCGTCGCAACCTCGCGCCGCTCGGCTACTTCCGTGACTTCGTGGTGGTGGGCTGCGAGCCGGACGAGATGGGCATCGGGCCGGTGTTCGCGGTACCGCGCCTGCTGGATCGAAATCGCCTGTCGGTGGACGACATCGACCTGTGGGAGCTGAACGAGGCCTTTGCCTCGCAGGCGGTATACTGCCGGGACCGGATCGGCATTCCCGCCGAGCGCATGAACGTCAACGGCGGCGCCATCGCCCTCGGCCATCCCTACGGCGTCAGCGGCACCCGCCTGGTCGGTCATGCCCTGCTCGAGGGGCGACGACGCAAGGCCCGCCACGTGGTGGTCACCATGTGCGTCGGCGCCGGCATGGGTGCCGCCGGCCTGTTCGAAGTCATCCCGTAACCACCGCCCACGGGGAACACCATGGCAAAGGCACCCGCCAGGAGCCGCGCCCGCGACGGCGCAACCACCACGCGCAAGAAGACCTCGCGTCGCAGCGCGCCCAATGCGCGCAAGGAACTGGTGCGCGAGCGCCTGCTGGAAAAGGCCGCCGAGCTGTTCTGCACCAATGGCTATGCCCGCACCAGCATCAACGACATTGCCGACTCGCTGGACCTGAAGCGCTCCTCGGTCTATCACTACTTCGCGAACAAGGAAGAGATGCTGTCGGCACTGTTCGACGAAGAGGTCACGCGACGCTGCAACGGCATCCTGGAACTGTTCGACACGCCCAACCTGACCCCCACCGAACGGCTGGTGCGCGCGGTCAACGACGGCATCATGCTGCGACTGGAGGCCGGATCGCGCTTCCTCGTCTTCGATCGCCTGGAAGCGGAGGTGCCGGAAGATCTGCGCACCCGCTACAACCGCAGCCGGCGACAGATCCTCGACCTGTATTCCCGGCTCATTGCCGACGGCGTCAAGGCCGGCGAGTTCCGCGATGTCGACGTGCAGATGGCTGCCTTCGCGGTGCTCGGCATGTCCAACTGGACGGCGCTGTGGTACTCGCCGTCCGGCAACAAGTCGCCGGCGGAAATCGCCGACATCCTGGTCGACCTGGTCATCCACGGCCTCGGTCACCACGACGATGCGCGGCGCACGCCACGCACCCTGGCGGCGGCCATCAGCCACCTGCGCGACGACGTCGCCTTCATCGAACGGCTCTCCGGGTTCGATCGCGAATCCGACTGACGAGGTATCCCTGCCATGAACGACTACGGCCAGATCCGCCTGGTCATCGAAGACCACGTAGCCACCCTCACCCATGCCCGGCCCGAGGCACGCAATGCCGAGAGCCAGCAGCTGCTCGACGAGCTCGACCACGCGCTGGCCCGTTGCGTGGACGACGACGCGGTACGCGTCATCGTGCTCGGCGGCGAGGGTGATCACTTCTCCGCCGGCCACGACCTGAAGGAGGCACAGCGCAGCCGCGCCGACTTCAGCGTCGAGCAGCGCTGGGCCTATGAAACCCGTCGCTACTACGGCTATGCACTGCGCGTGTTCGACTGCCCCAAGCCCACCATTGCACGGGTGCAGGGCGCCTGCATCGCCGGCGGCTTCATGCTTGCCAACATGTGCGACCTGGTGGTGGCCTCCGACGACGCCTTCTTCGCCGACCCGGTGACCCATACCCTGGCCACCGCGGCGGTGGAGGTGCTGGTGCATCCCTGGGTCATGGGCCTGCGCCAGGCCAAGGCCTTCCTGTTCACCGGTGAACGACTCTCCGCGGCCGACGCCCATGCCATCGGCATGGTCAACAAGGTGGTGCCGCGCGATGCCCTCGACGACACCGTGCAGCAGATGGCCCTGCGCATCGCCGAGGCGCCGCCCTTTGCCGTGTCGCTGGTGAAGAAATCGCTCAACCGCAGCCTCGACGTGCAGGGCTTCCGCACCGCGCTGTCGGCGCACTTCGACCTGCACCAGCTCTCCCACGTCACCGACGAGTTCGGCGAGAAGCGTTCCGCCGGCCTGTCCTCGGCCATCGGCCGCGGCAAGTCCATGTCATGACGATGGCGGTGCGGCCGGGCGATGCCGACGTCATCGCCCTCGTTGCCGAGCAGGACGACGAGCAGTTCCGCCTTGGCGTTCGCGCCTGGCTGGCCGATGCCCTGCCCGCGGTGGCGGGCACGCCCAAGTGGCGTGGACGCATCCTCGAACGTGCCTTCCGCCTGGCCTTCGAAACCCACCTCTGCCAGGCCGGCTTCTCCGGTCTCGGCTGGCCCAGGGAGCATGGCGGCCATGCCATGGCCCTGCCCCGCCAGGCCATCTTCCTCGAGGAACTGGCCCGCATCGAGGCACCGCTGCCGATCAACATGATCGGCCACGGCATCGTCGCCCCGACCCTGCTGGCCCACGGCGACGAGGGCCAGCGGCAGCGCTTCCTGCCCGGCATCCTCGACAACAGCGTCATCTGGTGCCAGGGCTACTCCGAGCCGGGCACCGGCTCCGACCTCGCCTCGCTGACCACCCGGGCCACGCCCTGCGACGGCGGCTACCGGCTGTCGGGACAGAAGATCTGGACCAGTTTCGCCGACATGGCGCACTACTGCTTCGCACTGGCGCGCACCGGCCCGGCGGATTCGCGCCATCGTGGCATCAGCGTCTTCCTGGTGGACATGGCCAGCGCGGGCATCGAGGTGCGCCCGATCCGACAGCTCACCGGCGACGCCGACTACTGCGCGGTGTTCCTCGATGACGTCTTCGTGCCGTCGGCCGATCGCGTCGGCGAGGAGAACGGCGGCTGGGCCATTGCCATGGCCGCGGCCGGCTTCGAGCGCGGCACCTACTTCATTCCACGCATCGTGCGCATGCAAAGCGAACTCGACGGCATCGTCGAGCTGGCCCGGCAGACGCCGCGCGGCCACGCCATGGCCATCGACGACCCGGCGGTACGCAGCCGCATCGGTGAGCTGCTGCACGACTGCGCCGCGCTGCGCGCGCTGGCCGACGACATGCTCGCACGCACCGCCCGCAACGAGAACCCGGGCGCCGAGGGCTCGGTCATCAAGCTGGCCTGGAGCGAGGCCCACCAGCGGCTTTACGAGCTGGCGCTGGACATCCTCGGCCCGGCCGCCCTGGTCGGGCCCGGCGCCGGCGACGAGATCGACCACGACATCGTGCGTCACCAGGCCCTGTGGACACGGGCGGAAACCATTCTCGCGGGCACCTCCGACATCATGCGCAACATCATTGCCGAGCGTGGACTCGGCCTGCCGCGATGAACCTGCTCGACGACGACGACGAGTTCGGCCTGCGCGACGGCGTGCGTCGCGCGCTGTCCGACTGCCCGCCCCACGAAGCCCTTGGCCTGCACACGCGACCGGCCGACGACATCGCCGCGCAGCACTTTGCCATGGCCGAGGAACTCGGCTGGTGCGCCCTGCTGGTCGACGAGGACCACGGCGGTGCCGGTCTCGGCCCGGTGGAACTGGTCACCGTGTGCGAGGAACTCGGTGCGGGTCTGTTCTGCGGACCCTGGCTGGGCAGCGCCGTGCTGCGCCCGATGCTGCACGACCTCGGTCGCCGTGTCGGCGTCGAGGTCGACATCGACACCGTGGCCTGGTGCATGCTCAACGAGGTGCCGCCCTCGCCCAGCCAGCCGCGGCCACGATGGCTTGCCGAGCACCCGGCACTGGCCGGTCGCTTCTGCCTGCTGCGCATCCATCGAGGCGATGACGGCGGCGCCGAGGTGCACTGGCAGGACACGGCCGCCGACCGGACGACCCTCGGCGAGGCACTGCCGAGCCTCGACCCGGGCTGCCCGCTGGCCCTGGTCGAACAGCCCGGTGCCGAGCCGGTGCGCCATGCCTGCAGCGCCGGGGAACTCGCCGCGTGGCTGCTGCCCCTGGATCTCGCCATGGCCGCCGAGTACAACGGCATCAGTGCCGCGGTGCTGCAACGGAGCGTGCAGTGGCTGAACGAGCGTCACCAGTTCGGCCGGCCGGTGGGCAGCTTCCAGGCCCTGAAACATCGCGTTGCCGAGGGCTACACGGCCTTTCGCAAGGCCCTGCTGCTGACCCGGGCGGCGGCCCGCCAGGGCGACCCGTCACGGGCCGCCATGGCACGCACGCTGGCCGGCGACGCCGCCCTGCGCTGCAGCCGCGACTACCTGCAGTTTCTCGGCGGTGCCGGCATCTCCAGCGAGATGGACGCCCACCTCTACCTGAAGCGCGCCCTGCGCATCGGC
>CAYGJZ010000090.1:0-4086 GCA_964350265.1 uncultured Gammaproteobacteria bacterium | reverse complement strand
ACACGGCGAGGGCGCGAATAAAGCAGCACATCATGATGCGGGTACGTTACCCAGGAGGAAACCCATGCAGTTCAAACCGAAAACCACCGCTGGCGCCGTCACCGGGGCGTTGGTCGCCGCCGGCATCGCGTTGGCGTCCGGCCCGGCAGTCGCCGCCGACTTTGCATCCATCGTCGAGGGCGCCAAGGCCGAGGGCCGCGTCGTGGTGGTGGTCAGCAGCCCCGGCAAGCCGGAAACCCATACCATGCTTGCCGACGCCTTCAACAAGCGCTTCGGCCTGGATCTCGTGGTCGAGTGGATTCCCACCAACCCGGTGCAGACCAATACCCGCCTGATTGCCGAGAAGGGCCGTACCGACGGTTCCGTGGACGTGGTCGGATCCGGTGGCGCGGTGGAAGTGTCCGTGGTCGCCAACGAGGAGATCCTCAAGCCCTATCCCTGGGCCGAGGTCTTCGGCGAGGAACTGCCCGGCATCGTCGACACCGCGCAGGACACCATGGAAGAGATCCGTGGCATGGCGCTGCCCATCGGCGACGCGGCCTACGGCCTGGCCTGGAACCCGGACCTGATCAGCGAGGACGAGCTGCCGACCAGCTACGACGATCTCACCAAGCCGGAGTGGAAGGGCCGCTTCGCGGTCAACGCCCTGGGCCTGTACCCGGTGGAGTTCATGGCCATGGAACGCGGTCGCGAGGCCACCCTGGAACTGGCCGCCAACCTGCTCGGCAACAGCCCGGTGCTGGAGCGCGGCACTGCCGCCGCCACCCGCGCGGTCTCCGTCGGCCAGGCGCCGGTGGGCATCTCCTCCTATCACCAGGTGGCACGGGTGGACAATCTCAAGTTCCGCCTGTTCGACGACAAGATCCCGCTGACCACGCTGTACGTCTACGTGCCGGAAAGCGCGCCGAACCCGAACGCCGCCCGCCTGTTCAGTGCCTGGCTGACCACCGAAGGCATTGCCCTGCTGGACAAGAACGAGGCACTGCCGCGTATTCTTGACGAACGTACCGAGCTGAACGCCATGTACAAGGCCCAGCAGGAAGCCACCGGCGTGGAGATCCTCAGCGAACGGAACATCGAGGACACCAACAACGGCAAGCAGCTGCGCGACGAGATCAGCGCCAGCATGACGCAATAAGCCGACACGTTCATGCCCGCGCCCGGCCATGCCGGGCGCGGGCATGATCCACGGTCCACGTCCAGGCGTGGCCCGGCGGGTCGAACCGCCTGGCCGCGCGGTTCCCGCCGATGCTCGAACTGACCCAACTCACCAAGACCTATCCCTCGCAGCTCACCCAGCGCAACGAACCGGCGCTGAAAGGCGTTTCCTTCTCCGTGCGCGAGGGCGAGTTCTTCACCCTGCTCGGCCCCAGCGGCTGCGGCAAGACCACCACGCTGCAGTGCATCGCCGGCCTGGAAGACCCGGATACCGGGAACATCCGCATCGGCGACGATACCGTCTTCGACCATGCCAGCGGCACCTGCGTACCCGCCAACAAGCGCGGCCTGGGCATGGTGTTCCAGTCCTATGCCATCTGGCCGCACATGACGGTGGTGGAGAACGTCGCCTTCCCGCTGGTGCACGGCACCGCCCGCGAGCGCGGTGCCGCCGCCCGCCGTCGTGCGCTGCAGGCGCTGGAGATGGTGGAACTCGGTCACCTCGCCGACCGCCCTGCCCCGCTGCTCAGCGGTGGTCAGCAGCAGCGCGTGGCGCTGGCCCGTGCGCTGGTCCACGAACCGCGCCTGCTGTTGCTCGACGAGCCACTGAGCAATCTCGATGCACGGCTGCGCGAAACCATGCGCATCGAGCTGCGCAACCTGGTGAAGAAACTCGGCACCACCACCATCTTCGTCACCCATGACCAGGTCGAGGCGGTGGGCATGTCCGACACCATCGTGCTGATGCGCGACGGCAACATCATCCAGTCCGGCTCGCCGCGCGACATCTGCATGCGTCCCAACGATGTCTTCGTCGCCGAGTTCATCGGCCAGAACAACCTGCTGCCGGCCACCCTGCGGGGCGACCACGCGCAAACCGCCATCGGTGCGCTGCGTTGCGTGGCCAACGACGACGTCGCCGAAGGCAGCGCCGCGGTGCTGGTCATCCATCCCCGCGCCATCCTCGCCCACGACGCCCAGCCGGCCGCGGACGACAACCTGCTCGACGCGGTGGTCGACGACGCCGTGTTTCTCGGCGACCAGCTCGACGTGTCCCTGCGCGTGGGCGACACCGTGCTGCGCGCCGCCTTCAGCCCGTTCACCGCGCTGGCGCGGGGCGACCGCCTGTCCATCCGCATCCCCGCCTCGCTGTGCACCATGGTCCGCGACGACCCGTCACGCCAGGGCGCGGAGCCACGGGGCGGCGTGTCGTGAGCAGGCGCACCGTGCTTTCCAACCGACGCGGCTTCGACCAGCAGCGACTGGTCCTCCTGGCGCTCAGCGCCGTGGTCGCGGTACTGGTCATCGGCCCGGTGCTGGTGCTGCTGCGCACCAGCTTCGCGCCGGCGGACCTGATGCCGCTGGAAACCCTGGCGTTCACGGTCGAGAACTTCGTCACCCTGCTGGCCAGTTCGAACACCGTGCGACTGGTCGTCAACACGCTGATCTACGCCCTGTCGAGCATGGCCATCGGCGTCGCCATCGCCACCTTCGTGGCCTGGTGCACCGAGCGTACCGACATGCCCGGCGCCTACGTCATCCGCGTGTTCATGTTCAGCTGGATGGCGGTGCCGGCGCTGGTGGTCGGCTTCGGCTGGATCCTGCTGCTCAACCCCGGCAACGGCGCGCTCAACGTGCTCTACCGGGAACTGTTCGACACCCGCGGCTTCCTGTTCACGGTCTACTCCTTCTGGACCCTGGTGCTGATCACCGCCTTCGCGGTGGTACCCACCGCCTACGTGATGATCGCCGGGCTGCTGCGCAACATGGACCCGCAGCTGGAACAGGCCTCCCGGGTACTGGGCGCCGGTGCCGTGCCCACCGCCCTGCGCATCACCCTGCCGTTGCTCACCCCCGGCCTGCTGTCGGTGGGCATCTACATGTTCATGGCCGTGGTGCAGACCTTCGACCTGCCGGTCATCATCGGCCTGACCGCCAACGTGCCCGTGCTCAGCACCCGCGTCTACCTGCTCTCGGCTCCGGTCAACGGCATGCCCAACTATGCCCTGTCGGCCGCCTTCGGCGTGGTGCTGCTGCTGTTGGCGGGGGCGCTGATGTGGCTGTACCTGCACGTGACCCGCACCGGCGAGCGCTTCCGCGTGGTCACCGGCAAGGCCTTCCGGCCGCGCCGCGTGGTGCTCGGCCGCTGGCGCCTGCCGGTGATCCTGGCGGTGGCCGGCTACTTCCTGGTCATGAGCCTGCCGATCCTGATGCTGCTGTGGATCAGCCTGCACACCAGTTTCGAAAAGCCCGGCCTGGCCGGTTTCTCGAACATGACGCTGGCCACCTTCGAGCGCATCATCGCCAACCCGGTGGTGATCCGCGCGGTGGTCAACACGGTGATCATGGTGATTGCCAGCGCCACCTTCGTCATGCTGCTGTCTTCGCTGATCGGATGGTACACGGTGCGATCGCGCGGACGCCTGGGCAAGGTCCTCGACGTGCTGTCCTTCCTGCCCATGGCCATCCCGCCCATCGTGCTGGTGCTGGCGGTACTGCTGCTGTACATCCGCACGCCGCTGTACGGCACGGTATGGATCCTGGTGCTGTCACACACCACCATCTACCTTGCCTTCGGCACGCGCACCATGTCCAGCGCGCTGATCCAGATCCACAAGGAACTCGGCGACGCGGCGATGATGAGCGGCGCATCGTGGTTCAAGTCGCTGCGCCTGGTGACCTTCCCGCTGGTCTGGCCGCAGATCCTGAACGGCTGGATCTGGGTGTTCGCCCACTGCGCACGCGACCTCACCGTGCCGCTGATGCTGATGACCACCTCCAACATCGTCGTCGCCACCGCCCTGTGGAACCTGTGGGAGTTCCCCGACCTGCCCGGCACCGCCGCGCTGTCGGTACTCCTGATGGGCGCACTGCTGCTGGTGTCGGTGCCCTTCCAGGTCTATGCCGCGCGCAAGAACCGGTAGCGCC
>CAYGJZ010000089.1:0-15203 GCA_964350265.1 uncultured Gammaproteobacteria bacterium | reverse complement strand
CTCCCGCCTGTCCTCCCGCGACACCGGCTTGATGCGCATGCCATGGCGGGGGTGGATCTCCACCAGGCCCTCGTTGGCCAGCCGGATCGGCGCCTTCCGGGTTGGCATACGACTCCTGTCGCGCAGTTCCGCCACCGGCCGCCCCATGTACTGGCGGCCCACCGACGGCCCGTGCTCCAGGGCCAGCCTGCGCGGGTCCAGGCAGGCCTGCTCCGAGCAGGGACGACGACCGCTGCGCGTGGTTGTCCTGGCCGGCTTGCGGGTCATGGCGTTGGGCTGCTGGTCATGCTGCCGTCGGCCGCCAGGCACAGGCGGGTGTGAAGTTCGCTGGAACGGTAGATTGCCGCCTCGATGCGCAGGTTGACCAGGTAGGAGGCGGCATCGTTCACCGACGGGCTGCCGTCCAGCAGGTGGTCGACGACGTGCCGGTTGGTGCGGTACACGCAGTCCCCGGCATAGCCGATGTCCTGCCAGGGATAGTCCACGACCTGCCACTCGTCGGTGCCGAAATCCCGTTTGCGGATGACGCCGTCGCCGTCCAGCGAGAGGGTGGCGGCGGAGCCCTCGATGACCATCTCGCCCAGGGTCAGCCGACGGTTCCTGGCCGCGTGGTCGGCCAGCCGGTTGCCGTCGAACAGGCCGCGGAAGCCATGCGCGAAGCCGAACAGCACCATGCCCGCGTCCTCGCCGGCGATGACCGGGTTCAGCCGCCGCAGGTCGGCATAGACGCTGTTGATGTCGCCGAACAGGAAGCGGAAGGTGTCGACCAGGTGAATGGCGGTCTCGTGCACCAGGAAGCGGGGCATCTGCTGGAAGTAGGGCTGCCGGTCGAGGTAGGCGGCGTCGCCCTGCCCGTCCCCGGGCCGCAGCCGGAAGGCGGCCTGGTAGGGCGTGCCGATGACGCCGTCGGCGACCAGGCCACGCAGCGCCCGGTACCAGGGCTGGAAGCGGAAGTTCTCGTGCACGTGCACGTTGCCGCCATGCCGGCGGATGATGGCCAGCAGTTGCTCGGCCTCGTCCAGGGAACGGGTGAACGGCTTCTGGCAGATCACCGCGATGCCGCGCTCCACCGCGGCGCGGACGAAATCGAGATGGGTGTGCGGTGGCGTGACGATGTCCACCAGGTCCGGTGCGACGGCGTCGAGCATGGCGACGAAGTCGTCGAACACCGCATCGGTGCCGAGTTCCCCCGCCCGTGCGGCCGCCGCCTCGCGGTCGAGGCCGCACACCCCCACCGCCGTGACCCGCCCCTCGTCGATCATGCGTCGCCAGGCATCGTGGTGGAAGCGGCTGAAGTAGCCGGTGCCCACGATGGCCAGCCGCAGCGGTGCGCGCATCATCGTTCTCCTGGTTTTCCTGGTTCTGCCGCGGCGCCTGCCGACGATGTCCGGCGCGCTGCCGTGGCGGGGCTGGAATACCGCGTGGCCGGCACCGACATCGGCGGAAGGCGCCATCCCCTTGCCGCCTATCAGGGCGGCGCCGAGGTCGGAGAGGATATCGTCGAACCTGTTCTCCGTCACCAGCACGTCGTATGCCCAGGCCTGGCGCAGCAGGTCCAGGGCCATGGCGTCCACGTAGCAGTGGCCGGCCTGGATACCGGGGTGACGGCTGGCGCACTCGTCGACGATGCGCCGGAAGAAGGCGAAGGATGCGCAGGCGCGCCTGGCAGCGCTGGTTTCCGGGCACCCAGCCGACCCGGGTGGACGGAGGCGAGTAAAATGCCCCCGGTTGTCGAGCGGCCGCCTCGCCGTTCGACCAGTCCTCGAACCCCCACCCGCGAGGAAATCCCGATGACCGACACCACCGCCGAACAACCCGCCCACTGCCTGACCCTGGAACGCACCCTCGCCGCGCCGCTGGAGAACGTCTGGCGATGCTGGACCACCCCCGACCTGCTCGAACAATGGTTCTGCCCGAAGCCGTGGTTCGTCTCCGACGTGCGCATCTCGTTGCAGGCCGGCGGCGTCTTCGCCTCGGTGATCAACGGCCCGGACGGCGAGCGCTTCGACAACGTCGGCGTGTTCCTGGAAGTCGAGCCGATGCAGCGGCTGGTGTTCACCGATGCCCTGCGACCGGGCTGGATTCCCGCCCAGCGCGCCTTCATGGTCTGCGAGGTCCGCTTCGCCGCCGACGGCGACCACACCGGGTACCGGGCGCGCGCCATGCACTGGGACCAGGCCGCGCGGGAAGAACACGAGAAGATGGGGTTCCACGAAGGCTGGGGGGCCGCCGCCGACCAGCTCGAGACCCTGGCCCGTTCGCTGTAGGCGGGTGGCGCCGCTTGCCGGCCGGGTGCGGTGGGCGTACGCTCCCACGGCAACCGTATCCGTACCCGGAGGGACGAATCATGACCCTGGCCACCCGAGCGCTGATGCCGGACTTCGGCGTCGAGGTGCTTGGTTGCGACCTGCGCGACCCGGACCCCGACACCCTGGGCGAGATCCGCGCACTGTACGACCGTCACGCGGTGCTGCTGTTCCGCGACCAGTCCCTCGCGCCGGCCCACCAGGCCGCCCTCGCCCATCGCTTCGGCAGGCCGAAGATCGAGACCCGCAAGCAGTTCAACCTGCGCGATCATCCGGAGGTCTCCACCATCGGCAACGTGCGCGACGAAGGCGACCGGCCGGCGGCCTTCTTCGTCCGTGGCGGCTTCGGCTGGCATACCGACGGCACCGCCGCCTGCCACGTGGACGCGGCCACCTTCCTCTACGCGGTGGAGGTGCCGAGCGCGGGCGGCGACACCCTGCTGTGCAGCACCGCGTCGGCCTACCAGCGGCTCGACCCGGCGCTGGCCGAACGCCTGGCCGGCCTGCGCATGCTGTGCAGCTTCCACGCCCACAACGATCCACTGCACGAAAGCGATCCGGATGCCTTCGTGCCGTTGACCGAGGCAGAGCGTGCCGCCCTGCCGCCGGTGTGGCACGACGTGGTGCAGGTTCACCCGGTCAGCGGACAGACCGTGTTGTACATGAACTTCGACCCGCTGGCATTCGACGGCGCCGGTGCCGAGGAAGGCCGCGCCCTGCTGCAGGCCGCCCTCGACGTGGCCACCGCCGGGGATGCCGTCTACCGGCATCGCTGGCGGCCCGGCGACCTGCTGGTGTGGGACAACCACGCCACCTTGCACAGCGCCACGCCCAGCCACATGTACGAGCATGACCGGCGGCTGATGCACCGCTCCTTCGTCTACACCGAGCCCACCGCGCGGCCGCTGCCCAACCTCGAGGAAGTGAACCGGATCTTCATGCCGGACTGAGGTCAGCCCGGTCGTGCAGCCTGGCGGTGGAGACCCGGCGCCCGGGGGCTAGGGACGCTCGGCCGACCAGTGGCCGTCGAGCAGCACGTTGTCGCACTGCACCGGTTGTTCGTCCTCCTCCTCGTCGGCGGTGAGCGGCGCCACCGCGCCGCCGATGGCCGAGCCGATGGCCGCGGCCAGGCAGGCGGGGTCGGGAAACTCGTACTTGCCGCTGCCGGCCAGGGCGCCATCTGCCAGCGTTCCGTCGAGCCGACCGCCGATGCGGGTCTCCGAGCCGTCTTCGTCGCGGTAGACCTTTCCGCCCTGCAACTGGATGGACGAGCCGTTCGCGAAGCCGGTCAACGGCAGGCGTTCCTCGTCGGCAATGGCGTTTCCGGAAACCGCGCCCGAGGCGGTCACCTGGAACTCCAGCTCATAGGGCAGTTCCATGCGTTCGCCCTCGAATTCCAGCACGATGACGCCGGCCCCGCGCCAGGCACCGACCAGGCCCTGCGCGGGCGATGCCGACGCTGCCTGGGCGGCATCGCCGTCGGTAGCGGACGCGGTGGACGATTCCGCCACCTCCACCGGCGCGCGGTAGGCGGTGTATCGCCACAGCGTCACCGTGTCGCCACGGGCCAGCGACGCACCGGGCTCGGCGGACTGCCGCTGCACCCGCCCGGACTGTTCCGGCGCGGGTGCCGGCTCGCCGTCGCGCCAGGCCACGGCCAGGCCCAGGGCCGCCATCCGGTGGCTGGCGCCGGCTTCGTCCATGCCGACCACCGCCGGTGCCAGCGGCTGGTAGCGACCACGGCAGTCGCCGATGTCCCTGCCGGCCAGCTGCGCCTCCACGTACTCGCCCAGGGTGCAGTGATCCACCGAGTCGAGCCGGTCGCGACGCTGCCACAGGTAGCGTGGCGAGGACTGGGCACCGACATCGTCGGGCCTGGCATTCACCGTGATCACGCCACCGTCCACCGTGGTGCCGACCAGCCGGCCCCAGGGCTCGTAGCGAAGCCGGTCGCCATGCAGGGCGTTTTCCGGCGGCTCGGCCAGCCCGATCCAGCGATCGATCAACGCCGCGACGTCCGCCGACTCGGGGTCGATGGGCGCCTCGCCCGCCGCCGCGGCGGCTGCCTCGTCCGCCCCTGCCTGCCCATCGTCGCCATCGCCCTGCAGCGCGGATGCCGGGTCGGCGTCGGCCACGACCTCGGCGTCCACCGGTTCGTCCTCCGGCGGATGCTGCCACGGCTCGCGCAGGGCGAAGGGGTGACGCCAGGGCGCTGCCGGGGCGCCGTCGCCGCGCGCATAGTGCAGCACCACCTGCGCGGTGTCGCCGGGTCCGCTGGTCAGGCCGAAGCCATTGGCCAGCACCAGGGCGGGTTCCGCATCACCACCAGCGGGAATCTCCAGCGCGCGCGGGAAGCTGCCGCCACCACCGGCGCCGTCCTCCCACTGGCACTGGTAGCGGTATCGACCGTCGTCGTCGCCGACGCTCTCGCAGCGCACGTTGACCTCCGCCTCCGCCGACAGGTGCACCTGGTCGAGCTGCCGACCGCTGTCGCGGCAGGCGAAGACCAGCCGTTGTCCGGCCACGTAGCGCAGGTGGGCCATCTGCCCGCGCGCGCTGCCCGGCAGGCCGACGTAGGTATCGGCCGGCGCATCGAGCACCTCTTCGCCGATGCAGTAGCGATCCGGCACGATGCGCTCGGCACGCATGGACACCGTGTAGGCAAAGGGCATGCCCAGCGTGATGGCATCCGGGAAGCGCAGGAAGCCGGCACTTTCGCGCACGCTGGCCTGGCGGCCACCGGTGCCGGTGTGCTCGCGCTGCAAGCCGGCCAGGCCGTCGTCACCGCCGCGCATGCCCTGCAGGGTCAGCACCACCTCCCCGGGCCCGGCATCGGCGTCCCCGCCGATGGCATTGACCACCTCGAAGGGGTGCGTCCACGCTTTCGGCAACGTGCCCTGCGGCGACGGCTGGTAGTAGACCGCCATGCCGTTGAGCAGGAACTCGATCCCCCCGCCCTCGCCGTGCAGGATCTCCTCGCCGCTGATGGTCACCTCGCCACCGCCCTCGGCCCGGCAGCGGTAGGCATGGCGCCGGCTGCCCGCGTCGGTGGTGGTCACGCCGTCTTCCCGCGGCGTGCAGCTCATCGATACCGACAGGTCGGCACCGGCCTGGTAGGCCGGGTAGGTACCGCCGCCACCTTCGCCGTGGCAGGGAATCTCGTTCTCGACCACCTGCTCGGCAGACACCCTGGTCCAGCGATCCTGCTCGATGGACAGTGCCAGGGCAACGTTGCCCTCGCCCCAGCCGGCAACCTGCGTGCCGGACTTCTTGCGACAGGCCGAGGAGTCGTGTGCCAGTTGCACGCGTTGTTCGGCGACCAGCCGGAACGGCTCGCCGAGAACGATGGTCGCCGGCAGTACGCTGAAGCCGGTGCTCTGCCTCTGCTCGAACACGGCGCCGTTGAACTCCCGCACCCGGCGCACCTCGAAGCCGGCCTGGCCGGGGTCGAACGCCAGGCTCACCGAGGCATTGGTGGTGACCGGCGGCGGCTTCACCAGGGCCAGGTGCAGCACCGGCGCATCCGCCTCCGGGGCAGGCTCCGGCTCGGCCACCTCGGTCGGTTCTTCCTCCACCGCCGTGAACACTGGCACCAGCGACAGGGTCCGGGTATCCAGGACGGCACCGTCGCCGCCGACATCGAAGGACAGCCGCAGGGCGTCGGCGGCGGCCTCGCCGAGGTCTTCGCGTATGCCGAAGGTCACCACCACGTCCACGGCCTGCCCGGCTTCCAGCCGCTCCACCCGGCGCGGCGCCACCGAGGCGCCGGCGGCCCAGCCGGGCACCACGTCCATGGAAATGAACAGGTCTTCCACTGCCTCGCCGGTGGGGTTGTCGAAGGTCACCACCACTTGCTGGCCGCTGGCCCCGGGGATGGCCGGGAACTCGATCCGTGCATCGCGTCCCGCGTCCTCGTCCCCGTCCTGGGCGTGCACCTGGGTCGGCGCCCACAGCAAGGCCAGCAGCGCCAGGGCGCGAACCAGGACGAAGGAACGGGCGAACAGCGTGCGCTGGCCAGGCTCAGGCCGCATGACGAATCTCCCCGGCCAGGCAGAACGCGGCGAAGCGTTCGTCCCGCGGCCGTCGCCGTTGTCCCAGTTCCACCGCACCACCACCGAACAGCGACGGCTTGCCGAGCACCGCTTCCAGGGCGTCGGCGCGCTGGCGGAGGATGTCGTGAATCTCCCGTGCACGGGCCGGGTCGACGCCGTTGTTCTGCAATGCCTGCAGCAGCGTATCCGGCACGGCGAGCAGTTCGTGGATGCGCGTGACCATCTTCTCCATGTCGCGGTACCCGATCATCTGGTCGGCGCGGGCAATCCAGCGATACAGCGGGTGCTGGGCCACCTGCTGCAGGAAACTGGCGGTGTCGGCGCGCACCGTGGCGCCTTCCGGCGCGCGGCCGTGGGCAAAGGCCACTGCCGCCTCCACCAGTTCCGCCTGGCTGGAAAACTCGGCACGGGCCTGGCGCAGCACCGGGACGGCATCGAGATTGGCCAGGTCGGTGTCGATGACCCACAGCTTGCCGTTGGGGCCCAGCCCGATGTTGCCGAGGTGGCCGTCGGAGTCGGCCAGCAGGGCGCGCAGCACGCGCTGGTCGGCATAGTCCCCGCGCAGCGCCAGCAAGGTGGCCTCGTCGAGGTCGCGCAGGGGCACGAAGTCGTCCACCTGCCGGGTCACCACCATGCGGCCAAGGTCCACCGGCTGGCCATCGAGCTGGATGCGCACGCCGCTGCCGTCGAGCAGCGTCGCGCTCGGGGTATCCAGGCCGAGCAGCCGGGCGACCACGCCGCCCACCGCCTCGACCTCGGCCTGTGCCTCCGGCTGCTTCGGCTTGAGCCGGAAGGTCCGGCCGTTCACCGTCACCGAGATGGCGGGGTTGAGCCCGCTGGCGGCGGCGTCGAAGTCCCCCGCCCGCAATCGATCCAGGATCTGTGCCAGGTCGTCGTCGGTGATCTCGGCCAGGGCCGGGAAGTCGTGGCTCTCGGCACGACGCTGCAACAGCACGCCACGGGCGTCGCGGGCATTGGCCAGCAGTCGCTGGCGCTGGTAGAGGCGCTCGCGCATGGCGTCGTCGACGTCGTCGAAGGCGTCGGCATGGCGTCGCGCCTCCTCCAGGTGGGCCAGGGCGGCATCGAGGTCGTCGCCGCGCACGCCGGTCTCGTCGGCCACCCGCAGCTTGTCCCCGGCCACCCCCTTGGCATAGTCGGCCTCGTCGATCAGCGCCTCGATGTTGCCGTCGCGCTGGCCAATGGGCCGGGTGGACAGGTCCACCGGTTCAGCCGTGGCGCGCACGGTATTGCCCGCGGTCGCCGACGACAGCCGGTCGACCGCCTCGTCGACCCGGTTCAGGGCGGTGCGCAGGTCGTCGTCGGCGCCGTCCACCAGCGTGTTGGCGGCGGCCAGCGCGCGACGCGCCTCGCCGGCATCGTCGTCGGCAATGGCGGTGAGGGCACCGAACACCGCCTCTTCGGCGGCCAGCGTCTCCGAGCGCGGCACGCCGTCGACGGTGATGCGACTGGCGAAGGCATCGGTCGCCGATGCCGCCACCGTCTCCAGAGGTTCGTCGGCCAGCGAGGCGGCAACCGTGCGCAGGCGCGCCGCCTGCTCGTTCTGCACGCTGGCCGCCAGCGTGGCGGCGGCTTCGTCGACCCTGCCGCCGGCGGGCGCGGCTGCGTCCACCGTGTCCAGGCGGGCCAGCAGCTCGCCGGATTCGTCGACCCGGGAACGGGTGGCATCGAGCTGGCGACCGGTGGTGGCGAGGTCGTCGCGGTACTGGCGCAGGGTGCCGGCCAGTCGGGTCAACGGCACCGCCGGCGCCTCGTGCACGAGGTAGTCGAGCAGGCCGCCGGGTACCTCGTAGCTGAGCACGATCTCGGTGAGCAGCGCGGCGCCGGGAATGCCGCTGGCCTTGACCCCTTCGGTCAGCGCGGTGTTCAGCGCCATGCCGGCCACCAGGGTGGCGGACTCGCCGAGCAGGCGGGTCAACGCACTGCCCCGGATCACCGGTGCGGTGGCAGCGGCATGGGCGCGCGCCATCAGTCGCACAGAGCGCGAGCGGCGAATGGTCTCGCCGATGGTGTCGAGGTTGTAGCCGGCAATGGCCACCGACTGGCTGTCGAGGATGCGGCTGGCGGCGCTGCGGGTGAGCCCGGCCAGGCTGGCGCCGGCGCGCTGCAGGCGATCCTGCTCGGCGAAGCTCATGTAGCCGGACTTCACCCAGCGGCCGTCCACCCGGGTAATCGCCCCCGGCCCCCACAGGGTGACGATGTTGTGCACGTTGAGCAGGTCGCCGAACCACTCGAAGGACTGGTAGCGGCTGTCCACCGGCAGGTAGTAGTCGCTGGCGAAGAGCTGGTTGACGTCGCGGGCGAACTCCAGCGTGTCGCCGTCGTCGGTGGACAGGCGGTCGAGGTCGCGCAGGGTGCGCAGGGTGGTATGCACGTCCACCGCGAAGCGGGTCACCGCGCGCGCCTCGCGGGCCGCCCCCTCCCCCCACAGTTCGCGCAGCGACGCCGCCAGCGCGGCGGCGTCCATGGCCTTGAGCTCCGCCAGGGTGCGTCCGGCCCGGGACAGCTTCAACACCGCCACCAGCGCCATGCGCGAGCGCGCCGCGTCCATCAACTGCGCCCCCACCAGCTCGGCATTGGCGGCCGGCAGGTCAATGCCGGGAATGCCGGCGAACAGGGCGATGGGACCAAGACCCCACACGGCGCCGAGGTAGTCCTTCATCCACGGCCACCAGCCGGCCCGGTCGGCGGGATCGAAGCCGCGCGTGGACAGGTAGGCGGCGAAGGCGCCCTGGGCCATGTCTGCCTGGCGCTCGAGTTTCTGCGCAATGCGCTTCAGCCAGTACTGTTCCTGGACGAGCAGCAGTGCCCGGGCTGCCGCATCGTCAGGGTCGGCGTGCAGCACCTCGCGCAGCAGCGCGATGGCGTCCAGCCGCTGAGTCTGCGCGGTGGTCTGCAACACGTCGGCGGTGGTCACCTGGCGCAGGATCTCGTCGACCTGCGTGCGCCCGCCGAGATAGCCCAGCGGGTCACCCTGGATGGTGGCCAGGGTGAACAGCAGGCGCTGGTAGTTGTCGGGCACCGGGCGCAGGCGCTCGATGAAGGCGCGACGCTCGAGATCCTCGGCGTCGGCCACCTTGGCCTTGGCCAGCAGCAGGTTCTCGATGCCGGGGTCGAGGGTCTCGCGCTGGCGGAAATCGGAGATCAGTCGCGGCAGCTCGTCCGGGGCATACCAGGCCGCGTAGTCATGCAGGAACAGGGGCAGCACGGCCTGCTCTTCCTCGAGCCGGGCCAGCTCGGCCATCGCCAGCGGTCGCTGGTCGCCGGACTCGGCCACCTGTGCGCGGGCGGCGGACAGCAGCGCGTCGAGCTGCCCGCCGAGCCGTTGCACCAAGTCTTCCTGCTGCTGGCGCAGGGCACGAATGCGCTCGCCGAGGTCTCGACTGTGCCGCTGGTTGGCCTCGCGCGCCCGCGGCCCGACCCTGGCGGTGGCGACCACGCTGTCGGAGGACAGCAGCCCGGCCAGGCCTTCGACCTCGACTTCCTCCCCGGCCGCCGCCAGCCATTCCATGCGCATTCGCGACAGGTTGAAACGCATGGCGCGGGCACGGGAAATCTCCGAGGCCATCCAGGCAAGCTGCACCCGGGTTTCCACCAGCGCGGCATCGTAGGCCTTGCGTGCCAGCACGTGGCCGACGAACCAGTCCCAGTAGCCGTCATCTGCACGTTCTGGCGGCAGCACGCGAACGGTGTAGCGGGCCACCACCGGGTCGTCCGGCGGCACGCTGCCCTGGCCAAGCACCATCCCGGGCAGGATCGCGCACAGGCACAGCAGCCACGCGGGCAGTGTTCGGCGCACGCCGGGACGGCGTCGCACGCGTGCCCGCGGCATCGTCGTTTGTCTCCCCACCGTCCGGCGATCGGATAGGCTCGTCACCACCCCGCAGTCTCGCTCGTTCGTGTTCTTCCTTCTTTTTATACCACTGCCGGCGTGACCGTCACAACGCATCGGCGTTTCGGCAGGGTTCGCGTCGAGTGCGTGACAACACGTACAGGAAGGCGGCCTGGCAGGCTGCATAGTGTGGGCGCAGGCTGTGTCACGGCATGAATTGGGTGTACGATGCCGTAGCATGAAACCGCTACAGGTCAGGCCGTAACCCATGTCGAAACCCGGATCCCGTGTTGGTCTCCAGGCACCGCGTCAGCCCTATGCGCCCCCGCACCTGCGCTGCTTCGGCTCCATTGCCCAGATCACCCGCCAGCACAGCCGCAGCGTCATCTCCGACGCCGGCGCCAACCGGATGGCGCCCTTCCCTTCCTAGCCAGGCATCAACTGCCGAGCTTCCACGCCGCCAGCGCGGACAGCCAGCGGTCGAGCAGTACCGGCCGCAGATCGAGGTAGGCGCCCGCGACATCCTGTGCGGCGAAGTCTCGCGGGAAATGCCCTTCGTCGACGTATTCCCGCAACTGTTCCCCCGGCCGCCAGCGTGCCAGCCAGGCGGACGACGGCTGGCGCAGCAACGAGGCATGCACCGCGCCGAGCGGGGTCTTCGGCCGATCCAGCAGGTCCACCGGCAACAGGCCGCGCATGGATTCGCGCAACAGGTGCTTGCGGTACAGCCAGGGCAGCGGCGGCAACCGGAGCACGTAGTCCAGCAGGTCGCTGTCGAGGTAGGGATCGCGGATGTCCGGGTTCGGGGCGTCGGCGGCAAGGTAGAGATCGTCGGTTGTCCAGTCGGCATCGACGAGGGCACGCTGAATCGCCGGGTGACGGTCATGCAGCGGTGTCGGGGTCGGCTGCGTACCTTGTATCCAGGCGTCCGCCACGTCGTGCCGCGCGGCGAAGTCCGGGTGGATCCAGCCCGGCAGCACGGCATCGCGCACCTCGGGATTCGACCGCCCCAGCCAACGCCGGACTGCCTCCAGCAGGCCGGTGTGCAGCGACGGACGGCGGCCGTAGCGACGCCACAGGTAGCCGGCCCAGAACAGGCGACGGACCAGGTTCGTGGTGTCGGCGGACAGCGACAGCAGGCTGTCGGCTGCCTCGCCTTCCAGCATCACGCCGCCGTGGTCGGCGGCGTATCGATGCAGGTCCGCCCAGGGGGCCGCGTTGTAGTTCTCCAGCGGCCGGGTGGTCAGCGGCGCGCTGGAAAACATCGGGTAGTCCTCGGCCGCGATCCAGTGCATCGGCATGCCGAGGTGATCGGCAAGTCGCTGCGCGAAGTGCCGCTCCCGGCTCGGGTGCACCGCGTGGTAGTAGACACAGCAGCCGACATCCCGGCTGCCGTCCCCGCGCAGCCCACGCAGCGAGGCCGCGATGGCGGCGGAATCGATGCCGCCGCCGGTGGCCAGCATCACCGGGTGGACGGTGGCCCTGCGCCGCACGGCATCGTGCAACCGCTCCCGGAAGCCCGCCGCCAGCGCCGACGGGCGCCCCGGCAGCGGCGCAGTGAACGCCGGCGGGAACTGCCAGTAGGCGGTCTCCACTTGCCTGCCGTTCTCCACCCGCAAGGTGCAGGCGGGACGCAATGCGCGCACCCCGGAGAACGCCGTCAACGACTTGTCCAGCCAGGCATGATCACCGAACAGCAGGAAGCCCGCCATGGCCCGGGGATGCGGCCGCGGGTCGGCCTGCAGGGCCAGCGCCCAGCGCAGCCGGTTGGTCGCCAGCAGTTCGTCGCCGAGCTCGCACAGGTAGAGCTGGCGGCAGCCGAACCGGTCGCGGGCGCAGACCAGCCTGCGATGCTGTGCATCCCACAGGGCGAAGGCGAACTCCCCGTGGGGCCACGGGGTCGCGCCGCCCGCCGCCCGGTAGTGCGCGACCAGCCTGGCGCCGGGGTCGTCGCCGTCGGCGCCCGTCGCGGGAGATTCCTCGTCCAGCCGCGCATGGGCCACCAGCAGGCAGCCCAGGCTGCGGGTGACGGGCCGAGCGACGACGTCCGCGTCCCCCTCCGCCACGCTCATCATGGCGATGCCGGCGGCGGGGTCGAGATACTGGTCGAAGCGCCGTGCCCGCCCGGCCAGCCGTCGCAGCCGGTCGACGGTGCGCGGATCGAGTGCGCCGCCCCGTCGTGACACCAGGGCGAGAAAGCCGGTCAACGACGACCCGGCCGGCCGCCCGGCGCGGCATCCGGCGTCCCGGCCTCGTCGCCGATGACCGACAAGGCCCGCGGGTCGGAGAAGAACGTCGACTGCTGGAAGCCGGGCCGGCCGGCGCTGGCCGGCAAGGTGGTTCGCCAACTGAACAGGTCCTCTCCCTGGCCGGAGCGCACGTCGATGTCGGTCTGTACCACGTCGCCTTCGGTGAGCGACACCGGTTCCTCGAAGGGCAGCAGCAACTGGCCGTACAGTGGAACCGCGGAGCCCGGACCAGCGGAGTAGCCGATGTCCTCGAACAGGCGCGTCTCGAACCACAGCACGATGCCGTGGGCCAGGGCGCTGCGTTTCACGGTGAACGTGGCGCGGCCGGCCAGTTCCGCGTTGTGCAGTTGCGGATAGTGCCAGTGCGCCCAGCAGACCGCGTCGGAGACGAGTTCCTCGCCTCCCAGGCGAAGCCGGTAGACGCTGTTCAACAGGAATCGGCGCAGGGACGCCCCGTGCACCAGGGCGTCCGGGTCGGTCAGCGTCTCCACGTGCTGGCGGTACCAGGCGGGCACGCTGACCAGCGCCGCATGCAGGGCATCGTGCTGCGGCACCAGCGCGCCACCGCTGGCCAGCAGGCGGTCGCGGGCGTCGATGATGGTGGCGACGTGATCCCCCCGGGCGGGAATCGTCCCGCGCAGGTCGGAGACCATCACCTCCACCGGCTCGGGCAAGGTCACCTCGCGGGAATCCGCGTGCAGGAACGTCACCTGCTGCGCACAACCGTGTTCCCGGCACAGCAGCGGGCCCAGCAAAATGCTGTCGTCCCGGTCCACCGCGTAGACATGGCGCGCGCCGAGACGGCAGGCGAGCACGGCCAGGAACCCCGGCCCCGAACCGAGATCCAGCACGACGCGACCCGCCACCCCCGCCCGGGTCATGGCGTCCGCATAGGCGGCGAGGCGGACGCGGTCGGCCGTCATCTGGCAGTAGTGGTCAACCGTGTACATGCTGCATCCGCGCGACGTCGCGCATCACCGCCTCGGCCAACTCTTCCAGGCTGGACAGGCGATGCGGATAGCGCAGGAAGCGGACCGGGGTCTCCGCGCACAGCGCGGAGATCGACGCGAACTCCTGCTCCCGCAAGCGGCGACCGAGCAGGTCGGAGCGGTAGGAATGCGCCGACAGCGCGGCAAAGGTCTGCGTGCTGCCCAGCGTGGTGATCTCGATGGCCACGTCGCCGTCCCTCGGTTCCAGGATGTACACCGCGTCGATCCTGCGTGTCTCCCCGGCCGGCAGGCGCCGGGCAACGTCGAGCGCCAGGCAGCGTCGATCCCAGCCGTCGACGAACCGGGGCAGTGCGTCGACGTCACCGTACAGGTAGCGGGCGGCATCCGGACGCAGCCGAAGTGCGGGATAGCCGGCGCGGGCGTAGCCGCGGCGCCCCTGGACATCCACCGCGAGCACGTCGTCGCAGACCACCGCGCAGTCGCTACGTGAAAGGCGGGCCGCCAACGAAGACTTGCCCGCCCCGGAGGCGCCAACGAAGGCGACGGCGCCGTCGCCAACCAGCACCGCGCTGGCATGCAGCACCAGCGTGCCCAGCACGCGCAGCAACAGGCCCAGCACCGGCCCGGCGAGGAACACCGCCGCCTCGTCGACGACATGACCCTCGGCGAGTCGGCAGGTCATGTCGCGGCCCGCGACATCGACATCGAACTCGATCCCGGGAGGATAGCGAAACGCCAGGCGGGAAAGATCTTCGGCGATGGTGACCCCGGCACCGTCCATGTCGGCCATCCTTTCGCGGCCGGACTCGAAGGTCAGCACGAAGGGCGACACACCGGCTTCCAGGGAACATTGCGTCAACCCGGGCAACGCCTGCTGGCTGCGCAGCGGCAGCCCGTAGCAGAGGTACTCGAACCCCCCGACCGGTTCCCGCACAACCTGTTTCACGTTCATGTTCAACCTGCCCGTTGACGCCACCCGCCCGCCTGACGATAACCAGCCCCCCGCCCCTTTGCAACGAACCCCTTCTCGAACAGGGGACAGATCTATTTTCCGGCCCGGCAACTCCTCGCCTGGCTGGTCGCCCCGTCGTCATGCAGGGCAAGCTCGGGTCAGTTCGAACCCTTGCCCACCGCGGGCAGTCCGGCGTGGAGCAGTGCCTCGTCGAGCCAGGGCGAGACCAGTTCGCCACGGGCCATCTCGGTCTTGCGCTGTTCTTCGGACCGAACCTTCGCATCTGCCGCGTCGAGCACCGACGCCACCTGTTGTCGAGGGATCACGACGAGCCCGTCACCATCGCCTGCCACGAGGTCGCCCGGTTGCACCACGACACCACCGACCGACACCGGTTGCCCGATCGTTCCCGGCAAGCTCTTGGTCGGACCGCAGGGATTCAGACCCGCCGCAAAGACCGGGAAGGTCCCCGCCACGAGCACGTCGGAATCCCGCGCGGCGGCATCGACCACGAAGCCACCCAAGCCGGCGGCCTGGCCCTGCAGTGCCATGAGTTCGCCGAACAACGCGCAACGGGTGTCCGCCTTGCCGTCCACCACGATGACATCGCCCGGCTTCGCCAGCGCGAGGGCAAGATGGAACATCAGGTTGTCTCCGGGCCGGACTTCCACGGTGAAGGCCGGACCCGCCAACTTCATGCGTGGATGCAACGGCGCGATTCGCGAATCCATCGTCCCGCGACGACCGGCGACGTCGCACAGCACGGCGGCCTGGTAGCCACGTGCACGCTCGACCAGGTCTTCCGCGACGCGTTCGAAGTCACGGGCTTGCTGGTAGGAAATCT
>CAYGJZ010000088.1:0-15378 GCA_964350265.1 uncultured Gammaproteobacteria bacterium | reverse complement strand
ATGCCCATCGCTTTCTCGCAGCGCTGGACGACCTCGTGACCACCGGCCCGACCCGCACCAACGTCAACGATTTCCGCGCCCTGTTGCTGGGCTAGCAGGACACCGGATCACGGCGAAAAAAAAGCCCCGCATCGTGCGGGGCTTTGACAATGTTCCGTCTGCTGGTCGGAGGTGACGGGATGGGGTGCAGACGGAACAGTGTCGACTCTATCCCAAGCAAATGGCGTCAGCAAGGAAGTTTCGGCCGTTTGTAACAAAGTTACATCCCGACCATACGAAACCAACAAACGGACCCGCAACCTCTGTGGATTTACTTGGGAATTGGCGTGTTTTCCAGCGTGTATGAAAACGATTCCTGTTTCCTGTTCGACGTGATTTCGCGTTACTGACCTGCGGACAACTTCACCAGGTAGTCGATCACCTCGAAGAACTGCTCGTAGTTCCCGGCCATGGTCACCGTGGTCACGTACTTGCCGCCCACCGCCATCGAGGGCACGCCGGTGATGCCGTAGCGGTCGGTCATGACCACGGCATTGCGGGTATGCGTATCCACCGCGAAGGATTCAAAGGCATTCATGAACTCCGTCGCATCCGGTCCGCCGTTGTTGGCGATCCACTGCGCGTAGACCTCCGGATCGGAGACGCGGTTGAGCGGGCGGGGCTTCTTGTGGATGGCGTCGAAGATCTTGCCGTGGAACTCGTCGAGGATGCCCAGCGCGTTGAGCGTGTAGAAGACCCGGGCATGGAAGTTCCACGAGTCGCCGAGCACCGCGGGCATGGCGACGAAGGCGGCATTGTCCGGCATCCGCGCCATCCATTCGTGCAACGGTCCTTCCAGGCTGTAGCAGTGCGGGCAGTGATACCAGAACAGTTCGCGGACTTCGACCTTGTCGCCGGTCTGGGTGGGCAACTGCTCGGCCAGCGTGCGGTAGTGCACACCTTCCTCGAAGTCCGCCGCGTGGACCTGCGGCAGGAATGCCAGGAAGACGAAGGCAATCAGTGTTTTCATCGATGGGCTCCTTTTGACGTGTACGGGAGGGTTCGGTTCAGGCGGTCTTTTCGTTGACCATGCGGGTTGACGACGGTTCCGCGACGGCGGGTTGCGATCCGGTCAGGATCGACGGCAGCGACTGGAAGCCGCCGTTGCTCATCAGCACCACCACGTCGGCCGGGCCGGCTTCCCGCTCCAGGCGGGCGACGATGTCGGCGGCCGTTTCATGCACTTCGCAGCGTTCGCCGAGGCTGGCCGGGTCCCATGCCATGCGCGGACCGCGCAGCACCAGGGACAGGTTCGGTACGGACAGTACGCGGGCCAGTTCCTCGCGGTGCACGCCGGCCTGCATGGTGTTGGAACGCAGTTCCAGCACGGCAATGATGCGCTGCCCCGGATGGCGCGCCTTCAACGCCTGCAAGGTCGCCGCGATGGCAGTGGGATGATGGGCAAAGTCTTCGTACAGCACCGCGCCGGACAGGTGGCCGATCTGCTGCAGGCGACGACGAGGCGGCATGAACGATGCCAGCCCTGCCGCAATCTCCTCCGGCGTGATGCCGGCGGCATGACAGGCGGCTGCCGCGGCCAGGGCATTGGCCGCGTTGTGGGCACCGAACAGCGACCAGTCGACCTCGATGCGGCCGCCGTCGGGCACCGCCATGGCGAACTGTCCGAAGGCCTCGTCCCCCTGCAGCAGTCGCCAGGACCCGGCAGGGGCATCGCTGTCGTCGACGACGAAGGGGGACAGCCGGCTCCAGCAACCGCGGGCGAGGGTGTCGCGCAGATGGGCATCGCCGTGGTTGACCACCAGGGTGCCGCTGCGCGGCACGGTACGCACCAGGTGGTGTACCTGGGTCTGGATATCGTCCAGGGAGCGGAAGATGTCCGCGTGGTCGAACTCGAGGTTGTTGAGCACCGCGATGCGCGGATGGTAGTGCACGAACTTCGAACGCTTGTCGAAGAAGGCGGTGTCGTATTCGTCCGCCTCGATGACGAACCACGGCGCCCGGCCAAGCCGGGCGGAATGCTGGAAGTTGCCCGGCACGCCGCCGACCAGGAAGCCGGGCTGCAGGCCGGCGGACTCCAGCACCTGGCAGATCATCGAGGTGGTGGTTGTCTTGCCATGGGTGCCGGCCACGGCGATGACCTGGCGATCGGCCAGGACATGGCGAAACAGCCATTCCGGCCCGGAGGTATAGGGCAGTGCGCTGTCGAGGATGTGCTCGACTTCCTCGTTGCCGCGGCTCATGGCGTTGCCGATGATGCACACGTCGACGTTCGCCGGCACGTTCTCGGCGCGGTATCCCTCCATCACCTCGATGCCCTGTTCGGCCAGCAGGGTGCTCATCGGCGGGTAGGTGGCGGCGTCGGACCCGGTGACCTGGTGACCCGACTGGCGGGCGATCTGCGCGATCCCGGCCATGAAGGTGCCGCAGATGCCGAGAATGTGGACGCGCATGGCGGGGTCAGTACCCGGATTCGCCGACGCCGATCAGAGACAGGGTCACCAGCAGGCCGAACAGCGTGGTCAGTTGGCAGAAGACCGCCGCGGCCAGCCCGCGTCCGATGGAGGTTTCCAGCGCGTGGCGGAAGATGTGGGCCATGACGGCCAGGTACCACACGCCGATGACTACGTGCAGCCACAGGGGTTCGGGCAGTCCGCTGGTGGCTTCCGCGCCGGGATCGAAGGAGGCGATCAGCGGCCACGAGACGAACTGGAAGAGGGCGGCGGCGCCGAACAGCGCGGTCAGTGTCTGCCGCCAGCGCGGTTCGAGGTTCTTCACCTTCAACACCAGCCAGACCACCGCGCCGAACACCACCACCTGGGCCACGGCAATGATCATGCGGGTGGTGAGGGTGTCGTAGGTGTTGTTGGTGAGCGCGTGGCTGATGGCGGTCAACGCGCCGGCGGCCACCAGCGCCTGCTCGGTGCCAGGCGCATCCTGCGGTCCGTTGCGAAACAGGCAAAGCCGTACGAAGTAGGACAGGATCTCGGTCATCAGGTCTATGGTTGGATCGGGTCGCGTGGCTGGCGGTCGTGTATTCGACCATCGTGTTGTTCGCCGCGGACGCAGGCAGGCCGCGGGAGAAAGAAGCCAAGTGGATGATACCATCGGCCCCATGAACGAGGACACTACGAAACCGAAACTCCTGCTCGACGACGAAGCCGCGGCCATCGACTTCCTTGGCCAGGCGGCAGACGCCGCGCAGGTCGCGCTGGATACCGAATTCATGCGCGTACGTACCTATTTTCCGGACCTCGCCCTGGTCCAGCTGGCACGCGACGACGGCGCCATGGCCTGCATCGACCCGCTGCCGATGGAGGCATCGCGACTGGGCGGGGCAATGGCACGACTGGCCGGCGTGGTGGTGCTGCATTCCGCCGGCCAGGACCTGGAGGTGCTCGACCATGCGCTCGGCTACCTGCCCGGCGAGATGTTCGACACCCAGGCGGCGGCCGCACTGCTCGGTCGCGGCGAACAGGTCAGCTACCAGGCGCTGGTGCTGTCCGTGCTGGGCGTGGAGCTGGCCAAGGGCGAGACCCGGACCGACTGGCGAAGACGACCCCTGACCCCCGCCCAGATCGACTATGCCTTCGACGACGTCGCCTATCTGCTTGAAATTCATCAGGTGCTGCGCGAGGAGCTCGCGGCGTCGGACAAGCTGTACTGGCATCGGCGGGCCTGTGAGGAACTGCTCGAGACGGCGAGGGATCAAAGTGGACAGGGCGTGGTGGCACGCTTCAAGGGCGGCGGTGGCCTGGCACCCGCCGCACAGGTCCTGCTGCGCGACCTGGTGCTGTGGCGGGAAGGCCTGGCCCGGGAATTCGATCGGCCACGGGAATGGGTGGTGTCTTCCGCCGACCTGGTCGGCATTGCCCGCCAGCGACCGCGCAACCTGCGCGAGGTGGAGCGCTGTACCGAGCTGTCCCCGGCGCAATTGCGTCGCTACGGCGAGGCCATCGTCGAGAGGGTGGCCACGGCCGAAGCCGAGGTCGCCGGTCCGCCGATCTGGTCCTCGCGCGACGATGTCGACGCCACCGTGCGACAGAAGATCAAGCAGGTCCAGGCCGGCGTGCGGCGCTTCTGCGAAGAGGCATCCATCAGCCCGACCTTCGTTGCCTCGCGTGCCGACTTCGAGGCGCTGGTGCTGGGACGACCGGGGCGGCTCGACGGTGGCTGGCGACGGGAATTGCTTGACGATGCCCTCAAGGGGCTGGTCTAAAATTCGGCGTTCAATGGTAAGGTATCGTGGAATGAACGGTACGCTGTCGCTGCCGGCGCATGCGCGGGCGTGTCAGACAGGTGGATCGACGCAATGGCCTTCGAGGAGGTTCACGACATGAAGACAATTCTCATCCCCCTGAACGGGACTTCGCCCACCGATGCGCTGATCGATGCCGCGGTACAACTGGCCCGCCAGACCACCGGCTTCGTGCAGGCGGTCTGGTGCCAGCAGACACTGCCCATCATTGCCGGCGAGGGCATCACGTTGCCGGCGGAATACCTGTCGCAGTTCGAGCAGGAAGAACGGGAATTGGCCGAGCATTCCCGCGAGGCGTTTCTCAAGCGGCTGGAAACCCTCGGCGTGCCACTGGGCGAGATGGATACCTGGGATCGCTCGGCACCGGCGGCTTCGTGGATGGAACTGAAGGGCACCGGTGCCGTGGCACTGGCGGAGATGGCGCGCATCTTCGATATCTCGGTGATGCACCGGCCGGTGCCGGAGAAGACCACCGAGTGGCGCACCACCTGCGAGACGGTGCTGTTCGAAGGTGGCCGACCGTTGCTGCTGGTCAGCGATGCGCTGCCACAGTCCTTCGGACGCGTCATCGTCATCGCCTGGAACGGCAGCAGCGAAACCGCCCGCGCCATCGGCCTGGCCGGTTCGGTGCTGCGCGCCGCCGAGGCGGTGCACGTGATCGAGGTGGAGGGCGGCATGGTCTCCGGTCCCACCGCCAGCCAGGTCGCCTGCGCGCTGAAGGCGGGCGGCGTGCATGCCAGCGCCGAATCGCTCAAGTCCGGCGAGGGTTCGGTGGCCGATGCCATGATGCGCTATGCCGCCGACGTCAATGCCGACCTGATCATCAAGGGTGCCTATACCCACAGCCGGCTGCGCGCGCTGATCTTCGGTGGCGCCACCAGCGACATCTTCTCCAAGTCCACCATCCCGGTGCTGTTCTGCCACTGACATCACCGCCGAGCCCCGCACCCGCCCGCCCGCCGGTGCCAACCCCCGCGTGAAACCGATCGCAAGCCGGTTCCTGTGCATCTGCCTGCTGTGGCTGGCATGGGCGGGGGCCGGCCATGCGCAGGACGGGGAGGGCGCGCCGGCGGCCAGCGACACCGCGGCCATCGCCGAGGCGCTGGCGCCGATGACCGATGCCGAGGTGCGGCGGCGCCTGATCGCCGAACTGGCTTCGCGCGAAGAGCGTGCCGAGGACGAAGTGCCCATGGAGGGTGGGCTGTCCACCCACCTGCTCGGCGGCATCCAGGACATCTCCACGCGGCTGGAGACGGAGTTCGCCGCCATCCGCCAGGCGGTGGACGGCACCGGTCGCGAGTACCGGATCATGCTGCGCAACCTGACCAGCGACGAGGGCTGGCCGGCGGTGGCGGCAACCGCGGGCGTCTTCCTGGTGATGATCGGCGTAGGCTGGTTGGCCGAGTGGGGACTGTTCCGCCTTACCGGCCAGGTGCGCGCGCGCATTCGCAGTGTGCAGTCGGGCAACGGCGCATCGCGTTTCGTCTACGCGCTGAACCGCATGCTGCTGGCACTGGCCGGGCTGTTCCTGTTCACGCTGGTGGCCTACCTGCTGTCGCTGGGTTTCTTCGCCCAGTACGACCCGTTGCGGGTGCTGACCATGACCTGGCTGTTTGTCATCGTGCTGGTGCGCGTCGCGCGGATCGCGTTGAACGTCGTGTTGCCGGCTGGCGAGGCGCTGGTCGAGTTGCCGCCGGCGACCCGCCGCCACCTGCGCATGTCGGTGCTGCTGGTGGTCGGCACGGTGGCCATCCTGTTCCTGCACGGCTCGCTGTTCGTGCTGCTCGGCATGTCGCCGGCCCTGCACCGTGCCTACCTGCTGGCGGCCGGCGCGCTGGTACTGGTGCTGGCGGTGGTGCTGGTATGGCTTTCGCGGGCCTCGGTCACCGTCTTCTGGCAGCGCTTCTCGCCCGCCGGGCGCGACACGCTGGCCGGCATCTGGGTGCGCAGCTGGCATATTCCCGCGACCTGCCTGCTGGTGGTGACCTGGTTGCTGTGGGACTTCAACGTCATCCTGGCGCGGCCGCAGAGCGCTGGCGCCGCGCTGTGGTTCCTGCTCTCCATCATCGCCGGCGCGATGGCGCGACTGGCCATCAACGCCTTTGCCCGTCCGGCCGTGGAGGAATCCGCCGACGGCGCTGCCGTCCGCACGGGCCGGTCCAGGCGGTTGGCGGTGCCGCGCATCGCCACCGCCATTGCCTTCGGCCTGCTGGCCTTTTCCTTCCTGGTGGAAACCGTCGGCGGGCGCCTGTATGCCTGGCTGGCCACCGATTCCGGCGGCACCGTGCTCAAGGGCACCTTCAGCATTGCCGTGACCCTGGTCATCGCCTGGGTGCTGTGGGAACTGATCCGTTCCAGCATCGACCGCTACCTGCCGGAGGACGAAGCCGGTGGCGCCATGGCCTTCGACGGCGAGGGCGGGGAGGGCGCACCGGCGTCGCGGGCGGAGACCCTGCTGCCGCTGCTGCGCGCCTTCCTGCAGTTCGTGCTGGTGGTGCTGGTTACCCTGACCACGCTGTCGACCCTCGGCGTCGAGATCGGTCCGTTGCTGGCCGGTGCCGGCGTGGTCGGCCTGGCGGTGGGCTTCGGCGCGCAGAAGCTGGTGCAGGACGTCATCTCGGGCATCTTCTTCCTGGTCGACGACGCCTTCCGCACCGGGGAATACATCGAGACCGCGGAGATGCGCGGCACGGTGGAGAAGATCTCGGTGCGCTCGTTGCGCCTGCGTCATCACCTCGGCCCGGTGCAGACCATCCCCTACAGCGAGATGGCCACGGTGAAGAACCACAGCCGCGACTACATCATCATGAAGTTGCCGTTCCGGCTGCCCTTCGATACCGATATCGAGAAGGTGCGCAAGATCATCAAGAAGATCGGCCAGGAAATGCTGGCCGACCCGGAGCTCGGTCCGGGCTTTCTCGCGCCGCTGAAGTCCCAGGGGGTGCTGGAGATGGACGACTCGGCCATGGTGCTGCGGATGAAGTTCACGGCCAAGCCCGGCGAACAGTGGGTCATCCGTCGCGAGGCCTATCGCCGGGTGCGCGACGCCCTGCGCAAGGAGGGCATCGAGTTCGCCAACCGCCAGGTCACCGTGCACCTGCCCGGGGATGCCTCGCAGGAGGCCCGCAACAAGGCCATCGGCGCCGCGGTCTCGCAGGTCGAAGAGCAGCGCCAGGACGAATCGGACAGCGGGGACCGGCGCTAGGCAATGACGCGGGTCAGCCGCACACCGGATCGGTGGACACGTGTCCTGCGCCGTGGCGTCATCATCGTCGCGGCCATCGAGCTTGTCTACCTGCTGGCCGCCAACACCTTGCTCAACACGACCTGGCTGGTCGACGCCGTGAACGGTCGACCGGAGCGCGTACAGGTGACCTGGCAGAGCGTGCGCACGGTGTTCCCCGGCTATTTCTCCGGCACCGGGCTGCGCCTGCGCACCCAGTCGGCGCGGGTACAGAGCCTCACCGAGGCGGCGTCCTTCTCCGGCTGGATCTCGCCGCTGGCCCTGCTGCGTCGGTCCCTGCACATCCGCGGCGCGGTACTCGACGACCCGGTGGTCACGGTGCGCTCGGCGCGCATGCTGCGGCGTGCCAGGAGCGAGGAGCGCGTGTTCTTCCCGGAGATTCCAGGACTGGCGCCGCTGACCGCGGAGATGCCTGCCCTGCAGGGCCCGTTCAAGCCCGGCTGGTGGATCGAGGCAACCGGCATCACCCTGCGCGGGGAGCATCGCTACCGCATCGGCAACTATGCCGTGGAGGCGAGCGGCGAGGTCGCGGGCGACGTTTCCTACCGCGTGCGCGATGCCATCACCGTGCACGACGCCCGCGGTCGGCTGGATTCGATCCGGGCGCGGTTGAACGAGGAGGACCTGGTCAGCGACGCCAGCATCGAGGGAAGCTTTGCCAGCGCTCCGTTCGTGCCCTACTTCACCCCGGGGCTGAAGAAGCTCGATGCGATCAGCACCGACGTGACCGTCTCCGGCACGCTGTCCAGCCTCGAGGTGCTGAACTTCTACCTCGGCGTGGAGCGGCGGCGGGACTGGCCGGGTCTGTCCGCCGCCGGTGACGTTTCCGGCCGCCTGGTGGTGGAGCAGGGGCGTCTGCGGCCGGCCACGGACCTGAAGGTGGATGCCGAGGAGATCAGCTTCCGCACCGACAAGTTCGCGGTCACCAGCGCCGGGCAGATTCGCCTGCAACCGGCGGCGGGTGCAGACAACTCCCTGATGCAGTTCGAACTGGGAACGATTGCCGTGCGGCACCGGAAGCAGGACAGGAACCTGGTGGAAACCCGCGACCTGGTGTTCTACATCAATGCCGCCGACGCCAGCCTCGGCTCGCCGCTGACCGATGCCGACGTGCGCATGCGCATTCGCGACAGCGCGGTGCCGGACCTGGCCGTGTTCAACGATTTCATCCCGTCGAAGATCCCGCTTGCCTTTACCGGGGGCGTGGGCCGCATCCGCGGCGAGCTGGCCTGGCGGGACGGCCTGGTGTCCGGCGACGTGCTGCTCGCGGCGAAGGAGGTGTCGCTGGCGCTGAAAGGGCACGACATCGTCGCCAGCTTCGAGATGATGCTGAAGCTCGATGCCGAGCCTGACACCCGCCTGTTGTCGGTGGGGGGTACCGAGCTGGCCATCTTCGACGCGCGGCTGGCCGGGGCGGGCGCGGACCTTGCCCCGTGGTCGGGAAAGATCGTCTTCGATACTGCACGGGTGCAGTTCGACGAGGGGCTGCGCGAGTCGATCCGGCCCGGCCAGGTCATGTCCGCGCTGGTGGACTTCGCCGATGGCGAGGTGGTGCTGCGCGGCGATGTCAGCAACCTGGACTTCCTCGGCCACGTGCTCAGCCGGGAGCGTCGGCTTTCCTTTGATGGCGCCGGGGCGCTGTCGGCCAACCTGACCATGTCCTCGGGCACCATCGCCGCCGGCAGCAAGGCGAGGTTCTCCGCCGAGCGCCTCGATGCCCGCTTTCTCGACTTCGTGGCGCGGGGGCGCGGGCAGCTCGACGCGGCCTTTCGGGGCGAGGAAGGAGGTCGACGCCTGGACGTCGACGCACGCCTGGCCAACGTCGCGCTGGTGCGCGAGGGCGAGGACACCGCCTTCGTCGAGGCGCCAGCGGCGCACTTTCACGTGCGCGGACACTCGCCCGACATCACCGAGCCGCTGCAGAACGTGATCATCGACTTTCGCATCGACCCGGCGCGGGTGCCGGACATCACCGTCTACAACGCCTACCTGCCGGACAAGGACGTGCTCCGCCTGACCCACGGCGCCGGGGAGATCCGCACGCGCTTCACGCTGGAGCAGGAGCGGGCGACGGCGCGGGTGCGCCTGGATGCGCCCGGGATCGGCGCGATGATCAACCAGCGGGCGCTGACCCTGGACCTGGACATGGACATCGCGTTGAACAACGGCGACATGGACAGCCGTCGCTTCGACGTTGCGGGCAGCCAGCTAACCTTCTCCAACCTCGACTACGGTGGCGAGGACGAAGGGCCGTGGTCGAGCACCTTGACCTTCCGCGACGGCAGCCTTCGCTGGACCGCGCCGGTCGGCCTGGACGCCGGTGCCGAGCTGAGCATGACCTCGTCCCGGCCACTGGTGGAACTGCTGGCGGGCAGTTTCGACCAGCTCCGCTGGGCGCGCAACCTGCTGTCGGTGAACAACGTCACCGGCACCAGCCGCATCATCATCGACGGCGATGCGCTGGTCTTCAACGACCTGGACATCCGCGGCGAGGAGATCCAGATCGCGGCCAAGCTGCGCATCGACGATGCCGGGCCCAAGGGCATCGTGTTCAACCGCTACGGGCCGCTCAAGGCCGCGGTGTCATTCGACGGCGAGGAGCGCGACTGGCACCTGATCTCGGCGCGCAAGCAGTTCGACAACCACCCGGGTTACTGAGTGGTGCCCGGCTGCGGCTCCGCCTCCGCGGACTTGAAGCCGGCATTGCGCCGTTCCTCGCGCGGGGAGATGTTGAAGAAGTCCCGGTAGCACTTGCTGAAGTGGGGCGCGGAGACGAAGCCGCAGGAAAAGGCCACGTCGACGATGGACTTCGGTGAACGCAGCAGCAGCTCGCGGGCGCGCCGCAGACGCAGCTCCAGGTAGTAGCGGGTGGGCACGCAGTTCAGGTGCTTCTGGAACAACCGCTCGAGCTGCCGTCGGGAGATGCCGACGTGGCTGGACAGTTCGTCCAGGCTCATCGGCTCCTCCAGGTTGGCCTCCATCAGTTCCACCGCCTCGATCAGTTTCGGCTGGCTGGAACCGAAGCGTTGCTTCAACGGAATGCGCTGACGGTCGTGGACGCCGCGAATGCGTTCGCAGACGAACATCTCGGCGATGGAGGTGGCCAGCTCGCCACCGTGCTCGCGGCCGATCAGGGTCAGCATCATGTCCAGCGGTGCCGAGCCGCCGGAGCAGGTAAAGCGATCGCGGTCGAGTTCGAACAGGTCTGAAGACACCACCACCTGGGGGAACTCGTCGTACATGGCACTGATGTTTTCCCAGTGCACGGTGCAGCGGTAGCCGTTGAGAAAGCCGGCCCGGGCGAGCAGGTAGCTGCCGGTGCAGATGCCGCCCAGCGCCGACTTGCGGTGCGACAGCTCGGCCAGCAGCGGCTTCATCAACGGCACCAGCGCGGTGGCGGGCTTGTCCGGCTCGATGCCGCCACAGACGAACACCACGTCCGCCTGGCGAATGGAGGACAGGGCCACGCAGGGAGTCATGGCCAGGCCGTTGCTTGCGTTGACCGCTTCGCCGTCCAGCGAGGCGACCACCGGCTCGTACAGGGCGCGGCCGGAGATCCAGTTCGCCATGCGCAGCGGCTCGATGGCGCAGGCAAAGGCGATCATGGAGTAGTTGGGGATCAGCAGGAAGACGACACGTCGGGTAACCGGGTTCGGCCTTGCAGGATCCTGTGGACCAGCCATGAAATGCCCTCGTTCGATCTGCGGCGGAATTATCGTGATTTGCAACGAATTTGCAACAAGCGCGCCGGCGGCCGGCGGCGGTCAGCCATCCAGCACCCGGGCGAGGTCGGCTCGAAGGTCGGCGACATCCTCCAGGCCAACGGACAGCCGGAAGATGCCATCCCCGGCGAAGGCGCGGTAGCGTTCCAGGGCCGCGCCCTGCAGACCGAAGGAGCTCTTGTTCAGCGCCTCGGTATCCAGCCAGTACACCAGCGAGCGGTGGTGGCCGAGGGAGACCGCGTAGTGGATGACCTGCAGCGTGGACATCATCCGTGCCGCCACCGTCTCGCCCTCGGCGACAACCTGGAAACTCACCATGCCGGAGAAGTTGTCCATCTGCGCCCGGGCCAGCTCGTGCTGCGGATGGCTGGGCAGGCCGGGATAGAGCACCCGGCCAACCGCCGGATGCTGTTCAAGAAAGCCTGCCAGGGCGAGGGCGCCGGCCTGGTGGGCCGCCATGCGCAGGGGCAGGGTGGCGATGCCGCGCAGGATCAGCCAGGCATTGAACGGGCTGAGCACGCCGCCGTGATGAATGGCCGCTTCGCGGCGCAGCACCTCGACCAGGTCGGCGCGACCGACGACCGCGCCACCGAGGGCGTCGCCGTGGCCGCCGATGTACTTGGTCAGCGAGTGCATCACCAGGTCGGCACCGAGGGCCAGGGGCCGGGTCGCCACCGGGGTGGCAAAGGTGCTGTCCACCGCCAGCAGGCAGCCGGCGGCGCGGGTGATCCCGGCGACGGCGCGAATGTCGGCAAGTTTCAGGATCGGGTTGGCCGGCGTCTCGATCCAGACCAGCCGGGTGTTGTCGCGCAGCGCCTCGCTCACCTGGGCGGGGTCGGCGGTGTCCACCGTGCTGACGGCAATGCCCAGCCGGGGCAGGCCGTGGCGCACCAGCTCGGCAACGCCGGCATAGCAGGTGTCGCTGACGATGACGTGATCCCCCTGCGAAAGCAGGCCCAGCAGCACCGCGCCCGCCGCACCCATGCCGGAGGCGAAGCACTGGCAGTCCTCGCCGCCTTCCAGGTCGGTGAGCTTGTCCTCGAGCTGGCGTACCGTGGGGTTGCCCCAGCGGCCGTAGACCCACGGCGTTTCGCCGTCGAGATCGGTGGCGGAAAAGGACAATGGCTGGTCGACCACGAAGGTGCTCGACATCACCAGGTTCGGCGCCGAGGCGCCGGTGACGGCATCGGGGGATTCGCCGGCATGGATGCAGCGGGTGGCCAGGCCAGCGCCGGGTGGGTGGTTCGCGTCGGACATGCTGTGGCCACTCGCGGGGGATTCCTGTGCAGGGTAGGGCGTCGCGCACGGCGGTGCAAGCGACTTCGCGGGTCGCCGCCGGGTCGCTGGCTGGCGTATACTTGCCACCGCCGCGCCCTGCTGCGCGGTGTCCGCGGTCGCGTCACCCGCGACCGTTCTCCAGGTCTCCTGCAAAGCCTCCGATTGCCGTGCGTGTTCCCGTCGACCCCGTCCTGCGCGGCGTGCTTGCCACGCTGGCTGCCACCGCCCTGTTCGCCTGCCAGGACGCCATCACCAAGCATCTGACCAGCAGCCTGTCAGTGGCCCAGATCGTCTTCGTGCGGTTCTTCTTCTTTGCCCTGTTCGCGGTGGCGTTCGCCGCGCGCAAGGGTTCGGTGCGCCTGGCGCTGATCACCCACTGCGGCGTGTTGCAATGGCTCCGCGGACTGCTCATCGTGGTCGAGATCGGCCTGTTCGCGGTGGCGCTGCGGCACCTTGGCGTGGCCGAGACCCACGTGCTGTTCGCCAGTTTTCCGCTCATGGTCACCGCCTTGTCGGTGCCGCTGCTCGGCGAGTCGGTGGGCTGGCGCCGCTGGCTCGCGGTGGCGGTGGGTTTCGCTGGCACGGTGCTGATCCTCGACCCGGGTGCCGGGGTGTTCAAGCCCGAGGCGCTGGTCGCGCTGGCCGCGGCGCTGCTCTTTGCCCTGTACAACCTGGTGACGCGCAGGACCGGCCGCGAAGACCGGCTGGAGACCTCGCTGCTGTACTTCGGCGTGGTCGGCCTGCTGGCCTCTGCGCTGGTGGCGCCGTTCTTCTGGCAGCCGGTGCGCACCGCGGATCTCGGCTGGCTGGGCGTGCTCACGCTGACCGGCATCTGTGGCCACCTGCTGCTGATCAAGGCGCTGCAGTGGGCGCCGGCGGTGGTGTTGCAGCCATTCAACTACTTCCTGCTGGTCTGGGCCATCGGCGTCGGCTTCGTGGTCTTCGGCGAGGTGCTGACCCTGCGCGAACTGATCGGCGCCGGCATCGTGGTGGGCAGCGGGCTGTTCATCGCCTTTCGCGAACGTCGTCGCGCCGCACCGGTCTAGTCCCGGCTGCAGGGGAGGGCACCCCTGTCGAGATCCACGTAAAAGGCGTCGTCGCTGTCCAAGCCCGTGGCGGACGGGCGCCGGATCATCAACGTCGAGTAGACGTTGAACCGCACGTCGGAGCCTGCCTTGACTCGTCCACGCCGCCGCAGCTCGGCTCGACGCGACCCCGGTCGCGACCCGGCCGCCATCGCCCAGCCGCCGTTCGCGCAGTTTCGCTACCGACTGCCGCCACTGGACATCCTTGCGCCGGAGGAGGTGGAGACCATTCACCGGTCCTCGCTGGCCATCCTCGAAGACCCCGGCATCGAGTTCATGGGCAAGGGCGCCCGGGCGGTGTTCCGGCAGGCCGGTGCCGAGATCGACGAAGCCCGTGCCGTGGTACGCCTGGACCGGGGCCTGGTCGAGGCCTGCCTGGCACAGGCGCCTCGCTGCTTCGCGTTGACGCCGCGCAATCCCGCGCACCGTCTCGAGGTGGGCGGTTCACAGGGTTTCGCCACCCTGGTCGCCGGCCCGCCGACGGTGCACGACGGCGTCCGGGGGCGACGTCCGGGCAACCTCGAGGACTACCGGCGGCTGGTGCAATTGGCGCAGTCCTTTCACGTCATCCACGCCATCGGCAACCAGCCCACCGCGCCGCAGGAACTGCCGGCCGAATCCCGTCACCTGGACGGCTACCTGGCCAACCTGGTGTACAGCGACAAGGTGTTCCACTGCACCGCCATCGGCGCCGAACGGGCGCTGGACGGCATCGACATGGCGGCCATTGCCCGGGGCATGGACCGCGAGCAGCTGGTTGATTCTCCCTCGGTGCTGACGGTGATCTCGGTGAACTCGCCAAGACGTTTCGACGAAGCCATGTCCGACGGCCTGGTGACCATGTCCACCTGGGGCCAGCCGGTGGTGGTGACGCCGTTCACCCTCATGGGTGCCATGGCGCCGGCCACCGTGGCGGCGGCCCTGGTGCAGCAGAATGCCGAGGCGCTGGCCGGATTGTGCCTTGCACAACTGGTTCGTCCGGGGGTACCGGTGGTCTATGGCGGCTTTACCTCCAACGTCGACATGCGTACCGGGGCGCCGGCCTTCGGCACGCCGGAGAACGCCCAGGCAACGCTGGCTGGTGCCCAGTTGGCGCGCCGCTACGGCATACCGTTCCGGGCCAGCAATTCCTCGGCGAGCAACGCGGTGGATGCCCAGGCGGCCTACGAGAGCGCCAGCTCGGTGTGGAGCGCCATGCTCGGTCACGTGCACGAGATCTACCACGGCGCCGGCTGGATGGAAGGTGGCCTGACGGCGAGCTTCGAGAAGATCGTGCTGGACGTGGAACTGCTGCAGGCCACCAGCCAGGCGCTGTGTCCGCCCAGGATCGACGTCGACAGCCTCGGCCTGGAAGCCATCCGGGAAACACCGTCCGGTGGTCATTTCTTCGGACATGCGCACACCATGGCACGCTACCGGGAGGCGTTCTACCAGCCCATGCTGTCGGACTGGCGCAACCACGGCGCCTGGATGGAGGCCGGTGCGCCGGACGCGATGGCGAGGGCGACGAAGATCTGGCAGCGCGTGCTGGCCGAGTACCGGCCGCCGCCCATGGATCCCGGCATTCGCGAAGCACTGGAAGACTTCGTGGCGCGCAGGCGCAAGGAAATTCACGCGCGGGCATGACAGACCAGGGTATGCGCGGCTTGCGGGGGCGCCGAACCGAAGGCCCGGGGTTCTGGCCAGTAAGTGCGCATAATGTATATTATGTTAAATCACAGAGCCATGTCAGAGCACCAGTCCGTGCCGGGCATGCCCGTACGGCGTCTCGATACCCGCCCTCCCGGTGTTGCG
>CAYGJZ010000087.1:0-15689 GCA_964350265.1 uncultured Gammaproteobacteria bacterium | reverse complement strand
ATTCGCCACCCGATCCGCCCTTTGCCTCGTCGCCGCGCTGTGCGTGCTGGCGTGGATGCCCGCCCGGGCCGACGACGGCCTGGTGCGGGTGCCGAGCGCGCACGACGTCGCCACCACCGCCGATCGCCTGGAGGCGGTGCTGGCGGAGAAGGGCATGACCGTGTTTGCCCGCATCGACCATGCCGCCGGCGCCGCCGCGGCATCCCTGACCCTGCCGCCCACCACCCAGGTGATCTTCGGCAATCCGAAGATCGGCACGCCGCTGATGCACTGCCAGCGCAGCATCGCCATCGACCTGCCGCAGAAGATGCTGATCCTGGAAACCGACGACGGCGTGCAGATCCTCTACAACGACCCGGCCTACCTCAAGCAGCGCCACGCGGTGAGCGGTTGCGACGCGGTGTTCGACAAGGTCGCCGGCGCACTGGCCGCCTTCGCCGCCGCGGCGGGTGGCTGAGGGCATTCGTCGCCGGGGAGGGACCCCGTGGTAGGATGATGGCGCGGGCCGGCCTGCGCCGGCCCCGTTTCATCGCCCCCTGTCGAGAAGCGGCCATGACCAGAACACCGCCGGCCGAACCCGGCCATGCTGCCTACCACGCCCATGTCTACTTCGACCGCGACACCGTGGACACCGCGCGCCGGGTCACCGACCAGCTCGGCGAGCTGTTCGACGTTCGCCTCGGCCGCGTGCACGAACGGCCGGTGGGCCCGCATCCGAAGTGGAGCCGCCAGGTGGCCTTCACCGCCGACGTCTACCGCCCGCTGATCGACTGGCTGGACGCGCATCGCCAGGGCCTCACCGTGCTGGTCCATGCCGACACCGGCGACGACCTCGCCGACCACACCGAGCATGCCTTCTGGCTGGGCGAGGCGGACACGCTGAAGCTCGACATGTTCCGCGACCCGCCCACCGACTGAACCGGGACAACGCCGATGACCACGTCGCCGCGCCGGCGTCGCCTCTGGTTGCTGCCGCCGCTGGCGGCGGGCATTGCCCTGGTCGCCTTCCAGGTCGGCCAGCGCGAAGCACCCACCGAGGTCGCCAATGCCGAGCCGGTGCGCGCGGTGCGGGTGGTCGAGGCGCTGCGCGGCGCGGTGGTGCCGGTGGCCGAGGGCTTCGGCCCGGTGCAGCCGGCGCGGGTGTGGACGGCGGTGGCCCAGGTGGCCGGACGGGTGGTGTCGATGGCGCCGGACCTGGGCAACGGCCGGGTGGTCACCGCCGGCACCGAGCTGCTGCGCATCGACCCGGTGGACTACGAGCTGGCCCTGGCCCGCATCGACGCCGAGCGCGCCGAGCTGGACATCACCGAACGCAATACCCGCGCCTCGCTGGCCATCGAGCAGCGTGGCGCGGCGCTGGCGCGGCGCGAGTTCGAGCGCATCGCCACGCTGGTGGCGCGCGGTACCTCGGCGCAGAGCGCGGCCGACGCCGCCGAGCGCGAGCTGCTCAATGCCGACAAGCAGGTGCAGGCGCTCAGCAACACGCTGGCGCTGCTGCCGGCCCGGCGCGCGGTGCTCGATGCACGCCGGCGCCAGGCCGAACGCGACATCGCCCGTACCCGCATCGATGCGCCCTTCGACATGAAGGTGGCGGACCTGGCGGTGGAGACCGGGCAGTTCGTCGGCGTCGGCCAGTCCCTGCTCAAGGGCGACGCCATCGACCAGGTGGAGGTGGTGGCGCAGGTCTCCATCGCCGCCCTGCGCAACCTGGTGCTGGACCGCGAGGCGGTGCACCTGTCGCCGCAGCGCCTCGCCGGCTCGCTCGCCGAACTGGCCGGCTTCCGGCCACGGGTCGAGCTGGATCTGGGCACCGACACCGCCAGCTGGCCGGCGCGCTTTGAACGCATCAGCGACGCGGTGGACGCCGCCACCCGCACCGTCGGCCTGGTGGTGACGGTGGACGACGTCCTCGGCGCCACCGTTCCGGGCAGGCGGCCGCCGCTGACCAAGGGCATGTTCGTGCGCGTGGTGATCCGTGGCCGGCCGCTGGCCGACCGCGTGGTGGTGCCGCGCCACGCGGTGCGCGACGGCGCGGTGTGGCTGGCCGACGGCGACGACCGGCTGGCGCGCCAGCCGGTGACGGTGGCCTTCGAGCAGGCCGGCGCCAGCGTCATCGCCGAGGGTCTCGTCGGCGGCGAGCGGGTGGTGCTCACCGACGTGGTGCCGCCGGTGGCAGGGATGTCGCTGGCCGTCCACGCCGACGCCGATGCCGCCGCCGCCCTGCGACGGGCCACCGACCCCGAGGCCGACGACGACACCGACGGCGGCGAATGATCGCCTACCTGGCACGCCATCCCACCGCCGCCAACCTGCTGATGGCGGCGATCATGATCCTCGGCGCGGTGTCGTTGCCGACCCAGACCCGGGAGACCTTTCCGGACCTGGCCAGCGACACCGTGCGCATCACCGTGGTCTATCCCGGCGCCGCCACCGCCGAAGTGGAGGACGCGGTGTGCCGCCGCGTCGAGGACGCGCTGGAGGCGGTGACCGATCTCGACGAACTCACCTGCGAGGCGGCCGAGGGGCGTGCCGTGGCCAGCGCGGTGCTGGTCGAGGGCGCCGACATGACGCGCTTCTTCGACGACGTCAAGGCGGCGGTGGACGCCATCGACGACTTCCCCGCGCCGGTGGAGGTGCCGCGGGTGGAGGAGACCGGGCTCACCGACGCGGTGGTCTCGGTGGCGGTGACCGGGCCTGACGACCCGGTGGCGCTGAAGGCCTATGCCGAGGACCTGAAGAGCCGCCTGGGCGCCATCGACGGCATCGCCCGGGTCAGCATCGCCGGCTTCTCCGACCACCAGGTGCGCATCGAGGTGCCGGCCACGCGCCTGCGCCAGTACGGCCTGTCGGCGGGCAGCATCGCCGAGGCGGTGGCGCGCAACAGCGTGCGCACCCCGGCCGGCCGGCTGGAAGGCGGTGCCGAGGACCTGCTGCTGCGCATCGACCAGCGCGGCACCAGTGCCGCGGCCCTGCGCGACCTGGTGGTGGTGTCCGGAACACGCGGCGCCAGCATCCGCCTCGGCGAGATCGCCACCGTCACCGACCGCTTCGACCGCCCGGAGGAGAAGATCCTGTTCAACGGTCGCCGCGCCGCCATGCTCGACGTGGAGAAGACCCGCGACCAGGACATCCTCGCGGTGCTCGGCCGGGTCAGCGACTTCGTCGATGCCGAACGCATGCGCGTGCCGCCGGGGGTGTCGCTGGCGCTGACCCGGGACCGGGCCTCCATCGTCGCCGATCGCCTCAACATGCTGGTGAAGAACGGCCTGCAGGGATTGCTGCTGGTGTTCGCGGTACTGTGGCTGTTCTTCCCCGCACGCTTCAGTTTCTGGGTGGTGGCCGGCCTGCCGGTGTCCTTCCTCGGCGCGCTGTTCCTGCTGCCGACGCTCGGCATCAGCCTGAACATGATCTCGCTGGTGGCGCTTCTGATCGGCATCGGCCTGTTGATGGACGATGCCATCGTCATCGCCGAGAACGTGGCCGCGCGCAGGGCCCGCGGCGACGGCCCGATGACCGCGGCCATCGAGGGCACCCGCGAGGTGCTGCCGGGCATCGCCTCGTCCTTCGCCACCACCGTGCTGGTGTTCGGCTCCCTGGCCTTCATCAGCGGCAACCTCGGCCAGGTGCTGCGGGTGCTGCCGGTGGTGCTGATCGTGGTGCTGGCGGTGAGCCTGGTGGAGGCCTTCTGCATCCTGCCCAACCACCTCGGCCATGCGCTGGCGCACGATCGCGGCAGGCGCTGGCCGATGCGCGAGCGCGTCGACGCCGGCTTCGCCCGGCTGCGCGATGGCGTCTTCGCGCCGTTGCTGCGCGCGGCGGTGGCCTGGCGCTACCTCACCGCCGGCCTGGCGGCGGCGATGCTGCTCGCCGCCATCGCCCTGCCGCTGGGCGGGCACCTGAAGTTCGTCGGCTTACCGTCGGTGGACGGCGACATCCTCGAGGCGCGGCTGGCGCTGCCCCAGGGCACGCCGCTGGCACGCACCGAGGCGCTGGTCGAACAGCTGTTGGCGGCGCTGGCTCGTGCCGAGGAAGGCGTCGGTGAACAGCCGGGGGGCGAGGCCCTGGTGCGCAACGTCACCGTGATCTTCGCGCGCAATCCCGATGCCGGCGACCAGGGTCCGCACCTGGCACGGGTGGTCGCCGACCTGCTCGGCGCCGAGACCCGCTCCACCACCATCGACGAACTGCGCAATGCCTGGCGCGAGGAAACCGGCCAACCCACCGACGTGCTCGCGCTGACCTTCACCGAGCCGGCCATCGGTCCGGCGGGCCGCGCCATCGACATCCGCCTGGCCGGGGACGACCTCGAGCAGCTCAAGGAAGCCTCGCTGGTGCTGCGCGACTGGCTTGGCCGATACCGCGGCGTGGTCGACCTCGACGACGACCTGCGCCCGGGCAAGCGCGAGTACCGCATCGCGCTGAAGGACGCCGCCGGCAGTCTCGGCATCGACGCCCGGCTGGTGGCCGAGCAGTTGCGCGCCGCCTTCCAGGGCATCACCGTGGACGAGTTCAACCGTGGCAGCGAACGCTACGAGGTCGACCTGCGCCTGACCGGCAGCGACCGCGACGGGCCGGAAGACCTCGCCAGCATGTTCATCCTCTCGCCGTCCGGCGCGGCGGTGCCGCTGTCGGCGGTGGCCACCATCGAGGCCGAGCGTGGCTGGGCGCGCATCGCCCGCGTCGATGGCCGGCGCACGGTCACCGTGCACGGCGACGTCGACCGTGCCGTGGTCAATGCCCAGGAACTGGTTGCCCTGGCCGACGCGCGGGTGCTGCCGGAACTGCTCGGGCAGTACCCGGGGCTGGCCTACGAGATCGGCGGCGAGAGCAGCGAGTCGGCCACCACCGGGGCCTCCATCGTGCGCAACGTGCTGCTCGGCCTTCTCGGCGTGTACATGCTGCTGGCGCTGCAGTTCCGCGGCTACCTGGCGCCGCTGTCGGTGATGCTGGTGATACCCACCGCCTTCGTCGGCGTCGCCTTCGGCCACTGGCTGCTCGGCCTCGACCTGACCATGCCGAGCATCGTCGGCATGGCCTCGCTGTTCGGCGTGGTGGTCAACGACTCGATCCTGCTGGTGGTGTTCATCCGTGCCGCCCGCCGTCGCGGCATGGCGGTGACCCGGGCGGCGGTGGAAGCCGGCCTGGACCGCTTCCGGCCGATCCTGCTGACCTCGGTATCCACCATCGCCGGGCTGGCGCCGCTGCTGGCGGAGACCTCGCTGCAGGCCCAGGTGCTGATCCCGCTGGCCGCCAGCCTGGCCTTCGGCCTGGCCACCGCCACCACCAGCGCCCTGCTGCTGGTGCCGGCCTTCTACGCCATCCTCGACGACTTCAACGCCCTCGGCCAGCTCGACCCGGCCGAGGACGCGGTGCCGGCTGCCGGCGAAGGCGCTACTTGACCGCCACCAGGTAGGTGACCCAGGCCGGGTCGTTGGTGCCGTGGCGGGTCTTGCGGTAGACGCCGTTGCCGGACACGCCGTCGTCGTCGGTGCCTTCCCAGTAGTTGTCCACCCGCGAGAAGCCGGCGTCGAGCAGCACGTCGCGCAGTTCCGGCAGGCTCCACACCCGCCACTCGTAGCTGAAGGCACGCTTCATCTCGGTGCCGTCCTTGAAGCGGAAGTGGATGCGCATCTTCGCCTCGTGGGTCACCGGCGAGAACCAGTGCTGGTCCCAGACATAGGTGAAGCCGGCATCGATGACAGTCTCTTCCTCGCGCTCCTCGATGCTCTCCGGACCACCGTGGGCATCGAGCACGAAGATGCCGCCGTCGGCCAGGTCGTCGCGCACCGTGCGGAAGTAGTCGAGCATCTCGGCGCGGGTCTTGAACACCCAGTAGGAGAAGTTCTGCGCGCAGCGCACGTCCGGCGCACGGTCGCTCGGCTCGCGCACGTCCTTCAGGTGCAAGGTGGCGCGGGCGGCCGCCTCGCCCAGCTCGGCGAAGTGGCGCGCACGCCCCCAGGCGATCGGCTCGGGGTCGATGTCGAAGGCCTCGGCGGTGTACTTCGGGCCCTTGCGGATCCACTCGGCGGTGAGCAACCCGGTGCCGCTGAAATCCTCGCGGAAGTGCCGCGCGGGCACGCCGTGCTCCTTCTTGTAGACCCGCCGCAGGAAGGCGATGTCCGGTTCCACCGACTGCACCGCGAGCTGGTAGAGCTCGTACTTGTCGGCGCTGCGGGCCGTGTACTTCGGTGTTCGCTTCTTCTTCTTCGCCGACCTGCCGCCGGACGCGCCGCCCTTGTTCTTGCCTGCCATGAATCTCTCGTCGCTGTTTCGGTACATCGATTGCCGCCGCCTGCGGCGGCGGCGCCATCGTACCGCAAAACCGCCGGCGACTTGGTGACCGTGATCCGCGGCATGAGGGAATTCCTCCCTTTCCGTTGCCTTCCGTGCTGCCTATACTTGCCCCGTTCAGCGACGAAACGTCAGGGTCCATGCTCCGTTGAAATACTCCCTCGCCTCGCTCATCCGGCAGACGCTGTCGGGCCACCACGGGTGGACGCCGGCCTGGCGCGATCCCGAGCCGAAACGGCACTACGACGCCATCGTCGTCGGCGGCGGCGGGCACGGCCTGGCCACCGCCTTCTACCTGGCCAGCGAGCATGACCTGCGCAACGTGGCGGTGGTGGAGAAGGGCTACATCGGCGGCGGCAATGCCGGCCGCAACACCACCATCGTCCGCTCCAACTACCTGCTCGACGGCAACGAGCCGTTCTACGAGCACTCGCTGAAACTGTGGGAGGGGCTGGAACAGGCGCTGAACTTCAACGTCATGATGAGCCAGCGCGGCGTCATCAACCTGTACCACAGCGATGCCCAGCGCGACGCCTTCGTGCGGCGCGGCAACGCCATGCTGCTCAACGGCGCCGACGCGGTGCTGCTCGACCGCGAGCAGTTGCGCGCCAAGGCGCCGTTCCTCGACTTCGACAATGCCCGCTTCCCGATCCTCGGCGGCCTGATGCAGCCGCGCGGCGGCACCGCCCGCCACGACGGCGTGGTGTGGGGCTATGCCCGTGCCGCCGACCGTCTCGGCGTCGACATCCTGCAGCACTGCGAGGTGACCGGCATCCGCGTCGAGAACGGCGCGGTAACCGGCATCGACACCAGCCGCGGGCCGATCAGCGCGCCCAAGGTGGGCCTGGCGGTGGCCGGGCATTCCTCGCAGGTGGCGTCGATGGCGGGACTGCGCCTGCCGGTGGAAAGCCACCTGCTGCAGGCCTTCGTCACCGAGGGGCTCAAGCCGCTGGTGAACCAGGTCATCACCTTCGGCGCCGGCCACTTCTACATCAGCCAGTCGGACAAGGGCGGGCTGGTGCTCGGCGGCGACCTCGACGGCTACAACAGCTATGCCCAGCGCGGCAACCTGCCGGCGGTGGAACACGTGATGGAATCGGGCATGGCGATGATGCCCGCCCTCGGCCGCCTGCGCATGCTGCGGCACTGGGGCGGGGTCATGGACATGTCCATGGACGGCAGCCCGATCATCGACCGCACCCCGGTGCGCGGCCTGTACCTGAACACCGGCTGGTGCTACGGCGGCTTCAAGGCCACCCCGGCCTCGGGCTGGTGCTTTGCCCACACCATGGCCCGCGACGAGCCGCACCGCCTCAACGCCGCCTACCGCCTGGACCGCTTCGCCAGCGGCCATCTCATCGACGAGCGCGGTGGCGGCCCGCGCCCCAACGTGCACTAGCGGGGAGCGGCCATGCGCATACCCTGCCCCCTGTGCGGCCAACGGCCGCTGGACGAGTTCAGCTACCTCGGCGACGCCAGCCCGGTACGCCCGCGCGACGACGACCCCGCCGCCTGGCACGACTACGTCTACCTGCGCGACAACCCGCGCGGCATGCACCGCGAGTACTGGCAGCACGTGGGCGGCTGCCGTGCCTGGCTGGTGGTTCGCCGCGACACCGCCAGCCACGAGATCTTCGACGTCGAACTGGCCCGCGACGCCGGCACGGAGGCGCCATGAGCGGGCAGCGCTGGCGTGCCGCCGAGGGCGGCCTGGTCGATCGTGGCACCACCACCGCCTTCACCTTCGACGGCGTCGACTACCATGGCCATCCCGGCGACACCCTGGCCTCGGCGCTGATCGCCAACGGCGTGCACCTGGTCGGGCGCAGCTTCAAGTACCACCGCCCGCGCGGCATCGTCACCGCGGGCATGGCCGAGCCCAATGCGCTGGTCGAGCTGCGCAGCGGTCATCGCCGGGAACCGAATACCCGCGCCACCTGCATCGAGCTGTTCGACGGCCTGGTCGCCACCAGCCAGAACCGCTGGCCGTCGCTGCGCTTCGACCTGCAGTCCATCAACGGCCTGGTGTCGCCCTTCCTGCCCGCCGGCTTCTACTACAAGACCTTCATGTGGCCGGCGAAGTTCTGGGAACGCCTCTACGAGCCGGCCATCCGCCGCGCCGCCGGCCTCGGCCGCGCCGCGGCACTGGCCGACCCGGATCACTACCAGCGCGAGAACGTGCACTGCGACGTGCTGGTGGTGGGCGCCGGCCCGGCCGGCCTGGCGGCGGCACTGGCCGCCGCCGAGGGCGGCGCACGGGTCATCCTCGCCGAGCAGGATCACCGCGTCGGCGGCAGCGCGCTGGCCGCCAGCAGCCGCATCGACGGCGATGACGGGGTGACCTGGTGCGAAGCGGCCCGGCAACGGTTCTGCGCCATGGACGAGACTATCGTGCTGACCCGCACCACCGTGTTCGGCTACTACGACCACAACGTGCTCGGCGCGGTGGAGCGGGTTGCCGACCACCTGCCCACGCCGCCGCCGTCGACCCCGCGGCAACGCCTGTGGCGTATCCACGCCGGCCGCGTGATCCTGGCCACCGGGGCGCAGGAGCGGCCGCTGGTGTTCGGCGACAACGACCGCCCCGGCATCCTGCTCGCCTCGGCGGCGCGCAGCTACGCGGTGCGCCATGCCGCGCGGGTGGGCGAGGCGACGGTGGTGTTCACCAACAACGACAGCGTCTACCCGGCCCTGGCCGACCTGGCCGCCGCCGGGGTCGGCGTGACCGCCGTGCTGGACAGTCGCCGCGAGGTCGCCGCCGCTTCCACCGCGCTGGCCGAGTCGGTGGGCGCGCGCATGCTCACCGGGGCGGTGATCCGCAAGGTCCATGGCCGCACCCGGGTCAACGCGGTGGGCATCGACGCCGCCGGGGTCGGCGCGCGCATCGACTGCGACGCGCTGCTGGTGTCCGGCGGCTGGAACCCGGACGTGCAACTGCATGCGCAGACCGGCGCGCGACCGGTGTACGACGAGACCCTGGCCGCCTTCGTGCCCGGCACGCCGCGCCAGCGCGAATGCTCGGTGGGCGCCGCCGCCGGTCGCTTCGGTCTTGCCAGCGCGCTGGCCGACGGCCACCGGGCCGGCCGCGAGGCCGCCGCCGAGGCCGGCTTCGCCGTCGCCGCCGGCGAACCGCCGCAGGCCGTCGACCAGCCCTGGTCGATCCGCCCGGCCTGGCGGGTGCACGGTCGCGGCAAGGCGCTGGTGGACCTGCAGAACGATGTCACCGACAAGGACATCGAGCTGGCCGCGCGCGAGGGCTACCGCTCGGTGGAACACCTCAAGCGCTATACCACCCTGGGCATGGCCACCGACCAGGGCAAGCTGTCCAACGTCAACGGCCTGGGCATCCTCGCCGAGGTGCTCGGCCGGCCCATCGCCGAGGTCGGCACCACCACCTTCCGGCCGCCGGTGTCGCCGGTGGCCATGGGCGTGCTCGCCGGCAGTGCCCGTGGCATGCACTTCGCACCGACCCGGCAGACCCCGATGCACGACTGGCACCAGCGCCACGGCGCGGTGTTCGTGGAAGCCGGCCAGTGGCTGCGACCGCGCTACTACCCGCGCAGCGGCGAAGACATGATGGCGGCCTCGGTACGCGAGACCCTGGCCACCCGCAACGGCGTCGGCCTGTGCGACGTCTCCACCCTGGGCAAGATCGACGTCCAGGGCGCCGACGCCGGCATCTTTCTCGACCGCCTGTACTGCAACGGCTTCTCCACCCTCAAGGTGGGCCGGGCGCGCTACGGCCTGATGCTGCGCGAGGACGGCATCGTGTTCGACGACGGCACCACCTCGCGACTGGCCGGGAACCACTACTTCGTCACCACCACCACCGCCGGCGCGGCGGCGGTGATGGCGCACATGGAATACTGCCACCAGGTGCTGTGGCCGGCGCTGGACGTGCAGATGGTCTCGGTCACCGAGCAGTGGGCGTCGATGGCGCTGGCCGGGCCACGCAGCCGCGAAGTGCTCGCCGCGGTGCTCGACGGATTCGACCTGTCCGACGACGCCTTCCCCTTCCTCGCCGCCACCGAGACCCGGGTCGGCGGCATCCCGGTGCGGCTGTTCCGCATCAGCTTCTCCGGCGAGCTCGCCTACGAGCTCAACGTGCCGGCCGGCTGTGGCGAGGCCGCCTGGCAGGCGCTGATGGACGCCGGCCAGGCCCATGGCATCACCGCCTACGGCACCGAGGCGCTCGGCATCATGCGCATCGAGAAGGGCCACGTGGCCGGACCGGAGATCAACGGCCAGACCACCGCCGCCGACCTCGGTCTTGGCCGCATGATGAGCAAGAAGAAGGACTTCGTCGGCCGCGTGCTGGCGCAGCGTCCCGGTCTCACCGACCCGCGGCGGCCGACGCTGGTGGGACTGAGGGCGGCGCCGGGCCAGCGGCTGCAGGCCGGCGCCCACCTGCTGGCACCGGCGGCCGACACGGTCGCCACCAACGACCTCGGCCACGTCACCTCGGTGACCTACAGCCCGATGCTCGACGCCTGGATCGCGCTGGCGCTGCTCAGCGGCGGTGCCGAACGGATCGGGCAGACGCTGCGCGCGGCCAACCCGCTGCGCGGCCACGAGGCGACGGTGGAAGTGGTGTCACCGCATTTCTTCGACCCGGACAACGAGCGACTGCATGGACGGGCAGATGGCTGAATTCCGCGAACAACCGGCGCTGGCCGGAATCCTCGTCCCCGGCCGCTACGGCGTCGCCGGCGACACCCCCGGTGTCATCCTGGCCGGGGTCCGGCGGTCGGCCATCTCGCTGGCCCCCCGCCGCGGCCGACGCCAGGCGCTGGCCGATGCCCTGCGCGAAGGTCTCGGCCTGGACTGGCCGGACGCCGGCCACGCCAGCGCCGCCGGCGAAACCCGACTGCTGTGGGCCGGCCTCGACATGGCCCTGCTCACCGCGCCGCCGGGCACGGCGGCGGCGGACCACGCCGCGCTGGCCGCCGACCTGGCTGACCTCGCGGCGGTGGTCGACCACGGCCATGCCCGCGCCATGCTGCGCATCGCCGGGCCCGGCGCCCGGCGCACCCTCGCCCGGCTCGGCGCGCCGGACCTGCACCCGCGGGTGTTCGGCCCCGGCCGGGTGGCGGCCACCCGGCTCGCCCACGTCGGCGCCCTGCTCCACCAGCTCGACGATGCACCAACCTACGAGGTGCAGGTCTTCCGCGCCTTCGCGGGGAGCTTCTGCCACGAGCTGACCGCCGCCGCCAGCGATCTCGGCATCCTCGTGGAAGCGGGCTGAACAGCGGAATCTGGACGCCTACTCCGGGGAAAACTGGCCCAATTGGGCTTTAGCGGCGATTGCGCTATATTCGAAGGCCCCGGCATCGAGCCGCCGGAGGACGACAGTTTCCGACTATCGAGGCTTCGGCCGCGCATGGCCGCCCGACCGGGAAACCCGGTAGAAGAAGGCGGCAGCAGAACGGTATGCCACGCCCGGGTCTGCCGGGGGTGGATCGTAGCGGGTCACGCGGAGTTGTCGATTGGCCAGGAAGGCAGATTTACGATCCACACGAGGTATGACCGATGCATCTTGGCGATTCCCATCGCAGCCAGTACGGCCTGGACAACCACGGCCTGTCCGAGCTTGGCAACGTCTACTGGACGCTGACCACCGCCGCACTCTACGAGCAGGCGCTGACGCGCGAGGAAGGCATGCTGTCCAGCCATGGTCCGCTGGTGGTGCGCACCGGGCAGCACACCGGCCGCTCGGCCAACGACAAGTTCGTGGTGCGCGATGAGCACACCGACAAGGAACTGTGGTGGGGCAAGGTCAACGTGCCCTATCCGGCGGAACGCTTCGACGCCCTGCACCAGCGGCTTTGCGAATACCTGAAGGGTCGCGACGTCTTCGTGCAGGACTGCTTTGCCGGCGCCGACCCGGAGTACCGCCTGCCGATCCGCATCGTCAACGAGCTGGCCTGGCACAACCTGTTCGCGCGCAACATGTTCCTGCGCGCCGACGACGAGGAGCGGGCCCGCCACATTCCCGAGTTCACGGTGATCAACGCGCCGGGCTTCCATGCCGACCCGGAACTGGACGGCACCCACTCGGAAACCTTCATCGTGGTCAACTTCACCCGCAAGCTGGTGATCATCGGCGGCACCCAGTATGCCGGCGAGACCAAGAAGTCCATCTTCAGCGTGCTCAACTACCTGCTGCCGAAGAAGGGCGTGTTCCCCATGCACAGCTCGGCCAACATCGGCCAGGACGGCGTCACCGCGCTGTTCTTCGGCCTCTCCGGCACCGGCAAGACGACGTTGTCCGCCGATGCCTCGCGCAAGCTCATCGGTGATGACGAGCATGGCTGGAGCCGCAACGGCCTGTTCAACTTCGAAGGCGGCTGCTATGCCAAGGTGATCAACCTGTCGGCCGAGCAGGAACCGGAGATCCATGCCACCACGCGCCAGTTCGGCACCGTGCTGGAAAACGTGATCTTCGACCAGGAAACCCGCCAGGTGAACCTCGACGACGGCAGCCTGACCGAGAACACCCGCGGCTCCTACAAGATCGACCAGATCCCCAATGCCACCCTCACCGGGCGTGGCGGTCACCCGAAGAACGTCATCTTCCTCACCTGCGATGCCTTCGGCGTGCTGCCGCCGGTGTCCAAGCTGAGCCCGGCCCAGGCCATGTACCACTTCATCAACGGCTACACCGCCAAGGTGGCGGGCACCGAGCGCGGCGTCACCGAGCCGACGCCCAACTTCTCGCCCTGCTACGGCGGGCCCTTCCTGCCGCTGCACCCGCGCCAGTACGCGGAGATGCTCGGCGAGAAGATCGCCGAGTACGGCGCCACCGTGTGGCTGGTGAACACCGGCTGGAGCGGCGGCCCCTACGGCGTCGGCGAGCGCATGGCCATTCACCACACCCGCGCCATCGTCAATGCCATCCTCGACGGCCACCTCGACAACGTGCCCACCGATACCCACCCGATCTTCGGCCTGGAAATGCCCATCGAATGCCCGGAGGTGCCCACCGAGGTACTCAACCCGCGCAGCACCTGGAGCGACACCGATGCCTACGACGCCCAGGCGCGCATGCTCGCCGGCAAGTTCGCGGAGAACTTCGAGAAGTATTCCGACGACGTTTCCGAGGAGATCCGCGCGGCCGGCATGAAGGCCGCGTAGACCACCGGCGGGCGTGGCCCGCCTCCTGCCCGCCGCGCGCCCACCGGGCCGCGGCGCAACCGGCGCCGGGGACATCGACCCCGGCGTTGTTCGTTCCACCCCTGCAACCGGCGGAGCCAACCCGTGAATGCCAACCTGCGCGCCGGCGTGGTGATGATCGCCGCGATGATCATGCTGACCGGCAACGACGCCGTGATCAAGCATGTCGGCCAGTCCCTCGCCGTCGGCCAGGTGCTGCTGTTCCGCGGCCTGATGGTGATGGCCATCTTCGCCGTCGCCATCCTTGCCAGCGGCATGCCGCTGGTCTCGCGCCAACTGCTGGAGCGCTGGACCCTGGTGCGCGGCGCCTTCGAGGTCAGCGCCACCGCCTGCTTTCTCTCCGCGCTGGTGCTGCTGCCGCTGGCGGTGGCCTCGTCGCTGGTCTTCGTCTCGCCCATCTTCATCACCCTGGTGGCCGCCGTGATGCCCGGGGAACGGGTGGGCTGGCGACGCATCACCGCGGTGCTGGTGGGCTTTGCCGGCAGCGCCCTGATCACCCAGCCGTGGGGTGCCAGCTTCAGCGCCACCATGCTGCTGCCGCTGCTGGCCGCCGCGCTGGTGGCCGGTCGCGACATCTCCACCCGCTACATCAGCCCCCACCAGTCGTCGCTGTACGTGGCCTTCCTCACCGCCACCATGGTCACCGTCGGCGGCGCGGTGATGTGTCTTGCCCAGTGGCGACCGGTAACGGCGACGGCCATTGCCTGGATCGCGCTGTGCGCGCTGCTGCTCAGTGGCGCCTACTTCGCGCTGATCACCGCCTTTCGCAGCGGCGAGCTGTCCTTCGTGGCGCCGCTGAAATACGTCAGCATCGTCTTCGCCATCTTCCTTGGCAACCTGCTCTGGGACGAGAGCCTGGAACCGTTGCAGCTGGCCGGGGTGGCGCTGGTGGTGGGCGCCGGGGTCACCATCTTCTACCGCGAACGCGGTCGCGGCGCAGGCAGCGAAGACTAGCCGCGGTTGACCAGCACCGGCGCGGTCCATGCCGACAGCGAAGTGCGCTGGCGGCCGTCCGGGTCGAGGTTGTCCGGGGACAGCCACTGGCGGAAGGCCTGCTCCAGCGCCGGCCACTCGGCGTCGATGCAGGCATACCAGGCGGTGTCGCGGTTGTGTCCCTTGACCACGCCGGCCTGGCGAAACACGCCCTCGAAGGAGAAGCCCAGGCGCAGGGCGGCATTGCGCGAGGCGCGGTTCAGTGCATTGCACTTCCACTCGTAGCGCCGGTAGCGAAGCTCGAACACCCGCTTCATCATCAGGTACATGGCCTCGGTGGCGGCAGGGGTACGCTGCAGCAGCGGCGAGTAGTGAATGTGGCCGACCTCGATGCTGCCCGCGGCCGGGGCGATGCGCAGGTAGCTGGCCATGCCCACCGCGCGACCGTCGCGAACATCGATGATGGCATGGAACAGCGGGTCGTCGCCGAGACAGGATGACGACATCCACGCGGCCAGCGCATCGCGGTCCGGGAACGGTCCATAGGGCAGGTAGGACCAGTCGGCATCGCCACCCTCGCGGCAGAAGGCATCGTGCAGGGAGTCGGCATGGGCATCGACATCCAGCGGCACCACGTCGCAGAAGCGACCGTGCATCGGCGTGCGCGGCGGTGCATCCGGCGCCTGCCAGCCGGGCACGGGGAAGCCGACCACGCGGCCACAGGCGTCCACCTGCGCGGTGTCGGACGGTTCGTTCCACTTGTTCATGTCGTCTGCCAGGAATGCCGGGGCAGCACAATCTATCCGCAGCGCTACCACCGGCGCAAGCGAAGCGGCTCAGTCGCGGATGCGCGAACCGTCGGCCGGATCGAACAGGTAGCAGTGGCCCGGCTCGACACCGATGCCAAGGTGGGTGTCGGTGGACTGGAAGTGACCGTGCAGACGCACCACCACGTCCTCGGCGTGGCCGTCCAGCAGACCGTGGGCAAGGGTATCGGCACCCAGCGGCTCGGTGAGTTGCACCTGGAAGTCGCCGATCACCGCCGCGTCGCCACCGGGCACGAGATGCTCGGGACGCACCCCGACATCGACGCTGTCGCCGCGAAAGTGGCCCGGCACCGGTACCGACATGGCGCCGAGACGCGCCGCGCCGCCCTCCACCGGGCAGCGGAAGAAGTTCATCGACGGCGAGCCGATGAAGCCGGCAACGAAGCGCGTGGCCGGGTCGGCGTAGATGTCCATCGGGCTGCCGATCTGCTCGGCGACCCCGGCATTCATCACCACCAGGCGGTC
>CAYGJZ010000086.1:0-15797 GCA_964350265.1 uncultured Gammaproteobacteria bacterium | reverse complement strand
GCCGCTACACGACCAGGCCGAACAGCAGGCCGACGACGATGGCGCCGAGAATGCCGAAGCCGAGGTAGGCGCCGAATACCGGGGCGCGCACCAGCGACCACACCGCCACCATGGCCGGCAACGAACTGACCGCCCCGGCCACCAGGAAGGCCATGGCCGCGCCCGCGCTCATGCCCTGCTCGACCAGCCCGGCCACCAGTGCCGGCGCGGCATAGCTGTTCAGGTAGGCAGGCGCACCGACCAGCGCACCGATGACCACCGAGCCGGCACCGCTGCCGCCGACCACGCTGCCGATCCACGCCGCCGGCACGTAGCCCACCAGCACCGCCTCGAGCAGGTAGGCCAGCAGCAGCCACTTGGCGAGAAACAGGAGGTTCTCCACGAAGGTGTCGGCGAACACGGTGCGCCGCGCCGGCTCGCGCCAGAAGGTCCATACCGGGGTGCCGGAGAACGGCGACGGACCGCAGCCGCAGCCGCCGCTGCGCTGGCGCAGCGGCGAGGCGAACAGCCCGGCGCGGGTTGCCAGGTGCATGGCGAGGCCGCCGGCCAGTCCCAGCGACACCGCCGCCAGCGCCTTGCCCACCGCGTAGGGCCAGCCGAGGGCGGCGGCGGTGATCAGCACCGTGGGCGGGTCGATCAACGGCGAGGACAGCCAGAATGCCATCACCGCGGACAGCGGCGCACCAAGGGCGAGCAGGCCGGCGATGAAGGGAATCACCTCGCAGGAGCAGAACGGTGCCAGTCCGCCGATCAGCGCCGCCAGCACGATCATCCGCGATTCGCGCCCCTGGAAGGCCTCGGCCACCATGCGCTCGGCGCCGCTGGCCTTCAACGCGGCGAGCAGCACCACCGCGAACAGGATGTAGGGTGCGGTCTGCAACCAGGCGCTGGCGGCGAAGACCAGCAACGGCCACAGTCCGGTGGGATCCAGCAGGGCCACCAGCAGGGGGACCAACGCCACCGCCCACCAGGCCGAGGCCCGGCGGCCCACCGCCGCCCGCGCGCTGCGCAGGGTCCATGCCATGCTGGTCATGCATCACCCTCCGTGGCCGCGGCCGGACCATCGGCCTGCCGCTGCTCGTCGGCGCAGCACTCCCGCTGCAGGTAACCGGCCAGGGCCTCGATGACGTCGTACTGCGCGATCACGTTCACCGTGCGCCCGTCGCGCACGCGGCGGATCACGTCCGCCGCCTCGAGGAAGCGCAGGTGGTGGGCCAGGGTGGAGGCGGGGATGTCCAGGCGCTCCTGCAATGCGCCCACCGACAGGCCCCGGCGACCGGCGCGCACCAGCGCCAGCAGGACTTCCAGCCGGGGTTCGGAGCCGATGGCGGCGAAGCCCTGGGCGGCTTGTTCCAGTGCAAGCATTGCTAATCTCCATAAAACCAGTTTTCTGGTTATATGGATGAAAGACCGGCCTGTCAAGCCCCGTTTCCTGCCCGGCGTTGAAAACGGGCATGCCGTGGGCCACACTGGTCGCGTCACCCACCGGTCAACCACGACGAGGAACACCGCCCTGGACACCCGCTACGTGCTCTACTGGGCGCCGATGTCCGGCGCCATCGTCGTCGAGATGCTGCTCCACGAACTCGGCATCGACTTCCATCGACAGGTGGTGGACATGGCCGACGGCGAGCATCGGCGGGAAGCGTACCGGCGGCTCAACCCCGGTGGGCAGGTGCCGGCACTGCGCCTGCCCGACGGACGCGTGATCGGCGAATCCGCCGCCATCGTGCTTACCATCGGCGAGCAGCATCCCGGATCGCCGATGGTGCCGGGTTCGGCGGATGCCGACCGGCCCGCCTTTCTGCACTGGCTGTGCTACATGGCCGCCAGCACCTACATGGCCTTCGTCCGCGCCGGCCATCCGGAGCGTTTCACCATCGACGCCGCCGGCACCGACGCGGTACGCGCCGCCGCCCTCGGCGCGGTGGAACAGCAGTTCGATGTCATCAACCGGGTCCTTGCCGGAGAGACCTTCCTGGCCCGGGGACTGTCCGCGCTGGACCTGTACCTGGCCATGCTCACCGTGTGGCACCCGGATCGCGACGACCTGTTCCGGCGCCTTCCCCGACTCGGCACCCTGGTGCGCGCGGTGCAGCGCCGGCCGTCCTGCGGCGCCGTGCTCGACGAGCACCTCGCCCACGCCTGATCCCCCGTGGACACCGGGTCGCTGACCGCGGCCGGGTTTACCGGCTACAATGCGGTACAACTTCCTGCACCCCCGAACCCGGGGACCGCGCGGGACCATGCCACCAGACGCGGAGAAACAGCCATGGACTTCGTCGAAGTTCTCGGATCGGTCCTCAACCAGGGCATGTCGCCCTCCAGCGGCAAGCGACTCGACCACTCCCTTAACCAGGGCAGCGGCCTCGACCTCGGCGGCCTGCTCGAGTCTCTCGGGGGCCAGGGTGGGCGCGGCGGCAAGGGCGGGCTCGGCGGACTGGTGGACTCCCTCGGCGGCAGTGGTCTTGGCGACGTGCTCGGCAATCTCGGCGGACTCGGCAATGCCGCCATGCGCAGCGGCAAGGGCGGCGCCAGTAACCCGGTGGTGACCGGTGGCCTCGGCGCGCTGGCCGGCGCCCTGCTCGGTGGCGGCGGCAGCTCCATGAAGGGTGCCCTGGGCGGCACCGCGCTGGCCATCCTCGGCAGCATGGCGATGAAGGCACTGGCCGCCAGGGGCGGCACGCCGAGCGAGCGCGAGCAGGTCATGTCGGGCCTGCGCCCGGCCCGCGACGCGGAGGAGATCCGCGACGTGCAGAAGTCCGCGGAACTGACCGTCCGCGCCATGATCAACGCCGCCAAGGCCGATGGCCAGGGCGACCGCGAGGAGATCCGCCGCATCATCGGCAAGGCGTCCGAGGACGGCCTGACCGCGGAGGAACAGGCCTTCGTCTCCGAGGAGATCCACAAGCCCATGGAAACCGCGGCCATCGTCCGCGAGGTGCCCAATGCCCAGGTGGCGGCACAGGTCTATGCCGCCTCGCTGCTGGCCATCGAGGTGGATACCGACGCCGAGCGCAACTACCTCGAGGGCCTGGCGCTGGCCCTGGACCTGGACCGCGAGGTGGTCGACAACCTGCACGCCGCGCTGGGCGTTTCCTGAACCCGGCGTCGCGCGGCCGCGTCGAACCGGCGCGGCCATCACCGCGCCGCCTTGCCGGGGCCGGGTTTCCACCCGCTCCACGTTCCCCGTTCCCGGTCCCGGACCATGGCGCTTGAACCCGTTCACCGGCCACTGCCGTCGCCCTCCGGCGTGCTGCGCGACATCGGGCCGGTGCAGGCCGTCAACGGGCTCGTCGGCCTCATCTTCGCGGCCTCCGGCCCGGTGGCCATCATCCTCACCGCGGGCCAGCGTGGCGGTCTGCCCGACGTGGTGCTGGCCTCGTGGATCTTCGGCGCCTTCTTCTTCAACTCGCTGCTGACCATCGGCTTCTGCCTGGCCTATCGCACGCCGCTGGTGTTCTTCTGGACCATCCCGGGCACCGTGCTGGTGGGCGCCGCCCTCGACCACCTGCCCTTCGCCGAGGTGGTTGGCGCCTACCTGGTCACCGGAGGGCTGATGCTGGTGCTCGGCCTGAGCGGCTGGGTGCGAAGGGCCATGCAACTGGTGCCCATGCCCATCGTCATGGCCATGGTGGCCGGGGTCTTCCTGCAGTTCGGCCTGGACCTGGTCTATGCCCTGCGCGACGGCTTCGCCGTGGCCGCGCCGATGTGCGCCGTGTTCCTGCTGCTGTCGTCGGTGGCCGCCCTCGGCCGGCGGCTGCCGCCGCTGGTCGGCGCCCTCGCCGCCGGCATCGTCGCGCTGGCGGTGTCCGGCGAGGTCAGCCTGCCGGCGGCGCAGTGGGTCGCCCCCGCCCTGGCCCGGCCCGCCTTCTCGCTGGCGGCGCTGCTGGAACTGGTGATCCCGCTGGCCATCACCGTCATCGTGGTGCAGAACGGCCAGGGCATCGCCATCCTCACCGCCGCCCGCCACCGTCCACCGGTGAACGCCATCACCACTGCCTGCGGCGCGATGTCGTTGCTCAGCGCCGCCACCGGCACCGTCTCCACCTGCCTGACCGGGCCGGTGAACGCGCTGGTCTCCGCCTCCGGCGAGCACCGTCGACACTATGCCGCGGGACTGACCGTCGGCCTGCTCGGGCTGGTCTTCGGCGTCGGCGCCTGGTGGTTCACCGCGCTGATGCTGAACCTGCCGCCCGCCTTCATCGCCACCATTGCCGGCCTGGCCATGCTGCGGGTATTGCTGAACGCACTGGCCACGGCCTTCGGCGGTGCCTGCGGCATCGGTGCGCTGGTGACCTTCCTGGTGACCCTGGCCGACGTGCCGCTGGCGGGACTCGGCGCGCCGTTCTGGGGGCTGGTGTTCGGCTGCGCGGTATCCTGGCTGGTGGAAACCGCGGACTACCGCCGCTCGCTGTCACCCGGCGAAGACCCGCCGTCGCGCTGAGCGTGGTGTCGACGGGCCTCGTCGGAGGCAGCGATCTCGGCCTCGACCCCGGCCAGCGTCCCCTGGCCGGCCTCCAGCCGGCTGGCATAGTGGAAGTAGCCGGCCGCGTCCAGCGCCCGGCCAAGGTGACGGCGGTAGATGGCCGCCAGCTCGGCATGGAAGGGTCGCACTGACCGCGTCATCCGTCCTGCTCTCCGGGCGCGCCGAGCACCGCGCCGGAGAACGGCGTCGGCGGTGCCTGGTGCAGTCGCCGCAGCAGCGTCGGTGCAACGTCGAAGGCACTGGCCATGCCGTGGTCGCCGACGGGCAGGCCCATGTCGCGCAGCAGCGCCAGGCCCGGTCCCTGGTGACCGCCGGTGCGACGGAACGGCGCCGGGCCGACGTGGCCGAAGCGCGGGTGCTGCCAGCCGTCGGCATAGCCACGCCAGCGGATGCACAGGTCGGCGTCGCTGGGCGCCAAGGCCATCGGGTCGCCGCGGTGGCGGGACACCGACGCCACCACCGGCTCGCCGCTGCGCCAGTCGCGGGCCGCCTCGACATCGGCAACCACCGCGTCCAGGCAGGCCTGGTAGGACGCCGGCTCGACCCGGCCCCGGGCTTCGCGGCCGGCGAGATTGACCCGCACCCGGCCATCGTAGAAGGACGGCAGGGCAAAGGCATCCATCTCCGGCCAGGCGCCGCGGTAGGCACTGGCCGGCATCCAGGCCAGCGCGCCGGAGGTCTCCAGCGGGGATGGCACGCCGCCGTGACGCGGCTCGATGCAGGCCAGCAGGCGCGACGACCAGTCGGCATCCGCCGCCAGCATCACCGGGCGGCCAGCGGTGTCGCTCCACGACGACGGCACCTGGAAGGCGGCCTCGCCGAACCGGCGTCGGTAGAGCAGCTCGGGCAGGAACAGCATCGAAGGCAGGTCGGCGTGGTTGCCGCCCATGCCGTGCATGGAGAACACCGCCAGTTCCACGCCGGGCAGGTCGGTCCACTGCGCCAGCAGGCGGTCCACCGCGCGGTAGACCGCCTCCAGGGCTTCGCGGGCCGCGGCGGCGGACTCGGCGTGGTGCAGCGGGTGACCGGCGTCGACACCGTGCCAGAAGGGCTCGATGGCCGAGTGCAGTTCGGCCACCGTGAACAGCGCAAGCTGCCAGTTGTCGAAGCGCTCGGTGAGCAGCCAGCGGCCGATGCGCGCACGCTGTTCCACCGCTTCCACCAGCGCCTCGCCCGCCGCCCGGGTGGCCGCGGCGCTGGGCCAGCTGAAGCCGTAGATCCACCGCTTGGCCGGGTAGGCGCCGAAGCGTCGACGCACCTCGGTGACCAGCGAGGCCGGTCGGGCATGGCAGCTGACCCCGGGGTCGTGGGCGCCGAAGTTGACCAGCCCGCTGCCGTGCTCCACCCGCCGCAGGTCAAGGTAGGGCACGTCGAAGACCAGCGTGTGGGCGTCGATCCCGGCGACGAAGGGGGCATGCCGGGTATCGCGCTGGCGGGCGAGGTACCGCTGCGGGTCGAAGTCCACCGCCGAGTAGCGGCCATAGTCCGGCGGTGCGCACCCGGTGGCGAACTGTTCCCAGCCAAGACCGCTGTACAACGCCTCGCCCTGGTCGAGATCGAAGCGTGCCGACGTGCCCAAAAGAGCGGCCAGGCAGGGCATGCGCCCGTCCCGCACCAGCGGCTCGGCCACCCGGCGCTCGAAGCCGTCCAGGCCGATGGCCAGCAGCCGTCGGCGGGGTGGCGGCGCGGCGCGGAAGTGCGGTCGCGACGGTGGCAGCAATGCGCAGGCCAGCGCGCGGCCATCGGTGGCGGCAGCGGCGCACAGCGGGGCCAGCCACGCGCGGCCGTCGCCGTCGAGGTCGACCGGCAACAGGTCGCAGGCGGCGCGGAAGCCCTGCCCCAGCATCTCCTCGTCCACCCGGGCAAGGATGGCTGGGTCGAGGGCGCCGGCGTCGCGCAGTTCCTCCACCAGCGCCTCGCCGAGGAGGAAGTCGTACAGGTAGCGGGGCGTCTGCCGGGCCGGGTCGAGCCAGTGGCGAACCCGCGCCGGCGGCAGCCACAGGCCGCGGGCGCCGCCTGCCACCAGGTTGGCGAACAGCGCCGACTCCTCGCCGCCGATGGTCAAGGCGCCGTCGCGCCGGCCCAGCGACGGATCGAAGCGCAGGTCGTCCAGCACCCCGGCGCGAAAGGCCATGTTGGCACCGAAGGGCAGGATGTCGGCATCGGCGCCGAGGTCGGCAAAGCCGACCTCCGGATCGATCTGCGCGAACACCTCCGGCGCCTGCTCCAGCACCGCCTCGACGAAGGCCGGTGGCTCGCCCTCGAAGCGGGCCAGCACCGGTGCGCCGAAGAAGTCCCGCTCCGGCCAGAAACGGAAGGCGCGCTCGTACACCGACAGCCATTCCGGGGTGACCGTGACATCGTCGTCGGTCCACACGCTGTGACGGCCGGCAAGCTCCGCGAGGGCGGCATTGCGGGCATGGGACAGCCCGGGCGTGGCTGCCTGGAGGACACGCAGCGGCAGCGTTTCGCGGTGCCTGGCCAGTACGTCGGCGGTATCGTCGGCGCTGCCGTTGTCCACCACCAGCACGTCCCATTCGGCACCCTCGGCGAGGCGGGTGAAGCGCATCGAGTGCAGCAGCCGGTCCAGCGAGGCGGCGCGGTTGCGCGTGCACACCACCACCGACAGCGGCGGCAGCTCGTCGATGGTCGCGGGCACTAGTTCTTCAGCCGGAACCCGGTGGCAAAGGTCCACGCCACCAGCGCCAGGCAGACCAGCAGGAAGCCGAAGGTCATGGCCAGGCTCAGGCCCACGCCGACGTCGCTGGTGCCGTAGAAACTCCAGCGAAAACCGTCGATCAGGTAGACCACCGGGTTGAACAGGGTCAGCGTGCGCCACGGCGCGGGCAGCATGTCGATGGAGTAGAAGGCGCCGCCGAGGAAGGTCAGCGGAGTGACCACCAGCATGGGGATGAACTGCAGTTGCTCGAAGCCCTTTGACCAGATGCCGATGACGAAGCCGAACAGGCTGAAGGTGATCGCGGTGAGCAGCAGGAAGGCAATCATCCACAGCGGGTGCTCGATGGTGACGGGCACGAACAACGAAGCGGTGAACAGGATGATGATGCCCAGTACCACCGACTTGGTGGCGGCGGCGCCGACGAAGGCGACGACGATCTCCAGGTAGGAGATCGGCGCCGACAACAGCTCGTAGACGGTGCCAGTGAACTTGGGAAAGAAGATGCCGAAGGAGGCGTTGAAGATGCTCTGCGTGAACAGCGCCAGCATCACCAGGCCGGGCACGATGAAGGCGCCGTAGCTGACGCCGTCGATCTCGGTCATGCGCGCGCCGATGGCGGCACCGAAGACCACGAAGTACAGCGAAGTGGTGATCACCGGGGTGACCAGGGACTGCAGCAGGGTGCGCAGGGCCCGCGCCATCTCGAACCGGTAGATGGCGAAGATGCCGCGCAGGTTGAAGCGGAAGTTGCCCTCGGCGTTCATGATGCGTCCGCCACCAGGTGCACGAAGATTTCCTCCAGCGAGCTCTGCCGGGTGTGCAAGTCGCGAAAGCCGATGCCAAGGTCGCTCATGCGGCGCAGCAGCGAGGGCACCCCGGTGCGATCGTCGTGCACGTCGAAGGTGTATTCCAGTTCGTGGCCGTCGGCAGTCAGCACCAGGTTCCAGTCCGACAGCGCCGCCGGCACGGCATCCATCGGCTCGAGCAGGTACAGGGTCAGGCACTTGCGCCCCATGCGCGACATCAGCGCCGCGGTCCGTTCCACCACCACCAGTTCGCCGCCGCGGATCACGCCGATGCGGTCGGCCATGTCCTCGGCCTCCTCGATGTAGTGGGTGGTGAGAATGATGGTGACGCCGTCATCGCGCAGCTCGCGCACCAGGTTCCACATGTCGCGGCGCAGGGCCACGTCGACCCCCGCGGTGGGCTCGTCGAGAAACAGGATGCGCGGCTCGTGGGCCAGTGCCTTGGCGATCAGCACGCGGCGCTTCATGCCGCCGGACAGGGCATGGATGGGCTGGTCGCGCTTGTCCCACAGCGACAGCGCGCGCAGCACCTTCTCGATGTGGGCATCGCTGCGCGGGCAGCCGAACAGGCCGCGGCTGAAGGCCACCGTGGCGCGCACGGTGACGAAGGCGTCGGTGGTCAGTTCCTGCGGCACCAGGCCGATGCGCGCACGCGCCTGGCGATAGTCGCGGCGAATGTCGAAGCCGTCCACGCTGACGGTGCCCGCGCTGGCGGTGACGATGCCGCAGACGATGCTGATCAGCGTGGTCTTGCCGGCTCCGTTGGGGCCGAGCAGGGCGAAGATCTCGCCGCGCTCGATGTCCAGGCTGACGTTGGACAGGGCCTTGAAGCCCGAAGCATAGGTCTTCTCGAGACCATCGATGGAGAGGATGGTGGACAAGGGACTCCCGGGAACGTGGACAGGGGGACGGTTCGACGTGGCTGGCCGGACGCGCATGACGGACCGGGCGATTGTAGAACCCGTCGCCAACCGTTGACTACCCCGGCACAGCAACCCCTCGTAGCGGGCCACGCGGCGGCGCTATACTCCCGGCGTCCACCCACCCCCCTGCCCCGCCGTGCCGACACCGAACGACATCCGGCAACTGGTCGAGCGTCTCTACCGCGACGAGGGATCGCGGGTTCTGGCCACGCTGATCCGCCTGCTGGGCGACTTCGACCTGGCCGAGGACGCCCTGCACGATGCCTTTGCCGCCGCCGCCACGCAGTGGCCCAGGGAAGGCGTGCCGGGCAACCCGCGCGCCTGGCTGGTCTCCACCGGCCGCTTCAAGGCCATCGACGGCATGCGGCGACGGGCGCGGTTCGACCACAACCTGGAGGTGGTCGCCGACCATCTCGAGGCCGGCGACGACCCGGCCGAGCTGGCCGAGGACGCGGTCAAGGACGACCACCTGCGGCTGATCCTGACCTGCTGCCACCCGGCGTTGTCGCAGGATGCCCAGGTCGCCCTGACCCTGCGCACGGTGTGCGGGCTGACCACCGAGGAGATCGCCAGTGCCTGCCTGGCCGCGGTACCCGCCATCGCCCAGCGCATCGTCCGCGCCAAGGCCAAGATCCGTGCCGCGCACATCCCCTTCGAACTGCCCTCGCCGGGGGACCTGCGCCAACGCCTGGACGCGGTGCTGCGGGTCATCTACCTGGTCTTCAACGAGGGCTACTCGGCATCCTCCGGCGCCGACCTGACCCGCGTCGACCTCACCGCCGAAGCGGTTCGGCTGGCCAGGCGATTGTGCCAACTGGTCGCCGACCGCGAGGCCCGCGCCCTGCTCGCCCTCATGCTGCTGCACGATTCCCGCCGCCATGCGCGCACCGGCGCCGACGGCGAGCTGGTGCTGCTGGAGGACCAGGACCGCGCAACCTGGGACCATGCACAGATCGCCGAGGGCATTGCCCTGGTCCACGATGCGCTGGCCTCCGGGCCGGCGGGGCCGTACGCGGTCCAGGCCGCCATCGCCGCGCTGCATGCCGAGTCCCCCGACTTCGACGCCACCGACTGGGCCGAGATCGTCGGCCTGTACGACGTCCTGCTGCGCATCGAGCCGTCGCCGGTGGTCGAGCTCAACCGGGCCGCCGCCGTGTCCATGCGCGACGGCCCGGCGGCGGGACTGGCGCAGATCGACGCCATCCTGGCGCGCGGCGAACTGGCCGGCTACGCGCCGGCCCATGCCGCCCGCGCCGAGCTGTGCCGACGGCTCGCCCGTGTCGACGACGCCCGCGACGCCTTCACCCGGGCGCTGGCGCTGACCAGCCAGGACACCCAGCGGCGCTTCCTGGAACGGCGCCTGGCCAGCCTGCCCGGCTAGGCCGCCGGCGCTGTCGAATTCCGGCTCGCCCGCGCGACCATCCCCCGTACGCACAACCGGAGCCCCGCGCCATGAAATACCTTTGCCTGGTCTACTTCGAGGAGGACAAGCTGCACAACGTGCCCGAGTCCCCCCACGACGAGGAATGCCATGCCTACGACCAGGACCTGCGTCAGCGTGGCTACGTGATCGCCTCCGAGGCACTGGAACCGGTGTCCTCGGCCACCACCGTGCGCATGCGCGGCGGCCGTGTCTCGGTGACCGACGGTCCCTTCGCCGAGACCAAGGAACAACTGGCGGGCTTCCACCTGATCGAGGCGCGCGACCTCAACGACGCCATCTCGGTGGCCGCGAAGATCCCCTCGGCGAGGATCGGCAGCATCGAGGTGCGCCCGGTGCGCAGTCTCGACGTGCCCGGCGCCGAAACAGAAAAATGACCACCCGCCTGTCGAAACGCCGCCACGCGCTTCGACCAGGCCAGGTGGCGGTGCTTCGCCGCCCGGCCCCCACCCCGACAGGAGACCTTCCGTGAAACTGAATCCCTACCTGATGTTCGACGGCGACTGCCGGCAAGCCTTCACCTTCTACGAGCAGGTGCTCGGCGGTCGCATCGTCGAGATCATGGACTATGCACAGGCACCCGCCGAAGCCGGCATCCCGGAACGCGATCACCAGCGCGTCATGCACGTCACCCTGGAACTGGACGGCTCGCTGTTGATGGGCTCCGACCATGCCGGCGAGTACACCTACGAGGGCATACGCGGTGCCTCGGTCACCCTCGGCCTCGACGACCCGCAACGGGCACGGGAGATCTTCGCCCGGCTGTCGGAGAACGGCGACGTGCAGATGCCCATCGAGCAGACCTTCTGGGCCCGCGCCTTCGGCGTGGTGGTCGACCGCTTCGGCGTGTCGTGGATGGTGAACTGCGAATAGCCGCGCACGCGTCGGCAGCGGCGACCCGTTGTCGCGCGCTGCCCTCATCGAACCCACCTTGCCGGCGGTTGCCGGCGGAGCATGCAGCATGAATGACTACATCGACGCCTTCCTGATCCCGGTGCCGCGGGCCAACATCGATGCCTACCGGCAACTGGAGGCAGACGCCTGGCAGGTCTGGCGCGACCACGGCGCGCTCGGCCTTCGCGTGTACCTGGCCGACGACGTTCCCTACGGCGAACACACGTCGTTTCCGCGCGGCGTTGCACTGGCCGACGACGAGGTGGTGGCGCTGGCCTTCATCCGCTATCGCTCCCGCGACCACCGTGACCAGGTCAACGCCGCGGTATTCGCCGACCCGCGCATGACCGGCATGACCCCGGCGGACATGCCCTTCGATGCCCGGCGGATGGTCTACGGCGGCTTTGCCGCGCTGCTCACGGAGGACCAGGCGGATACCTGAACGACGCTTTGCGGAAATTTCATCCGCCGCTGTGGTGGGCCGGGGCAGCGCTGTGCTAGTGTGATCGGTGCCGCTTCGGATGTTTCACCCGCCGGCTTCCACCGGTCCACCACGAATATGCCCATGCCACTGCGTTTCCCCCTTCTCCTCGTCCTCGCCGTCTCGTTGCTCGCCGGCACGGCGCAGGCACAGTCCACCCCGTCCGCCCCATCCACCGAAGGACAGGGCCAGGGACAGGCACCGAACGTGACCACCACCCGCTTCAAGAACTGGGCGATGAGCTGTCGCGACGGCGAGGAAGGTGGTCCGCGCCAGTGTTCCATCTTCCAGCGCCTGGTGGTGCAGGACACCGAGCAGGTGGCGTTGAACATCGCCGTCGGCTACCTGCGCGGCAACCAGGGCGGACAGACCCCGGTGGCCATCCTGACCTTTCCGCTGGGCATCTACCTGCCCGGCGGCGCGCGCCTGCAGGTCGACTCCACCGAGCCGCTGGAACTGCCCATCGAGCGTTGCTTCCGACGCGGCTGCCAGACCGGCTTCGCCTTCGACGAACAGCGCATCGCGCAGTTCAAGGCGGGCAGCACCGCCAGCGTGAAGATCATGCAGGCACGCGACCAGGAGATTGACCTGACGGTGTCGCTGAGCGGCTTCTCCGCCGCCTTCGCCGCGCTGGCCGAGTCGGCAGGCGCCGCCAACTAGTCCCGGCAGCGACTACTGTCGCTGCCAGGTCGTACCGTCGCGGCCATCCTCGAGCACGATGCCCTGCTCGGCCAGTTGGTCGCGCAGGCGGTCCGCCTCGGCGAAGTCGCGGGAGGCACGGGCCTGTCGACGGGCCTCCACCAGGGCATCCACCTGCTCGTCGCCAAGGCCCGCGTCGCCCGCCGGACGCCAGCGGAACCAGGCCAGCGGGTCCTGCGTCAACAAACCGAGAAAGCGCCCCGCGGCCAGCAGCTCTGCGCGCAGGCGCCGGCGTTCGGCGTCGTCGCCGGCACTGTTCAGCGCCCCGGCCACGGCATGCAGGTGGGACAGCGCCCGCGGCGTGTTCAGATCGTCGCGCAGCGCCTCGAGAATTTCCGCCGGCGGCGACGCTTCGCCGCCGTCCCCGTCGTCGCCGGGAGCGGCATTCTGCAGCGCCTTGTACAGCCGGTCGAGGGCGGCACGCGCCTGGTGAACGGCCTCCGGCGACCAGTCCAGCGGCTTGCGGTAGTGCCCGGACAGAAGCGCGTATCGAATCGCCTCGCCGGGGGCCATGGCGAGCAGGTCGCGCAGGGTGAAGAAGTTGCCCAGCGACTTGGACATCTTCTCGCCGCTGACGGTGATGTAGCCGTTGTGCACCCAGTAACGCACGTAGGGCTCGCCGGAATGCGCACAGCGGCTCTGCGCCAGCTCGTTCTCGTGGTGCGGAAAGACCAGGTCCTGGCCGCCGCCGTGGATGTCGATGCTGCGACCGAGATGGGTCTCGATCATCGCCGAGCACTCCAGGTGCCAGCCGGGTCTTCCCCGGCCCCACGGGCTGTCCCAGCCGGGCAGATCGTCCGCCGACGGCTTCCACAGCACGAAGTCGGCGGGATCGCGCTTGTACGGCGCCACTTCCACCCGCGCGCCGGCGATCATGTCGTCGCGGTTGCGCCCGGACAGGGCGCCGTAGTCCGGCATCGACGGCACGTGGAACAACGCGTGTCCCTCGGCCACGTAGGCATGGCCGGCGGCGATCAGCCGCTCGATCATGTCGATCATCTCGGCGATGTGGCCGGTGGCGCGGGGCTCGATGTCCGGCGGCAGGGTGTTCAGCCCGGCAATGTCCTGGTGGTAGGCCTCGGTGAAGCGCTCCGCCACCTGGCCGATGCTCTCGCCGTTGTCCTTCGCCGCCTGGTTGATCTTGTCGTCCACGTCGGTGATGTTGCGGGCATAGACCACCTTCGGGTAGTGGGCGCGGAGCAGGCGGTAGAGCACGTCGAAGACCACCACCGGACGGGCATTGCCGATGTGCACCAGGTTGTAGACGGTGGGGCCGCACACGTACATGGTGACGCGCTCGGGATCGGCCGGGACGAAGGCTTCCTTGCGCCGCTTGGCCGTGTTGTACAGCTGGATGCTCATGCGCCGCCACCGTAGAGCTGGTCCGGGTCGACCATCGGGTCGCTGTCCACTTCCACCCCGTCGCCGTCGACGCGGTTGTAGAAGCAGGTTCTTCTCCCGGTATGGCAGGCCGCGCCGTGCTGGTCGACCATGAGCAGCAGGGTGTCGGCATCGCAGTCCAGGCGCATCTCGCGCAGCCACTGCACCTGGCCGGAGGACTCGCCCTTGCGCCAGGGCCGGCCGCGGGAGCGGGACCAGTAGCAGACCCGGCCGGTGGCCAGGGTCTCGTCGATGGCGTCGAGGTTCATCCACGCCATCATCAGCACCTCGCCGGTGTCGTGTTGCTGGGCGATGGCCGGAATCAAGCCGTTGGCATCGAGCTTCAGGCTGGCGCGAACCGCCTCCCAGGACAGGCGCGCGCCACGCGCGGCACGCTCGTTGCGGCGAATGATTGCCTCCGTCATCTTGCTACCGGGGGTTGCGTTCAGGGCGGCGTATTGTACCGTCAACCCGGTCCGCGGACGACCGCCGGGGCGGCGTCAGCCCTTCAGGCAGTCGATGGCGGCCTCGATGCCGTGGACGGTCAGCGGGAACATGCGGTCCTCGAACAGCTCGCGCACCAGGCCGATGGAGCGGGTCTGCGCCCAGCCCTCGCGCGGCACCGGGTTGAGCCAGGCGGCGCGCGGCCAGTGCGCCAGCATGCGACGCGCGAAGGCCTCGCCGGGCTCGGCGTTGAAGTACTCCACGCTGCCGCCGGCGGTGGTGATCTCGTAGGGACTCATGCTGGCATCGCCGACCACGATCACCTTGTAGTCGCTGCCGTAGGTGCGCATCAACTGCTCCAGCGGCGTGGTCTGGTCGTGGCGGCGACGGTTGTCGCGCCAGACGAAGTCGTAGAAAAAGTTGTGGAAGTAGAAGTGCTCGAGATGGCGGAACTCGCTGCGCGCGGCGCTGAACAGCTGCTCGCAGGTCTGCACGAAGGGGTACATGGAGCCGCCGACGTCGATGAACAGCAGCACCTTGACCGCGTTGTGGCGCTCGGCAACCAGCTTGACGTCCAGCCAGCCGGCATTGCGCGCGGTGGCGGAAATGGTGCCGTCGAGATCGAGCTCCTCGCGGGCGCCCTCGCGGGCGAAACGGCGCAACTTGCGCAGCGCCACCTTCAGGTTGCGGGTGCCGAGCTCGACGCCGTCATCGAGGTCGGCGAACTCGCGGCGCTCCCAGACCTTCACCGCGCGGCGGTTGCGGCCGCCGTCCTGGCCGAAGCGCACGCCTTCGGGATGGTAGCCGTAGGCGCCAAAGGGTGAGCGGCCGGCGGTGCCGATCCACTTGCTGCCGCCCTCGTGCCGCTCGCGCTGCTCGGCCAGGCGCTCGGCGAGGGTCTTCATCAGTTCCTCGAAGCCGCCGCCCGCCTCGATGGCGGCCTTCTCCTCGTCGCTGAGCAGCAGCTCGGCCTGGCGCCGGAGCCACTCGTCGGGGATCTCGCCGGCAAGGGCGGCAAAGGCGTCCACGCGACCGGAGAAATAGGCATCGAAGACGCGGTCGAAGCGGTCCAGGTAGCGCTCGTCCTTGACCAGCAAGGCCCGCGAGACATAGTAGAAGCGATCGAGGTCGTAGTCGGCGACGCCGCGCGACATGGCCTCCATCAAGGCCAGGTACTCGGTCACCGAAACCGGCAGCCGGGCGGCCTTCAGGTGCTGGTAGAACTCAACGAGCATTGCGACGATGGAGAAAGACCAGTCGCTCGAACAGGTGCACGTCCTGTTCGTTCTTCAGCAGCGCGCCGTGCAGCGGCGGGATGGTGGTGCGCTGGTCGTCGGCGGCCAGTGCCTCGGGCGGAATGTCCTCGGCCACCAGCAGCTTGATCCAGTCCAGCACCTCCGAGGTGGACGGCTTCTTCTTCAAGCCCGGCACCTCGCGTACCTGGAAGAACACTTCCAGCGCGCGCTTCAGCAGCGCCTTCTTCAGGTCCGGGAAGTGCACCTGGACGATGCGCTCGAGGGTATCCCGGTCGGGGAAGCGGATGTAGTGGAAGAAGCAGCG
>CAYGJZ010000085.1:0-16105 GCA_964350265.1 uncultured Gammaproteobacteria bacterium | reverse complement strand
CTTCATCACCTTCGTCGGCCTGTGGCAGGTACCCATGTACCTGATGCCCCTGCTGCTGCCCGGGTTCACCCGGGTCCTTGGTCTGCGCAAGCGGCGCTGATCGGCAACCCCGGATTGTCGCCACCGCCACGTTTCGGGTCGCGGACCGTCGATGGACCGGTGCCTTGTTGCAGCAGTTGCGCTCGTTCCGCGCCCAACGCCTGAACGCCGTACGCATGTCATGTGCCTGACCGCGCGGTCGACTCTGGATCAACCGGTGCCGTCGACAACCACCAGTTGCAGGTCGCGCACGTCGGCTTCCTCGAGGTTGTTGCCCGCTCCGCCACGGTCGACGACGACGAAGTCGGCGGTGCTGTCGAGGACCATCTGGTAGTGGTGCCAGGTGTTCGGGGCGTAGTTGACGCCCTGGTGACCGTCGCTGGCGAACAGGCGGATGGTGGCCGGGTCGGGTGCCTGGTCGCCGAGGGCGACGAGGACCAGGATGCGGGCGAAGCCGGTGGGCAGGAAGGCCTGGCTGCCGAGGGGGTGGCGTTCCAGGACGGCCACGGGATGGGGCAGGGCGATGGGCCGGGAGCGGAAGACGTTGAGCAGCACGCGGGCGTCGCTGCCGCGGGTCTCGATGCGGGCGAGGTCGTGGAAGCGGGTGGTCAGGCCCTGGTTGATGGCCAGGGTGTTCGCCACGCGCAGGTCGAGGACCTCGCCGTAGGGCCGGAAGGCGTCGGCGGTGAGTGGCTCGGGCACGAGTTCAGGCATGGCCCGGCCGTCCGAAGGCACGCAGGCGGCTGACGCCGCCATCGGGATGGATGTCCAGGCGCAGGCAGTTGACCGGGCCGAGGGGGTGAAGCTGGTCGAAGACGTGGATGGCGTCGGCGCCGAGCGGCGACTCGTCCAGCAGCTTCGGCCAGCCCATGCTGGCGGCGGCAACGGTGGTGGCGTCGATGGCGGGCAGCAGTGCGGCGGAGATGCTGCAGCGGTCGGGGTAGTTGCCCTTGAAGTGGGCGGTGTCGATCTCGATGCGTTCGACCACGCCGCGTGCGCCGAGGGCGATGATCACCCAGTCGAAGCCGGGCTGCCGTCGTCGCCGGGTTTCCCAGCCGTCGCCCATGTCCCGCCCGCGCCCGGGCAGCAGCAGGTTGCCCATGTGGCCGTAGTGGGCGTCGTTGCAGGCCAGGGCGACGCCGCCGTGCAGGCTGGCGGCGAGGTCGACGATCTCGCTGCCGGCCACCGGCAGCGGCCTGCCGAAGACCCGCAATCGCGCCATGCCGCCATCGGGATAGAGGTTGAGGCGCACGTGGGAATACGGTCCGCACGGCGGCACGGTCACGCTCCGGCGGTCGTCGCCGCGCAGGGCGGTGGTGTCGATGATGGTCTGCCAGTCCTCCTCGCCGAACTCGTCGTGCTCCGCGAGCAGTCCCTCGAGGGAGGCAGCCGGGGCATAGTTGCCGGTGAAGTGACGGGTGTCGAACTCCACCGCCTCGATCATCCCCGGCCGGGCCAGGCGGACGATGCAGTGGTCGTGGCCGGGTCCGCGCCGCCGCCGGGACTCCCAGCCGTCCATCCACTTGCCGTTGTCGTCGTAGCGGTCGGCGATGAACACCGGCTCGGCATCGTTGAGCAGCCGCGCGCGGTCGGCGAAGAAGTCGTCGGTGGCGCGCACGGCCACCGCGCCGAGCCGGGCCGATGCGAGGTTGACGTGGTGATGGCTCATGCGGGGATTACCGTTGTGCGGGTGGGTTCGGTGCCGGCACCTGTCCGGCGAAGCATTGCGCGATGTCGAGCCTGGTGGCGAACCATACGCCGGCGAGGGATGCCGCGTAGTCGCAGAAGCGGGCCAGCGCCGCGGTGCGTCCCGGGCGGCCGGCCAGCCGGCAGTGCAGGCCGATGGACATCATCTTCGGCGTGGCTTCGCCCTCGGCATGGAGTACGTCGAGGCTGTCGCGCAGGTAGTCGAAGAACTGGCTGCCGCTGTTGAATCCCTGGGCGGTGGCGAAGCGCATGTCGTTGGCGTCCAGGGTATAGGGCACCACCAGCTGGGCTCGATCGAAGCGGGTGTCCCAGTAGGGCAGGTCGTCGGCATAGCTGTCGGCGTGGTAGACGAAGTCGCCGCGCTCGGCCACCAGGCGGTGGGTGTTGGGACTGGCGCGGCCGAGGTAGAAGCCGCTGGGCGCCGCGCCGGTGACCTCGGCATGCACGGCGACGGCCCGTGCCAGGTGCTCGGCCTCGGTGGCCTCGTCGACGTGCTGGTAGTCGATCCAGCGGTAACCGTGGCTGGCGATTTCCCAGCCGGCCGCGTTCATCGCCGCCACCGCCTCGGGATTGCGCGCCAGCGCCATGGCCACGCCGAACACGGTGACCGGGATGCCGCGGTCGGTGAACAGGCGGTGCAGTCTCCAGAAGCCGGCGCGCGAGCCGTACTCGTAGAGGGATTCCATGTTCACGTGGCGCATGCCCGGGTAGGCGGCCGCGCCGATGATCTCCGACAGGAAGGCTTCCGAGGCGGCGTCGCCGTGCAGGATGTTGTTCTCCCCGCCCTCTTCGTAGTTGACCACGAACTGCACCGCCACCCGGGCATCGCCCGGCCAGCGAAGACGCGGCGGCGTGGCGCCGTAGCCGATCATGTCGCGGGGATAGGCGTCGCGGCTCATCGCGCGGCCTCGATTTCCCGCTCCAGCCAGATGCCGAGGACGGCGCGCTCGGTCTCGGTCATGCCGGTCAGGTTGCCGAGCGGCATGGTGTGGGTGGCGATGGTGCTCAGGTAGATGCGCTCGGCCTGGGCGCGCACGCTGTCCAGGGACTCCAGCGCGATGCCGGCCGGTGGCGCGGCGAAGCCGGGCTGCGTCGGCGTGGTCGCATGGCAGGCCACGCAGCGCTCGGCGACGATGGCGGAGACCTCGGCATCGTCCACCACCACGCCGCTGGACGCTGGCCGCGATGGCGGCGCGGTCAGCCACATCACCGCCACCAGGGCGGCGAAGGCGGCGGGCAGGATCCAAACTGCCGCGCGCTGCCGGTGACGGATGTTGAAGTAGTGACGCACCGCCACGCCGATGGCGGACAGCGCCATCAACACCGCCCAGCCATGGGCATGGCCGTAGGTGGAAGGGAAGTGGCCGGAGATCATGATGAACAGCACCGGCAGCGTCAGGTAGTTGTTGTGCCGGGAGCGCAGCAGGGCATTGCGGCCGGGGGCCGGATCGGGTGCACGGCCCTGCGACAGCGCCTGCACCAGTTCGCGCTGGCCGGGGATGATGACGAAGAACACGTTGGCCACCATCACCGTGCCGATGGCCGCGCCCACGTGCAGGTAGGCGGCGCGGCTGGCAAGCATGCTGTCGAGCCCGAAGCCGAGCAGCGAGAAGAACACGAACAGCACCAGGGCGAGCAGGCGCGGCCGGCCGGCCAGCGGGCTGCGGCAGAGCAGGTCGTAGACCAGCCAGGCGGCGCACAGGCTGAACACGCCGAGCGCGATGGCCCCGCCGGCGCTGATCCCGGACTTGGCCGGGTCGAGCAGGAAGGCGCTGGCCTGCAGGTAGTAGATCACCACCAGCAGCGCGGCGCCGGACATCCAGGTGGTATAGGCCTCCCACTTGAACCAGTGCAGCGTCGGCGGCAGCGCCGCTGGCGCCACCTCGTACTTCTGCAGGTGGTAGAAGCCGCCGCCGTGCACCGCCCACAGCTCGCCGGCCACGCCCTCGGCAAGGGCGCCGCCGCGCTGCAGCCGGTTTTCCAGCCAGTTGAAGTAGAACGACGCACCGATCCACGCGATGCCCACGATCACGTGGATCCAGCGCAGGGTCAGGTTCAGCCATTCGAGCAGGTGGTGTTCCATGGGCAGCGGGGCATGGAGTCGTGGATGAATTGTACTTTAATTGGATTGGAATAAAATACAATCCATGCCTGCCCTGCACCAGCAACTCTACAACCGCCTGTTCGACGCCATTCTCGGCGGCGAGATCGCCCCGGGCACGCGGCTGGCGGAGACCACGCTGGCCGAGCTCAACGGGGTCAGCCGCACGGTGGTGCGGCGCACCCTGCAGCGGCTGTGCGACGAGGGCATCGTCGACATCCGGCCCAACCGAGGCGCCACCGTGAACAGTGTCGACGCCGCCGATGCCCGCGCCATCTTCCAGGCCCGGCAGGTGGTGGAGCTCGGCGTGGTGGACCTGGTCTGCGGTCGGCTCGATGCCCGCCGACAGCGTACCCTGCGCGGCATCTGCGCCGCCGAGCAGCGGGCCATGATGGCCGGCGAGCGTGCCCGCGGCCTGCGCCTGTCCGCCGACTTCCACCTGCAACTGGCCGCTGCCGCGGGCAATCCCCTGCTGCTGGGCTATGCCACCAACCTGATGTCGCGCTCGGCCCTGGCCATTGCCTGCCTGGAGCGTCCGGCGCCACGTTACTGTGCCTACGGCGAGCACCCGGAGCTGCTCGATGCCCTGGTCGCCGGCGACATGCGCCGAGCCCGGCGGCGGATGCGCAGTCATCTTGAGCACATTGCCTCCAACCTCGAGATGGACCCGGCGCATGCACTGGCGGGGCTGCTGGCCGCGGGTCGACGGGGTCGCGGGACGGCGGCCGGCTGAGATCGTCGCCGCGGCACGGCGCACGCCGCGGACCCGGTGCTACACTGCACCCGCTGTCCTTCGACCCGCGGGGAGCCTCCCCGCACAACCCGACGAGGTGCCTGTCATGCCCAGCAACCGATTCCGTCTGCGCGCGGGTTTCGCGCTTGTCGCCGTCTCCCTGGCCTGGTCGGCCACCGTCCATGCCGCGGTGGTCGGCGAGGAGATCCACTACCAGGTCGACGGCGTCGACCTGACCGGCTACATCGCCTGGGACGATGCCATCGAGGGCCAGCGCCCCGGGGTGCTGGTGGTCCACGAGTGGTGGGGTCACAACGACTACGTGCGCCGGCGTGCCGACATGCTGGCCGAACTCGGCTACACCGCGATGGCCCTGGACATGTACGGCGACGGCAAGACCACCAGCCACCCGGAAGACGCGAAGAAGTTCATGATGGAGGTGTTCAGCAACATGGAGGCGGGCACCGCGCGCTTCGTCGCCGCCCGCGACCTGCTGCATGCCCATGCCAGCACCGATCCTGGCCGCACTGCCGCCATCGGCTACTGCTTCGGTGGCAACATCGTGCTGCAGATGGCCCGTCGCGGCATGGATCTCGATGGTGTCGCCAGCTTCCACGGCAACCTGTCCACCCAGGTGCCGGCTGAACCCGGCGCGATCCAGGGATCGCTGCTGGTACTGCATGGCGCGGCCGACCCGCTGGTGCCGGAAGAACAGGTGGCGGCCTTCAAGGAGGAGATGGCCAATGCCGGGGCCGACATGACCTTCATCGCCTATCCCGGCGCCCTGCATGCCTTTACCAATCCCGCTGCCGACGAGTTGGGCAAGACCTACAACATGCCCATTGCCTACGATGCCGACGCCGACCGGCAAAGCTGGGCCGAGCTTCAGACCTTCCTCGGCACCGTGTTCCAGTAGCGGGGCGGGGTGCTGGTCGCGGCTACGGCTCGGCCAGCACCCAGTCGCTGCCGGCCACCGCGTCGGCGGTGGCCTGGATGTGATGGCTGAGCAGCTCGCAGGCCCGGCCGGTGTCGCGTTCCAGCGTCGCCTGCATGATGGCGCGGTGTTCCTCGGCCACCGGTCGCTCGCCGGGGCTGTCGGCCAGCGCCAGCCTACGGTAGCGCTCGCTCTGGTCGAACAGGATCTCGCGGAAGTTCTTCAGCCAGCGTGACGGGCAGGCCGCCACCAGCGCGGCATGGAACAGGCGGTGTCGTTCCTCCCACTCCTCGCCGGGCTGGTCGTTGGCGAGGTTCTCGTCCAGCTTGGACAGGCGGTGATAGGCCGCCAGCACCTGTGCCTCCCAGTCGTCGTCGCCGAGGGCCATGGAGACGGTCAGCGCCCGGGTCTCCATCAGCACGCGCAGCTCGGTGATGTCCTTCAGTTCGGCCAGCGACACCTGTGCCACGCGGAATCCCCGTCGACCCTCGGCCACGGCGAGACCGTCGCCGGTCAAGCGCGACAAGGCCTCGCGAATCGGGCTGGCGCCCGCCCCGTAGCTGGTCTTCAGATGCTCCACGCGCAGCTTCAGCCCGGGCTCCAGGCGGCCGCTGAGGATGTCCTCGCGCAGCCGGGAATAGGCGAGATTGGTGAGTGTTCGGCGCGTTTCGCCGGTCTTTCTCGCCGTGGGCACGATGTTCAGCACTCCGAGTGGATTCCGGTTTATCGATAAAGATTACAACCCGATACAGCGCAGCACAAGTCGATAAAAGAATTTTTTATCGATAAATTGTTGACGGACACCGATGCACTGGACTACCGTAGTCACGGGTTCGTGCCGTCTGGCACGCCCACCGGATTACCCGAAGAAAACAGGAGGAACCCCATGCGTATCCAGGTATCCGCGCTGACCGCCGTGCTCGTGTCCGCGCTGACTTTCGGCTCACCCGTGGTGAGCGCGGACGAATACCCGTCCGGCCCGATCAAGATCATCCACGGCTCGTCGGCCGGCGCACCGCAGGACGTCATGGTGCGGCGACTGGCCGTCACCATGGAAGAGGTCGCCGGCGTGCCGGTGGTGGTCGAGCCGCGCCCCGGCGGCACCGGCCAGCTGGCCATGGCCTACCTCAAGGGCCAGCCCGCGGACGGCCTGACGATCTTCAACGACGCCACCGGCATCACCTCGGTGCTGCAGCTCCCCGGCGCCGCCCACAAGTGGGATGACTTCACGCCGCTGTACCGCATCCAGCTCGACCCCTTCGCCCTGTACGTGAAGCGCGACGGCGACTACGACAGCCTGGAGAGCCTGGTGGCCGCCATGGGCGAGAACCCCGGCCAGATCCGCATCGGTGGCTACGGCACCGGCTCCCCGCACCAGATCACCACGCTGATCCTCGCCGACCTGGCGGAAGTCGAGGTCACCTGGGTGCCGTTCAGCAGCGGTGGCGACGCCATCAACGCGGTAATGGCCGGCGACATCGAGGCGGCGATGAGCAACATCAGCGCCTACAGCCGTTTCAAGGAACGCACCGAGGTGGTCGCGGTGACCTCCGAGGAACGTGTCAAGGCGCATCCGGACGTGCCCACCTTCGTCGAACTCGGCCACGATCTCGCTCGCTACCACTGGCGTGGCATGTTCCTGCGTGGCGACACCCCGGACGAGATCGTCGACAAGCTGCACGCGATCATCGACGAGTCCGTCAACAGCGAGGACTTCCAGTCCTTCCTGGACGATTCGTCCACCCTGCAGGGCTCGATGACCCGCGCCGAGTTCCAGGCGCTGCTCGAGGCGCAGGCCGAGGCCGACACCAAGATGCTGAAGAAGCTCGGCATGCTGGAGTAGCCACATGTTTCCGCTCACCCATGCGATCTACCTGGTGTTGATCGCATTCGGGGTGCTGATCCTGGTCCAGTCCGGCACCTTTCCGGGCGCCCTTTCGTCGCGGGACATCGGTCCCGCGACGTTTCCCCGCGCTCTGGCGGCGATCATGATCGCGCTGATCGTGGTGGACCTGGTGGTATCCCGCAAGCGTGTGCGTCGTGTGCCCGCGGGTCAGCTCACCCTGCCGCTGCTGGTGCTGGTGGCGGTGGCCACGGTGCTGGTGGCCGCCGACCTTCTCGGCCTGTTCGTGGTGCTGCCCTTCGCGCTTTTCGCAGGTCTTTGGCTGTGCGGTTCCCGCCGGTTGCTGGCCAACACCCTCTACAGCGTGCTGTTCCCGGCGCTGTTGTGGGGCTTGTTCGACCAGTTGCTCGGCATCCCCATCGCCTCGTTCTAGGCAGGACGATCATGATTGAAGGCATGCTGGCCGGCCTGGCGCTGCTCACCCAGCCGCCGGTCCTGGTTGGATTGTTTCTCGGCGTCACCATCGGCATGGCCTTCGGCGCCCTGCCGGGGCTCGACGCCACCTCCGGCACCGCGCTGCTGGTGGCCGCCACCTATGCGCTGTCCACCGAGGTGGCGCTGGCGGTGCTCATCGGCCTGTACACCGCCGCCACCTATGCCGGGTCGATCACCGCCATCACCATTGGCGTGCCCGGTACGCCGGCGTCGGCGGCCACCGTGCTCGACGGCTACCCGCTGACCAAGCAGGGCAAGCTCGACCGGGCGCTGTCCATCTCCATCGTCACCTCGGTGATCGGTGGACTGGCGGGCACCGTGGTGCTGGTGTTCTTCTCCCTGCCGCTGGCCGAGTTCGCCTTGAACTTCGGCGCACCGGAGTACTTCGCCCTTGGTGTCCTCGGTGTCGCCATCATCGCCAGCCTGGTGCAGGGCATGGTGCTGGCCGGTTTCGTGGTGGCCCTGCTTGGACTGATCATCACCACCATCGGCATCGATCCGTTCACCGGCTACCCGCGCTTCACCTTCGGCTACGTCGACCTCATCGAAGGCATTCCCTACATCCCCGCGCTGGTGGGCCTGTTCGCGGTGTCCGAAGCCATTACCCTGCTGCACAACCGCCACGTCTCGCGCAAGGTCGCCGGCATGCCGGGGCTGTGGGCATTCAACCTGCCGTGGTCGGTGGCGCGCCGGATCGGCCGGGTCACCGCCATCGGCTCGGCGGTGGGCGCCGTGCTCGGCGCGCTGCCGGCCATCGGTGCCGCCGCCGCCAACTGGGTGGGCTACAACGAGGCGCGGCGTTTCGCCCACGAGCCGGAGCGTTTCGGCGACGGGTCGCAGGAAGGCCTGGCCGCCGCCGAGTCCAGCAACAACGCCACCATCAGCACCTCGCTGGTGCCCCTGCTGGCCTTCGGCATTCCCGGGTCGGCCACCGCCGCGGTGCTGCTCGGCGCCATGCTGCTGCACGGCGTCACCCCGGGGCCGAGCCTGTTCGTCTCCGATTCCGGCCTGGTCTACTTCCTGTTCCTGGCACTGGGCCTGGCCAACCTCTTCATGCTGGTCTACGGCATCTTCGGTGTCGGCCTGTGGGTGCGGCTGGTGCAGATGCCGACGCCGTTCATCGTCATGACCATCCTCTCGCTGTCGGTGGTCGGCGCCTTCAGCGTTCGCTCCAACGTGTTCGACGTCTACGTGGCGCTGGGACTCGGCGTGTTCGGCTTCCTGGTTCGCCAGGCCGGCATGTCGGTGGTTCCCATCGTGCTGGCCATCGTGCTCGGCACGCTGATCGAAGAGAACTTCCGCCGCGCGCTGATTTCCTCCAACGATGGCATGATGATCTTCGTCAACCGGCCGATCACGCTGTTCATCCTGTTGCTGGCCGCCTTTACCTTCGTCGTGCCCATCGTGCGCATGCGCATGGCGCGTGCCGCCGCGGGCGGAGGCGATGCCCGTGCCTGAGTCGCCTTCGGCAGCCACGCAGCCGGTGGCCACGCTGCCGAGCATTCGCAGGGCCCGTGCCTACCGCCTGCGCATGCCGCTGAAGCAGCCCTATGAAAACGCCCTCGGCCGCCTGGATGCCTTCGACGTGCTGTTGTTCGAACTCGAGGACGACCAGGGTCGGCAGGGCTGGGGAGAGGCCTGCCCGGTGGCCGGCTACTCGCCGGAGGACCCTGACCAGGCCTGGGCCCATGCCAACCAGGTCCTGCCGCAGCTGGTGGCCGGTGCCGACGGCATCGAGGAGCGCCTCGGCCGCGACCTGCTCGGCTACCCCTTCGTGGTGTCGGCGATCCACGAAGCCATCGACGACCTCGCCGGCAGCGAGACGCTGGCCGGCAACGGCAGCGAGTGCCGGGTGGAACTGGCCGGCACCGTCAATACCCTGGACCCGGTGGCCGCGGCGGAAGCCGCCCGCAAGCTGGTGGACGCCGGTTACCGCACGCTGAAGGTCAAGGTCGGCTACCACGCCGACGACGATGCCCGCCGGGTGCGCGCCATCGCCGCGGCGGTGGACGGCGCGGCCCAACTGCGCATGGACGCCAACCAGGGCTATGACCTCGCCTCCGCCATCGCCTTTGCCCGGCAGGTGCCGCTGGCGGCGGTGGAGGTCTTCGAGCAGCCGGTGCCGGCGCATCGCTGGGACCTGCTCGAGGAGATCGCCGCGCAGGAAATCCTGCCCGTCATGCTGGACGAGTCGATCTACGGCGACGCCGACATCGAGTATGCCGCCGGCCTGCGCGGGGTGACCGCGGTGAAGCTGAAGCTCGGCAAGGCGGGGGGGCCGACGGCCCTGGCACGGCAGGTCGAACTCGGTCATCGACTCGGTCTGCGCGTGGTGGTCGGCAACGGCGTGGCCAGCGATCTTGGCTGCTACCACGAGGCGCTGTGCTACCAGTACTCGAAGCTGGCCACCGCCGGCGAACTGAACGGCTTTTTGAAAACCACCTCGCGCCTGCTGCGCGATCCGCTGACCGTGGAAGGCGCCTGGTTGCGGGTTCCGGCGCAGGCCCGGCTCGAGGTCATGCGCGGGGAAGTCGAATCGCTGGCCGTGGCCACGACCGCCTACCCGTAAACCATTGATGCGAACAGGAGCACTCACTTGAACCAGCATGCAACACCATCCGTGGACGTACGCAAGAGCGGCGCCGGGATCGGCGCGGACGTTCTCGGCGTCGACCTGTCGGTTCCACTGGCAACCGACACCCTGGAACAGATCGTCTCCGCCTGGCACGACAACCTGGTGCTGCGCTTCCGCAACCAGCAACTCGACGATGGCCGGTTGATCGAGTTCAGCCGCTTCTTCGGCGAACTCGACCTGGCGCCGATCTCCAGCACCGGCGAGCGCGAGATTCCCGAGCACCCGGAGATCCTCGTGGTCTCCAACGTCAAGGTGAACGGCAAGGCCATCGGCAGTCTTGGTTCCTACGAGGCCGAGTGGCACACCGACATGTCCTATGTCGAGCAACCGCCGAAGATGACCTGCCTGTACGCGCTGGAGATCCCCGCGAGCGGCGGCGATACCAGTTTCCTGAACATGTACGCCGCCTACGAGGCTCTGCCCGCGGACCTGAAGGAGGCGGTGGCCGGGCGGCGCTGCAAGCACGACTACAGCCGCAACAGCGCCGGGGAAGTGCGCAAGGGCTACGAGGAGTTCGCCGACGAAACGGATCCGCGCAGGATTCCCGGTGCCTGGCACCCGCTGGTCACCACCCACCCGGAAACCGGCGCCCGCTGCCTGTACCTGGGACGCCGTCGCAACGGCTACGTGGACGGCCTGTCGGTGGCCGAGAGCGAGGAACTGCTCGACGCCCTGTGGGCCCATGCCACCCGGCCGGAATTCCGCTGGGACCAGCAATGGCAGGTGGGCGACCTGGTGATGTGGGACAACCGCTGCACCATGCACCGAAGGGATGCCTTCGATGACCAGTCCCGCCGGGTACTGCACCGCACCCAGGTCAAGGGCAGCGAGCGACCATGCTGAGGGGCGAAGTCCGGCGGCAACGAAGGATCGCGAAGAAGGAGGTATCCGCATGCAGGCGGTAAGGGTGTACGAGTACGGCGGGGCCGAGAAACTGGTCTGCGAAGACGTTCCGGAGCCACACGCCGGAAACGGCGAGGTGGTGATCCGCCAGGCCTGTGCCGGCATCAACTTCGCCGACGTGTACATGCGCAAGGGCATGTACCGTGGCGAGCACACCTACGGCACGGCATTGCCGATGATCCCGGGCCTGGAAGGCAGCGGCGTGGTCGAGGAGGTGGGCAAAGGCGTCAGCGGGCTTGCCACGGGCGACCGGGTCGGCTACTGCCTGGGCACCGCCGGCTATGCCGAGTACGTGTCGGTGGCGGTGGACAAGGTGGTCAAGCTCCCCGACGGCTGCGACTTCGATATCGCCGCGGCCATCATGCTGCAGGGCGCCACCTGCCACTACCTGACCCACTCCGCCTACACCCTCGGCCCCGGCGACTGGTGCCTGGTGCATGCCGCCGCGGGCGGCGTCGGGCAGTTGCTGGTGCAGGTGGCCAAGGCACGCGGCGCGAAGGTGGTGGCCACCACCAGCAACGAGGACAAGGCGGCCAGGGTGCGCAGGCTCGGTGCCGACGTGGTCGCCGGTTATGCCGACGATGACTTCGTCGCGCGGGTGCGCGATGCCACCGATGGCCAGGGCGTGGACGTGGTCTACGACTCGGTGGGTCAAAGCACCATCGCCGCCAGCCTCTCCTGCATGAAGCTGCGCGGTACCTACGTGCTCTACGGCGCCAGCTCCGGCGCGGTGGAGTCGGTCTCGCCGATGGGCCTGGCCGAGGCGGGCTCGGTGTTCTTCACCCGCCCGCACCTGGCCCATTACCGCCGCGACCATGCCGAGGCGCAGTGGCGTGCCGACGAGATGTTCAACCTGCTGGAACGACTGCCCCTGGACGTCGCCATCGACCAGCGCTTTCCCCTGTCCGACGCCGTGCTGGCCCATCAGCGGCTGGAATCCCGGCAGTCGGTGGGAAAGATCCTGTTTGCACTGTAACGAGGCGATTGCCTGCCTCGTCAACCCTGGAGTTTTTGTATGCGGTTACTGCGATTTGGCCCTGCCGGCAAGGAGAAGCCCGGCCTGCTCGACGACGATGGCGCGATTCGCGACCTGTCCGCGGTGGTGGACGACATCGACGTGGAGTTCTTCCGTTCCGGCGACCTTGACCGGTTGCGCGCCCTCGACGTGGCCAGCCTGCCGTTGGCCGGCGCGGATGTTCGCGTCGGTCCCTGCGTGGCCAACCCCGGCAAGATCGTCTGCATCGGACTGAACTACACCGACCATGCCAGCGAGTCCGGCATGCAGGCGCCCACCGAACCCATCGTCTTCCTGAAGTCGACCTCGTCGCTGAGCGGACCGACCGATCCGGTTCGCCTGCCGCCTGGGTCGGAGAAGAGCGACTGGGAGGTCGAGCTGGCCGCGGTCATCGGTCGCACCACCCGCTATGTCACCGAGGCCGATGCCCTCGACCACGTGGCCGGCTACGCGTTGTTCAACGACGTTTCCGAACGCAGCTACCAGCTCGAGCGGGGCGGCCAGTGGGTGAAGGGCAAGTCCGCCGACACCTTCGGTCCGCTTGGCCCCTGGCTGGTCACCAGCGAGGAGATTGCCGATCCGCAGAACCTGTCGCTGACCCTGGATGTCAACGGCCAGCGGTTCCAGGACGGCACCACCGCCAACATGATCTTCGGCGTGCGCACCATCATCAGCTACCTCAGCCGGTTCATGTCGCTGCTGCCCGGCGACATCATCGCCACCGGCACGCCGGCCGGCGTCGGCATGGGTCAGAAGCCGCCGCGCTACCTGCGCGAAGGCGACCGGCTGCGGCTGGCCATCGACGGCCTCGGCGTGCAGGAGGTCGAGGTCGAACGGGTTCGCCTGGACACCGAGGCGGCCTGACACCGTCGCCTGGCGCAGGTGTGCCCGGCTATGACTTGACCGGGTGGTAGAGCATGCCGGGTTCGCTGCCCGGCTGCGCGAACGGCGGCCGGTGGCGCATGGTGGAGGCGGACAGGTCGCCGTTCCCGGCACCGATGGTGCCGAGGTAGAAGCGATTCCGCTCGGCATCGCCGACCAGGGGACCATCGCCGCCGATGTCGCGCAGGCGGTAGCCATGGTGGTGCAGCAAGGTCGGCACCAGGGTTTCGCTGTGTCCGTGCCAGCCCAGCTCCTGCCAACGGCGCAGGGCGACCAGGGCGTCGCCGGACAGGCGCATCAGCGGCAGGAAGGCACGCAGCCGACGGCGTTCCGGAATGCGGTGGCGCAGCCCCGGTCCACGGTGCTCCAGGTCCCACCAGGGCCAGCGCGGGCAGCGCGCATGGTCGGCAAGGTGACAGGCCAGCAGGTCGTCATCGAAGGCGGCGAAATGATCGAACAGCGATGACCAATCGCCGTTGAAGCGCACGTCGTGCTCCACCAGCCAGAGCGTTCGCGGGCGGGTTTCCGGCTTGCCGAAGAAGTGGTACAGCGGGTAGTGCTGGCACCCCGGAACGAGGCGGTCCTCGAGCAGCGGCAGGCCGAGCAGCCGGATATCGCGGCCGGTGAAGCGCAGCAGGTCGGACTCGTCGATGCCCCCGGGGCACGGCACGCCGTGGTGCACCACGTGCCACAGCAGGCGCACCTGCCGGGTGGCGCTCTCGCTGCGCTTCAGGGCCCGGTAGTGCGCCACCACCGACGCGTCCAGGCGATGGGTGAGCAGCGCGACGATCTCCACCGCCGGCTGCGTGCGCATCGTGCTCCCGGCCGGTTGGCGGTGGAACGCGGTACCGGTCAGGCGGCGCGGTCGCGTTCGGAGTCGGTGCTCTTCATCAACGCCTCGGTGTAGCGGGTACCCGCCACCTTCGACTCGTTGATCAGTTCGTCCAGCTCGGTGACCACCGCCGGGTCGAGACGGATGTCGGCGGCGCCGGCATTCTCGATCATGTAGTCCATGTGCTTGGTGCCGGGGATCGGCACGATGTGATCACCCCGTGCCAGTACCCAGGCCAGCGCCAGCTGCGCCATGCTGCAGCCCTCGCGTTCGGCGACTGCCGCGAACGGTGCCAGCAGCTTCACGTTCTCGGCGAAGTTGTCCGGCTCGAAACGCGGCCGCGCATTGACGCAGCGCACGTCGGTATCGGTGAGGTGGGTGACATCCTGTGCCTTGCCGGTGAGGAAGGCCCGGGCCAGCGGGGCAAAGGCGACGAAGGTGACGCCGAGTTCGGCGCAGGCGTTTAGCATGCCGAACTCCGGGGTGCGGCTCCACAGCGAGTACTCCGACTGCACCGCCGCCACCGGGTGCACGGCATGGGCGCGTCGCAGGCTGTCCACCGAGCACTCGGAGATGCCCACGGCACGGATCTTGCCGGCCTCGACCAGCTCGGCGAAGGCGCCGATACTGTCTTCCAGCGGTACCTTCGGGTCCACCCGGTGCAGGTAGTAGAGGTCGATGACGTCGGTGTCCAGTCGCTTGAGACTTTCCTCGCAGGTGGCCTTGATCACCTCCGGGCGGCCGTTGACCACCCGCCGGTTCTGCGCATCCTTGGCAATGCCGCACTTGCTGGCCAGCACGTAGTCGTTGCGCCGCGCCTTCAGCGTGCGGCCGATCAAGCCTTCGCTGTGACCCATGCCGTACATGGAGGCGGTGTCCAGGTGGGTGTAGCCCTGGTCGAGGGCGGCGGCAAGCAGTTTCTCCGACTCGGCATCGTTGCCCGGACCGTAGCCCATGGAGATGTTCATGCAGCCCAGCCCGAGGGCGGAAACGGAAAAGGGTCCGAGTTGTCGTTGATGCATGGCGGTTCGTTGGTGGTGCGTGGTGACGGTGTCGCCGGCTACGGCGTATCCGGCGCGACGAAGTCGAGCAGGTCCTTCAGCGTGGGTGCAAAGCCGTTCAGCGGACCGGCGATGGCGCCGATGATCATATAGTGTCCGGTGTCCGGATAAAAGCGCGTGTCCACCTCGCCACCGCGTTCACGCACGCGGGCGGCCAGCCGACGCGTGTTGCCCGGGTCCACGGTGCGATCGTCCTCGCCGCTGATCAGCAGCAACGCGGGCTCGTCGCCATCGACGTAGTGAATGGGCTGGGTGGTCCGTTCGTCCTCGGTGCCGGCGAAGATGTCGGCGATCTCGTCGTTGTAGAAGGGCAGGAAGTCGTAGGGTCCGGAGATGCCGACGATGCCACGCAGCCCGTCCGGCTCCAGCCGGTCCTGGTCCAGGCCGACCAGGGTGGCGATGTGGGCACCCGAGGAGTGGCCGGCCAGGTAGATCCTCGCCGGGTCGCCGCCGTAGTCGGCGATGTGCGCGCGTACCCAGCGCACCGCGTTGGCGGCATCGTCGACGAAGGCCGGGAAGCGAACCTCCGGGTACAGGCGGTGGTCGGGGATCACCGCCACCAGCCCGGCCTCGGCCAGTGCCTCGCCGACGAACAGGTAGTCGTCCTTCGAGCCGTCCTGCCATCGCCCGCCGTAGAAGAACACCACCACCTTGCGCAGCGTGGCGCCCGGGCGGGCCGGGGTATAGACGTTGAGCCGCTGCCGCGCATGTTCGCCGTAGGCAAGGTCGGCGTGGACCACCGCGTCGTCGTTGCCGGAGACGCCGTTGACTAGGTCGAGCGGCGAACAGGCGGCAAGCAGCAGGACCAGACCCAGCGCGGCGGAGCGGGGAATGGATGTGGTCAGGGGCATGATCGTTCCACGTTACAGTCCCATCTCGCTCCAGAACAGGGTGGAGACCAGTCGCTCCACCGGGGCATGGTCGT
>CAYGJZ010000084.1:0-16171 GCA_964350265.1 uncultured Gammaproteobacteria bacterium | reverse complement strand
GCGCAGCACGTCCTCGTCGAGGTTCGGCTTCAGCGGGTGGACGCTGCCGGGCTTTGCCTTGGGCACGCGGCCGACGGGGGTTTTGGTTCGTGCGCGAATATTTCGCATGCGAAGCATTTTACCAAGCGCGACAAGACAAGGCAAACGGACAGGGGAAGAAGTCGCCCGGGCCAAGCGGCCCGGGCACGGGAACGCGCCGTCAGGCGGAGAAGAAACGCGTGGCCAGTGCCCGTTGCGCCTCGTGGGCGAGACCACGCAGCACCCGGGTGTTCTCCGCCACCACGCCGGGCGCCGGGCTGATCCGTGCCAGGCCCTCGTCGACGGCGGCACGCGCCACCGCCTCGGACACCGCCGGGTAGAGATGATCGTCGAGGGGGCTTGGAGAGATGTGGTCCCTGGCCAGCCGGTTCGGGTCGACACAGTCGGCAATGGCCTGCGCCGCGGCCATGCACATGGTCGGGGAGATGGACCGCGCACGGGTATCCAGCGCACCACGCAGCAGGGCCGGGAAGGCAAGCACGTTGTTGCAGTGATTGGGATAGTCGAAACGTCCGCTGGCCACCACCCCGGCGCCGGCGGCAAGGGCCTGGTCGGGCAGGATTTCCGGCACCGGGTTGGCCAGCGAAAAGACGATGGGCGAATCGTTCATGCCGGCAACCATCTCCGCCGACACGATGCCGCCCACCGACACGCCGATGAACAGGTCCGCCCCGCGCAGTGCCTCGCGCAGGCCACCGTGCATGCGCCCGGCATTGGTGGTCGAGGCAATGTGCTGCCAGTGGGCATGGGGATAGCGTTCGTCCCGGCTGAGAATGCCCGGGTGGTCCACGGCGATGATTTCGCCAACCCCGAGTCGTTGCAGCAGGTCGATGCAGGCGGTTCCCGCCGCACCGCAGCCGCAGACCACGGTGCGCAGGTTCCCGGCGCGGCGATCCAGCACCCGCAGCGCATTGATCAGCGCAGCGATGATGGCGGTGGCGGTGCCGTACTGGTCGTCGTGCATTACCGGCACCGGCAACGCGTTGTCGAGGGCGGTCATGACCTCGAAACAACGCGGCGCGGCGATGTCCTCGAGGTTGAAACCGCCGAAGGACGGCTCCAGCGCCCGCACCACCGAGACCAGTTCATCGCCGCTTTGCACCGACAGGCACATGGGCACGCAGTCGATGCCGGTGAGCAGCTTGAACATCACCGCCTTGCCTTCCATCACCGGCATCGCCGCACGCGGCCCGACATCGCCGTAGCCGAGCACCGCGGTGCCGTCGGTCACCAGCGCCACCAGGTTGTCCTTGGTGGTCTGCTGGTGGATCTGCTCGGCGTCCTCCAGCACCGCCTGTACCACGTGGCTGACGCCGGGCGTGTAGGCGGTGGCGATGTCAGCGGCGTCGCGCACCACCACCTTGGGCACGATCTCGAACTTGCCGTGGCCATGGCCGACGTCGCGGCCATAGGCCAGCGCCGCGGCCACGTCCACCACCGGACGGTCGCTCATGCGGCCTTCGAGACCAGTCGCTCGACCGTCTTCTTCGCCGCGTCGTAGCCCTCGCGGACGAAGATCTCGTACAGCGGAATCTGCCCGATCTGCGACCAGACGTAGTTCTTCAGTTGGTTGAAGGGCTTGCCGTCGAGATCCGAGGCGGAAAGACCCAGGGATTCCTGGCCGATCTGCTTCAGCATGGGCCAGGTGTAGAGATGGGCCGCGCCCATGGTGTACGGCCAGTTCATGTCGGCCAGGTGGGTCACCCACTGTTCCGCGGGCTGCGTGGCCAGCTGCAGCTTGCCACCCCGCTTCTCCAGCAAGCCGTAGTCCACCGGGTCGACCTGGGCCATCACCGCCGCCGCGCTGATGAAGTGGCAGACCCGGTCCAGGCCGATCCAGTTGGCGACCACGTCGCGGCCATCCATGGAAGCGTCCAGCATCGACATCTGGTGTGCCGCCGCCATGGCCATGACGATGCGCGAGTCGAAGCGCCGGTGCATCAGCTCGGCGGTGACGTAGATGCAGTGCGCATGCCAGGTGTCGTCGTACACGGTGCGCGGCTCCTCGAGCCACGAACCGTCGTCCTTCCACTGGTACAGCCACACCTTCGGATACTCGTGCACCAGCAGCGAGGCCACCGGCAGGTCGCGGTTGATGGGCAGGCCGTACATCTGGCGGTAGTTTTCCGTGTAGTTGTCGGCAATGCGGATGTTGTAGGCCACGGTCAGCGCCAGTCCGCCGGGATGGGCGTTGTAGAAGTCGTTGTGGCTCGACGGCGCGGTGAGGTAGGTCTGCGGCGTCATGTGGTCCGCGGGCCAGACATGGTCGGGGTCGTCCTTGGGGTTGAAGAAGCCGAGCTTGACCATCTCGTTGAACAGTTTCCTGCGATCATCCTCGTCCGGGTACATTTCCAGGAACGTCACCCGCGGGCTGGAGATGCACTCGGTCATCAACCGTCGGTAGCCGTCGTCCTCGAGGCTGGCCGCGGTCTGCAGCAGCTCGTTGTAGGTGCCCATGACCAGGCGCGAGGCGCGGGCCATGTCCTCGGGGGACATGGCGATGACTTCCTCCATGCTGCGGGTCGCGGCCAGGTCCAGGTCCGCGGAGAACTTTGAATAGTGAAACTTTCCAGGCAGCGGGCCACCGGGGCCGCCGGGTCCATAGCAAGTGCACATGGGTTTCCTCCTGTGTTGTGGGTAATGATTGTCGTTGCCAGCCCAGGCCGCGATCAGGCCGCGATCAGGACAGGAACCGGTCGGTCCGGACATCCAGCAGGTTGTGCCTGCCGATGTCGAAGCCGATGCACACGCGATCGGCCCGCACCGCGGGCGAATCCGCCGGAACGCGCACCCGCAGCGGTTCGTCTCCGAGCGCCAGTTCCACCACCGCGTGGCTGCCATAGTGTTCCACCCAGCGCACCGGCAGCGCCAGTGGCGTATCCGGTCCGGGTTCGCCGGCAACGCGGACAGTCTCTGAACGAACCCCTACCGACAGCGTATCCGCCGCCCCGCGATGGTCGCCGAGAGCGACCTCGGCAGGCAACGGGAAACGCACGCCGCCGGCTTCGAAGAAGCGCTCTCCGGCATCGTCGACCAGCCGGCCGCGCAGCATGTTCATCGGCGGGCTGCCGAAAAACTCGGCGACGAAGCGTGTCGCCGGTCGATGGTAGATCTCGTCAGGCGTGCCCACCTGTTCGAAGCGGCCCTGGTTCAGCACCGCGATGCGATCGGACATCGACATGGCCTCGACCTGGTCATGGGTCACGTACAGCAGCGTCTGGCGCAGGCTGCGATGGATGTTCTTGAACTCCACCCGCAGGGCGATGCGGATGCGCGCATCCAGGTTGGTCAGCGGCTCGTCGAGCATGAGCAGGTCGGCGCGGGCGGCAATGGAACGGCCAATGGCCACGCGCTGCTGCTCGCCACCGGAGAACGTTCGCGGCATGCGATCAAGCACGTGGCTGACGCGAAGCAGTTCGCCGAGTTCCTGCACCCGCCTGCGCACCTCGTCGTCGGCAACCCCGGCGACGCGCAGCGGAAAGGCGATGTTTTCGAACCCGGAGAGGTTCGGGAACAGCGCGATGTTCTGGAACAGCAGGGAAACGTTCCGCTCCCGGGGCGCCAGGCCAGTAACCTCGCGACCGCCCAGGGACACGCTGCCGGCCACCGGCCGGACCAGCCCCGCCACCGTTTTCAACAGGCTCGACTTGCCAGCATTGGTGGGACCGACGATGGTGAAGAACTCGCCCTCGCCCACCGCCACGTCGACGCCGCACAGCGCCTCCACGTCGCCGTAGCGAACCTGGATATCACGCAGTTCCAACTGCATCATCAGCGTGCCTCCATGTCGGCGGACTGCCGTATCTGTCCACTGTCGGCATCGACCAGGTGCACCCGGGGCATGTCGAAGCCGACCTGCACCGAATCGTTCTCCGCGGCAAACCCCGGCGGCGCGGTTGCGCGCAGTAATTCGTCGCCGTAGTCCAGGTGCAGCACGTGTTCGGCGCCGAGGTTTTCCACCAGCCGCACGCTGGCCGTGCAGGAGTGCGTGAAAGGTTCCCTGCGCACGACCACGTGGTGCGGACGCACGCCGAGCAGCCAGTTCCCCGTTGCCGGGGCGTCCTCTCCGGACAGCGGAAGGGCCTGGCAGGCGGTGCGCGCCACCGCGCGGCCATGCTCGTGTTCCACCGTGCAACGCACCAGGTTGATCGGCGGATCGCCGATGAACTCGGCCACGAAGCGGGTCGCCGGGCGGTGATAGATTTCCTCCGGCGTACCGACCTGCAGGATCTCGCCCTCGTTCATGATGGCGATGCGATCGGACATGGACATGGCCTCGAGCTGGTCGTGGGTGACGTAGAGCACGGTCTGCTCCAGATCGCGCTGGATGGTCTTCAGTTCCCGTCGCAGCGATTCGCGGATGGCGGCGTCGAGGTTGGACATCGGCTCGTCGAGCAGCAGCAGCGACGGCTCGGTGACCAGCACCCGGGCCAGTGCGACACGCTGCATTTCGCTCATGTTCAAGCTGCCGCCGGGGCGGTTCATCAACTCGCCGAGGTTGAGCTTGTCGACCACGTGCTCGATGCGCCGGGCGCGCTCGGCACGCGGAACCCGCTGCGACTCCAGGCCGAAGCGCAGGTTGGCAGCCACCGACAGCCGGGTGAACACCGCGTAGTCCTGGAAGACCAGGCCGATGCGTCGCTTCTGCGGTGCAACGCCGTTGACGCGGACGCCGTCGACCAGGATGTCGCCACCGCTCGGGTCGAGGAAGCCGGCCACCATGGACAGGGTGGTGGACTTGCCGCATCCGGACGGTCCGAGCAGGGACAGGAACTCGCCCCGGCGCAGCACCAGGTTGGACTCGCGCACCGCGACGTGACCGTCGAAACGCTTGCTGACCGCGCGAAGCTCGAGCTTGCGCTCCGGGTCTGGCTGCTGGATAGCGCTCATCGCTTGATGGCCCCGAAGGTCAGGCCGCGAACAATATGCTTTTGAATCATGTATCCAAAGAAGATCACGGGCAGGGTCGATATGGTGCCCATGGCCGCCTGCACCCCGTACAGCTTGCCCGAAGAGGCCGACACGTAGTTTGCCACCTGCAGGGTCACCGTGCTGACGTTGCCCGCGGTCAGCACCAGGGCGAACAGGAACTCCGACCAGTTGAGAATGAAGATGAACAGGGCGGTGGAGAAGATGCCACCCTTGACCAGCGGCAGCGTCACGGTGAGGAAGGCGCGGAACTCCCCCATGCCGTGCACCATGGCTGCGCCTTCCAGTTCCGCGGGCACCTCCTCGATGAAGGAGCGGATCATCCAGATGGAGAACGGCAGGGTGAAGGCCGTGTAGGCCAGGATCAGCCCGAAGTAGGTGTCCGACAGCTTGAGAATGGAGAACAGGGCCACCATCGGCACCACCACCGCGATCGGCGGTACCATGCGCACGGTGAGAAACTGGAACGGGTAGTTGGGGCCGCCGGTGCGGTAACGCACGATGGAGTAGGCAGCCAGGGTGCCGAAGACCACCGAGATCAGGGTGGCGAACACGGACACGATGGCCGAGCCCCGGAACGCCTTCCAGGCACTGCCGGATACCTTGTAGTCCAGTGATCCCTGCTGCTCGGCAGCCACTTCCGCGGCCCACTCGGGGAAGAAGACGATGCGGTAATTCTGCAGGGTCGGGTTCTCGGTCAGCCACACCGGCGGCCACGACGCCCACTCCTCGTAGGGCTTGAACGACGTGGCGATGAGCCAGTAGACCGGAAAGAAGGCAATGATGGCAGCGCAGATCACCGCAGTCCTGCGCAGGAACACGAAGGCCCGTTGCCGGGAGGTCATGGTGTGCATGTTATCCATACTTTTTCAGCGGCTTGGCCAGCACGAGACAGATGGAGATCACCACCACCAGGACCAGCAAGGCGGCAGCGGCGATGTATCCCATGCGGAAGTAGACGAAGGCGCCGTTGTACATGTACATGGAGATCGTTTCGGTGGCACCGCCGGGCTGGCCGCGCGTCAGGATGTACACCGGATCGAAGATCTTGAACGTCTCGATGGCGCGGATGACCAGCGCGATGGAAATGACCGGCACCAGCAACGGCAGCATCACGCGGAAGAAGATGCGCACCGGTCCGGCACCCAGCCCGATGGCCGCCCGTACCTGGTTCTGCGGCAGGCTCATCAACCCGGTCAGCACCAGCAGGAACATCAACGGCGTCCACTGCCAGATCTCCGCCAGCATGATCGGCACCATCGCCCAGGTGGGATGGGACAGCCAGGAAAACTCGAAGGACTCCCCGGTCACCAGGCTGACCAGGTGGTTGATCGGCCCGCGTTCGTTGAACAGCATGAAGAAGGCATTGGCCGCATCCACCGGGATGATCATCATCGGCAGGATGATGATGCTCACCGCAACCTTGCGCCATGGCCACTCCTCGAGGAACAGCAACGCCAGTCCCAGTGCCAGCACCAGTTCGATGGCAACGCAGACGGTCACCACGAAGATGGTGCGCACCACGGAATTGACGAAGCGCTCGTCGTACCACAGGTCGTAGAAGTTCCAGAACCAGTAGAAGGTGGCCTTGAACCAGGGAACGTTCTGGGTCGGCTGCCAGTCGGTGAGGGACAACCAGACCAGGATCAGGGTCGGCACCACCACCACGGCCATGATGGTCAGCTGCGCTGGCAGTACCAGCTTGATGTTGTAGGGAATCTTGCTCATGTCACGCTATCGTCGTCGATGCCTGGCCCGATGCTGCAGGCTCCAGGCAAAAGGCCGCCAAGTTCCGCTCAAGCGGATACGTGTCGTGCGCCCGGCAGGCGCACGACACGTGTTGCCACGCCGGGTCAGGACAGGCGGTCGCGGACCGCGTCGGGGTAGATGGACTTCAAGAAGCCCCACTGCACCGCCTGGCTGCGCTTGCCCATGCGCCGGGTGATCCGCTCCCAGGAACGCGCGGTGTCGTCCAGCGCCTCCCGTGGCGTCTTGGTCCCCGCGTCGGCCGCGCTCAGGTTGGTGCGCAGTTCGTCGAAGTACTCGCCCTGCCCTTTCAGGTACAGGTCGGGAATGGCGCCCTCCATCGATGCCTTGTGTACCTCGAGGAACTCCGGCGTGTAGGTGTTGCGGATCTCCTCATCCTCGTAGTGCGCACCGCGGAAGGGGTCGAAGTACCCGTCGGGATCGCGCACCGCCACCGTGGACATCTTCGGGCTGCAGGCGAACAACGTGAACAGGTAGGCGATTTCCGGCTCCGGGCAGACCGAGGAAACGACGTAGTTCCAGCCCCAGTTGAAGTACGGCGTGCGCAGCAGCTCGCCGTTAACCATGCCGCCTGGAGTGGGACCGAAGGCCATCCTGCCCTTGATGCTGGACTTGTCGGAGTTGAGGAACTTCTGCGTGCCGCCCCAGCCGATGTTGCAGAACTTGTCGCCCTTGCCGAAGGCCTCGAAATTCTCGAACAGGCCGTTGGTCTTGGCACCCGGGTACAGGTGCTTGGACGCGGCCACCAGTTCCTCCAGTGCCTGCACGCCGGCATCAGAGTTGATCTGCGGGTTCAGATCATCGTCGAAGGGCAGGGAACCCTTGGCGTGGAACCGCACCCACCACTCCCAGGCCAGGAAGTACTGCGTTCGAAACAGTGCGCCTCCGTACATGCCCTGGTCGGGACGATGAAAGTGGGCCATCATCGCGTCGAGCTCTTCCCAGGTATCGGGGACCTTCAGCTCGTAGCCGTGCTGGTCGGCGAACTTCTTGTTTTCCTCGGCATTTTCCAGCCAGTCCTTGTGGTAGAACATGACGTAGGTATCGCCGTCGGTCTGGTAGCCGTACAGACTGCCCTTGTAGTAGTCGCCGGTGGAAAACAACGCATCCTCCTGGAAGGCCTCCGGCTCGTACTTGGCGGCATACTCGTCGAGGTTGACGAGGATGCCGGACTCGGCCAGGTCGGGCAGGCCGAAAGTGGCTGGCAGGGCGAGATCGAAGGCACCGGTACGGGCCACCGCCTCGAGCAGGATCTTCTGGGTGATCTCGCCAAGCGGCACCTCAAGATACTCGATCTTGATACCGGTCTCGGCGGCGAACACGTCGGCCACCGGCTTGACGTTGCCCAGCGAACCCGACGGCTGCAGGATTTTCAGGGTGATGTCCTTGCCTTCGGCGAGCTTCTTTGCCTCGGCCATGGCCATCGTGTGGACGTCGTCAAGACCGGCGGCTCGCGCACCGCGCGGCAGCATCAGCATCGACGGGGCAACCAGCGACGCGGTGGCACCCACCGCCGCCGTCTGCATGAAATGCCGACGCCTCTGGTCGACACGGCCTGGATACTTCTTCATGGCTTCCTCCTGTGATTCTACGGTTGTGTTATCGGGTCACCGGGCCCTTGCCCGGCGACATTCCGGAACGTCGTTGTATTGTGTTGGCTACTTCACCACCGTGGCCTTGCCACGGTCCTGGCTGACCAGTACCGCGGCGATGACCACCGCCCCCTTCACCATCATCTGGGTGTACTGGTTTACCCCCATCAGGTTGAGTCCGTTGTCCAGCAGCACGATGATGAGCACGCCGATCATGGTGCGGTGCACGCCGCCGATGCCCCCTGACAGCGAGGTACCACCAACGACGATGGCGGCCAACGTGTTGAGCAGCAGGTCCTGCCCGAGGGTCGGCCCGGCGGTGCCCAGCCGGGCAATGGCCAGCGCACCGGCCAGCCCGGCCATGGCGCCGGACAGGGCGAAGGCATAGATCTTGTAGCGGCGCACCGGGATGCCCGCCACCCGGGCTACCGCCTCGCCACCACCGATGATGTACATGTAGCGGCCGAAGCGGGTGGCGAAACACAGGAACACCATCACCAGCCAGGCAGCGATGGCGATCAGCGCGATGTTCGGTATCCGCGGGACCAACTGGCCGATGGCCAGTTCCTCGAAGGCGATGGAGTCATAGCGAAGCGCGCGACCTTCGAGCAGTTCCCAGGCGGCGCCGGTGAAGACCGACAGGGTGCCGAGCGTCACCACGAAGGACGGGATTCGGCCATAGGTGAAGATCACGCCGTTCAGCCAGCCAAGCACCAGGCCGGCCGCCATACCCACCAGCACCGCGTAGATGCCCAGGTCGTAGAGGTTGAGCATCTTCCCGGTCACCGCGCCGACCAGCAGGACCATGGCACCCACGGACAGGTCGATGCTACCCATCAGGATGACGAAGCTGGCGCCCAGGCAGGCCAGCAACAGCGTGCTCGCCTGCCCGGAGACGGCGGTGAGGTTGCGCAGGGTGAGGAAGGCCTCGGAGGCGAAGGAGAAGAACACCACCAGCACCACCACCGTGGCCAGCGGCAGCCCCATGCCGCGCAGGAATTCTCCGCCGAGGCGGCCGGTGTCGCGATCTTGCGAACTCATCGAGTACTCCCCGTTGCAACGCCCATCGATTCGGAATTCGAGCCGTTGCCTGCGGCGGGCGTCAACATGGCCGCGACCAGTGCTCTCTCGGTGGGCTTGCCATCGGCCGGCGCGTCGATCTCGCCGGTGATGCGCCCGTGCTGCATGACCACGATACGATTCGACAGGCCGATCAGTTCCAGCAGGTCGTCGGTGATCAGGACAATGCCGACGCCGCGATCGCACAGGTCGCGAAGCAGTCGGTAGATCTCTTCCTTGGCGCCGGCGTCGACCCCGCGGGTCGGGTTGTCGAGCACCAGGAAGGCGGGTTCCCGGCACAGCCAGCGCGCCAGCACCACCTTCTGCTGGTTGCCCCCGGACAGCCGTGCACAAGCGACGCCCGGGCCGGATGCCTTGATCGGCATCGAGGCAATGTACGCGCGGGTGACTTCCGTCTCGTGTCGACGCCGCCAAGTGGCCAGCGCGGTGGAGAACTTGTCCATGCCGCCGGCCAACGACAGGTTCCAGGCTGCCGAGAAGCCGGCAATCATGCCCTCGCGCAGCCGTTCGGCGGGAACGTAGGCCAGCCCGCGCCGGGTCAGCCGACGGACATCCGGCGATTCCGGGGCGTCGTCACCGAGCGCCACGGTACCGCTGTACGGTCGCTCGATGCCGGCGATGCCCTTGCCCAGCTCCGACTTGCCGGAATTCATCAAGCCGCCGATGCCGACGATCTCGCCACGCGAAACGCGGAGCGAAACATCCTGGTAGCCATCGCCGCACAGGTGGGAGACGGTGCACACCGACGCCTCGTCCCGCACGGCGGCCTGGCGCTGCTCGTGGTAGTAGTCGGCTTCGCGTTCGCGGCCGACCATCAGGCCGTGCAGCTGCCGTTCGCTCAAGGCATCGGCACGGCTGCGCTCGACCACGCGCCCATCCTTGAGCACGTAGATGACATCGCACAGTTCGAGCACCTCGGACAGGCGATGGGAGACGAAGATGATCGATGCCCGTTGGCGCAGGCGCTGCACCAGGTCGCGAAAGGTCTGTTCGTCGGAACGTTCCAGCGACGAGGTTGGCTCGTCGAGCAGGACCACCGGGTCCTCGATGCCGAGGATCTCGGTGGGCACCAGGCAGGCACGGGCGATCTCGATCAGTTGCCGCCTGGAGAAACTGTAGGAGTCGGTGACCCGGCGCACGTCGATCTGCAGGCCGGCCTGGTCGATGACCCGCTGGGCGGCGGCGATCATTGCCTTCTTGTCGATGAACTGGCCGAACCGGGTATAGCTGTCCTCGCGCGACAACAGCAGGTTCTCGTAGACCCGGATGTTCGGGATCAGGGCCTGCTCCTGGAACACGCGAAACACCCCGGCGTCGTTGGCCTGCCGGTGGTCGCGCGGCGCGAACGGGCGCCCCTTCAGTGTCATCTCCCCGCTGTCCGCGGCAAGCACCCCGGAGAGGATGTTGAACAAGGTGGTCTTGCCGGCACCGTTCTCGCCGACGAAGCCGATCACCTGGTTGCGCATCACGTCGAGATCGATGTCGGTGAGAATCGGATTCTCACCGAACCGCTTCGACAGCTTGCGGGCGGTCAGCACCGCGTCGCCTGGGCCGCTGGTTGTCATGCTGTATGCCTGGTCGACAGGGGAAACGGGGCAGGAATGCCTCCCTGCCCCGAAACCACTCGATCAGCCCTTCATCGGCGAGGGGCCGAAGAAGTCGATCTTGTAGTGATCGGCATACTCCTTGCGCACGGCCTCGGCCTCGCCGCTTTCGCGGGCATCGAGGTAGGCCTTGGGGTACTCCCAGCCGGCCGGCTTGTCGATGCCACCCCATTCCAGGTCGATGTCCATGGGGAACAGCTCGGCCTGCGGGTCCCAGTCGTCCGGGTGGGCAACCTTGGACATGCGCATGTAGTCGAAGGGCTCGACGCCGTCGTTGTTGACGTAGCGCTCCAGGTACGGGTCGACGTTTTCCGCGGTCATCGCCACCGAGCGCCAGTTCATCATGCGCTCGGAGGCGCGCGGCACCCAGCCATTCATGACGTCGTAGAGCCTGGAGGTCAGCAGCGCGCCCATGTACTGCGGCACGTTGGCGCTGGTGGCCAGCAACCGGCCCTGCTTGATCATCTCGGCACCGAGCGTGGTGCCGTCGGCCCCGGTGATAAACACGTCCTTGCCCGGCTGGATGCCGGCGGCGCGCAGCGCGGCAATGCAGCCGTCGGCAACGTCGTCGTTCTGGCCGATGACACCGACGATGTTCGGGTGCCGGGAAATCAGGTCTTCCATGGCCTTCTGCGAATCCTCCCGGTTCCACTTACCCGGCAGTTCACCGACCAGGTTGATCTCCGGGTACTTCTCGATGGCAGCGTCGCGACCGCGCGAGCGGATCAGGTCGGTGGAGTTTCCCTCGACACCGGTGACACCTACCAGGCTGCCGCCGCCGAAGGAGGACATCACCGCTTCGCACACCTTCACGGTGACGTCGTGGTGGGCGGAAAATTCTTCCGGCACCGCGTACATGGTGTAGTAGTCGCCGGCTTCGAAGGGGGTGAACCAGGGCAGTGTTCCCCAGGTGTTGTCCAGCCAGATCTTGTTCTCGTTGGCGAGCTGCGCGATGCGCTTGATCGAGCCACCACCGGGGGCGTGCAGCATCACTGCCTGCGTGCCCGAAGCGATCTGCTGCTCGAACTGGTTGAGTTGCTGCTCGGAATCGAAGTTGCCATCGGCGGAGGTAATGGACCAGCCGAAGGCCTCGGCCGCGCCGGCGGCGCCGGACTGCGCATTGTTGGTGTACTCCATGCGCATGGTCATCATCAGGTGGGCCATCTTGCCCTTGGTGTCGGCAACGGCGATGGCGGGAATGCCGAAGCTCGCGGCGGTGGCGCCGAAGACGGCGCTGGCCGAGGCAATGGACAGGAACTCGCGACGGGAGACGCCGTGGGTATCCAGGCGTTCCATGTGGCCGTCAATCACCGACTTCCTGGTGTAGTCGGGATAGTTGCGGGGATCAAGACGCTTGACCATGTTCAAATCTCCTCTGCTGTGATCGTGTAGGTATTGTCGTTGTTGGCGCGGTGCTACCGTCGCTCTAGCTTTTCGCCGCGAAGGCGATCTTTCCCTTTTCCTCTACCCGTTCCGCCTTGCCCTGCTCGATCAACCACAGCAGGTGGGTCTGGATGCAGCACTCGGCGTAGCAGCGACGCTCGCCGATGCCGGTGGAAACGGCATAGTCCAGTTCGGTCTTCACCGGCATCACTTCCGGCACCAGGTCCTGGGTGGTCAGCGGCCGTCCTTCCCGGTCGAGCACGAACCAGATGCGCTCGGCGGTTTCCATCTGCTGCTGCTTCATGTGCAGCAGTCGTCGACGGGAACTGTCCTCGGAGTAGGCGGACAGGCCGTGCCCTTCGAGCAACAGCCTGGGCTGCAGCGCCAGGCACTTCTCGATGGACTCGGAGTGCGCCTTGGCATCGCCGATGGGATACGGACCCAGCGGCGTCGGGTAGTGCAGCAGGTCACCGGAGTACAGCGAGCCGGTGGTCGGATTCCAGATGCCGATGTGGCCGGGACAGTGTCCGGGCAGGTGGATGACCTCGGTCTTGATGCCGCCGAACTCGAGAATGTCGCCGTGGTTGACCTCGCGGTCGACCTCCACCGGGAAGTTCCAGTACTTGCGGATGATGTCCGGGTCCGACAGGCCGAGACTTTCGCCCTCGCGCAGGTTGAAGTCGCGCACCACTTCCTCGGGGGTGACGCCGAAGCGGGTGATGTTCTCCTCGCGGGTGACGATCAAAGGGTCTTCGATGATCGGCCGATCGGCGGGATGACACACCACCATGGCACCGTAGCGCTCCTTGAGCATCTTCGCGTTGCCGCAGTGGTCGTAGTGGAAGTGGGTGATGACGATGTACTTCAGGTCATTCTTTTCCTTGTCCAGCAGGTTGGTGAGGAACTCACCCATGCCGTTGTCGTACTGCGGCAGCGTCCAGTTGCCGGTGTCGATGAGCATGTTCTCACCCTTGCCGCGCAGCAGGTAGACCCCGCTTTGCACGTAGCCGTCGAGTTCATCCTCGGCGAAGGGGCCGTGGATGCCGGGGATGCCCCAGCCGTCAGGTGTTTCCGCCCAGAAAAAGATCATTGGTTTTCCTCCTGTGCATGGACTTGTTCACGGCGCCGTTGGAACGGCGCGTCAACTTTATTCGTATCGCTTGTAGCGCACGTCCGCGGTCAGCTTGTGGGCCAGCAGGTGCTCGGTCTCGCACTGCCGCGACGCCACCGGGGCAAAGGCGCGGCTGGCCGCCGGGGTCATGCGCTGGTAGGTCACCGTCTTGATGAACTTGCCCACCCACAGACCACCGGTGTAGCGCGCCGCCTTGCCGGTGGGCAGGGTGTGGTTGGTGCCGATGCCCTTGTCGCCGTAGGCCACGGTAGTCTCCTCGCCAACGAACAGGCTGCCGTAGTTGCGCAAGTGATCCAGGTAGTACTGGTTGCGACCGGTCATCACCTCCAGGTGTTCCGGCGCGTACTCGTCGCTCACCTCGATGGCCTCGTCATCGCCCTCCACCACCACGATCTCGCCGTGGTCACGCCAGGAAAGCGTGGCGATCTCGCGGGTGGGCAGCGTCTTCAGCTGTTCTTCGACCTCCTTCAATACCGCCTCGCCGAGTTTCGACGACGTGGTCACCAGCCATGCCGGGCTGTCCGGGCCGTGCTCGGCCTGGCCGAGCAGGTCGGTGGCGACGAGGGCGGGGTCGGCGGTGTCGTCGGCAATGATGCAGATCTCCGTGGGTCCGGCCATCAGGTCGATGCCGATGGGACCAAACAGTTGTCGCTTGGCCTCGGCCACGTAGGCATTGCCGGGACCGGTCACCATGTCCACCGGCTGCATGCCCAGGCAGCCATAGGCCATCGAGGCCATCGCCTGGACACCGCCGAGACAGTAGATCTCGTCGGCGCCGGAGGCATGCAGGCCGTACAGGGTCGGCGCGTAGATGCCATCCTCGTCCCGCGGCGGCGCACAGCCGACCACGTGGCCTACGCCGGCCACCCGGGCCGTACCGACGGACATGATGGTGGCGGATATCAGCGGGTACTTGCCGCCGGGGATGTAGCAACCCACCCGGTTCAAGGGGATGTGCTTGTGGCCCAGGGTCACGCCCGGGGACACCTCGGCCTCGATCTCCGCCATGGACTCGAGCTGGCGGCGGGCAAAGGCCTGCACCTGCCGCTTGCACACGGCGAAATCGTCCTTGAAGGTTTCCGGCAGGCGGGACTCCACCGCGCGGATCTTGTCCATGGACACGCGGCACTCGGATTTCCAGCCGTCGAGGTCGCGGGCGAAGGCGGCCACCGCCTCGTCCCCCTCGCGGCGAATCCTCGCGAGCATGTCGCGGACGCGTTGTTGCAGTTCGTCGGTTTCGGCGGGCGCGGTCGGCTTCGCCTTCTTGATGTATGTGCGCATCGCGCTCTCCCATGTGATCTGGCGGTGACCGGGTCGATCGTCGTCCTGGCTGCCACTTCTTGATGTAAACGTTTACATCTTGTTCTGTACATTCCCGCGCCTGAAAATGTAAACGTTTACATCGCGCGGAAAAAAAGAGTGGGCCTCGCGGCCCTGAAACTCCTTACATTTCAGTCTAGGCAACCGAACCGACGCTGTCAACGAAATTTTTCCATCCCGTTTCCCCGCCGACGACTTGCGATGAATTGCCGGGATCGGACACCATCGACACGCCGGCACCACCGCCCCACCCTTTCCCGGCACAGGGACAACATGGCCAGAACCACAAAGCCCACCACCCGCAGACCGTCCACGGAGCGTCGTCGCGCACTGACCATTCGCGAAATCGCGGTGGCCGCGAACGTGTCCACGGCCACCGTTTCGCGAGTGATCAACGAACCCGAACGGGTTCGAGAAGATACCCGCAACCGGGTCATGGCGGTGATGGACCAGATGCACTTCGTCGCCGATCGCGTGGCCGGCGGATTGAAGTCTCAGCGCACCCGCACCATCGGCCTGATCATCCCCACCATCGCCAACTCCATCTACTCCTCCTCCACCCAGGCGGTGCAGCGTCTCGCCCAGGCCGAGGGCTACACCGTGTTCGTCGGCGTGTCGGAGTTCTCCGCCGAGGGCGAGGCGGCGTTGATCCACCGCCTGATCGAGCACCGCATCGACGGCCTGATCCTCACCGGGGCCGACCGTGGGCAGCCGGTCTACAACAAGATCCTGCACAACCGCATTCCCTTCGTGGTGACCTGGCAACTGACGCGCAGCGCCGCGCTGCCGTCGGTGTCCTTCGACAACTACCGCGCCGCCTGTACCGCCACCACCCACCTGCTCGCCCTGCAACACCGGCGCATTGGCCTGATCTGCGGCAACACGGCGCGGAATGACCGCGCCTACGAGCGGCGACGCGCCTTCGAGGACACCATGCGCAAGCACGGCATGGCGGTGCGCGACGACTTGATCCACGAGCGCGAATTCGAGATGTCCGAAGGCCGCGACGCCATGTCCCGCATGCTGGCCAGCGACCAACCGCCCACCGCGGTGTTCTGCGCCAACGACGTGCAGGCGGTAGGCGCCATCGCCGCCTGCAACGACCGCAAGCTGCGCGTGCCCGAGGACGTTTCCATCATGGGCTTCGACGACCTGCCCATTGCCCAGTGCACCGTGCCCACCCTGACCACCGTGCGCGTGCCGGCCTACGACATGGGCACGCGCGCCGCGCGGGAACTGATCGCCGCCATCCGCGAGAAACGCGAGGTAGCCACCCAGGAACTGCCCACCAAGCTGGTGGTGCGCAACTCCACCGCGCCCCTCGG
>CAYGJZ010000083.1:11284-16589 GCA_964350265.1 uncultured Gammaproteobacteria bacterium | reverse complement strand
GAGCATGCGCTCGCTGACGGCGATGTCGCCGCGGGCATGCCGGCGAATGGCGTCGAACACGGGCTCCAGCAGGGAGCGGAAGGTGTGTCCGGGGGCGACCACGCGAAGTTCGCCGTCGTCGTCCACCCGCCGCGCGGACGGGAAGCGGCGCGCGGCGAGTTGGCAGAAAGCGGCGCCGAGGCGATCGATGCAGGTCATGGCGGTGTAGGGGTCGTTGATCCCGGGGGACAGCGCACGCACCGCGATCTCGGCCAGTTGCTGTAACGAGAACGACACGTCCTGGGCAGCGGTACGCTGGTCGCCGAGGACGAAGGCGGCGCGAACGCAGGCGGCCAGGTCTTCGTCCAGCCGCCCGGCCGGGACCACCCTGGCCAGCGCACTGCCCCTGGCCAGGAAGTCGCCCGGGCGACCCGCCAGGTGAAGCACCACCCCGGCGTCGCGGGCGGCCTCGACCAGTGCCTCGGCATCGACGATCTGCAGGTAGCCGTCGCAGGGGGCGTCGACCTGTGCTGCGTCGGGCTCCGCTGGCGGCGGCCGGTCATCCGCCGTGCCAGGATCATCCTCGCCGATCTGCTCCGGGAACAGGCGCGGAATGCCCTGGTCGAGTTCCACCACCACGCGGGCAATGATCTCGTCGGCCTGGATGGACAGCGAGATGTGATGAATGAAGTAGATCAGCACGCCGATGCTGACCAGGGCCAGCGCCACGGCCAGGTTGACGGACAGGTGCGGCACGAAGGTTTCGCCATCCACGTGCTGTACCGCGCGCAGCACCAGCAGGCAGTAGAGGAACGTGGCGACGAAGGTACCCAGCACCACCTGGTTGCTGCGATCGCGCATGAAGTTGCGCAGCAGGCGCGGACCGAACTGGGACGAGGCCAGCGACAGGGCCACCAGCGTGAGCGAGAACACCACGCCGGCAATGGTGATCATGGATCCGGCGATGGTGCTGAGCACGGCGGTGGCACCGTCCGGACTGCCGGCGAAGGCGAAGGCCGGAAGCTGCCAGTGCCCGTCGGCCACCCGCTGGTCGGCGTAGACGGCGAGGCCGGCCAGGGCCACCGCGGCCAGCACCATCCAGGTGGGCACGAACCAGAAGCTGCCGCGAATCCGGTCGATGAACTTGAGCAGGGTGGCGCGCATCAGCAGGTCTCCTTGGCGGGTGATCGGACAGGACAAGGCGGCTCGGCGCATGCCGTCGGCCGGAAAGCCGTCTTGCTCATCGTCGGGGCTGCGCGGCCTGGACCTCCGCGCCTGCGGTCGCGAAGGCATAGCCGAGCCGCTCGATATCCGCCGCGTAGTACCGCCCTGCCCGCTCGCGGCTGTCGGCATCGTAGTAGCGGCTGTAATGGCCATGGTTGGTGGCACGATGTCGCGGCAACGACTCGTCGGGCAGGCCCAGCCATGCACGCAGCCGCTGGTAGTCGCCGTCGAGCCGTTCGAAACGGCCGAGGAAGTCCACGGGCACATCCAGCCACCAGCTCTGCGGCGCGAAGTGGACGTTGGCCTGCGACTCGGGCAGTTCGGTCACCGCGCGCACGAACTCGGCGAAGGACATGCCGGCATGGAAACGCCCGCCGTAGGGCCAGAAGTTGATCTCCACGCCGTTGCGCCAGTAGCGGTTGTCCGCCTGGTCCGGGTCGAGCTTGTCCAGGTAGCAGCTCAGCAGCCGATCCCAGGGGTTGCGCACGAAGGCGTAGACCCGGTTCGGCGGGCATAGCTGGCCGAGATCGTACAGCGGCACCCGGGTGAACGCGGTGCTGGCATGCACCTCGCCATCGAGCCCCAGCCAGCGACGGGCGACATCGAGCAGCGAGGTGCAGGCGACCTTCGGTATCGGCACGTAGACCGCCGACCACGGCGACAGCACGATGCCGTTCAACGTCGGCCGCACGATTGCGTCTTCCACCGGGTTGCTCACTGTCTCGCCACCTTGTCGTTCCCGCGGGTCATTGTACAATGCGGCCGTTGGCGGCGCGCCGCACGCGTGTCGCGCCGTCCATGCACGCCACCGAACGGGTTGTCGGGATGACCGGCGGACGGTGGCGGCTGCGCATCGCGGCCAGTCTTCCTGCCGCGACCATCCATGACAAGACCACTGGAAACATTCCCATGAAATCGCTCACAGCCTCCATTGCCCTGGTTGCCCTTATCGCCGTCGGCGAGGCCCAGGCCCGCGACGACTCCAGCCGCCTGCCCATCGCCCAGCCGATGGCCACCGACACGGCGCAGGACCTTTCGGCGGTGCGCTTTTTCTTCGGCGACCAGCCGCATCCCGCGGTGTCCCGCACCATCGGCACCTATACCACCCGCCGCACCACCAATGCCTTCGGCAAGTCCGACCAGGAGGCCTGCGACTGGGGCTTCCTGTCGGCGGTCAAGACCCTGTTCGAGCGCGCCCAGGCCGAGGGTGGCAACGCGGTGATCAACATCAAGAGCGTGACCACCGGGGAGACGGTGTCCAGCGCGACCGACTACGTCTGCCGCGCCGGCAACGTGGTCGCCAAGGTGTACCTGGAAGGTACCGTGGTGGTGCTGGAGTAGCCGAGGGCGATCAACGCCGTCACGGATGGCCGGCGGCCATCCGTGACAGTTCGCGCAGTCCCTTCAGCGAGATGCGGGTAAAGGGGTTTTCCTCGTCCCAGGTGTATCCGGCCAGCACCGAGCTGATGTAGCGGCGGTAGCGTTCGTCCTTGTCGACGGCGTAGATCAGGCGCGGGAAGGAACCCTCGTACCAGGCCTCGACGAAAACCCGGAACACGTTCACGCCACGGCGCAGCGGTTGCTCGAACTCGCCGTGCCAGTCCACCGCCTCGCCGCGCAGTTCGCGCAGCACCAGCGGTGCCGCCATCACCGCCGAGCGGCACGCAATGGAGACCCCGGACGAGAAGATCGGGTCGACGAACTCGCCGGCATTGCCGAGCAGCACGTAGCCCTTTCCGAACAACTGCCGCACGTTGCACGAATAGCCGGCCAGGCTGCGGGTCTCGGACACCACCTCGGCGCCGTCCAGCCAGCGTCGCAACGCGGCGACCCCGCCAACATGGGCGTCGAGCACGGTGTCGATGGCATCGGATCCACCGATGCCGATGTCGCCGACCACGCCCAGCGAGGCGCTGCCGTCGGCGAAGGGAATCAGCCAGCACCAGTAGGGCGCATCGAGGGATGCCTGGGCAATGGTGATCTTGTTGCGATCGAAGCCGTCCACGCCGTGGGCAAGGTCCCGTGGCCGGACGTGGTGGAAGATGGCCCGACGCGGCGCCAGCTCGCTCGGGCTTTCCAGCTTCGCCAACCGCGCCATGACCCGTCCGAAGCCGCTGGCATCCACCACGAAGCGGCAGTGCACCGTGCCCGGGCCATCGGCATCCTCGATATCCAGCAGCAGGCCGCGATCCGATTCGCGACAGTCGAGCACCCGGGTTTCCCAGGCGATCTCCACGCCCTTCGCCTCGGCCTGGCGCGCCAGCAGGTGGTCGAACTCGGCCCGCTTGACCTCCCAGGCATGATGCGGCCCCGGCGCCGTCTTGTCGGCGAACCGGAACACCTCGCACTGCGTGCCGCAGGTGAACAAGGCGCCGTCCTTGTACTGGAAGCCGGCATCGGCTACCGCGTCGAGCAGGCCGGCCGCCTGCAGGCACTCGGTGACCTGGGGCAGCAGGCTCTCGCCGATGGAAAAGCGCGGGAAGCGGGTGGACTCGATCACCAGCACGTCGACACCGCGCTCGGCGAGCATGGCGGCGCAGACCGCGCCGGCCGGGCCGGCGCCGATCACCGCGACCTGGGTTTCCCTTCTCATGGTTCTGTCCTCGAGTTAGGTTGTGGTCTCCGCCACCAGCTCCGCTGGCAGGCATGGGCCAACAGCAGCATGGCCGGCAGGCCGCACAGCACGGGTGCCGCCAGCATGCGAACGGCCGGCGTGGTGCTGGCCATCAGCACGCCGAAGGTGAATACGGTGGTGGCCGCGGACACAACGATGGCCAGCCAGGTACGGCGTGGCGCCGGGGGTCCCTCGAGCAGGAAGACCACGTAGTCCACCGCCAGTCCCAGCAGCACGAACACCCCGGCGGTGGACAGCAGCGTGCGCGGCAGGCCGAGCAGCGCCGGCAGGGTCCAGGCCAGGCCGACGGCCGTGGCGAGGGCCAGCCAGGCCAGCATTCCTCGCCGGCGGTAGCGCAGGGCGAGGACCACCAGCAATGCCGCCAGGGCGGCCGCCAGGCCGCTGGCCAGGGCCAGGTGGGTATCCGCCAGCGCGGTGGCCAGGGCATCCAGCGCGTCCACCGGACGGCAGTCGTCGCGGGTCATGCACCAGGCGGCCGCCGCGGCCGGATCACCATCGGTGGTGACCAGTGCCCAGGCCGTGCCGGTCGACAGCTGGTAGGGCGGCAGGGTGTTCTGCATGGCGCGATGCAGCGGCGCGGGCAATGCGTCCACGGCAAGGTCGTCTTCCGCCGGCGGTGGTGCCGCCGCCTCCAGCATGGCCAGTCGACGGCGCTGTCCGTCGTCGAGACCGGTGGCAGCCGCCGCCAGCAGGCGCTGGTTGTCCTGCTGGCGACTCGGCGAGGGTGCCAGCGTGGCGAGACCGCGCGCCGCCTGTCCGCTGTCCGCGCGCCAGTCGTCGACCAGGTGCTCCACCGCCGCCTGCAGCGAGGAGCCATCCGTTCCCTCCACCCGCAGGGCGCTGCGCGTGGACGGCATCCCCAGGCGATCGGCGATGCGTTGTTCGTCGGCCGCCACCGCGGCATCCACCCGGTGCAGGGCGGCCGGGGCGTTGTCGGTGCGGTGCCCACTGGCGATGCCCAGCCCCACCACCACGGCCAGTGCCACCACGGTGGTCATCCAGGCTCGACGCTGGCCAGCCAGGCCAGGCTCGCCGGCATCGCGCCCGGCCAGCCGGGTCACGAGCCTGCCATCCAGCCAGGCCTTGACCGCGCCGCCAGCCGCCACCGGCCGCTGCCCGGCAAGCACCACCACCGCCAGCAGCGCGCTGGCCAGTCCGACCACCAGCACCACCGCCACCTGTCGCAGCACGGTGATCTCCACCGTGCCGATGGCGGCATAGCCCAGCGCGCTGGTGACGCAGCCCCAGGCCAGGGCGCGCAGCAGGCTGGCAGGCAATGCCGGCTGGTCGTCGACGGCGGCTCGGCGGTGCACCTCGGCATGCACCAGGTAGTCCACCGCCACGCCGATCACCGGCACCGCCATCACCAGCGCCAGCACGTGCAGTTCCGCGAACACCGCGGTGGCCGCGGCAAGACCGCAGCCCAGGGCAATGGCCACCACCAGCAGCGCGCGCAGCAGCGGCGAC
>CAYGJZ010000083.1:0-11184 GCA_964350265.1 uncultured Gammaproteobacteria bacterium | reverse complement strand
GCGGTCAGCTCGACCACGAAGCCGTCGTCGTGCCGCTGCCAGGAAAGCGTGTAGTAGCGTTCCAGCACCGCGCGATCCAGGGTCACCATGGCCACCACCAGGCGTGCCACGGTACGCCGTCGCATGATGTCGAGCCCGGCCAGTTCACCCTCCACCTCGACCTGGCCACGGGCGTCGATGCGCAGGCGGGCGGTGGCGGGTTGCTGCAGGCTCCAGGTCAGGCCCTCGCCGGGTCGGTAGTCGAAGCGTCCACTGGCCACCCAGGGCTGCTCGACGCCGGGTGCCGTGAGCGACTGCTGGAACCGCCCACGGATGCCGTCGTCCACCCGCGCGGCCAGCTCGTCGAGCAGGTCGGCACCGGCCGCCAGGCTGTACACCAGCCCGGCGACCAGCCACGCACGTCCCGCGCGGCACCGCTTCACGGGAGGTAGCCCGCCTCGCGCAGGCGCTGTTCCAGCACCGGCGGTGAACCGAGGCAGGTCTCGCCGGCGGGCATGGTCACCGCGATCTGCGTGGTGCTGCCCCGGCACAGCGACACCTCGCCGGACTCGTCGGTGATCTCGTAGTCGATCACCAGCCGGTACTCCCACTCGGTCATGCGTGCCTCGACCCGCAGCACCTGGCCGAGCTGCGCCGGACGCGCATAGCGCAACGACAGGCGGATCACCGGCCAGGCGTAGCCAGAGTCGCGCATCTTCGCATAGCCATAGCCGAAGCTGTCCAGCAACGCGCTGCGTGCATGGTCCAGGTACTTGACGTAGTGGCCATGCCAGACCACCTGCATGCTGTCGACATCGTAGAACGGCACGGTCACCGTGGCGGTGGCGCTGGGCAGGTTCTGGGTCATCGGTCCTCGTCCCAGTAGGGGTAGAAGTTGTACCACTGCAGGGGGAAGCGCAGCATCACCGACTCCAGCAGCCCGGCATAGCACTGGGCGTGGCGGGCGATCTGCGCATCACGCGCGTTGCGGTCTCCGAGCTGCACCTGGCGGGTGACGAAGTGCGGCAGCATCCGGTGGTGGTCGCGCTCGCGGCAGGTGAACAATGCGAACACCGGGCAGCGCAGCAGGTGGGCCACGACCCACGGACCGGTCGGCAACCTGGCGGTTTCGCCGAGCAGGCGCACGGGCACCGAGGCGGTCGGGTTGTCGCCGAGGCGATCGGCGGCGATCACCACGATGGCGCCGCCGCGCACCGCCTCGCGCAGGGTGATGGCGAGGTCCGGCCCGATCTCGTCGACGTCGTGAAAGGTCAGGCCGCCGCTGGGCAGGGAACGCAGTCGCTGGCGATTGAAGCGTCCGGTGCCCTGCTGGTCCATCAGGATATGGTAGTGACGGGCGGTTTCCAGCGCGCCGTGGGCAATGGCGACATCGAAGTTGCCCAGGTGCGAGACCAGCAGCAACGCTCCGCCGGGACCGTCCAGCAACGCCCTGGCCACCGTGTCATCCTCGAACTCGAGCCGGAAGCGACCGCTCGGCGTATGCCAGGCAGCATACTTCTCGGCCAGGGACACGGCAAAGGAATAGATGTGGCGAAAGGCGCCGATCCAGCCGCCGCGCACCATCCGCTGGCCCAGCCGGGCACGATGACGACGCTGGCGGGCAAGGTAGGCAAGCGATGCCCGGCGGGCGACGGCATGGGTCAGCAGGTAGTATCCAGCCACCGGCAGCAGGACCAGGCGCATCAGCGGCAGGCCGCCGAAGCGGAACAGCATGGTCAACAAGGCGATGCCGCTGGCCGAGCCGCGCTCGGGCAGTTCCTGCCAGCGTGGCCGGCTCATCCCCCTGCCCCGCGCCCGGCTCGCCGCAGCACGCGCCCGGGCAGGCGCGCCAGCATGCCGAAGAAGCAGCGTGCGTGCATGCGGGTGATCTCCAGGTTGTCGTGCCAGAGCCGGAAGTGCGAACGACCATCCACCGGGTAGTGCACCGCCACCGGTGCGTTGACGACGCCCATGCCGGCCCAGGCGCACCACAGGCAGATCTCGATGTCGAAGCCCATGCGCGGCGCGATGGCATGCCGGGCCTGGTCAAGCACGTGCAGCACGGGTTGCACCGGGTAGACGCGGAAGCCGCACATGGAATCGCCGATGGCGAAGCCCGGCGTGTTGATCCACACCCAGACATGGGTGAGATAGCGGCCATAGACACGGCTGCGCGGCGCGTTGTCGTCGTACTCGGGCACGCCGAGCACCAGCGCCCCCGGCCGGTTGCGGGCGAGTTTGACGAAGCGTGGCACCGCGCCGAGGTCGTGCTGGGCGTCGGCATCCACCTGCAGGGCATGGCTGAAACCCTGCTCCGCGGCCGCGCGCAGGCCGGCGATGACTGCCATGCCCTTGCCGCGGTTCTCCTCAAGGCGCACGCAGTGCACCGGGTGACCCTGGCCGCTCGCCTGGGCCACCGCCTGGTCGATGGCACGGGCGCATGCCGCGCCGCTGCCGTCGTCGACCACGATCACCGGCAGCTCGGCACGCAGGGCATCGACCACCGCACCGATGGTGTCGGCATGGTCGAAGCACGGCACCAACGCACAGGGCCGGAACTCAGCAGGCATCGGCATCCACCCGCAGCCGGCCCTTGGCGCAGGGTTCGCCATGGCGGCTGTAGCGGTACTCCACGCGCCCGTCGTCCACCCGCAGGGCCAGTACCAGCGCGTCACCGGGACGCAGCACGTTGGTGAACTTGACGTCGCTCAACGCCTCGACACGGGCGCGCACGCCGAGGCGCTCGGTGGCGAACGTCATGGCCCAGTGCACCAGCGCGATGCCCGGCAGCACCGGGAAGTCGTCGAAGTGTCCCTGGAAGGGAACCAGGTCGTGGTCCAGGCGCAGTTGCAGTTGCAGCCAGCCGTCCACCAGCTCCTCGCCGGCCAGCGACGGGCGAACACGCGCACCGTCTTCGAACACCGGCGCCAGCCGCGCGGCCTGCGCCTTGCCCTGGGCGTCGCGCGGCACCTCGACGAGGTAGCGGATCCGGCGCGGCACCGCAACAGGTTCGACGGCGGCACGCAGGGCGGTGCGCAGCAGGCCATCCAGGGTCGCCTTGCCCTGCTCCGCCAGCGACCGCGCACCGGCCACCGACAAGGCCACCGCCAGCGCGATCCGTCCGCTGGCATCCAGCGTCGCCGCACAGTCGTCGACGAAGTCGTGCGTCGCCGCCAGGTCCTCGATCTGCTGCAGGGAAACCCGCTTGCCCTCGACCTTGACGATGCGATCGCGTCGCCCGAGCAGGCGCACGCCGTCGTCGCCGTGCTCGGCGGCATCGGCACTGGCAAAGCGTGACGGTATGCCCTCGGCACGAAACGGGGAGTCGATGGTCAACAGGCCCTGCTCCACCGCCAGCACGACCCCGGGCAGGGCCTGCCAGGCCTCGCCGAGATCCGCCCGGCGGGTGGCCACCGCACCGGTTTCCGAGCTGCCGTAGATCTCGTTGACCACCGTGCCAAGCGCCTTGGCCGCGCTGTCGGCAGTCACGTTGGCCAGCGGTGCGCCGGCGCTGAACAGACGTTCGAGTTGCATCGTCCGCCCGTGGCCATCCGCCAGGTGGGACAGGGCCAGTGCCTGCGGCAGGCGGTTCAGCCACGACGGGCTGGTGACCAGCCGCACCGGCAGCGCCCGCGCATTGTCGAGGAAGGAGAAGTCCAGTGCCGGCAACAGCCCGCGATCGCACAGCGCCGCACCGCAGCGCAGCGGCCAGACCACCGCGAACATCAAGCCGTACATGTGGTGCGACGACACCATCGAGCCGAACAGGCGGTGCTCGCCGCCCGGCCAGCAGGCCTGCATGGCATCGGCCTCGGCCAGCAACGGTGCAAGGCCGCGTCGCAGCGGCTTGCGTGCCCCCGAACTGCCCGAGGTCAGCACCACCACGTTTCCGGGCGGCACCGACGGCAGGCAATCGTTGCCGCCTGCGCTCATCGATTCCACGGCGAAGTCCTGGTCGACCCCGATCGCCCCCAGCACACCGTTTCGCAACGACGCCACGGTGGCCGGCTGGCGGTCCGGCAGCAGGGTCACCTCGCCACCGCCGAGCACCACGCCGTACAGTGCCGCGGCGAAACGGAACGGATCGGTTTCGTGCAGCAGCCAGGCGCCGCCGCCGCGGGCATGCACGACCTGGGCGATGCGGCGGATGGACGCGCGCAGGGCGACGCGGTCGATGGCACCGGGCAGGCTCGGCCCGTGGGCGGCAACGAGTTGATCGAGCCACTCGGCGCTCACGTGGTCACCCCGTCACCGGCCATGCGCCGGAGCCGTCGCCGAACCAACAGCTCGGCAAGGGCGAAGCCGCCCACCAGCAGGTAGGCGCCGACACCGTTCCACAGCACCCAGGCGGTGAGATCGGGCAGGCGGGTGGTGACCAGCGCGACGCTGCCGTTGAAGGCGAAGATGCCGCACCAGGCCAGCGTCAGGCGCTGCATGTAGCGACGCTCCCGTGGCGGCGTCTGCGGCCCGGCCCGGGCCAGGCGTTCGATGATGGTGGGCGGGTACACCCGGCTGTAGCCCCACAGGATCAGCAGCAGGAAGTTCACCAGCACCGGGTAGTACAGTGCCAGTCGGTGGGAGCCGAGCAGGATGACCGCGGCAACCGCCAGCGCGACCAGCCCCTGCAGGCGGGCGAAGCGGCCGCCGACGAGCAGGTGGCACAGGCCGGCCAGCCCGATCAGCGCGGCCACCAGCGGCGACGCCAGCCCGGCGAACCAGACCGCGGGGGGCACCAGCGCCATGCATACCAGCGCCACCGCCTTGCCAGCCCTGCGCACCTCGCTGCCGCGCGGCGTCAGGCCGACAACTGCTCGTAGACCGTGTCGACGACGTCGGACACCGTGCGCACCTCGCGGAATTTCTCCGGGGAAATGCGGCGTCCGGTTTTCTCGCGCAGGCTGGCCAGCAGGTCCACCGCGTCGATGCTGTCGATATCCAGGTCCCGATACAGGTCGGTTTCCGGTCGCACATCGTCGAAGGAAACATCGAACAGCTCGACCAGCAGCCGCCGCAGTTCCTCGAACAGTTCGTCTTTGCTCATCATCGCTTCGCCGTCACCGCGCCGCCAGTTCCTGCTCGACGAAGCTCGCCAGCGAACGCGCGGTGGCGAAGTGCTCGCGAACTTCCTCGGTACGCCCTTTCAGCGACAACGCGTATTTCTCCTGCAGGGCCACGCCCAATTCCAGCGCATCGATGGAATCCAGGCCCAGGCCATCGCCACCGAACAGGGGCTGGTCCGGATCCAGATCGTCCGCGGTCATGTCCGGCAGGTTGAGGCTTTCGATGATGAGTTCCTGGATATCTCGCAACATGTGGTCTTCCTTTTGAATCGGTTTGCTCCGGATACAGGTCGCGACTGGCATGCCGTGGACATGTTTCGCGGCCCGCTGCCCCGGGACAATGCCGGGCAGTCCCGGACGGCACGGGAAGCCGCCGTCCGCGCACCGGTGCGCTTGCATCCCTGCCTGGCTCCATGCCCCGGCGGGGCAAAGGGGCGATTTTACCGCGTTTCGCCGCCGGTTTCGTGGCCCGTCCGCGCATGGAATCCTTTCGATCTTGCGCCGTCGCCGTCGGCAACGTCAAGGCGCCGGGTGAACCAGTCCTCCAGGTAGCGGGTCAGGCGCCGGGCGCGCAGGGACTCCGCGGCCGGATCGTCGCGGAATCCCTGCACGTCCAGGCATGGGCAGACACGGAAGGTATAGCGGATGGCGTGCTCGGGAATACGGAACCAGGCGTCGCCCTTGGCCAGGGCATGGGGCACGCAGTGGATCAATACCGGTCGCAGCGGCGCCTGCGAGGCGAGCACGGTGCGCGCGGTGCCACGGCGAAAGCGCAGCGGCTGGCCACGGCGGGTGCGGGTGCCCTCGGGAAAGATGATCAGCGAACGTCCGGCGTCCAGGCGGCGGGCGCATTCGTCCACCAGCGCGCTCGGCGAGTCGTTGCGAATGTAGTCCGCCAGCGCCACCTGCATGGCGACGAAGGGATTGCGCGACAACTGGCCCTTGATCACGCAGTCGACATCGCCGGCGAGGGAGATCAGGATCACCACGTCGAGCAGCGACGGGTGATTGGCAATGATCAACTGGCCGGGTTCACGCAAGGCCTCGGCATCGTGTACCCGGACATGGAAGACCCCAAGCATCCCCGCCAGGCGAACGAAGCCGGCAAACAGTCGTTGCACGACGCCCCGCCACAGCCGCGCGCGACGCTCGCGGGGATGCACACCGATCCACAGCGGCAGCACCACGAACACCGCCACCACCACGCTGCCCATGCCGAACACCGCGTAGAGCAGCGCGGTGGCCAGCAGGCGCCAGCAGCGTTCAGCGCGCCACACGGTGCCAGCACCAGCCATCGACGCCGTCGAAGCGGTCGACACGGCCGGCCACCAGGGACAACCAGCGCAGGGCATGGGGCCGGGAAGGATCCAGGCTGGCCCCGGCGTGCTCATCCCGTGGCAGGTGCGCTTCGCGCAGCAGGGCCAGGCCCGGGGTGGCATCGGCGTCGAGCAGGATGCCGACCACGTGTTCCGGGGCGGTGCCACCCCACCACGGCGCGTAGTGCGCCTCGACCCGGGGCTCGAAGGCCAGCAGCAGGACCCGGCCGCCCGCGGCCAGTTCGCCCATGGCCTCCACCATGCCCACTTCCAGCGCGCCGTGGCCGCCGGTGCTGGCGCCCCCGGGACAGGCGAGACCCAGGTGGATGCAGACCTGGCCGAGCACGTGGTTGTGCACCGAGGCGGAGAACTTCTGCGGCGACACGCCGCCACCGCCGACCACGCCCTCGATCAGGGCGTCGTTGGTCTGCAGTTCGCCGAGCGCACTGGTGGTGATGACCGATACCGACGACCGCTCCTCGCACGGCGCCAGCAGCTCGTGGGCAATGGCCACCGCCGCGTTGCCCAGGCGGGTGGCACGACGCAGTGCCATGGCGCTGACGCCCGGCACCGCCTCGGGGGCAAGCTCCGGGGGCAACGGCGCATCGCCGTCGAGCACGCACAGCACGTCGTCGACACGCCGCAGGTCGCCGACGCGCACCGCGACGCGTTCAACCGGCAGCAGCAGTCGCATGGTCACGAACGAGGAACACGTGGCGCGGGCGTATCACGATCCGGCGGCCGTCGGCGGCCAGCCCGAACACGGCGCCGCCACCGGTGCTGCACACCGCCACCACCTTGCGCGGATCGACGTAGACATCGATGCGCACCCCGTCCTGCAGGATCGCACCCGCATCCACCGGCTCCAGCAGGGGCCGCGACAGGTCGTCGAGCACCGAGCCGCGCATCGACTTGGCGAAGGCCTCGCGCGCCGTCCACACCGCCAGGAAACGGGTGAAGGCCGGTGTCTCGGCAGTCGGCGCGGTGCCTGCCGCGTCGATGAACTCGTGGTCGGAACGGCACAGGAAGGCCTCGGCCAGGTGTCGCCAACGCGGTCGCGGCACGCGGTCCTCGACGTCGACACCCACCGCGCCGCCGCTGCTCAGTGCCGCCAGCACGTAGCCGCGGCTGTGCGCCAGGCTGGCGCCGTAGCCGGACAGCGTCCCGGACAGGCGCGGCCCGTCCGGCCAGGCCACGGAAACGGCCCCGGCCGGCTGCCCGCTGGCGAGACCGGCGACGTGGCGCAGCCAGCGCCGGCCGATCACCAGCTCCCGGCGCCGTCGCTCACTGCCCGCGGCCTCCACCCGCCGGCCCTCGGACGCGGTCAGGGAAACGGCGGACAGCACCGCCGGTGGCCGCGACAGGGGACAGGCAGCCACCAGGTGCACCGGGTAGCCACGGCGCGGCGCCGGGATCCACTCAGCGGCCGCCGTCATCGTCGTACCGGGCGAGAATGATCGAGGTATTGACGCCACCGAAGGCGAAGTTGTTGGTCATGAAGCAGCGCGCCGGGATCGACAGGCCCGCCGGATCGGTGATGTAGTTCAAGTCCGCGCAGTGAGGGTCCACCCGCTGCAGCCGACGGTTGCCGGCGAACCAGCCCTCGTGCAGCATCTCGATGCCCAGCCAGGCCTCCAGCGCGCCGCAGGCGCCGAGGGTATGACCGAAGTAACCCTTCAGCGAACTGACCGGGACCGCATCGCCGACGGCGCGGGCCGTGGCCCGGGATTCGGCGATGTCCCCGGCCAGGGTGGCGGTGGCATGGGCGCAGACGTAGTCGATGCCGTCGGCGTCGCAGGCCGCGTCGGCCATGGCCATGCGCATCACCTGCTCCATGGTCTGCGCATCGGGCTGGGTCACGTGGCGCCCGTCACTGTTGGTCGCGACACCGGTCACCTCGGCGAGGATCTTCGCGCCGCGGGCGAGGGCATGGTCCAGGGATTCGAGCACCAGCGCGGCGCCCCCTTCCCCGATCACCAGGCCGTCGCGATCGGCGTCGAAGGGACACGGCGTGGTCTCCGGCGCATCGTTGCGGGTGGAGGTGGCGTAGAGCAGGTCGAAGACGGCGTTGTGGGTGGCGTTCAGCTCGTCGGCGCCGCCGGCGATCATCACTTCCTGGTAGCCGTGGCGAATGGCCTCGACGGCAAACACGATGGCCTGGCTGCTCGAGGTACAGGCGCTGCTGGTGGGGATCAGTCGCCCCTTCAAACCGAAGAACAGGCCGACGTTGGCCGCCAGCGTGTGCGGCATCATGCGGATGTAGCTGGTGGCGTTGAGGGTATCGAGATTGCGGTTGAGCAGCACGCCGCCGAACTCCATCACCGCCTCCACGCTGCCCGCCGAAGAACCGAAGGCAACCCCGGTACGACCGTCGGTGAGCACGTCGTCGCCGACCAGGCCGGCCCGCGCCAGGGCAAGCTCCGCGGCGGTGACCGAGAACTCGCCGGAGCGACCCATGCCGCGCCGGTGCTTGCGGCTGGCCGACGCGGTGCAGGTGAAGTTCTCCACCGGTGCGCCGAGCATGCAGCTCATCCCCGAGATGTCCGCCCAGTCCGCCATGCAGCGCACGCCGTTGTTCCCGGCTAGCAGGTTCGCGCGCACCTGCGCCCAGTCGTTGCCCAGCGCGCTGACGCCGCCCATGCCGGTGACCACCACGCGACGCTTCATGCCAGGCCACCATTGACCGAGAGGACCTGCCGGGTGATGTAGGCGGCATCGTCTCCCAGCAGGAAGGCCACCGCCCCGGCCACTTCCTCGGCGGTGCCCGAACGGCGCAGCGGCACGAGGCGCAGGATTTCTTCCATCACCCGCGGCTCCACCATGGCGGTATCGATCACCCCGGGGGCCACGCAGTTCACGGTGATCCGGCGCTTGGCCAGTTCCAGTGCCAGCGCCTTGCTGGCGGCGATGATGGCGCCCTTGGCCGCGCTGTAGTTGACCTGGCCGCGGTTGCCCACCAGCCCGGAGACCGAGGCGATGGTCACGATGCGGCCCGGGGCACGACGCTGCACCATGGGCAGCACCACCGGTCGCAACACGTTGTAGAAGCCCTGCACGGCGGTATCGATGACCCCGTCCCATTCCTCGTCGGTCATGGCCGGGAAGGCGGCATCGCGAATGATGCCGGCATTGCAGACAACGCCGTAGTAGGCACCGTGGGTCTCGACGTCGTCGACCAGCGTGTCACGGGCCAGGTCGCGATCGAGCACGTCGAAGCACAGTACCCGCGACTGGCGACCCTCCTGCTCGATGTCCCTGGCCACCTGCCGTGCCTCGTCCACCGACTGGCGGCAGTGCACCACCACGTGGTAGCCATCGTGCGCCGCGCGCAGGGCGATGGCGCGACCAATGCCGCGACCGGAGCCGGTCACCAGTACCCACTTGTTCCGTGATTCAGCCATTGCTGCCCTGTTCATGCTTGCCCCCGGTCACCGGCCACTGCTCGGTCTCCAGGACCGACAGGACACCCTCGGCGAGGAGCACCCCGTCGCAGGTGGCAGCACCGCGGAAATTGCCGAAGCCGTCCAACCGGACCACTTCCTCCACGCGAAGATCGACGACGTCCTTCACCCGTGGATCCGGGCCGGGCAGTTGCATCGAGCGACAGCCCAGCAACAGGCCGTGGCGGTGCGCTTCGCCGTCGGCGCGGCGGCGGTAGCCGGCGAACACCGCCACCGACTGGGCGATGTACTCCAGCAGGACCCAGCCCGGCAGGCGCTCACCGACCAGGAACGGGTTGTCGGCGCGAATAACCGCGCGACAACGCGCAGCGGTGGCGTCGCAGTCGAGCAGCTCGTCGATGAAGGCCATGGCGCCGCGATGGTCGATCAGCGCCGAAGGCGCGGGGAAACGCCGCTTCACGTGGCCTCCCGGGCAACAGGGTACGTGTGCCGATGGGCGAGGACAAGGGAGGCATTGTGGCCACCGAAGCCACAGGAGTTCGACATCGCCACCGGCGTCGACAGCACCTCGTCCGTGGTGGTCACCACGTGCAGTGGCGACAGCGCCGGATCCAGCCGGCGCAGGCCGTGCTGCACCGGGAGCGCGGACAGTTCACCGTTGAGCAGGGCATGGCACAGGGCAGCCTCCAGTGCCCCGGCCGCACCCAGCGTATGCCCGGTGACCGCCTTGGTGGAACTGACCGGGACCCGTGCGCCGAGCACCTGCCGGGTGGCGGTCGCCTCCATGGCATCGTTCAGCACCGTGCCGGTGCCGTGCAGGTTGACGTAGCCGACCCTGGCCGCGGACAGGCCGGCGCCACGCAGGGCCTCGCCCATGGCACGGGCAATGCCGCGACCCTCGGGATGCGGCGCGGACACGTGCCAGGCATCCATGGCATCGGCATAGCCGGCCAGCAGCACGTCGCCCTGCCCCTCGCCACCACGACGCAGCACCAGCAGGGCGCCGCCTTCGCCGAGGGTGATGCCGTCACGATCCACGTCCAGCGGCCGGCAACGGGATGCGGACACCGCTTCCAGCGCGGCGAAGCCCTGCCGGGTCATCTCGCAGCGGGCATCGACCCCGCCGACCACGGCCACGTCGCACCAGTCGAGATTCAGCCAGCGCATGCCCAGGCCGATGGCCCGCGCGCCCGAAGTGCAGGCCGTGGAAACGCCGGTGACCAGTCCCCGCGCACCGACGGCGTCCGCGGTGAACCGGGCCAGGGCGCCGAGTTGCTGGAACCGGAAATCGTACCGCGGACCGAAGGCATGGCCGCCACGGCGATTGGCCTCGGCTTCGCCGATACCGCCGGCGGTGGTGCCGACGATGACCGCCACGCGTTCCGGCGCCACCTCGCCGAGCAACCCCGGCAGCACCGGCTGCAACTG
>CAYGJZ010000082.1:15106-16990 GCA_964350265.1 uncultured Gammaproteobacteria bacterium | reverse complement strand
GGCGATCCCGGGCGAAGAGCGCTACACCGCGTAGCGGGCGACCGCGTCCTCGTCCCAGGCAATCCCGGTACCCGGCCGTTCCGGGGCGATGACCTGTCCGTTCACCACCGCCAGCGGCTCGGCCAGCACCGGGTTGGCCCAGTCCATGTACTCCAGCCAGTGCGCCGTGGGCGAGGCGGCCAGCAGGTGGACGCTGATCTCCGGGAACAGGTGGCTGGAGAGATCGATGTCGTGGGCATGGGCGATGGCGGCGGCACGCAGCCAGCCGGTGACGCCGCCAATGCGCTGCACGTCGGGCATGCAGTAGCGGGCGGCGCCGGCGTCGATGGCCCGCTGCAGGTCGTTGGGACCGGCCAGGTTCTCGCCGATCTGCAGCGGCGTGAGCAGCCGGCCGGCGAGTTCCGCGCAGCCCTCGTAGTCGTCGTGACGCAGGGGCTCCTCGAACCAGTACAGGCCCTCGTCGTCGAGCCGCTGGCAGCGCAGCGTGGCCTCGTTGCGCGACAGCGACTGGTTGAAGTCGCTCATCAGCGACACCGAGTCCGGCAGGTGGCGACGCAGACGTCGAACGGCGTCGACATCGGCGTTGCCGTCGGGCCGGCCGAGGCGCACCTTGATGGCATCGAAGCCGCCTTCGTCGCACAGGGCATCGGCCTCGTCGGCCAGCGCTTCCACCGGACCGATCCACAGGCCGCAGCTGTTGTAGGCCGGCAGCGGACGCGGCTCGGCCCCGAGCAGCCGCACCAGTGGCAGTTCCCGCCAGCGCGCCAGCGCATCCCAGGCCGCCATGTCGATGCCGGCCAGGGCCAGGCCGAGCAGGCCCTTGGGATCGATCAGCGTGAAGCGTCGCCGCAGGCGGGCATCCAGGGCCAGCGGTGCCAGTGCCTGGCCACGGGCCTCGGCGGCGGCCGCCTCCACGCAGCCGCACAGCGGCCGCAGCATGGCGCTGCCGAAGGCGAACAGGTAGGCATGCCCGGTGACCCCGGCATCGGTATCGAGATCGATCAGCACCAGCGCCGCCTTGTCGATGGCACCACTGGCCGACATCGGCGGCCGGCGGATGGGCGCGGCAACGGCACGCGCGCGGATTTCGGTGATCACGGGATTCATCGGGCATGGCCTCCGGCGGGCAGGAACGACGGCATTATCCCCTTCCCCGTGCCGGTCGCGCCAGCCGCGCCGCGGGTCGGCAAGGTTCGCTACAATGCACGCCGAATCCACGAGGAGGCAACGGGGTTGAAGGCGCGCATGATGACCGCGCTCGGCGCGCTGTGCCTGGTCGGCGCCGTGCACGCGGCGACACTGGTCGAAGAATTCGACGGGCCCGGGCTTGACCTGGACACCTGGAATCCCTGCCAGGCCGACGCCGATCGCCTGCTCTTCTTCGAGCGCGAAACGGCAGGCGGCACGCGCACCTTCCTGGTCAACCGCATCGACCCGCGGCGTGACAACGAGAACTGCTACCAGAAGATGCTGCACGCCCTGCTGATCGGCTCGCTGAACCTCGACATCGGTGCCGACCTCGGCGACAGCCTGGTGCCCAGCGCGGCGGGCGATCACTGCACCTTTCCCGAAACCCGGGACGGCGAGCCGCGGGTACAGCGCAACGAGCTGCGCCTGCGCGACCCCCGACACCTGCACGACCTCGACGAAGCCCACTACTACCAGTTCGTGTTCCGCTACCGCGACGGCCATGGCATTGCGCCCTTCCCCGAATGCGGTTCCTCGCGCTGGGTCAACGCGCAGTGGAAGTACAATGACGCGACCCGGCCGGCGGGCATCGACGAAAGCCCCTTCCTCGCCCAGCGCATGGACAACGGCGTCTTCCATGTCACCATCCAGAACGGCCACTGCCGCTGCATGATCGCCAAGGCCGAAGGCGACCCC
>CAYGJZ010000082.1:0-15006 GCA_964350265.1 uncultured Gammaproteobacteria bacterium | reverse complement strand
GGCTTCATCGGCTATCCCGGCGACGATCCGGGGCGGGTCAAGTTCAAGTTCGGCACCTACCGCGACCGCATACCCGGGGCCGCGGAGCTGCTGGTGGACCGCATCTGCCTGTCCACGGACGCGGCCGACTGCGATGCCACGGTGCACCTGGTGCCGGCCGGCGAACCCGGCCATTGAACCGCGACCGGCGCGGCGCTACCGTAGGCAGTCCGCAACCTCCCTGCCAACCCACCCGGCCAGTCGACCCATGCCCGCACCATTCACCAGGAACCTGCCGCTGCTCCTCGCACTGGCCGCCGCGCCGGTGCTCGCCGACACCGTGGAACAGGGATGGCAGGCCTACGAGAACGGCGATTTCGCCACCGCGCTGACCGTCTTCGCACCCCTCGCCGAGGACGGCGACGCCGCCGCGCAGTTCTACCTGGCGCGCCTGTACGATACCGGTCGCGGTGTCGACGTCGACCCCGACCGGGCACTGGCCTGGTACCGCCGCGCCGCCGTGCAGGGCCACCGCGCCGCGCAGTTCATCGTCGGCCTGCGCACCGCCCGCGGCGAAGGCACCCCGGCCGACCCGGCCGAGGCCGCCCGCTGGTACCAGCGCGCTGCCGCGCAGGGCTACCCGGCGGCACAGCTCCAGCTCGGCGTCGCCTATGCCAGCGGCGATGGCGTGACCGCGGACCCGGTGCGCGCGCTGGGCTGGTGGATGCTGGCGGCGGACCAGGGCAACCGCCTGGCCCAGGCCAACCGCGATGCCATGGCCGCGCAGCTGTCGCCGGAGCAACAGGCCGCGGCCACGCGCCTGGCCGGACAACTGGCTCGCCGAACCACCGGCCGCGGTACCCGGCCATGACGCGGCCGTGGTTCGACACGGGCATTGCCGATGACGATTGCTTACAATAGCGCACTGCGCGACGCGGCCCGGTTGCCGCGCCCACGGCGTGCAACGACCGGGCATTGACCAGACACCGTAGCCGTCGGCCACGCCGACCCGTGTACCAGGAGACCGTCCCATGACCACCGTCCGCCAGGCTGGACTCGCCCTGCCCATCTCCCTGCTGCTCGCCTTCGGTGCCGCCCCGGCATCGGCCGCCGTGATCGAGCGCGACGGCGACCGGGTGTCCGTGCTCACCGATGACCGGCAGCCGCTGGCCGGCGTTGCCGTGGACATCGTCTCCACCGACGGCACCGTCAAGACCCAGGGCCGCACCGACCCCGACGGCAGCTTCTGCCTGCTGGGCCAGGACAACAGCGCCGTCGCCCAGGGGCGCACGGAATGCGTCTACCTGCCCAACGGCGAGTACCAGCTGTTCGTCACCGACCAGCTCCCGGTGCGCTTCGCGGTGCGCGACGGCGTGGTCCAGATCGTCGCCGCCAAGGGCAAGTCCTCGGGGGCGCGCACCGGCCTGATCATCGGCGCCGGGGTGGTGCTGGCCGCCGGCCTCGCCGGCGGCGGTGGCGGCGGTGGTGGCGGCGACGACGACGAGCCGCCGGCGGAACCCGATGGCAACGTCGCCGTGTTCATCGAACCCCAGGTGCTCACCAGCGAGTTCGAGTTCGGCGTCAGCCCCTGCCCGTCCACGATCGGCGAGCTGAGCGTGACCAACACCGGCGACGTCGCCGCGCGCATCACCGTCACCCCCATCGAAGGCATCTCCACCACCGGCCAGGGCCAGCTGGTACAGCCGGGCGACTCGGCCACCGTCACCGTGCTCTACAACTGCCTGGTCATCGCCGCCATCGCCGGCGTCATCCAGGTCGGGCTGGTGGACAACGGCCAGAGTGCCACCAACGACATCGACATCGTGGTCGACTTTCTCTAGCCCAGGCTCTAGCCCAGGAGCCTCGGCAACGAGTCGCCGAGCCTAGTCGGCGCGCATTGCCTCCGCCGGGGTGACCCGCGCCGCCAGTCGCGCCGGCCCCCAGGAGAACAACGCGCCGAGCGCCATGGCCAGCACGGTGGGCGCCAGCATGCTGACCAGGTTCGGCGTCAACGGCACCGGCGCCCGTTCACCGACCAGCCCGGCCAGCGCATGGGCCAGCACGGTGCCGACCACCCCGGCCAGCAGCGTGACCAGCAACGCCTCGACCACGAACAGCGTCGACACCTGCCAGCGTCGCGCGCCCAGGGACAGGCGCAGGCCGATCTCCGGCAGCCGCTCGCGCACGTTCAGCACCATCAGGCTCATCAACGTGGTGCCGCCGAGCAGCAGGCACAGCGCCGCCACCGCGCCGACGCCAAGCACCAGGGTGCGCTTGAGCTGCTCGATGCCGGCCACCAGCGCCTCGGCGGTCACCCAGCCCACCCGGCCCGCGTCCAGCCCCGGCTGCGCGAACAACGTCGCCAGCGACGCCACCAGGCGATCCGGGTCTGCGCCGCGCACCAGCACCTGGGACAGCCGTTCCGCCTCGTCGCCACGCTCGCCCCGCCAGGCCGACACCGCGGTCCACGGCATCAGCGCGAACCGTTCACCCAGCACCTCGCCGGCGGATTCGTCGCCGGGCAGACGCGCGGCATGGGCATCGAGCACGCCGGCAACGAAGAACGGGGTGTCGTCGACGAGCACGATGCGCCCGGCACGCCAGCCGGACTGCTCGGCCAGGGCATGACTGGCCACCACCACCCGCGCGCCGCGGCGCAGGTCGGCGTGGTCCAGGTTGCGACCCTCGACCAGTGCACCACCGCGCACCGCCAGCCAGTCCGGCCCGGTGGCGACGATGCTCACCGAAGGCCCGGCAGTGGCGGCACGGTAGCGCTTCACCGGCGCCACCGACAGCGCCGGGTAGCCGGCACGAATGGCATCGACCTGGGTCATCGACAAGCCCCGTCGCGGACCGGACAGGGGCTCCTCGCGGACGATGGAGACGACGTCGGCGCCGAAGCCACGGGTGATCTCCGCCACGCGGCCTTCCAGGCCCCCGACGATGAGCACCAGCAGGGCGAAGGCCATGATGCCCACCGCCACCGCGAAGGCGGCGAGCAGGTAGCGTCCGGCGCGGCCGCGAAAGCCACCGACCACGTCGTGACCCATGCGTGACGCCGTGCGCAGCAGGTTCAATGCCCTTCGCCGGGGACGATGCGACCACCGCGCAGCACCACGTGACGGCTGGCGTGACGCAGCAGTTGCAGGTTGTGGGTCACCATCACCACGGTCAGGCCGTCGGCGTGCAGGTCCGAGAACAGCCGCATGATGGCCGCGGTGGCCTCGGCGTCGAGGTTGCCGGTGGGTTCATCGGCCACCAGCAGTGCCGGCCGGGCGACGATGGCACGGGCAATGGCCACGCGCTGCATCTCGCCGCCGGACAACAGCCGCGCCGGTCGCCGGGCGGCCTCGCCCAGCCCCACCCGGTCCAGCGCCGCCATCGCTTCCTCGCGGGCAGCGCGCGGCGGCCTGCGGGTATAGCGGAAGCGGAACAGCACGTTGTCCAGCGCGCTGCGATGGCCGAGCAGGGCATAGCGCTGGAACACCATGCCGACCTGCTCGGCGCGGGCTCGGCACAGCCGCGTCTCGTCGGCATCGATCATCGATTCGCCAAGCAGGTCCAGGCGTCCCCGGCTGGGTCGGTCGAGCAGCGCCGCCAGGTGCAGGAAGGTGCTCTTGCCCGAACCCGAGGGCCCGGTGACCGCGAGGAACTCCCCGGCCGTCACCACGAGGTCGAGACCGTCGAGCACCGTCACCGCCGCCGCGCCGGTGCCGAAGGTCTTGCCCACCCCGGCGAAGCGAAGCACCGGCTCGCTCAATCGAGCCGCACCCGCTCGCCGGCGACCAGGCCGTCATCGACCTCGAAGCTGGCCAGGTTGGCGCGCCCCAGCGTCACCGTGCGCCAGCCGGTACCCTCCTGCGTCGCCACCTGCACCCGCGGCACGCCGTCGCGCCAGTGCACCGCCCGTCGCGGCACCTGCAGCACGTCCTCGGCCCGGTAGGAGACGATGCGGGCGATCACCGACATGCCGGGACGGACGCGGTCGCCGGCCTGGTCGAGTCCGACCACCACGTGGAAGTACTTCTGCCACTCCGCCCGCCCGGGCACCGACTGCGCCACCACCCCCACCTGCTCCACCCGGCCGGACAACTGCAGGTCGGGAAAGGCCACCGGCTGCAGCACCGCCGCGGCGCCCTCGCGCACGTGCTGCAGCTCCGACTCGGGCACGTCCAGCACCACCACCAGGTCATTCATGTCCGGCAGCACCAGGAAGGGCTGGTTCGGGTAGAGGGCATCGCCGACGCGGGCACGGCGGAACTCGTTGCCCAGGCTCAGCGGCTTGTAGACCACCACGCCGTCGGCGGGCGCGCGCACGGTGGAGCGCGCCACCTGCTCGCGGGCAATGGCCAGGGACTGCTCCGCCGCCAGTACCGCGCTGGTGGCCTTGTCCAGCTCGGCCGGGTGCAGGAAGTCCCGGGTCAGCTCGAAGGCCAGTCGCGCCCGTTCCACCTCCGCCGCCAGCCCGCGCACCTTGCGACGCTGCTGCTCGACTTCCTGCGCGGAAACCATCGCGTCCTTGAGCAGGGCCTCGCTGTCGTCCAGGTATCGCTGCTCGGCGGCCAGCTTGCGACCCGCCTCCGCCAGCGCCAGCTCCAGTTCCTTGGCCTCCAGCGGTGCACGCGCCTGCTCGAAGCTGCGCAACTCGGTGCGGGCGATGGCCAGGTCCTGTTCCAGCTTGCGCACCCGGGTCTCCACCTCGCTGGCGTCGAAGCGCGCCAGTACCGTCCCGGCTTCGACCCGGCTGCCTTCCGGCACCAGTTCCACCAGGGTGGCAGCGCCCTGGAAGCGCGACGACACCGAGATCACCCGCCGCGACTCCACCAGTCCGTCATGCACGCTGACCACCTCGAAGGCGCCACGGCCAATCACCGCGAAGTCGGCATCCGCGGCCAGCGGTTCGGCGGGATCCCCACGCCATGCCCAGCCGATGGCGACGGCGACCACCAGGGCAACCAGGAGCAACGTGAATCGGATCATCGTGGCACGGCCCCCGGCTTCAGGTCCTCGGGAAACTCGACCAGCACGCCCAGGGTGTGCAGCAGCCGGTAGGCCGCCAGCGAGGCCTCGGTGCGCCCGGACAGTCGGCGGCTCTGCGCGTCGAGAAAGGCATCCTCGGCATCGGTCACGGAAAAGTTGTCCACCCGGCCGGACTCGAACAACCGCTCGGCCAGGTCCAGCCGTGCCGAGGCATTGTCGAGATTGGCATCGAGGATGCGAAGGTCGGCGCGGGCCCGCCGGTAGGCCAGCATGTCCTGGCGCACCTCGCGCGCAATGCCGAGTTCCACCACCCGGATACGCTGGCTGGCCGATGCCGACTGCAACTGCGCGCGGTCGATGTCGATCTGCGCGGCACGGGTGTTCAGGTCGGTGTCGCCACGCACGCCGAAGAACCAGCGGCTGTCGTCGCCACCGAAGCTGAGCGGCTCGTCGGCGCGTTCGTAGCGGCCGGTCACGCGCACGTCGGGCAGCAGCAGGTTCTCGGCGATCAGCGCGCCACGCTCGGCATCGACCCGGTCAGCCAGGGCCTGGGCATAGTCGAGGCGGTTGTCCAGCGCCTGCGCCACCGCCTCGGCGGCGGGGGGCAGTTCGATGTCGAACAACGCGGTGGGCGCGAGCGACAGCGTCGTGTCCGGCGCCAGGCCGAGCAGCTCGGCCAGGGCCTCGCGTTCCGAGGCCAGTCGTTCGCGGTCGGCGTTCAGCGTCGACTCGGCCAGGCCCACTTGCAGTTCCACCCGCAGGACGTCGATGCGCGTGGTGCGGCCGAGGGATTCCTTGGCGGTGGTGCTGCGCAGCAGCTCGCCGGCGCGCTCCACCGACGACTGGTCGGCTTCCACCTGTCGCTGCAGTCGCTGGATGTCCTCGTAGGACCGGATCACGTCCAGCACGAGGTCGGCGCGACGGGCGTGAAACACCCGCTGGGTGCGGCGCAGCGCGCTGTTGGCCAGCACCACCGGCTCGGTGTTGACCAGCCGCCCGAAGCGACGGAACAACGGCTGGTTGATCTCCACCGCCAGCCGTGCGCGCCGGCCGATGGAAGTATCGAAGTCCTCGCTGACCAGGTCGACACCGACCTCGGTCCCCGTGCTGAACCGTTGCGTGGCCTCCAGCCCGAACACCAGGGTGTCGCGATCGTCCAGCGTGCCGAACTCCAGCACCGGGCGCAGTTGCAGGTCGAAGGCGGTTTCCGCGCGTGCCACGCCGTAGCGCGCAGAACGCACGTCGTAGGCGTTCAGCACCAGCGCGCGGTTCTGTTCCAGCGCCAGATCGATGGCCTCGTCCAGGCTGAGGACGCGGGCCGACAACAACGACGGCGCCAGCAGCAGGGCCAGCAACAGCCCGCCACGAAGACGACGCCGGGGGGCGTTTTCGACTCTACCTTCGGCGGGCACGGGACATGGCTACGATGAACTGGGGCATGAACGGGCAGGCGGCTTGCGGGCCGGTGTCGCCGCAGCTTGCCACGGATGCCGGCGGCAGCGCGGCCGCGATCATGATACCGCCCGTCGTTGCAATGTAAAGCGGCTTCGCCGGACCTCTTCCACGCCCGCTCGACGAACGGATACCTTCTTGATTAATCTAAGATTTCTGATACGCTATCGCGGCAAAAGACCACCCCTTGGCGAACCATCGTGGTGCGCCAGCAACGGAGGACGTTGTCCATGACCTTCCAAGGAACGCCGAAAACCGTTCTTGCCACCGTCCTTCTCGCCGGCTCGCTGGTCGGCGCGAGCACCGCCTCCGCCGACCAGTTCACCTGGTTCGGCGAAACCGCCGACGGCAACTGGCTGCTGGGCGCCAAGGTCGAGTCGGTGGGCAGCGGCCGCCGCGGCTACGACGATGCCGCCAACTTCGGCATCATCTTCGGCTACGAGTTCTCCCGCCCCATCGGCCTGGAAGGCACCTCCAGCATCGAGTTCGAGTACACCGACAGCTTCGACAACGGCGATGTCGCCGACGACAGCCTGTTCGGCATCGGCGGCGACTGGCAGTCGGAGAACATCGCGATGTTCTTCACCTACCGCACCCCGGGCAACGTCTACTTCAAGGGAAAGCTCGGCGTGCTACGTTCCGACCTGCGCACCAACCTCGATGGCCTGGAACCGGAAACCGAGCAGGACACCAGCTTCAGCTACGGCGCCGGCCTCGGCCTGAAGCTCGGCCAGACCGGCAACTTCAATCTCGAACTGGAGTTCGTCGGCTCCAGCGGCGACAACGACCTCAACATGATCTCGGTGGGCGGCATCTACAAGTTCCGCTGACCGCTTTCCGGGTTCGTCCCGGCGGTCACGCTGCCGAGCAGCGGCGCGACCACGATCTGCAAGTGCCGCTGCGCCTCGCGCAGCGTGCGTTCCGCGGCCAGGGCATCGGCACCACGGGCAAACACGAAGCCCGGGTAGCTGCCGCCCTCCGGCCAGGCGCGCAGCACCTGGCCGGCGCCAACGTCGATCTCCACCGCCTCGACACCGGGCACCGCCCGCGCCGCGCCGATGCCCTCCACCCGTCGCACCACGCCGCTGGCCGGCACCGGCAGCATCAGCACCCCGGCACCACCCTGGATCGGCGCAGGCCGGGGCAACCGTCCCAGCGCATGCCCGACCACCACCTCTTCCAGGGACAGGCCGGTGGCCAGGGTCAGCAGGCGGGCGCAGCGGCCGCCGATGGTGCGCGCAGCCAGCTCCAGCGGCCAGGCGCCCTGCTCGTTGACCCGGCACTCGGCATGCACCGGCCCCTCGCGCAGTTCCAGCACCTGGCACATCTGCCGCACCAGCGACACCACCGCCGCCTGGTTGTCGGCGGACAACCGCGACGGCACGGTGTAGAAGGTTTCCTCGAAGTACGGGCCGACCAGCGGCTCGGGCTTGTCGAACAAGGCCAGCACCGACAACTCGCCGGCGCACAGCACCCCTTCCAGCGCCACCTCGAAGCCGGGCACGTAGGTCTCCACCAGCGCGGACAGCTCCGGGGTCGCGAACTCGTCGCGCAGCAGGGCGCGGAGCCGTCGCACGGCGCGGCACAGGTCGTCCCTGTCCTCTACCCGCATGACCCCGCGGCTGGCGGACAGGGACAGCGGCTTGAGCACCAGCGGGAACGCGGGCAGTTCGGCCGGCATCGCCGCACCCTCGGCGAGGTCGATGACGGCGAAGCCGGGCACGCGGACACCACCTTGTTGCAGGCACTGGCGTGCCAGGAGCTTGTCGCGGGTGCGCGCAGCGGCGGACGGGGAGTTGAACGGCAAGCCGATGGCCGCGGCGATGCGCGCCGCCAGCTCGGCGGTGGCATCGTCGGTGGCGACGACGCCGTGAAAGGGGCTTTGCCGGTGCCGCGCCAGGGCCAGTGCCAGGGCGTCGTCCGGGGTGGCGGGATCGAAGCGTGCGCCGGGCAGCGTGCTCGGCAGGTCGAGGGTGGAACGGCCGGCCAGCAGGAAGACATCGGCGCCCGCGGCCCGGGCCGCGTCGGCATAGGGGGCGATGCGGTAGCTGGCATGCGGCGCGACGATGAGCAGGCACGAGGCCGCCTGCTCCGGCGCCATGGCCGGGGACGGCATCAGTCGCCGCCGTCCCGGGCCCGGCTCACATGCCGCAGCCGCCCCCGCTGCCTCCACCGCAGCCGCCGCAGGCACCGCTGCCACCGACCGCCTGGAAGACGTTGTTGAACACGAAGGAGGCGTTCAGCCCGTCCTCGACGAAGTCGATTTCAGCACCCTTCAGGTAACCCACCGCCACCGGGTCGACCACCACGCGCAGGCCGGCGCCGTTGTCGATGATGCTGTCGGTGGCATACTCCTGCTCGGCGAAGGTCATGCCGTAGTTCATGCCGGAACACCCGCCCCCGGAAACGAAGATGCGAATGGCGTTGATCTCGTCGTCGGCGTCGGCGATCAGCCCGGCGAGCTTGGCCCGCGCGGACTCGGTGATGGCCAGGTCGCCTTCGCCGAGCACCATCGAATCGTGCGTGGCTGCCATGTCGTTCATGCCGGTACTCCCAAAAGATTGCGTATAATCCGCGTTGTACATGAAAACCTGCAAAGCTTCAATTTCCCCGACCAGGCACACCGTCAACCCGCCAGGAGAACGGCCGTGAGCGACACCGTGCAATGCACCGTTCTCAAGCGCGAGGCGCCGGCCCTGGCCGACGCGCCCTACCCCGGCGAGCTCGGCCAGCGCATTCTTGCCAACGTCTCCGCGGAGGGCTGGCAGCAGTGGCTGGACCGGCTGGTGCTGATCATCAACGAAAACCAGCTGAGCACCGCCGACCCGCGTCACCTCGCCTTCATCGAGGAACAGATGCTCGGCTTCCTGTTCGGCGAGGGCGAAGGCGGCGGCGTGCCGTCCGGATTCCGTCCACGCAAGAAATAGAGATCCGCTCGGCATTCTTCAAGCCGGCTTCGCCGCTTCGTCTCCGTCCGCCCGGTGGCCCGCGCGGTACATCTCCAGGAATACCTGCCGACTGCGCAGGCCACGCCCTTCCAGCAATTCGGCAACCAGCGCCCGGGTGAGCCGCTTGGCCTCGCGCCGCGCCAGCGCCCCCGGCCGTTCGTCCGCGCCCAGCGCGAGCAGGGTTTCCCCCGCCACCTCGATGCCGACACCGTCGCCGCCGCTGACCGGGCCAAGACCGGGCACGTAGCGATAGCGACGACCGGGCTGGATGGGCGCATGGTCTTCGCCATCCACCGCCAGCACCAGGCCATAGCCGACGTCGCGCAGCAGGGCCGTTTCGAACAGCCGCAGCGACCACTCCGGATCCTCGCCGTCGGCCAGCCGCGCCACCAGCCGCTCATAGGCATCGAACAGCCCTTCGTGGGCGTCGGCACGCTGCACGAAGCGCAGCACCAGTTCGTTGGCATACCAGCCGCACATCCAGCCGCGCCCGGACAGCGGCCGGTAGGGAGCCACCGGCTCGGCCCGGGTCAGGGTAACCAGTTCGCGTCGCCCGCTCCAGTCCACGGCCAGCGGCACGAAGGCCTGCAACAGGCCGCGGTTCGGGGATTTCAGGCGACGGGCCCCCTTGGCCAGCAGTGCCACGCGGCCATGCTCGCGGGTAAACGCATCGATGATGAGACTGCTCTCGGCATAGGGATGACGGGCCAGCACGAAGGCCGGCTGCCGATGCACGCGTCGCCCGGCGGCCATCCTCAGTGGGCCGCGACTACCATTCGCCGTAGCCGAGGTTGCGCAGGGCGGCGGCGTTCTCGGTCCAGCCCTTGCGCACCTTCACCCACAGCGCCAGGTGCACCTTGCAGCCGAACAGCCGCTCCATCTGCTCCCGCGCACGTTGACCGATACGCTTGATGCCGGCGCCGCCCTTGCCCACCACGATGGCCTTCTGCCCGGGCTTCTCCACCCAGATGGTGGCGTCCACCCGCAGCAGGCCGCTGTCGTCGTGGGCGAAGCCGGATACCTCCACCGCGCTCTCGTAGGGCAGTTCCTGGCCCAGGTGCCAGAACAGCTTCTCGCGCACCAGTTCACTGGCCAGGAAGCGCTGGCTGCGGTCGGTCAGCTGGTCGGCGGGAAAGCCTGGTTCTCCCGACGGCAGGTGGGAGACGATGACCTTGAGCAGGTGGTCCATGTTGTAGCCGTTCTTCACCGAGACCGGCACCACCTCGAGGAAGGCACGGTCCCGGCTGACGGTCTTGAGCAATGGCAGCAAGGCATCGCGTCGAGCCAGCTGGTCGGCCTTGTTCACCGCCAGGATCACCGGCGAGCCGGTGGCGGCCACCTTCTCGTAGACCACGTCGTCGTCGCTCTTCCAGCCGGTGGCGGTGATCATCATCAGGATCAGGTCGACACCTTCCAGGCTGGTGACCGCGGTCCGGTTGATCAGCCGGTTCAACTCCCGTCCACCGGCGGCGTGGATCCCGGGGGTGTCGACAAAGGCGATCTGCCCGGCATCGGTGGTATGAATGCCGAGCAGGCGGTTGCGCGTGGTCTGCGGGCGACGCGAGGTGATGCTGATCTTGCGGCCCATGTAGCGGTTGAGCAGCGACGACTTGCCGACGTTGGGCCGCCCGGCAATGGCAACGAAGCCGAAGACCGGCGAGGATTCCTTGCTCATGGCCGCGAAGCCACGCTGCTGGCCGCGGTGCCGGCGAGGCTGGCCAGGGCACGGTTGGCGGCATCCTGCTCGGCCCGCCGGCGACTGCCGCCCTCGCCGCGGACTTCGCCGTCGATGCCGGGGCAGTCGCAACCGACCACGAAATGGCGGTCATGGGAGGCGCCGCTCTCGGCCACGACGCGGTACTCGGGCAGGCCCAGGCCGCGTGCCTGCAGCACTTCCTGCAGCCGCGTCTTGGCATCCTTGTTCGGCTTGTCCGGGTTGACGGCATCGATCTCGGCGCCGAAACGGCGGTGAACGAATGCCGCCGCGACCTTCATGCCGCCGTCGAGGTAGAGCGCGCCGATGATGGCTTCCACCGCGTCGGCGAGAATGGAGTCGCGGTCGAAGCCGCCGGACTTCAGCTCGCCGCCGCCCAGATGGAGCGCGCCGCCGACGCCGAGGGCGCGGGCGACCTTCGCCAGTGTCGGGCCGCGCACGATACTCGAGCGCATGCGTGTCAACTGGCCTTCCCGCGCCCGCGGGAAGCGCTGGTAGAGCAACTCGGAAACCACCAGCGAGAGCACGCTGTCGCCAAGGAACTCGAGCCGTTCGTAGTGCGGCGAACCGGCGCTGCGGTGGGTCAGCGCCTGGCGCAGCAGGGCCGGATCGGCGAAGGCATGGCCGATGGCCGCGGCGAGTCGGTCGTAGTCGTTCATCGACCGCCGGTCAGCGGTTGTAGGGTGCGAACACCACGTTGTCGAACTCGATCAGCGCGGACAGGTTGTAGGCAAGCGGCACCACCACCTCGTAATTCACGCGCAGGTCGATGCCCTTGTCGCGACGGTCCAGTCGCAGCGCCTGGTTCATGTCCACCACCTCGTCGACGTAGTCGATGAGCAGGATGCGGTTCAGTCGACGAACGATCTCCCGGCGCGCCATCTCGGTGACGTTGTTCTCCTCCACCAGCAGTTTCATGCCGTTGTGGATGCGCAGGTTGTCGTAGTACGGCGGGAACAACTTCATGAACAGGAGGCCGAAGAACAGCAGCACACCCGCCGTGAACAGCACGCCCCAGATGGTGATGCCGGATTGTTTATGCCTTGTCGTCATGCTGACCTCCCGCCCTTTCGCGAACAGCGATTGACCGGTTTCGCGGACCGAACCGCACTTGGAACCGGTTCCGTTGTACTCGATCGCGCGCCGCCAGTGCAAGCCGGCACGTGACCGCCCTAGGGAATGCTCTCGCCGATACGACTGAAGTTCACGCCGCCGCCGTTCACCGAGTCCCAGCTGAACCAGATGAAAAAGGCGCGGCCGACGATGTTCGCCTCCGGCACGAAGCCCCAGAAGCGGCTGTCATTGCTGTGATCGCGGTTGTCGCCCATGACGAAGTAGGTGCCCTCGGGCACGCGGATTTCCATGCCCCGTGAGCGCCGCGCCGGGTCGTTGATCACGTAGTGGGTGGACTCGCCGATGACCTCGCGGAACATGTCCGTCTCGGTGCGTTCACCGCTCTCCTGGGGGAGCATGTAGAGGCTCTCGTAGTCCAGTTCCACCTGCTCGTCGTTGACGTACAGCTTCTTGTTCTCGTAGCGGATCACGTCACCGGGAATGCCGATGACCCGCTTGATGAAGTTGACGTCGGTGTCATGCGGGTAACGGAACACCATCACCTCGCCGCGCTGTGGCTCGGAGACATCGATGATCTTGCTGTTGATCACCGGCAGGCGCACGCCGTAGTGAAACTTGTTGACCAGGATGAAGTCGCCGATGTGCAGGGTCGGGTACATGGAGCCGGAGGGAATGCGGAACGGCTCGACGATGAACGAGCGCAGCACGAAGACCAGCAGGATGACCGGGAAAAAGGCCCGTGCATACTCCACCAGGATGGGCATCGGCGCATCCGCCGCGCCCCTTTCGCCAACCACCGAGGCACCGCCTTCCACCATCACCTCGCCGCGTCGACGCCGGGCCAGGAATAGCTGGTCAAAGGCGACAATCACGCCGGTCACCACCAGCGCGATCAACAAGATCAATGAAAAATCCAATGGTTTCAGTCCCCTACTTTTAGCACCGACAAGAACGCTTCCTGCGGGATCTCCACCGACCCGATCTGCTTCATGCGCTTCTTTCCTTCCTTTTGCTTTTCCAGCAGCTTGCGTTTCCGGGTGATGTCACCACCGTAGCACTTGGCGGTGACATTCTTGCGCAGTGCCTTGACCGTTTCCCTGGCAATGATCCGGCCGCCGATGGCGGCCTGTATGGCCACGTCGAACATCTGGCGCGGAATGATGCCCCGCATGCGGGTGCACAGTTCGCGGCCACGACGAACACTCTGTTCGCGATGCACCAGGATGGCCAGCGGGTCGACCCGGTCGCCGTTGATCAGGATGTCCAGCTTGACCATGTCAGCGGCCTGGTAGCGATCGAACTCGTAGTCCATCGAGGCATAGCCGCGGCTGACCGATTTTAACCTGTCGTGGAAGTCCATGACCACTTCGTTCAGCGGCAGCTGGTACTCGATCATCACCTGGCGGCCCAGGTAGCGCATGTTGTCCTGCACGCCGCGCTTTTCCTCGCACAGGGTAATCACCGCGCCGACGTATTCCTGCGGCGTGAGGATCTGCGCGCGCATGTAGGGCTCGCGGATCTCGGCAATGCGGGCAACGTCGGGCAGGCGCGAGGGATTGTCCACCTCGATCACCGCGCCGTCGGTCATCTCGACTTCGTAGACCACCGTCGGCGCGGTGGTGATCAGTTCCAGCTCGTATTCGCGCTCCAGCCGCTCCTGGATGATCTCCATGTGCAGCATGCCGAGGAAGCCGCAGCGAAAGCCGAATCCCAGCGCCTCGGACACCTCCGGCTCGAACTGCAGCGAGGCGTCGTTGAGACTGAGCTTGTCGAGGGCGTCGCGAAACAGCTCGTAGTCGGCATTGTTCACCGGGTACATGCCGGCGAATACCTGCGGCTTGATCTGCTTGAAGCCGGTCAGCGGTTTCTCCGCACCGTCGCGGGCATGGGTCACGGTATCGCCCACGCGGGCCGCCGTGATCTCCTTGATGCCGGCGATCAGGAAGCCGACTTCGCCGGCATGCAGGGAATCCACCGGGGTCGGCTTGGGCGTGAAGCGACCCAGCTGCTCGACCTGGTGATCGCGGCCGGTGGACATCATGCGGATGCGTGCCTTGCGCCCGATCTGGCCGTCGACGACCCGGATCAGCGACACCGTGCCCTGGTAGTTGTCGAACCACGAGTCGATGATCAAGGCCTTCAGGGCGGCGTCGCGGTCGCCGCCGGGGGCCGGCAGGTGCCGGACGATGGCCTCGAGCACGTCGGCGATGCCCTCGCCGGTCTTGGCGCTGACATGGATGGCATGGCTGGTGTCGATGCCGATGACATCCTCGATCTCCCCGCGCACCCGCTCGGGGTCGGCGGCCGGCAGGTCGATCTTGTTCAGCACCGGAATCACCTCCAGGCCCAGGTCCACCGCGGTGTAGCAGTTGGCCACGGTCTGCGCCTCCACGCCCTGGGAGGCGTCCACCACCAGCAGCGCACCCTCGCAGGCCTTCAACGAACGCGACACTTCGTAGGAGAAGTCGACGTGGCCGGGGGTGTCGATGAAGTTGAGCTGGTAGTCGAGACCGTCGCTGGCGGTGTAGCCCAGGGTGACGCTCTGCGCCTTGATGGTAATGCCCCGTTCCCGTTCCAGTTCCATCGAATCAAGCACCTGCGCGCTCATCTCGCGGTTCTCCAGCCCGCCACAGGTCTGGATCAGCCGGTCCGACAGGGTCGACTTGCCGTGGTCGATATGGGCGATGATGGCGAAGTTGCGAATTCGCGCTTGATCGAATGTCGTCACTCGATGAATCAACAGGTTATGAGGTACAAGGAACGTTCTGGATGAGGTCGCGGCCCGCGCCTGGCGGGGACCGTGCCGGGGTGGGAGGCCGGCGCGGTATTGTAGCCAAATCGACTACGCCCTACCAGCGC
>CAYGJZ010000081.1:0-16992 GCA_964350265.1 uncultured Gammaproteobacteria bacterium | reverse complement strand
CGCCGTACATGTGCGGCAGGTACTGGCCGGCCTGGCGGTCGATGGTGATGCAGAAGGGGTGTATGCCGCGGTTGCGCGCCTCCACCAGCGCCTGTCGGGTGTCCTCGATGCCGTAGTCGCCGCGGTAGCCGTCGTAGTCGTCCGGCTTGCCGTCGGACAGGGTGATCAACAGACGGGTGCGCGCATCGATCTCGTCCATCAACCGGGTCAGGTGGCGGATGGTGACCCCCATGCGGGTATAGTCCCGCGGCATGATGCCGGCGATGCGTGTCTTCACCGCCTCGTTCAGCGGTTCGTCCAGGCGCTTGATGTGGAACAGCTCGCAGCGCTTGCGCGTCATCCCGGAGAAGCCGTAGATGCCGTAGCGATCGCCGAGCACCTCCAGCGCCTCGCACAGCAGCACCAGCGCCTCGCGTTCGGCGTCGACGATCCAGCCCTTGGTGGAGCCGGACAGGTCGACCATGAACATCACCGCGATATCGCGTTCGTGTCGATGGGTCTTCAGGAACAGGCGGTTGGACAGTTCGCGGCCGAGCCGTTGGTCGGTGGCGGCGTCGACCACCGCGTCGAGGTCGATGTCCTCGCCCTCCGGTTGTCGTCGCAGGGTGTGCTGTTCATCGCGCAGCAGCTCGAAGGCGCGGCGCAGGTCGAGAACCAAGCCGTGGTGACGCTGCAGGGTCTTGTCGAAGAAGCCCGCCTCCCCCGGTTCCACGCGACGCTCGTACAGCGTGCACCAGTTCTTGCGGTAGTGGCCACGCTGGTAGTCCCACTCGTCGTAGTGGAACACCGGGTCGTCGTTGTCCGGCGGTTCCGGCAGCTCGTCCTCGGCCGGCGCGATCTCGCCGTCGTCGCCCTCGCCACCGAGCCAGTCCTCCGGCACCGACTCAAGATCCTGCAGGATGGCATCGACCCGGTCGCGCAGGGCATCGGGGATCGGCACCGGCTCGCCGTCCACGGTCATTTCCATGCGCGTGGCCTCGCCCTCGCCCTCGATGTTGAGCTCGATGTCGGCATCCGGGTCGCCTTCGCCCTCGACGTCGTCGCGGTTCATCCGGTCGATCAGTTCCTGGATCAGCGACTGCAGGGCGGCCCGGTCCTCGTCCAGGCGCCTGTCGGTGTGCTCGGCGGCGGCGGCGAAGTCGGCATAGCCCTGGTAGGGGGCGATGCCGTCGGTCGACACGTCTTCGTCGAGGAAGCGGGCCAGGTGACGCAGGGTGTCCTCGACGCTGGCCTGCGCGCGCGAAAGGTCCCTGGCCGCGTCCGCCCAGCGAGCCGGACTGGCCAGCGGGAAGACACGGTCCACCTCGCGTCGCAGGCCAGGCAGCTCGCGCCCGATGCAGGCGTTGAGGCGGTGGGTTTCCAGCGCGTAGAACAGCGGCATGACCCGTTGCCGGTCGCCCATTTCGGCGAGCCGCTGGCCAAGGTCGGGCGCGTCGCGATGGGGCCTGCGGAAGGTGCCGAAGCGGTTCATTGCCCACAGCCAGGTGGCCATGGCCTTGTACAGCAGCCGGTTCTCGCCTCGCTCGGCGAAGCGCGCCAGTCGCTTCGGCAGGAACAGCGTCTCCGTGTCGGTGTGGGCATCGTCGCCGACGGCGACCTTCAGGCCGCGGCCGGACAGGCCGCGCAGGTAGCGTTCGAGAAAGCCGCGCTCGTCGTCCAGCGACACTGCGCGCGCTCTCTCGCGCTGCTCGGCGTGGAAGGCGTCGAGGTCGGACAGGGCGGTGGTGGCCGGGAACAGGCCCTGGCGGTCGTAGACGTCCAGCGCACGCACCACCCAGGCTTCGACGTCGGCGGGCTGCATGCGGCAAAGCGCCTTCGGCGCCAGGCTGACGAAGTGATAGGCCAGTTCGGCGTTGCTGGCGGCAACCACGTCCATCCAGCGCAGGGCGAAGCGCTGGGTGGGCTCGTCGAAGACGGCCAGTTCGCGCGCCGGCGCCGACGCGGTGCGACGCGACGACAGCACCGCGTCGAGGGTCTGCTCGAGGCGGGCCTCGAGTTCGCTGGCGGACAGGGACACGGGGCGGGGCGTTCTAGAACAGCGCCGCGCCCAGCTCGTTCACCGCCGCCAGCATGTCCGGCTCGTCGGTGAGCGCCTCGGCAATGGCGCTGCGGCAGGCCACCTTCGGCGCGATGCCGGACACGATCAGCTTGCCCGTGTGCACCAGCAGGCGGGTGCTGGCGCCCTCGCTGAGACCATTGCCCTTGAGGTTGCGCGTCATCCCGGCATAGCGCACCAGCATGGTCGCGGTGGCCGGGTCCAGCCCGGATTCGCGGGCCACGATGGAGGCCTCCAGGTTGGCGTCCGGGTAGTCGAACTCGATGGCGACGAAGCGCTGGCGGGTGCTCTGCTTGAGATCCTTCAGGATGCTCTGGTAGCCGGGGTTGTAGGAAATGGCGAGGGCGAAGTCGTCGTCCGCGCGCAGCAGTTCACCGGTCTTCTCGATGGGCAGCACGCGGCGATCGTCGGCCAGCGGATGAATGACCACGGTGGTGTCCTTGCGCGCCTCGACCACCTCGTCGAGGTAGCAGATGGCGCCGTCGCGTACCGCCCGTGCCAGCGGCCCGTCGATCCAGCGGGTCTCGCCGCCGATGATCAGGTAGCGTCCGACCAGGTCGGAGGCGGTCAGATCGTCGTGGCAGGACACGGTGATCAGTGGCCGTTCGAGGCGCCAGGCCATGTGTTCCATGAAGCGCGTCTTGCCGCAGCCGGTGGGGCCCTTGAGCAGCACCGGGATATGGTTGCGATAGGCCGCCTCGAACAGCTCGATTTCCTCGCCCTGGCTGGCGTAGTAGGGTTCTTCGGCGATGCGGTAGTCATCGCTGGTGGCGTGGGCGGTATCCATGAGGGCGTGGTCGTCGGAGCGGTGGTTGGAACCTTGGGACTGTAGCGCAGAGCCGCGTGGCTTGGAAGGTGGGCCGGGCAGGATCGAGGGCCCTGATCGGTGCATCGAAGTCTTCGATGCGCGTGGCGGCGAGTTGGAGCCGGCTGGCGAGGCGGCGTACACTGCGCCTTCGCTGAAAACGAGACGGAGCAAGCATGAACCGGCAAGCCGCGGACATCTACCTGGTCACCGGGGCGTCGAGGGGTATCGGCGCGGCACTGGCCGCTGCCCTCGATGCGCGCGGGGCGTCGCTGTTCCTGGTGGCGCGCGGGGAGATCGACAACCACTATGCCGATGCCGTGGTGCACCGAACGGATCTCTCCGATCCCGCCAACGTGGCGCCACTGCTCGCCGCCTTCGCCGACTTCGTCGCCGCGCGGGATGCTGCCTCGCTGACCCTGGTCAACAATGCCGGCACGCTCACACCGGTGGCGCCGGCCGGTCGCTGCGAAGCCGACGCGGTGACCACCGCCGTGCAGCTCAACCTGCTTGCGCCGATGCTGCTGACCGGCGGCTTCATCGCCGCCTTCGCCGGCGACCATCGACCGCGCCGGGTAGTCAACATCTCCTCCGGCGCGGCGTCCTCTGCCTATGCCGGCTGGAACACCTACTGCGCGACCAAGGCCGGCCTGGACCACTTCACCCGCTGCGTCGGCCTCGAGCAGGAGCAGGCGGCGTCACCGGTCATGGTGATCGCGCTGGCACCGGGGGTGGTGGACACCGACATGCAGGCACAGATTCGCGCCAGCCGCGAGGAGGACTTTCCCATGCTCGGCAAGTTCGTCGAGTTCAAGTCCTCCGGCAAGCTGCCCGGTGCCGACGAGGTGGCCCGCGGCGTGGTGCAGTTCCTCGAGGAGTGGCCGCTGGAGCATGGCGGCGTCTACGACCTGCGATCGGTGGAGGTCTCCGGCCAGTAGCGGCAACGGACGCTGACGGAAGCGCCGGTTTTGCTACACTCGCGATGGCGATGCGCTTCCACCATCGCCAGCGAACGGCGCGTTCCCGGCGGTTTCGTGGTCGCGGTACAACAACTGAAGGCAGCAAGCAGGAGAGTGAACCATGACGGCAGCAACCCGGGGCGCGTGGGCGGCACGCGTGGTGTGGATGGGCCTGGCGACGGTATCGACCGGTGTCGGCGCGGCCGGCTTCCAGATCAGTGAACAAAGCGTGGCCTCTCTCGGCCAGGCCTTCTCCGGCGCCGGCATTGCCCGCGACGACGCCGCCAACCTGTTCTACAACCCGGCCGGCTTGCTGGCCAACCCGAACCGGCAGATGCAGCTCGGCGGGACGCTGATCTCCGCCGAGGCGGACTTCACCAACACCGGCTCCAGCCAGCGACTGGCCGGTCGTACCGTGCCGAGTTCGGGCACCGATTCCGACGGCGGCGAGGATGCCTTCATCCCCTCGTTCTACTACACCTCCGCCGGGGACGACTTCAAGTGGGGCATCGCGGTGTCGGTGCCCTTCGGGCTGGCCACCGAGTACGACGACGTCTGGGTCGGGCGCTACCATGCGCTGCGCTCGGAGGTGCAGGCCATCAACGTCAACCCGGCGGTGGCCTTCCGCGTCGGCGAGGGCCTGACCCTGGGCGCCGGTGTCAGCGTGCAACGGGTGGATGCCGAGCTCAGCCAGGCGCAGTTCACCGGGCCCGGCGCCGCCGACGGTCGTGCCGAGCTGGAAGGCGACGACACCGCCTACGGCTTCAACCTCGGGCTGATGGTCGAGGCCGGCGATGCCACCCGCATCGGCCTTGGCTATCGCTCCAAGATCGAGCACGAGGTGGAAGGCAACGTCGACTTCACCGGCGTTCCCGGGGTGCCGGCATCGTTGCCGGCCGAGTCCACCGTGACTTTCCCGGAGACGGTCTACGCCTCCATCTCCCATGACCTGTCCGCGGCCACCGAGCTGTCCTCGTCGGTGCGCTGGACCCGCTGGAGCCGGCTGCCGGAGCTGCGCATCTCCACCGCCGGCCTGCCCGACAGCGTCGCCGACTACCAGTGGGACGACGTGATCATGTTCTCCATCGGCGTGCGTCATCATGTCAACGAGCGGTTCAGCATCCGCGCCGGCTACGCGCTGGACGAGTCGCCGATCCCGTCGGCCGCCAACCGCACCCCGCGAATCCCCGATGCCGATCGCGACTGGTTCACCCTCGGCGCCTCGTGGAAGCTCAACGACAGCCTGCGACTGGACTTCGCCTATGCCCGTGTCGAGGGTGACGTCGCGCAGGTGGACAACACCATCAACCTGGTGTCCACCGCGCCCGGCGCCTTCACCGACACCCTGCGCGGCGAGTACGACGCCAGCGTGAACATCTTCGGCATCCAGCTCTACGGCGAGTTCTAGTACAGCGCCAGCGGGTAGGCGAGTTCGTCGTCGTCGCGGCGGACCCTGACCACGATCTCGCTTCCCGGCCGCTTGTCGAACAGCGCCAGGCGCAGGGCCGCGTAGCTGTCCACCGGCTCTGCGTCGATGGCGATGATGACATCGTCCACGCGCAGTCCGGCCCGTCGCGCGGGGCCGTCATCGGCCAGGCTGTCGACCACCGCGCCGTCGCTGCCGGGGCGGATGGCGACGCCGAGCCGGCCGGCGGGGGCCAGGCTTGCGTCCACCACGGGCAGGTAGATGTCGCCGCCGACGATGTCGGCATCGCCGAGCACCACGCGCTGGTCCACGTGGAGTCGAGCACGCAGGCGAGGCGGGATGCCGTGGCCGTGGGAGACATGGCCGTTGCCGGCCAGGACCACCAGCACGTGGTCGGGGTGGGCGGCCAGGAACGCCGCCGCGGCGGCGGCCATGCTCTCGTCCCAGGTCAGCTGCACGTCGATGAAGCGCTCGATGTCGCTGTCGGACAGCCCCGCGTGTTCCCGGAACACGGCCTGCAGGCGGTCACGGTAGCCTGGCGACGCCGGCAACAGGTCTGTCGGCAGCATGGCACGCTCGTCGGCATCGAGCCCGTCGATGCCGACCTCTCCCACCCGGTTGGTGAGTTCGGCGGGGGCGTTCAGCGCCAGGAGCGGCAGGCGTTGCCGGCGGGCATAGTCGAGGATCGGCTGGTAGTGGCGGGCATCGTAGCCCCAGCGCTGGAAGTACTCGCTGTCGCGCAGCAGGTCGCGCAGGCCGGTTCGCCCGGCAACGTAGTCGTCGAGCACGCCCTGGAAGGGCGCGGCGAACATTTCCAGTCCCACCGCCACGTGCAGGCCGCGTTGTACCAGCGCCATGATCACCGCCAGCTGGTTGACATGGTCGCCGAGCCGGTCGTGTACTTCGCCGACGTAGACCACCGCCGGCGTGGACAGCGGCCCGATGGCGGCGGATGCCGTCGCCAGCGGTGCAGCCAGGTCCACGGCCCACGTCGTCGATACGGCCTCGCTGGCCGTCGACGTGGGCACCTGCGCACTGCCGGCCGCGATCACCGGCAGCAGCAGTGCCACCAGCCACGACGCCCCGGAGGCGTGATGTTTCCAAGACACGTTGTATTCCTGCTTGTGATGATGGCTTCGTCGGTCACTATAGCCGACAGCGACGTGCTGCATCACCGGATGGCGGTGCGTTTCGACCTGGACACGGGGCGGTTCGAAGTCCGCGACACGGTCACGCGCAGGACGCCCGCCGGCGAGGCGGCGCCCCTGGGCGGACTCTCGCTGGGACCGGCGTGGCGGGTGGACGGGCTGTCCTTCGACGGCCAGGCGGCATCGTCACCGGAACGGCTTGCGGACGGGCGCATCGCGGTGCCCGCCGGTGCCCGGTCGATGACCATCGACTACCAGCGTGACTTCGATGCCGGCAGCCGGCGCCACCTGGTGCTGGGTCCGGCGACGCGCTGGGCCGTGGATGGCAGCGGGCTTCGCCACCGGCTGCATCTTCGCCTGTCGCTGCCGGGGGCGCCGGCCGGGGTCGCCGTCATGGTCTCCGCCGCGGCGACTGGCGAGGACGGGGTCTTCGTGCAGGAACATCCGCAGGAAGGACTGCACCTGGTGGTGGGGCACTGGCATCGGTACCGGGACGGCGGTGAGCCGGCTCGCAACGTGCTGCTGCTCGACGACGACCCCGCGCTTGCCCGGCGCTACCTCGATGCCGCCGATCCCTGGCTGGCCCGCTATGCCCGGGCCTTCGGCGACTATCCGTACGCGGGCTTCACGCTGGTCGAGCATCGCCGGCCGGTGGGCTGGGGGATGCCGGGCTTTACCCTCATGGGTTCCGCGGTCATCCGCCTGCCCTTCATCGTGCAGACCTCCTTCCCGCACGAGATCGCGCACAACTGGTGGGGCAACGGCGTGTTCGTCGACCCCCGCGAGGGCAACTGGAGCGAGGCGCTGACCACCTACGTCGCCGACCACCTGGTCCGCGAGGCGCGCGGTGGTGGTCGACGCTACCGGCTCGATCAACTGGCCCGCTGGCAGGACTTCGCCGAGGGCGGGCGCGATTTTCCCCTGGCGGAGTTTCGCATGCGCGAGGACGAGGCCAGCCAGGCGGTGGGTTACGGCAAGGGCATGTTCGTGTTCCACATGCTGCGTCGACGGCTGGGCGATGCCGCCTTCGTCGAGGCACTGCGCGCGGTCTACCGCGAGTACCGCTTCCGTCACCTCGACTTCGCGGGGTTGATCGACGTGTTCGAACGGCATTGCGACTGCCCGCTGGCCGGAGAATTTGCACAGTGGCGCCACCGTCGCGGCGCACCGCGGCTGCGTCTTGTCCAGGTCCGGCGCGGCGAGCGCGCCGGCATGCCGGACGTGGCACTGCACCTGCAACAGGAAGGCGACCGGCCCTGGACCCTGACGGTGCCGGTGCGCGTGGTCGGCGAGGACGGCACCGTGTCCTGGCACGCGGTGGCGATGGAGGACCGAGAGGCACGGGTATCGCTGACCCTGCCCGGGGTGGCCGCGCGGGTGGACGTCGACCCGGAGCTCGACCTGTTCCGCCGTCTTGCCGAGGACGAGCGGCCAGCCACCTTCGGCCGTGTCCTCGGCGCCGACGCGGTGACCGTGGTGGCTCTCGACGGCCGGTGGCGGGATGCCGCGCGGACACTCGCCGCCGGCCGCACCGGATGGCGTGCCGGCTCGATGGCCGACGCCGGCAACACGGTGGTGCTGCTCGGCGGCCAGCCGGCGCAGGCCACGCGCTGGCTGGCGCCGTCACCCGGCCAGCGCCGGGTGGAGGGCGGCCTCTGGGTGGTTGGAGAAGAGCCGTTGCCCGGGGACGAAGTGGTCGCGTTGGTGGACCATGGGCGCGGCCGGGACCAGGTGGTGTTGTGGCTGTCGTCACCGGGGCAGGCGGCGGCGACCGTGGCACGGCTGGCCCACTACGGCGGCTACAGCTACGCGGTGTTCCCCGAGGGCGAGCGGATGGCGTCGCGTCGGGGCCAGTGGCAGACCTCGCCGCGATCCCTGTCGCGGGTGTTCCAGCCGGTCACGGTGCCGGCGCGCGACGATGCACCGCTGTTCTGGTGAGCCCGGCTGGCGGCGTGCGGGAAGGAGGAAGGGAACGCCGGCGTGTCGGGCGCCGCGTGGCGGTTCGTGGCGCCCCTGGCGGCAGGGCCGGGGCGACCGCCGTCGGCAGGCGTGGTCAGCTGGCCTTGCGCGACGCGCTCAGGATCCAGTTCACGCTCGGGTGCACGGCATCGTCGCGCAGCAGGACCTCCAGGCCGAGTCGTTGGCGGATCACCGCCAGGTCGGGGTCGTCGGCGAAGGCCTCGCGCAGGCTCTGCCAGTGCTCATCGTTGATGAACAGCACGTTGGGGGCATAGCCCATGTCCCGTTCAAACTCGCGACACAACCGGTAGATGAAGCTGAGCATTTCGTCTTCTCTCGTCGTGACACACTGGTTTAGACGCGCCATCGTCGCCAATGGTTCCGTGCCATCGCTACGACGGTTCCGGGAGCCGCGGGCAGTAGGCAGCGCCCAGGATGCGGCCGCTGGCCGACTGCACCAGCACCGCGCAGCCGGTGGCCTTCCCGGCCGGCGCGGCGAGTGCCCGTTCGACACGGCTGGAAGCGTACTCTCCCAGCGGCTGCAGCTGTGTGACAATATGGTGATTTTCCAGGAACTTGCCGTGGTTCTCGCCGGCGGTGACCGGGGTCCTGGCGGCGTGGATGAAGTCCACCTGGACGAGATGCGCCGGCTCGCCGGCCTCGCCTTCGACCAGCACCCGGGCACCGTCATCGCCACGGGTCACCCGTACCTCGAGGGGCAGGGCGGCGGCTTCGGCCAGGGTCCGGTCGAGCACGTCACGCCGGCCTCCCACCAGAGCATGGTCGCCGTTGACCACCATCTGCGGCGTGTAGACTCCCCGGCGTCCGGCCAGGCGATTGCCGTGGTAGTCGCGCTGGCGGGCACTGAAGGCGGGGTCGGAGAAGGGGTCGCGCCAGCGGCCGGCGCTGCCGTAGACGAGGTCGTCCCAGTAGTCGACGTGGAACTCCAGCGCCACCACGGCATCCTGGCCGGCGATGACCTCGGCCAGGTGGGCGTCGGCCGGCGGGCAGGAGTAGCAGCCCTGGGAGGTGAACAGCTCCACCACCGCCCGGGCCGGCCCGGGCGCGTCGGCCCGGGTCGGACCCGCGGCGAGGAAGGCGGCGAAGGCGGTGGTGCACAGCACGGCGAAGAGCGGGGCGAACAGCGGGGCGGTCAGGGTCATCGGCTGCATCCAGCGGCGCGTGGCGGCGCCGTCTCGGTGATAAAATGCCCCTGCACCGGCCGCCGGCCGGTGCCTGGAACGTGGAGACTGAAGGGTCGGAATTTCATGAGCGAACAAGCACTGCGCGAACTGGTGGATCGACTGCGCCGGGAAGTGGCCGAGTTGCCGAGCGACGCCCCCGGCGCCGCCGAGTCCCGGCGACGACTGGAAGCCGTCATCGACGACCTGTCGACGCGCCTGGACGATGACGACGACCATCTCACCGACACCGGCGGCCTGCGCGGCAGCATCCAGGACACCATCCACCAGATCGAGGCGCGCCATCCCGACGCCACCACCGTGCTCAACAACATCATGATGACCCTCGCCAACATGGGCATCTGACAGCGGGGTCGTGCGCAAGGTTCCTCAAGGCCCCGAGCGGGTGGAGGTGCGGCGCATCGACGGGGTTCGCTGGCACGTTGCCGCTGCCTTCGCCGCCTCTGCCGGCTTCCGCTCCCTGGCCACGCTGACCCCGGACTGGCGACCGGCCGACGGCGGTGACCGTGCCGACCGCCGCCAGCGCTGGTCCACCGTGCTGCAACTGCCCGGGGCCGACGTCTTTCTCAAGTACTACCTGCCACGCTCGGTGTTCGAACGCATCAAGTACCTGCTGCGGCCGAGCCGGGCCAGCGCCGAGTGGCGCAATGCCCGCCAGCTGGCGGCCCTGGGCATCCGCGTGCCGGCATTGCTGGCCTGGGGAGAACGGCGTGGACCGGGTGGCTGGCGGCAGAGCCTGCTGGTGACCGAGTCGCTGGACGGGGCGCCGACGCTGATGGCCTTCAGCCGTGGCCGTGCCAGCGCGAAGGCGGTGCGCACGGTGCGTCGCAAGCTGGCGGTGTCGGTGGCGGCGATGCATGAGCACGGCCTGTTTCACCGCGACCTGCACGGTGACAACGTGCTGGTGGACCTGTCCGGCGAGGAGCCGGTGCCCTGCCTGCTGGACTTTCACGAGATGCTGCGCCTGCCACGGCCGGTCAACCGGTTCTGCATCGACGACCTGGCGCGCCTGAACGGCTTCGTCGATGCCGCGCGCTGGCAGCGCTTCCGCTTCCTGCGCGACTACCTGGCTGCCCGCGGCATGCATCGCTCGCAGTGGCGCGACTGGCTGGTCGCGGTGGATCGCGCCACCCGGGCGCTGTGGGACTACTACGATGGCAAGGGACGGGACTACCGGCTGTATGACTGAGCATGGCGACGCCGTCGGCGCGCCCGCCGGGGCGGGCCGTTCAGCGGCGACAGACGAAGATCGACTTGACGCTGAAGGGGCCGGCGCAGGCATGCACGCTGTCCACGCGCAGGCCAGCCTCGTCGATCACCCGGTGCAGGCGCTCGGCCGGCACCGAGGTGCGCATGGCGCCACGCCGCCGCACCAGCGGCGTGTTCACCCAGGCATAGACCACCACGCCCTGGCGGCACACCCGTCGCAGGCTGGCCAGTGCGCGGCGTCGTTCCTCCTCGTGGTGGAGATGGTGCAGGTAGCGGTGGCACACCACCCAGTCGAAGCTTTCGTCGGCGAAGGGCAGGGCGAAGATGTCCGCGCAGCAGCCCTGCCGTCCGGGCAGGCGGTCGCGGTAGACGGACAGCATCGGCACCGAGCTGTCGATGCCCACCACCTCGTCGAAGTGGGCGCGCAGCAGGCCGTCGATGCGACCGGTGCCGCAGGGCACGTCGAGCACGCTGTGGCCGCCGCCGGTGGCGGCCAGCGCGCGGCGCACCGCCATCAGTTCCAGTCGCTGGCTCAGCGAGCGACGACCCTCGTCGCCGGTGCTGGCGTGGTAGGCCAGGGCCTGGTCACGGGCGCGGTAGCGATCCGGCCGGGTGGCGACGGTGGGTTTCAACGATGACATTCCTCGGCGCTTGGCAATGAAGGGCACGGTCTGGCAGGTGGATCCGGCGCTGCGGCCGGCGCTGGCCGCCGGCGGACTGCACGGCTTCGACGCGTTGTGGTCGTGGCCGGGCGAGATCGTGGACGAGCCGAACCGGCGCGGCCGCGGCTTCAGCCAGGTCTTTCGCCACCACCTGGACGGCGACGGCGCATTCTACCGCAAACGCCAGCAGGACTATTTCCCGCGCGGCCTGCCCGGCCGCGACCTGTTGCTGCTGCGCGAGTACCGCGCGCTGCAACGCTTCGCCGCCGCCGGGGTGGATACCCTGGAGGTGGCGGTGCTGGCACTGCGTCGTCACCACGGGCACCGCCAGGGCCTGCTGGTGACGCGGGCCCTGACCGCGCACCAGCCGCTGGACCGGTTGCTGGCGAAGTGGCAGGGGCGGCCGCCGGACATCGTCAGCCGAGCCCTTGCCGACTACCTGCGGCACATGCACGGCGCGCGCCTGTTCCACGGCAACCTGTATCCAAAGCACCTGTTCATCGACCCGCGACTGGCCAGCGGCCAGGCGGTGGCGGGCGCGGTGCGGGTGATCGACCTGGAAGATGCCCGCTGGCTGCCGTTCGGTCGTCGCGGCGCCATCCGCGACCTGGAGAAACTGCATCGCTATGCCGACGGCGTCAGCGGCTACCGGCGGCTGCGTTTCCTGCTGCGCTACCTCGGCCTGCGCCGTCTCGACCGGCGTGGCCGGGGGTTGCTTGACGCCATCGTCGCGCGCAGCGCCCGGCGTCGCCGAAGCGGCGGACATCCGGGTTAGAATCGCGCCCTCGCCCTGCAACCACGGAACGAGACATGCCGCAGACCGTGACCCGCGGCGGTGACGCCGCGGAGCGTCTTGCCGCACATGCCGACCGCGTGTCGGCACTTCGCGAATACATCGAGTCCCGGGTGATCGGCCAACCGGTGCTGGTCAACCGCCTGCTGATCGGCCTGCTGGCCGATGGCCACCTGCTGGTGGAAGGCGCGCCGGGCCTGGCCAAGACCCGCGCCGTGCGCGCCATGGCCCGCTGCCTGGAAGGCGAGTTCCACCGCATCCAGTTCACCCCCGACCTGTTGCCCGCCGACCTCACCGGCACCGAGGTGTTCCGTCCGCAGACCGGCACCTTCGAGTTCCAGCGTGGACCCCTGTTCCACGGCATCCTGCTGGCCGACGAGATCAACCGCGCGCCGGCCAAGGTGCAGTCGGCGCTGCTCGAGGCGATGGCCGAGCGACAGATCACCGTGGGCCGCCAGACCTATCCGCTGCCGCGCCTGTTCATGGTCATGGCCACCCAGAACCCGATCGAGCAGGAGGGCACCTACCCGTTGCCCGAGGCGCAGCTCGATCGCTTCCTGCTGCACCTGAAGCTCGACTATCCCGGTGCCGGCGCGGAAACCGAGATCCTGCGCCTGGCCCGGCGCGAGGCCCTCGACGATCTCGATGACGGCGACGAGCCGGCCCCGCCACGGCTGCACCAGCAGGCATTGTTCGAACTGCGCGCCGGGGTGCTGTCGCTGTACATGTCGCCGGACGTGGAGCGCTACCTGGTGGCGCTGGTGCTGGCCAGCCGCGACCCGTCGAGCTTCGGCGAGGACTTCGCCCGCTGGGTCGAGTTCGGTGCCAGCCCGCGGGCGACCATTGCCCTGGACCGCTGCGCCCGTGCCCATGCCTGGCTCGCCGGGCGCGACTTCGTCACCCCGGAGGACGTGCAGCAGGTAGCGCCGGACGTGTTGCGTCACCGGTTGATCCTGTCCTACGAAGCCGAGGCCGACGGCATCGACGCCGACCGTTTCATCGGCGAACTGCTCGCCCGGGTGCCGACACCGTGATCCCGGCCGGCGATGGCGCCGGCCTGGCCGGTGACCGGTTCGACCTCGCCGCGCTGATCGGCCTGCGCCAGGCCGCGCGGCGACTGCGCCTGGCCACCCGGGTGACGGCGGTGTCCTGGCGCGCCGGCATGCATGCCTCGCGCATGCGCGGCCGTGGCATGAGTTTCGCCGAGTCGCGCCCCTACCAGGCCGGCGACGACGTGCGCTGGATCGACTGGCGGGTGACCGCGCGCAGCGGGCGCACGCATACCAAGGTGTTCGAAGAGGAGAAGGAGCGCGCCGTGCTGGTGGTGGCCTCCTTCGGCCCGTCCATGTACTTCGGCACCAGGCTGGCGTTCAAGCACGTGGTGGCGGCGGAGGTCGCCGCGCTGCTCGGCTGGGCAGCGCTGGCGGCCGGCGATCGCATCGGCCTGCTGCTGGGCTGTGCCGGTGGCCACGTCGAGCGTCGGCCACGGGCGGGACGCCGCGCACTGATGGGCATGCTCGGCGCGCTGGCGACGCGGTCCGGGCAAGCGGCGGGGGAGTCACCGCCGCTGTCGGACACCCTGCGTCGCGCCACCGAGGTGGCGCGACCCGGGTCGCTGGTCTGCCTGGTCGGGGACTTCTACGATCTCGACGAGGCCGCCCGCCGTCACCTGCTGCGCCTGGCCCGCCACAACGACGTGCTGGTGGCGCAGGTGCTCGACGCGGTGGAACTGGCGCCGCCGCCGCCGGGGCGCTACCCGGTGAGCGACGGTCGGCGCATCGCCGAGCTCGCCGTGCGCCGCGAGGATGCCGGAGCGTGGCAGCGGCTGGAGCAACGGCTGCGCCAGCCACTGCGCGAGCTGGCGCAACGCCACCGCCTGCTGCACGGCGTGGTCAGTGCCGGCCGGCCGGTGGTGGAACAACTCGACGCCATCGTCCGCGGCGACCGGCCGGCGCTGGCGGAGGAGAAACCGGGACGTGCTCGACCAGCTGCGTGACATCCACCTGCCGGCATCGCCGGCCTGGTGGCCGCCGGCATGGCCTTGGTGGCTGCTGGCGGCGCTGGTGCTGGTGGTGACCGTGTTCGCGGCGCAGCGGCTGGCGCAGACCCTGCGCCGGCGACGACCCCGCCGCGCCGCGCAGCGGCTGGCGCAACGGATTCAACGGCGCTACCGGGAAGACGGTGACGCCGGTGCCGCCTGCCGCGCGCTGTCGGTGGTGCTGCGACGCTACCTGGTGCTGCAGGAGCCTTCCGCCGCCGCGCTCAGCGGCGATGCCTTCCGCCGCTACCTGTCGGCGCGACTGCCCGGGGGCATGGACGACGATGCGCTGGCGGCGCTGGACGACCCCTATCGCCGCGAGGGCGGTGACGTCGAGCGCATGGCGCGGCTTGTGCAACGACTGCTCGCGGTACGCCGTTTCCCATGAGCATCGAGTTCGCCTGGCCGTGGATGTTCGCCTGCCTGCCATTGCCCCTGCTGGTGTGGCGGTTCGCACCGCCGTTGCCCCGGCGCACCGGTGCCATCCGCGTGCCCTTTTTCGAGCTCGCCCGTCCGGCCGGTGCGGCCACGTCGCCAAGCCGCCTGGCCCTGGCCGGCCTGGCCCTGGGCTACCTGCTGCTGGTCACCGCGGCGGCCAGGCCGCAGTGGCCGGGCGAGGCCGACCGGCTGGTCGAAAGTGGTCGTGACCTGGTGCTGGCGGTGGACGTTTCCGGCAGCATGAAGACCGCCGACCTCGAGGTGGACGGCGAGGCGATGGACCGCCTGTCGGTGGTGAAGACGCTGGGTGCGGATTTTCTTCGTCGCCGCAGCGGCGATCGCGTGGCGCTGGTGCTGTTCGGCACCCACGCCTACCTGCAGGCGCCGCTGACCTTCGATCGCGAAACGGTGTCCATCCTGCTCGACGAGTCTGCCATCGGCATCGCCGGCGAGCGCACCGCCATCGGCGATGCCATTGCCCTGGCCATCAAGCGCCTGCGCGACGCCGATGCCGCCCACCGCGTGCTGGTGCTGATGACCGACGGCGCCAACACCGCCGGCAGCGTGGACCCGCGGGAAGCCGCGCGGCTGGCGGCAACCGCCGGTCTCACCGTGCACACCGTGGGCATCGGTGCCGAGCGGATGGTGGTGGACAGCGTGTTCGGCACCCGCGCGGTGAACCCGTCGTCGGACCTCGACGAGGCCTTGCTGCGCGAGGTGGCGACCACCACCGGCGGGCAGTACTTCCGTGCCCGCAGCAGCGACGACCTGCACAGCATCTACCGGCTGCTCGACCAGCTGGAACCGGTGCCGCGGGAGAACCGCGATGCCCGCCGCGCCACGGAGCTGTATCCCTACCTGCTGGCACCGCTGGTGCTGGCCGCCCTCGGCGGCCTGCTGGCGACGGCCTGGCCGCCGGGCATGACCGGGTTGCGCGGGGGCCGGCGATGATCGAGTTCCTGCGTCCCGGCTGGCTGTTCCTGCTGCCCCTGGTCGGCCTCGTCTACCTGGCCTGGCGTCGACGCGGGCGACAGTCGCCGTGGTCGGCGCTGGTGGATGCCTCGCTGCTGCCGAGCCTGCTGGTGGAGTCGGGCCAGCGGCCGCGCTGGCCCTGGTGGCTGGCGGCCGCGGCCCTGCTGGCGGCGGTGATCGCCCTGGCCGGTCCGGCACTGCCCTGGCCGGAGGGCACCGCGCTGGTGCGGGTGCAGGCCAGGGTGGTGGTGCTGGACCTGTCGCCGAGCATGCAGTCCGCCGACCTGCAGCCTTCGCGGCTGGCCCGCGCCCGCTACAAGATCCGCGACCTGTTGGCACGTCCGGGCGATGTTCAGCACGGCCTGGTGGTGTTCTCCGGCGATGCCTTCACCGTTTCCCCGGTCACCGCCGACGCGGACACCGTGCGCAACCTGCTCACTGCCGTGTCCACCGAGATCATGCCGGTGCACGGCGATCGCGTGGACCGTGCCCTGGCGCAGGCGCAGGCGCTGTTGCGGCGCGCCGGCGACGCCGACGGCGAGATCCTGCTGGTCAGCGACGGCGTCGACCCCGCCCCGGCGGCGGCCGCCGCGGTGGCCGCCGCCGGGGCGCGCCTGGACGTGCTCGCCGTGGGCACCGGCGAGGGGGGTCCGATCATGACGGCCGACGGCACGCTGCTGAAGGACGGCAACGGCGACATCGTGGTCGCCGGGCTCGATCTTGCCGGCCTCTCGGCGCTGGCCGCGGCGAGCGGTGGCCGGGTGGTGACGATGACCCTGGACGAGACCGATCTTGATCGGCTCGATCGCCAGTCCATGGCCGCCGGCGAAGTGCAGCGGGTGGAGCGGGAAGGCGTGGTGAACCGCAAGCGTGAACTCGGTCCGTGGCTGGTCGCGGCACTGCTGCTGCCCGTGCTGCTGCTGTTCCGGCGCGGCGCCTGGTTGCTGCTCCTGCTGGCGGTGCCGCTGCCGGCCCCGGTGCAGGCGCTCACCGGAAGCGATCTCGATCCGCGTGGCTGGTTCCTGCGCGCCGACCAGCGCGCCGCCCGTGCCTTCGACGCGCAGCGCTACGACGACGCCGTGGCCGCCGGGGACACGCCCTATCTCGGCGCGGCCCTGTACCGGGCCGGCGACCATGCCGCCGCCGCCGAGGCCTTTCGCGGCGACGGTGCCGATGATCACTACAACCGCGGCAATGCCCTTGCCCACGACGGCGACCTGTCCGGCGCCCTGGCCGCCTATGACCGTGCCCTGGCCATCGACCCGGCGATGGACGATGCCCGCCACAACCGGGCGGTGGTGGAACGCATGCTGCGCGACGGCGAT
>CAYGJZ010000080.1:0-18597 GCA_964350265.1 uncultured Gammaproteobacteria bacterium | reverse complement strand
GCATCGCCACCATGGCGGTGGGCAACATCTACGAGGCGGACCACGTGAACTCCATTCTCATGGCCGGTCGCGCCGATCTCGTCTGCCTGGCGCGACCGCACCTGGCCAATCCCTACTGGACGTTGCACAAGGCCGCCGCCCTCGGTGACCGCCAGTGCCCGTGGCCCGCGCCCTACCTGCGTGGACGCGACCAGTTGCTGCGCCTGGCCGAGCGTGGCGAGGCCGGCCTGTGAGCCCGCTCGCCGACCGCCATGCCCTGGTCACCGGCGGCGGCAGCGGTGTCGGCGCCGCCATCGCCCTGGCCCTGGCCGGGGCCGGTGCGCGGGTCACCATCGCCGGTCGTCGCCGCGAAGCGCTTGCGCACACCGCCGCCCGTCACCCGGCCATCACCGCCATCGTCGCCGATGTCACCGACGACGACGCGGTGGCGGCGCTGTTCCGGCAGGCCGGCCGTCGGCACGGTCCGGCCCAGGTGGTGGTGGCCAATGCCGGTGCCAGTACCAGCCAGCCGTTCGCGAAGACCTCTCCCGCCGACTGGCAGCGGATGCTCGACGTCAACCTCACCGGCTGCTTCCTGACCTTCCGCCACGCCGTGCCGGCCATGCTCGAGGCCGGGCATGGCCGGCTCATTGCCGTCGCCTCCACCGCGGCGCAGAAGGGCTATGGCTACGTGGCCGGCTACTGCGCCGCCAAGCACGGCGTGCTCGGCCTGGTGCGCGCCCTGGCCGTGGAGTATGCCCGCAAGGGCATCACCGCCAATGCCCTGTGCCCCGGCTTCACCGAGTCGCCGATGCTCGACGCGTCCATCGCCAACATCGTCGCCAGCACCGGTCGCAGCGAGGAACAGGCACGCAGCGCGCTGGCATCGCACAATCCCCAGGGCCGCTTCGTCCACCCCGACGAGGTCGCCGCCGCCGCGCTGTGGCTGTGCGGACCGGGCAGCGACGCGGTCACCGGCCAGGCCATCTCCATCAGCGGCGGGGAAACCGGGTGAAGCCCGTCGCCGCCGTGGCCCCGGCCTCGCGTCAGCGCCTGCGCCTGTGGCTGCGTCTGCTGCGCACCACCCGCGCCATCGAGGCCGAGCTGCGTGAACGGCTGCGTACCCGCTGCCACACCACCATGCCGCGCTTCGACGTGCTCGCCGCCCTGCACCGCGCACCGCGGGGTCTGCGCATGAAGGAGCTGTCCGGACGGCTGAAGGTCTCCAACGGCAATGTCACCGGCATCGTCGAGCGGCTGGTCAACGATGGCCTGGTCATGCGCACGACCGTGGCCGACGACCGCCGCGCCTCGCTGGTGCGCCTGACCCGGCCGGGACGCCAGCGCTTCGAGGGCATGGCCCGCCAGCACCGGGAATGGGTGGAGGAACTGCTCGCCGACTACGACGACGGCGAGGTGGAACAGATGATCAACCTGCTGGACCGAAGCGTCCACGAGGAGTCGACCCCATGAGCGACATGGCCGGGTACCGCGCCGAGCACTTTCACTTCGAGCTGATCGGCAACATCGCCGTGATCCGCCTGTCCCGCCCCGAGCGCAAGAATCCGCTGACCTTCGACAGCTATGCCGAGCTCGGCGCCTGCTTCCGGAAGATGGCCACCGCCGGCGATGTCGGCGCGGTGGTGATCGGCGCCAACGGCGGCAACTTCTGCTCCGGCGGCGACGTGCACGACATCATCGGCCCGCTGCTCGAGCGCGACATGGCCGGCATGCTGGCCTTCACCCGCATGACCGGTGAACTGGTGCGCGCCATCCTGCACTGCGGCCGACCGGTGATCAGTGCCGTCGACGGGGTCTGCGTCGGCGCCGGCGCGATGATCGCCCTGGCCTCGGACCTGCGCCTGGCGACGCCGTCGGCGAAGACCGCCTTCCTGTTCACCCGGGTCGGCCTGGCCGGCTGCGACATGGGCGCCTGCGCGCTGCTGCCGCGGGTGATCGGCCAGGGTCGTGCCGCCGAGCTGTTGTTCACCGGGCGCAGCATGGATGCTGATGAAGGCGAGCGCTGGGGCTTCTACAACCGCCTGGTGTCACCCGACGCGCTGGACGACGAGGCGATGAAGCTGGCCGGCCAGCTGGCCGACGGACCCGGCTTCGCCCACATGATGACCAAGACCATGCTGGTGCAGGAATGGTCGATGTCGGTGGAGCAGGCCATCGAGGCCGAGGCCCAGGCCCAGGCGGTGTGCATGCGCACCGAGGACTTCCGCCGCGCCTACGACGCCTTCGTGGCGCGCCAGCGGCCACGCTTCCAGGGCAACTGACGGGGTCATGCCGATGAGCGACCGATCGTTCCTGCGCTGGCCCTTCTTCGAGCCGGCGCACCGCGACTTCGCCGCCCGCCTCGACGACTTCGCCGCCACCCTGGTGGTGGACCACGACGATGTCGACGCAACCTGCCGGGCACTGGTGCGGCAGCTCGGCGAGGGCGGCTGGCTGCACCACGTCGCGGTGGACCCGGTGACCGGTGGCCACCTCGACCTGCGCACGCTGTGCCTGGCCCGCGAGATTCTTGCCCGTCACCACGCGCTTGCCGACTTCGCCTTCGCCATGCAGGGACTGGGCAGCGGCGCGGTGTCCCTGTTTGGCAGCGAAGGACAGCGTCAGCGCTACCTGCCGGCGGTGCGCGAGGGCCGCCTGCTCACGGCCTTCGCGCTGACCGAGCCGGCCTCCGGCTCGGACGTCGCCGCGCTCACCATGACCGCCACCGCCGACGCCCGCGGTTACCGCCTCGACGGCGAGAAGACCTGGATCTCCAACGGCGGCATCGCCGACCTGTACACGGTGTTCGCGCGCACCGGGGAAGCACCGGGCGCCCGCGGCCTGAGCGCCTTCCTGGTGCCCGCCGACAGCCCGGGCCTGCACGTCGCCGAACGCCTGCACACCAGCGCGCCGCATCCCCTGGCGCGGCTGGTCTTCGACGACTGCCGGGTCGACGCCTCCTCGCGCATCGGCGAGGCCGGGGCCGGCTTTCGCATCGCCATGTCGGTACTCGACGTGTTCCGCTCCACCGTGGGCGCCGCCGCCCTCGGCTTCGCCCGCCGCGCCCTCGACGCCTCGCTGGCACGGGTCGGCGAACGCCACCTGTTCGGCGAGCCGATGGCCGAACTGGCCATGGTCCAGGGCCACCTGGCCGAGATGGCCCTGGACATCGATGCCGCCGCCCTGCTCGTCTACCGCGCCGCCTGGACCCGCGACCAGGGCGCGGCACGCATCACCCGCGAGGCGGCGATGGCCAAGCTGTTCGCCACCGAGCGCGCCCAGTCGGTGATCGACAAGGCGGTGCAGTTGCACGGCGGCGACGGCGTGCGCAAGGACTCGGTGGCGGAGACCCTGTACCGGGAGATTCGCGCCCTGCGCATCTACGAGGGCGCGTCGGATGTCCAGAAACTGATCATCGCCAGGCAGCTCCTGGCCGGAGGCTGACATGCCCACCGCCCACGTCGACACCTTTGCCCGCGACAACCTGCCGTCGCCGGCGGCGATGCCCGACTTCGTGCTCGATGGCTACGACTACCCGGCGCAGGTCAACGTCGCGGTGGAGCTGACCGATCGCATGGTGGAGCGCGGCTTCGGCGACCACACCGCGCTGATCGGCAACGGTCGACGCCGCACCTACAAGGAACTGGCCGACTGGACCAACCGCATCGCCCACGTGCTGGTCGAGGACCACGGCATCGTGCCCGGCAACCGGGTGCTGGTGCGCGCCGCCAACAACCCGGCCATGGTGGCCTGCTGGCTGGCCGCCACCAAGGCCGGCGCGGTGGTGGTCAACACCATGCCGATGCTGCGCGCGGCGGAACTGACCCGCATCGTCGACAAGGCCGAGGTCTGCCTGGCCCTGTGCGACACGCGGCTGATGGACGAGCTGGTGGCCACCGCCAAGAGCGGTCGCTTTCTCGGCGGCGTGATCGGCTTCGACGGCACCGCCAACCACGACGCCGAGCTGGATCGCGCGGCGCTGAACAAGCCGGTGCGCTTCGACGCCGTCGACACCGCCGCCGACGACGTCTGCCTGCTGGGCTTCACCTCCGGCACCACCGGCGAGCCGAAGGCCACCATGCACTACCACCGCGACCTGTTGATCATCGCCGACGGCTATGCCCGCCAGGTGTTGCAGGTCACCCCGGAGGACGTCTTCGTCGGCTCGCCGCCGCTGGCCTTCACCTTCGGCCTCGGCGGCCTGGCGGTGTTCCCGCTGCGCTTCGGCGCCGCCGCCACCCTGCTGGAAAATGCCTCGCCGCCGAACATGGTGGAGATCATCGAGACCTACCGCGCCACCGTGTGCTTCACCGCGCCCACCGCCTACCGGGCCATGCTCGCGGCGATGGACGAGGGCGCCGACCTGTCGTCGTTGCGGGTCGCCGTGTCCGCCGGCGAGACCCTGCCGGCGCCGGTCTACCACGACTGGGTGAGAAAGACCGGCAAGCCCATCCTCGACGGCATCGGCACCACCGAGATGCTGCACATCTTCATCAGCAACCGGCTCGACGACCACGCCCCGGCACGCACCGGCCGGCCGGTGCCCGGCTACCAGGCCAAGGTGGTGGACGACGACATGCACGAACTGCCCCGCGGCGACGTCGGCCGGCTGGCGGTGCGCGGCCCCACCGGCTGCCGCTACCTGGCCGACCCGCGCCAGGCCGACTACGTGGTGGATGGCTGGAACGTCACCGGCGACTCCTTCGTGCAGGACGAAGACGGCTGTTTCCACTTCGCCGCGCGCAACGACGACATGATCATCTCCGGCGGCTACAACATCGCCGGGCCCGAGGTGGAGGCGGCGCTGATGGCCCACGCCGACGTCTTCGAGTGCGCGGTGGTGGCGGCCCCGGACGAGGCCCGCGGACACGTGGTCGAGGCCCACGTGGTGCTGGTCGAGGGGGTGGCCGCGGACGAGCACACCGTGCGGCGCCTGCAGGACCACGTCAAGCAGGCCATCGCCCCGTACAAGTACCCGCGGCGGGTGGTCTTCACCGATGCCCTGCCGAAAACCCAGACCGGCAAAATCCAGCGCTTCCGGCTACGGCAGGGCTGAACGGACGCCAACCGGAGACATCCACATGCACCAGGTACTGCAACCCCCGGCGTGGCAGCGCGCACGCGGCTATGCCAACGGCATCCGCGCCGGCAACACCATCTATGCCGGCGGCCAGGTCGGCTGGAACGCTGACCAGCAGTTCGAGACCGACGACTTCGTCGGCCAGTGCCGCCAGGCCCTGGCCAACGTGGTCGCGGTGATCGCCGAAGCCGGCGCCGGGCCCGAGCACATCGTGCGCATGACCTGGTACATCACCGACAAGGCCGAGTACCTGGCCCGCCAGGGCGAGCTTGGCGCGGTCTACCGCGAGGTGATCGGGCGGCACTTTCCGGCCATGACCATGGTCGAGGTCAGCGCCCTGGTCGAGGACCGCGCGCAGGTGGAGATCGAGGTCACCGCGGTGCTGCCAGACGATGTGCGCGACGGCTAACGCGATGCGGGTATCATCGAGGCGCTGAACCCGATTCACCGCCGACCACGGATCGCCCATGTCGCTGCTGCCCATCGTCCTGATCTTTCTCGTCGCCGCCATCGTCGTGGTGCCGCTGGGCAAGCGCTTCGGCCTGTCCTCCGTGCTCGGCTACCTGGTCGCCGGGCTGATCATCGGCCCCGGCGGGCTCGGCCTGATCAGCGACGCCGAGGGCGTGCTCCACTTCGCCGAGCTCGGCGTGGTGCTGCTGTTGTTCATCATCGGTCTGGAACTGCAGCCACAGCGCCTGTGGGTGATGCGCGAACTGGTGTTCGGCCTCGGCATCGCCCAGGTGGCGATCACCAGCGTGGTCATTGGCGGCGCACTGCTGTGGGTGTTCGCGCTGCCGCTGGCCACCGCCGCGCTGCTCGGCTTCGCGGTATCGCTGTCGAGCACCGCCTTCGTGCTGCAACTGCTCGGCGAACAACGCAAGCTCAACAAGCCCCACGGCCGCGCCGCCTTCGGCGTGCTGCTGCTGCAGGACGTGGCGGTGATCCCGGGCATCGCCATCCTCAACGCCATCCCCGGACCGGGCGGTGATGCCGGGCATGCCTTCGATCCGCTGTTCGCCGGCATCGTCATCGTCGGCCTGGTGGCGGCCCGCTACCTGCTGCGCCCGGCGCTGCGCTTCGTCGCCGCCTCCGGCGTTCGCGAACTGTTCTCCGCCGCCGCCCTGGCCATCGTGGTCGGCGCCGCGCTGGCCATGGAGAGCGCCGGCCTGTCGATGGGTCTCGGTGCCTTCGTCGCTGGCATGATGGTGGCCGACTCGGAATACCGCCACCAACTGGAAACCGACGTCGCCCCGTTCAAGGGGCTGCTGCTCGGCCTGTTCTTCATCTCCGTGGGCATGGCCGCCAACCTCGACCTGCTGGCCAGCCAGCCGCTGCTGGTGATCTCGCTGGCACTGGCCCTGGTGACCGTCAAGGCACTGCTCATCGTGCCCATGGCCTGGTACTTCCACCGCGACCTGGCCGAGGCCGTTCGCACCGCGCTGGTGCTGTCGCAGGGCGGAGAGTTCGCCTTCGTGCTGCTCACCGCCGGCATCGGCGCCGGCCTGGTGGGCACGGCCCAGGCCGAGCTGGCCATCCTGGTGGTGACCATCTCCATGGTGACCACGCCACTGCTGGTGGCCCTCGGCGACCGGGCACTCAGGCGCGGCGAACCCGCGCGCGAGTTCGACGCCATCGACGAGCCGCCCAAGCTGGTGGTGATCGCCGGCTTCGGCCGCTTCGCGCAGATCGTCTCGCGGGTGCTGGTGATGCGCGGCATTCCCTTCACCGCGCTGGAATCCAGCCCCGGCCAGGTGGACGTGGTGCGCGCCTACGGCAACGAGATCTACTACGGCGACGCCACCCGGCTGGACCTGCTGCGCAATGCCCACGTGGAGCAGGCCAATGCCTTCGTGCTCACCGTGGAGGATGCCGACACCTCGGTACGCATCGCCCGGCTGGTGCGAGAGACCTGTCCACACGTGACCATCATGGCGCGGGCACGGGACCGCAACCACGAACTGCGGCTGCGCGAACTGGGGGTCACCGCGGTGATCCGCGACACCCTGCTGTCCAGTCTCAGCCTGACCGAGGACCTGTTGCGCCACCTGGGATTCACGGACGAGGATGCAAAGCTGTCCATTCACCGTTTCCGCGAGCACGACGAGGAGACCCTGCAGCGCCAGCTGGCCGTGTTCCACGACGACGAGGCCTACCGCGCGGCGGCCATGGACTCGGCCCGCCAGCTTCGCTACCTGTTCCACGAGGATGCCTCGGCGAAGGACGACACCCCCGCGCAGTCGTCCTGATGCGTCAGTTCTTCACCACCCCGGCCAGGGTGGTCTTAAGGTCCGGGTAATCCAGGGTCACGCCGAGCACCTCGCGCAGGCGTCGGTTGCCGATGCGGCGGGACTCGCCGAGATAGGAGAGCATGCCCTCGCCAAGCACCTTGCGCGCCTCGTCCAGGCCGACCTGCGGCGGCCGCGGCAGGCCGACGGCGTCGGCAACCCGGTTGAAGTAGGTGGTCATGGTGGTCGGGTGGCCGTCGGTGGCGTTGAGCACCAGGCCGGCATGGCGGCCCGTCATCGCCGCCCGGCAGATCCGCGCCAGGTCGTCGGCGTGGATACGGTTGGTGTAGGGCGACTCGGCCTCGCGCAGCACCGGCAGGCCGCGACGCAGCCGCGCCAGCGGCAACCGGTCGGCGGCATAGATGCCCGGGACGCGCAGGATGATCGATTCGCCGCCGCCCGCGGCCCAGCGGCCGACCGCCTGCTCGGCATCGTAGCGACGCCGGGCGCGATCGGTGGCCGGCGCCGGGGCGGCATCCTCGTCGATCCATCGTCCGCCGCAGTCGCCGTAGACACCGGTGGTGCTGACCAGCACCAGCCGCCGGATGCCGTCGCCGTGCCGCGCGAGAAAGCCGCGGATGCGCGGATCGGTGATCCCCTGGCGGGGTGGTGGCACCAGGTAGAGAACGGTGGCGTCGGCAAGCCCGGGCAGCACCGGTTCGTGGTCGAGATCGGCCTGCACCACCGACACGCCGAGCGCCCGGCAGGCGCTGGCGGCGGCATCGCTGCGCACCACCGCGACCATCGTCGACGTGCCGCCAAGGGACACCACCCGCCGGCCGATGTCGCCACAGCCGACCACGAAGACCGGTGCCCCGGGGCTCATCGCGTGGCGCCGGCCCCGGCCGCGACCATGGCCGCCCAGCGCGCCGGCGGCACCCGCGCCACCAGTTCGAAGCCACCTTCGCCGTCGGCGCGAAACACCACGCCCTCGGCCTCGCCCGGGTACACCGGGGTGGCTTCGCGGGCGATGTTGCCGTGGGCCACCAGCACCACGTTGGTTGCCGGCGGCGGTGGCGTCGCCAGCCGGGCCCGGGTGCGCGCGAGCACGGTTTCGCGACCGCCGGCAAAGCGCGCCGAGCGCAGGTTCATCAGGTCGTCGGTGGCGGTGACCTCGGCCAGGCCGAGACCGCGCGCGGTTTCCAGGGTGCGGCAGTAGGGGCTGGCGAACACCGCCAGCACCGGGATGCCCAGGGCACGCATGGCCTCGCCGACGGCGACGGCGGTGGCGCGACCCTCGGCGGACAACTGGCGTACCCGGTCGCCGTCGCAACTGGCCAGGTCCTGGCGCGTCTCGATGCGATCCGACTGCGACCACTGGGTCTGGGCATGGCGGAAGTACAGCGTGTAGCCACCCGCGCGCAGCGCCTCGAGCAACGCGTCATCGGAGAGTTCGGCACGGGCCGGGCCGGACCCGCCGAGCAGCGCCACGACCAGCAACCAGCGCAGCAGGCGGGGTAGTCCGGGCACCATCTCAGCCCAGCACCGAGAAGCTGCTGTCGCGGTTGACCGGGCGGTTGCGCGAGTAGAAGCCAAGGTCGAGATCGCGGCCGACGTGGGTCAGCGCAAAGGTCAGGGGCTGCCGGTCATGGTCGTGGCCCTGCTCGCAGGCATCGACCAGGTGGGCCATCAGCTTGCCCACCACCGGCGCGTTCTTGAACTGGTTGCCGCTGGTGCCGATGGCAAGGTAGAAGCCGGCCAGGTCGCTGACGTCGTAGACCGGAATCCAGTCCTCGGTGACATCGTAGAGGTCGACCACGCCACCGACGCGGTTGGGAATGCCGAGCGAGGGCAGACGCTGGGCCACCCGCATCACCTGCACCCTGCCCTGGTCGGTGAGGGTGTGGTCGAAGTCGTCCGGGTCGACCCACTGGCGGGTATCGCACTCGGGGTCCTCGCTGCCGATCAGGATCTGCCCGCCGCTGGCCGGCCGGGTATAGGTGCCGATGTCACTGTCGGAGGTGACCATGCCGCCGGCGCCGACGTCGAAGTCGGCCGGCGCGGCCACGTGCGGCACCTCGTGGCGCAGGGCGCGGGTGGTGATGTTCATGCTTCCTTCCAGCCCGGCGAGACGGTTGATCTTCGCCGAGTGGGGACCGGCGACGTTGACCACCACCGGCGCCTCGAGCCGTTCCCCGTCGGCCAGCGTCACCCCGCGGACACGTCCGTCAGCGGTATCGATGGCGACGATCTCGGCGTTGAAACGGAAGCGGCCGCCGGCCGCCTCGGCGGCGCACTGCAGGTTGGCGGTGGCCCGCTGGGGATCGCTGATGTAGCCGCCCTGTGGCCAGTACACCGCCCCGGGCAGGCGCTCGTCGCCGGCTTCGCCGAAGCGCGGATCATGCATGGCGCGCACCGGCGCGAAGCGGCGCAGGTCGAAGGCGGGCAGGCGCTGGGCGATGCGCTCGGGATTCCATTCCTCGTAGGCGATGCCGAGCTCGTCGGACATGGCCAGCACCGGCCCGAGGAAGCGGTTGTGCGGTGTCTTCATGACCAGCGTGCCGCATTCGACGAAGCGGGCCATGCCGCCTGCGTCGACGACGCCGAGGTAGTCCTGCCAGTCGCGCCAGTAGTGATAACCCTCGAAGGCCATGGCGCAGCCTTCCAGGGTGGAATAGTAGGTCCGGATGATGGCGCAGGAATTCGAGGTCGAACCGTAGCCGGCGGCGGGCAGCCGGTCGACGTTGACGGTGCGATACCCCTTGCGCGCCAGTTCCAGGCCCACCGCGGCCCCGATGATGCCCGCGCCGATGATGATGGCGTCTGCCCGTTCGTTCATGGCCTCCTCCGCTGTGCGGCACCGCGCCGGGTGCCGATGCGGCCAAGGATGGCGCGCCCGGCGGCCGCGGTCAATGCCCCGCGCGGTCGTCGCAGCCGTCCGGCACGAAGCGCAGCGACGACTCGCCGCGGTAGCGCACCGTGAGCGCGTCGCCGCCTTCGGCATAGACCATGGCCGCCTCGTCGAGCAGCGCCGGCCACAGGTGGGCGAGGTCGGCAGGGACGTCGGCATCGCCCTGGCGTACCAGCAGCAGGCCCTCGTCGGCAGCAACGTTGTCGACCAGTTGCTTCAGTCGCCACAGGTCGTAGCGGTCGCCGGCGGCGAAGTACAGCGCCCGCCGCACCTGTCGGCCGTCGACCAGCAATGCGTAGACGCCGTCCGCGGCGGTATCGGCGACCCGGTTGCCGCGATGGTAGACGCGCCGCGCGATGTCCTCGTTGCCAAAGGTGATGCGCAGGCGATTGGACGGCGAGCGCGTCACGCGAACACCGAGCGCGCATACCCGGTTGCCGGGACGGTCGGCGTCGCGCACCGCGTAGGCATTGTTCAACGAGGCCAGCGCATCCATCGCCGCGCGCTTGCCGCAGTCGTCCAGGGGCAGCGTCACCGGCTCGATGCCGATGGCCTGGTCGCAGGCATCGGCGCGGTTGACCACCACCTGTCCATCGACATGGTCCTGGCGACGGGTGAGCTGGTAGTTCCCTGCCGCCGCCGGGGCGAACAGCGATCGCCCGAGCAGGAAGTGCACGTTGTGCTCGATGCCCAGCACCTCGAGCAGCGTGGCGGCGGTATCCACGCTGGCGCCGGCGTCCTCCGCCAGCGGCGGCAAGGTCATGCCGGGTGGCAGGTGGAGCAGGGTCAACAGGCGCTTGTCCTCGACGTCGTCGCCGAACAGCGCGCGCATGTCGGGATTCTCGAACACGCCGTGGTCGGCCTGCAGCAGGACCACGGTGTCGTCGAGGATGCCGCGACGCCCGAGCTCGTCGAAGAAGCGACCCACCAGGAAGTCGGTGCAGTGCACGGCGTCGAGAAAGTCCTCGCCGTCCTCGCCGTAGGGCGGACAGCCCTCGTAGACGAACCCCGGCAGGTGGGTGCCGAGGGTGAGCATGGCCAGGTGGTAGGGACGAGGCCGGGCGCGCAGGTCGTCGAGCAGGTCCAGCGCCTGGTCGAACAGCACCGCGTCGGACAGACCCCACTCGGCCACCATCTCGTGGCCCTCGTCGGCGAAGTCGTCCCAGCCGAGCACGCGGTCGAAGCCGTGTTCGCGCAGGAACGAGCCCTTGCCGGCGAAATCGGCATCGGCGCCGCCAAGATAGACCTGCCGGTAGCCGGCGCGGGCCAGCACGTCGCCCAGGCACGGCAGGTAGGGCAGCCGGCCGGCGCGGGTGATCAGCGAGTTGTTGGCATGGGCCATGTTCATCAGCGTGCCGCACTGGGAGTTGGCAATGCCCTCGATGGTCAGGTAGGCCGAGGCATAGACCGGGCCGAGCACGGCCAGCCTGGACTGCAGGGCATGCAGTCGTGGCGTCAGCCCCGGGTAGCGACGCGGGTCGGTGAGCATCTGGTTGAACGACTCGAGGTAGATGACCAGGAGATTGCGCGGCACCGCCGGCGCCCGTGCCCTGACCTGGTCGCGGCTGACCGGCAGCGGACGCTCGCCGCGGATCGGCGAGAGCACCTGCATGGCCGCGCGCAGGCCCGCCTCGCCCTCCGGCAACGAACCCGGCGCCGGCCAGGCATAGCGCGCCCAGGTGCGACCGAGCTGAACCTCGGGCAGGGCGCTGGCGGTCAGCGTGCAGCCGGCCACGGCCAGCGCCAGCACCGCCAGCGCCGGCCGCCGCGGCCACGGCGTGGTGCGTGCCGCCAGCCAGCGCCCGGCGCAAAGCGCCAGGGCCAGCAGCACCAGCAGCACCGCGAGCGGGCCGTCGTAGTGGTCGAGACCCACCTGCAGCGAGGTCGGGTCCAGGTGCAGGAACAGCTCGATGCCGAAGCCGCGACCAGAGAAGTCGTAGAGGAAGGCCAGGGTGCAGCGCACCAGCACCGCCGCCAGCCAGGCCGCCCAGGCCAGCAGGCGTCCACGCCTGCCGAGCAGGCTCCAGGCCGCGTACAGGCAAAGTGCCAGCGCCAGGCTGGACCACAGCATGGCCGGTGTATCGATGACCTCGCCGTTGTTCAGCCGCAGCACCAGCATCGGCGCCACCAGCACCGCGAAGAAGAAGGCGGCGAGGATCATCCCGGCGGGGACCGACGAGGGGAGGCTCTCAGGACAGCAGCACCAGCACGGCGGCCTCGAGGATCTCGACCAGGGCGCCGGCGCTGTCGCCGGTGGTGCCCAGCAGCCGGCGCATCATCATCCGGCGCAGCCACCAGAACACCACCGCCAGCAGCGGCAGCGCGAACCAGGCGGACGCGCCCATGCACAGCGCCACCAGCACCAGCGCGATGACGATGGCGACGAGCAGGCGCTGGCGGTCGAGGTGCATGGCCATGTCCGCACCGATGCCGTCGGCGCGGGCATAGGGGGTGGTCAGGAACAGCGCCTGCACGCCGGCACGGGCGGCCAGCGGCGCCGCCACCAGGGCCCAGCCATCGCCGGCCGCGAGAATGCTCACCAGGGCGGCGTACTTGACCAGCAGCAGCAGCACGATGGCGGTGACCGCCATGGCGCCGGCGCGGGAATCGCGCATGATGGCGAAGGCCTGCTCGCGGCTGGCCGCGAACAGGCCGTCGGCCGAGTCGCCGAGGCCGTCCAGGTGCAGGGCCCCGGTGGCCAGCACCCAGGCCACCAGCACCAGCGCGGCGGCCAGCCCCGGCGAGAGGTCGCCGAGCACCAGCGCCAGCGCCGCCAGCACGAGTCCCAGCCCCAGCCCGACGACGCCGTACCAGTTCAGCGAGGCGCCCTCCTCGGCCGCGGTGGGCGGTGCCGGGAGGTACACGGGACAGGTGGTGAGAAACGCCAGGGCGACGAGGAACGGGTGCTGCATGCTGCGGATATCTGCGGTCGGTCGCTACAGACTATACCGGCGACGGCGCCGATGCCAACAGCGGCGAATCTTGTTTTTCCCGCGCCAGCGGGTAGAATTCCCGCTGCTAGAAGGCTTTGATAGGGACGAGTAACCGGGCCGATCCGCGTATTCGAGCGACCGGGGGATGGTGCAAGCCCCGGCCGGAACCCGGCGAATATCACCCTGGAGCCGCCGACCGAACACGTTGCCGCGCAAACGGCGACGGCCAGTAGGCCCGGCCGCCTGATCCGCGTGAACCGATCAAGGTGATACCGTGCCCCGTGCGCGCGTCACCTGCAAAGGCCGCGACCCGCGAGGGCACGGCGAAACCGGGTGGTACCGCGAAAGAACCTCGCCCCGGGTGTCGCTAAACACTGACCGCGACGCCCGGGGCTTTTCTTTTTCCGGGCCCGCCTGATGGAGCCGGCAAGCCGATGCCTTTGCAAAACGTGACCGGGCGCTACGACGGCCCGACCCTGGAACAACGCATCCTCGAATTCTGGCGCGAGCACGACGTGTTCAATGCCTCGCTGGCCATGAGCGAGGGCCGCACGCTGTTCACCTTCAACGAAGGCCCGCCCACCGCCAACGGCCGCCCCGGCATTCACCACGTGCTGGCGCGCAGCTTCAAGGACATCTACCCGCGCTACAAGACCATGCGCGGCTACCACGTGCCGCGCAAGGCCGGCTGGGATACCCATGGCCTGCCGGTGGAACACGAGATCGAGAAGGAACTCGGCATCTTCGACAAGAAGGAGATCGAGGAGAAGGTCGGCGTGGCCGAGTTCACCCGTCGCTGTCGCGAGTCGGTGATGCGCTACATCGGCGACTGGGAGAAGATGACCGAGCGCATGGGGTTCTGGGTCAACATGGACGAGGCCTACTACACCCTCGACAACCAGTACATCGAGTCGGTGTGGAACCTGCTCAAGGTGATCTGGGACAAGGACCTCATCTACACCGGCTACAAGGTGGTGCCCTACGACCCGCGCATCGGCGCGACGCTGTCTTCCCACGAGGTGGCGCAGGGCTACAAGGAGGTCGAGGACCCGTCGGTGACGGTGCGCTTCCGCCTGCTCGACCAGGACGACACCGCCTTCCTGGTCTGGACCACCACGCCGTGGACCCTGCCATCGAACCTGGCGCTGGCGGTGGGCGAGGAGATCGACTACCTCTACGTGCGCCGGGGCGAGGAGACCCTCATCGTCGCCGAGGCACTGGCCACCGAGGTGCTCGGCGACGGGCCGCTGGACGTGGTGCGCAAGGTCAAGGGCGCGGAACTGGTCGGCCTGCGCTACCAGCGGCTGTTCGACCACCTGCCCGCCGACGGCGACATCTGCCGGGTGCTGGCCGGCGACTTCGTCAGCACCACCGACGGCACCGGCATCGTGCACATCGCGCCCGCCTACGGCGTCGACGACCTTGCCCTCGGCCAGGCCCACGGCCTGCCGGTGGTCCACGGCGTCGGTCTCGACGGCTGCTTCGTCGAGGCGGTGAAGCCGGTGGCGGGTCTCTTCTTCAAGGACGCCGACCCGGTCATCATCGAGTTGCTGCGCGAACGCGGCGACCTGTTCCGCGCCGACACCGTGCTGCACAACTATCCCTTCGGCTGGCGCACCGGCGATCCGCTCATCTACTACGCCAAGGAGGCCTGGTACATCCGCACCACCGAGGTGGCCGAGCGCATGGTGGCGCTGAACCGCACCATCAACTGGGTACCGGAAACCATCCGCGACGGCCGCTTCGGCAACTGGCTGGAGAACAACATCGACTGGGCGCTGTCGCGCGAACGCTTCTGGGGCACACCGCTGCCGGTGTGGACCGACGGCGAGGGCGACTACCGCTGCATCGGTTCGCTGGCCGAGCTCGAGACGCTGTGCGGACGCAGCCTCGACGCGCTCGACCTGCACCGCCCGGCGGTGGACGAGATCACCTTCACCGTGGATGGTCGCGAGTACCGCCGCGTGCCGGAGGTGATCGACTGCTGGTTCGACTCCGGCGCCATGTCCTATGCCCAGTGGCACTACCCGTTCGAGAACCAGGAGGTGTTCGAACGGCACTTCCCGGCCGACTACATCTGCGAGGCCATCGACCAGACACGGGGCTGGTTCTACACCCTGCATGCCATCGCCACGCTGGTGTCCGACAACGTCGCCTATCGCAATTGCGTATGTCTCTCGCACATCGTCGACGAGCATGGCAAGAAGATGTCGAAGTCCAAGGGCAACATCGTCAATCCCTACGATGTCTTCGACACCATCGGCGCCGACCCGCTGCGCTGGTACTTCCTCGCCCGGCTGGCGCCGGAGTCGCAGAAGCGCATCTCGGTGAACATCGTTGCCGAGGTGGCGGCGTCCTTCGTCAACACCTTCTGGAACACCTATGCCTTCTTCGTCCTGTATGCGCGGCTGGACCATGTCGACCTGTCGCGGCAGGTGCCGCTGGCGGAACGACCGCAGATCGATCGATGGATCATCGCGCTGATGCACCGGACCATTGCCGACGCCACCGCCGCCATGGATGCCTACGACGCCCAGGGCGCGGGACGCGCCATCGAGTCCTTCGTCGACCAGTTGTCCAACTGGTACGTGCGGCGCAACCGCCGCCGCTTCTGGAAGGCCGAGTCCGGTGACGACAAGCAGGCCGCCTACTGCACGCTGTACGAATGCCTGGAGACGGCCCATCGGCTGGTGGCGCCGTTCATGCCCTTCCTGGCCGAGGACATCTACCAGAACCTGGTGCGAGGCAACCACCCGGAGGCGCCGTTGTCGGTGCACATGACCGGCTGGCCGGTTGCCGATCCGGCCTTGATCGACGACACCCTGCTCGCCGACTTCGACGTCGTGCAGCGCATCGTCGGCCTCGGCCGCACCGCGCGGGAAGCCAGCAAGGTGCGCGTGCGCCAGCCACTGTCGCGGTTGATGCTGCGCGTGCCCGACGACGCCTCGCGCGACGCCGCGCGCCGGCACGAGGAGCAGGTGCTCGACGAGCTCAACGTCAAGTCCATCGAGTTCGTCGAGCCCGATGCCGCGCTGCTGGCATACCGGGTGAAGCCGAAGCTGCCCGAACTCGGCAAGCGCTACGGCCGCATGGTGCCGGCCATTCGCCAGGCACTGGCCGACTGCGATGGGGCCGCGCTGGTACGCGCCCATGCCAACGGCGAGGACTTCCCCCTCGAGGTGGACGGCCAGGTGCTGTCCTTCGCCGCCGACGACGTGCTGGTGGAGACCGAGTCGGCGGCCGGCTTCGCCTGCGCCGAGGAGGATGGCTTCCTGGTCGGCCTGGACACGCGGCTCGACGAAGCGCTCAAGGTGGAAGGGGTGGCGCGCGAGCTGGTGCGCACGGTGCAGGATGCGCGCAAGCAGGCCGGGCTGGAAGTGTCCGACCGCATCGTGCTGCGGGTGGACGGCGACGGCCGCGTGGCCGAGGCCCTGTCCGGCTTCCGCGACTACCTGATGAACGAGACCCTGGCCAGCGCATGGGGCGACGCCGCGTTCACCGGCAGTTTCACCGCCGAACGCGAACTCGAGGACGACCGCTGGACCATTCACCTGGCGCGGGCCTGAGGCCACGCTGCGACCGGCCCGGCGCGGACGGCGGGCACGCGCCGTCAGGTCTTCGCGGAAGCCGCCGGCTCGTCGGGGTAGAAGGCCTGGTAGTACCACTTGAAGCGGTTGCGCAGCGAGGCCTCGATGCCGGGCAGGATCTCGTGTCGCGGGGGGGGCACCAGCGCGCGGTGGGTTTCGTGGCGGTACTTGAAGCGGTAGTGGCTGTCGCTTTCGTGGGGCGTCACGGCGAGGTTCTCGGGGTCCACCGCCAGCGGCGTGACGCCGAGCTTGGCGTAGATCTCCTGCATGCCCTCGACCACGTTGTCGACCAGGTACTCGTAGGGAACGTAGAGAATGCGGTCCTGGATGGCCGGATCCTTGATCTGGCGCACGTACTCGATGGAGCCAAGCGGCCCGCCGACGATGCCGGCACGACCGAACAGGCGGTCGGCGCGCACGAAGGGATTGTGCGCGTCGATATGGTCGGGAAAGTCGATCAGGCGGGTACGCTGATGCTGCGCCTCGATGGAGCCGAAGACCTGGCCGAGCTCGCGCACGCAGACCAGGATCATGAAGTCCGGGTGCAGGGCTTCGAGGGTTTCCACCATGGCCAGCCAGCCACGGTTCTTGTCCACCACCACGTCGGCGTCGGCACGTTGGAACCAGCCGTCGATGAAGCCGCGGTAGGCATCCACCAGGCGACCATAGGTGGCGTCGAAGTCGACGTCGAGCTGGGCGAGGAAGAACTCGTTGTCGCTGACCCGGTGACGGATGTCGTTGAGCAGCGATGCCAGCGGCGAGCTGTGCCCCGGGCTGTGGATCTGCGGATGCTGTGCCAGCAGCTGGCACAGCAGGGTCGACCCGGCACGCGGCAGTCCGGAAACACAGACCAGTTTTCTTTTCATCGGCGCGGGCAAGGCTCCAGGGTCGGGTTCGGCCGCACTATACACGCCCGTCCGCGGCCATGCCCAGCAGCGACAGGCGCGAGAACGGATACGCGACCCGGTGCCGGGGAGGTTATGATTGGGCCATGAAGCGATTCGACGCCGAGTATCTGACCACCCGCGAGCTGGCCGAGCTGCTGCGCATCAAGGAGCGCAAGGTCTACGACCTTGCCGCGTCCGGCGAAGTCCCCTGCACACGCGCCACCGGCAAGCTGCTGTTCCCGCGCCGCCAGGTCGAGGCCTGGCTGGGTGCGCAGGGCAACGGCTTGAGCGCGGTACACACCGCGCCGCCGCCGGATGTCATGCTCGGCAGCCACGACCCGCTGCTCGACTGGGCATTGAAGGCCTCCGGCTGCGGCCTCGCCAGTTTCTTCGACGGCAGCATGGACGGCTTGAAGCGCTTCGCCGCCGGCGACGGCATGGCGGCAGCCATTCACCTGTCCGATCCGGACAGCGACGAGTGGAACATCCCCACGGTGTCGCGGCAGTTCGCCGGACAGCCGGTGGTGCTGGTGGAATTCTGCTGGCGCGAGCGTGGCCTGATCTTCAACCCCGACGCGGATGACAAGGTGGCGGGCATCGACGACCTGCGCGGTCGCCGGGTAGTGCCGCGCCAGGCCGATGCCGGCAGCCAGATCCTGCTGCTGCAGCTGCTCGACGCCGCCGGCATCCACGCCGACGAAATCCACTTCACCGACACCGCCCACACCGAGACCGACTCGGCCACCGCGGTGCTCAACGGCGATGCCGACGTGGCACTGGGCCTGATGAGCCTGGCCAGGCAGTACCGGCTCGGCTTCGTGCCGCTGCTGCGCGAACGCTTCGACCTGCTGGTGGACCGCCGCGCCTGGTTCGAGCCGGCCTTCCAGGCCTTCGCCCGCTTCTGCACCACGCGCACCTTCCGCCTGCGCGCCGAGGGTCTTGGCGGCTACGACGTGTCCGCTTTCGGCCAGGTCCGGTTCAACGGCTGACCGGGT
>CAYGJZ010000079.1:0-18939 GCA_964350265.1 uncultured Gammaproteobacteria bacterium | reverse complement strand
TGTGATACGATCATTCAATTCCAGCATTCCACCCGACGGTGACCGCCATGAACCACAGTGCCATGCCCCCGGCCGAGGCCGAGCCGCGCCAGGATCGCCGCGCGCAGTTGATCGAGGCGACCATGGAGGCGATTCGCCAGTACGGCATCTCCCGCGTTACCGTGGCCAAGGTGGCTGCCCTCGCCGGCCTGTCCACCGGCATTGTCAACTTCTACTTCAAGAGCAAGGAAGTGCTGTTGCAGCAGACCCTGGAGTGCCTGGCCGGGGACTACGAGGCGGCCCTGCACCAGGCGCTGGATCGCGCCCGTGGCCCGGTCGAGTCGCTGCTCGCCATCGTCGATGTCAACCTCGACGAGGACACTCTCAATCCGCGCACCGCCTCGACCTGGTATGCCTTCTGGGGCGAGAGCCAGGCCCGCGAGGACTACCTGCGCGTGTTCGGGCGGCGCGAGGCGGCCATGGCCGCGCGCATCGATGGCCTGTTCGAGGAACTGGCCGGCGGCGACGGCGCCGACCCCGCCGGGGCGCGTGCCCTGGCCCGCGCCTTCGATGCACTGATCGATTCCTTCTTCGAAGACTGCATGGCCAATGCCGATTTCGACCGCGAGGCCTGCCGGGCCACCTGCCGGTCCTACCTGGGGCGGGTCTTCCCCGCGCACTTCGATGCCGCCACGACCTCGGCCGACAGCCACGCCCGGAAGCCGCTGGAGAATGTCGCCGGCATGCTGGCGCCGTGGACCTACCGCAATGCCGAACTGTTCGATGTCGAGATGGACACGCTGTTTCGCCGCAACTGGCTGCTGGCCGGACACGTCAGCGAAATGCCCGGTGCCGGGGACTACCTGACCTTCGAGGCGGCCGGCGAGCGGGCCCTGGTGATTCGTGGCAGCGACGGTGCACTGCGCGCCTTCCACAACGTCTGTCGTCACCGGGGTTCGCGGGTGGTGGAGGGCGAGTCCGGTCGCTGCAGCCGCGCCATCGTCTGCCCGTTCCATGGCTGGAGCTATCACCTGGACGGCCGGCTGAAGAACATTCCCGCCATCGACACCTTCGGCGACATCGACAAGCGCCGCCATGGCCTGGTGCCGCTGGCCATGGAGACCTGGCACGGCTTCGTCTTCGTGCGCTTCGACGGCGACGGGCCGTCGCTGGCCGAGCAGCTCGCGCCGGTGGAGGAGATGGTGGCGCCGTACCGGCTGGCCGAGGTGCAGCCGGTGGGCGAGCGCTACCGCAGCGAGTACGACTACAACTGGAAGATCATCCATGACGTCGACAACGAAGGCTATCACGTACCTATGGCTCACCCGAGCCTGCAACAGCTCTATGGCCGCGACTACCAGGATCTCGCCATCGGCGACATCGTCTATTCCACCGGTGTCATCGATGACCGCCCGGCCCGGCTGTGGAGCGTCGACCGCTACAAGCGGCTGTTGCCCGGCTTCGACCACCTGCCGGCGGACAACCAGCGTCTTTGGCTCTACGTGGGCGTGTATCCGAACCTGGTGTTCGCGCTCTACCCGGACATGCTCGAGTACTACATGACGCTGCCCATGGGGGTCGGGCGCACCGCCATCGTCGGCCGCAGCTATGCCCTTGCCGACGATCGCCGCGAGGTGCGCGTGGCGCGCTATCTCAACGGTCGCATCAACCAGTTGACCGATCGCGAAGACCGCAACCTGTGCAAGTGGCTGCAGGAGGGCGTGCGATCCAGCGTCTTCCCCCGCGACATGCTCAGCGGCCTGGAGCACGGCGTGGTCGGCTTCCATCGCCGGCTCAAGCGCAGCATCCCGGTGGCGCGGCTGGAGCAGGCCCCGGCCAGCGGCACCCTGGCCGCGGTCAATGCCTCGATGATGACCGCCTGACCACGTTCAGCCCGGTCGCCGGGCGTGCAGGTGGTGCGGGCAGTGCTCGCCGGATTCCAGCACCACCAGCATGGCGTTCCAGGTGTCGATGTTGTGATCCACCAGCGCGCGGCCGGCCGCCGCACAGGCATCTTCGTACAGCGCGCCGGCGATGGCGTCGCGTTCGCGGCGCGCCACCTCAAGGTACCAGCGGTTGCGGTTGGCCAGGGTCACCCGGTCGAAGCCGGCGGCCTCGAGCGCGCCGCGGTAGCGCTGCGGTGAAGCCATGCCGAAGCTGAGCCCCTCCAGTGCCACGTAGCGACGCATGTTCGCCGACGGCTCGCCGTCATGGCTGGTCAGCCAGTCGCTGGCCAGGAACCAGCCACCGGGACGCAGCAGCCGGAAGACCTCCGCGAACAGGGCCTCCTTGTCGGCGATGTGGATCATCGAGTCCTTGCTGAAGACCACGTCGAAGTGCTGGTCGGGGAAGGGCAGTGGCCCGGGCTCGACCCGGACGAGGCGGATCCGGTCGGCGAGGCCGGCCGCGGCGACGCGTTCCCCGGCCCGCCGCAGCACCCCGGCCTCGACGTCGACCCCGGTCACCCGGGTGGCGCCGTGGTCGGTGCACAGCGCCATGGCGATGCCGCCGGCGCCGCAGCCGATGTCGAGCACGTGGCAGCCGCCGAGGTCGTGCCCGGCGAGGATCCGTGCCACCTCGTCGGCGCCGCCGGGGGACAGGTAGCCCTCGCCCCAGACCACCTCGAGAAAGTTCATCAGCGGATCGCTGTACTCGTCTTCCGGCCCTTGGCTCGACTCGTTCACGGTCTGGTTCTCCGGTCACTGGCGCGAACGCCCGGGAGGGCCATCATCCGGCAACGGCGTCGTCGCGGTCAACGGCGGGGCGGCGCGCCTTTGGTACAATGGCGCCGCCGCGCGACCGCCCGCGCCGATCCACCGGTCCAATCGCATGAACCATGTCCACGTCGTCAGCCATCCCCTGGTGCAGCACAAGCTCACCCTGATGCGCCGCCGCGATACCGCCACCTCCAAGTTCCGCCAGTTGCTGCGCGAGATTTCCCTGCTGCTCGGCTACGAGGTCACCCGCGACCTGCCCACCCACCTGGCCGACATCCATACCCCGATGGAGCCGATGCAGGCGCCGGAACTGGTGGGCAAGAAACTGGTCTTCATCTCCATCCTGCGGGCCGGCAACGGCCTGCTCGACGGCATGCTCGACCTGGTGCCGTCGGCCCGCGTCGGCCACGTCGGCCTGTACCGCGACCCGGAGACCCTGGAGGCGATGGAGTACTACTTCAAGGTGCCCGAGGACCTGCCCGAGCGACAGGTCATCGTGGTCGACCCCATGCTGGCCACCGCCAACTCCGCCATCGCCGCGGTGCACCGCATTCGGCGGGCCGGGGCGCGGTCGATGAAGTTCGTCTGCCTGCTGGCGGCGCCGGAGGGCGTCAAGGCGTTCAGCGCCGCCCATCCGGACGTGCCCATCTACACCGCGGCGGTGGACCGCTGCCTCAACGAGCACGGCTACATCCTGCCCGGTCTCGGCGACGCCGGCGACCGCATCTACGGCACCAAGTAGCCCGGCGGCGTTTCCGCCACCGCTGCGTCGCGGCCGCAAAGGCTATAAAATAACATTTCATTTTCTCCCCGATGCCCGCCGTGCCCGTCGTACTCCTGCTGCTGCTCGCCTGCCTGCCCACCATCGCCTCCGCCGCGCCCAGGGTGGTGGCCACCATCCTGCCGGTGCATTCCCTGGTCGCCGCGGTGATGCAGGGTGCCGGCCCGGTGCAACTGCTGTTGCCGCCGACGGTGTCGCCCCATGGCCATGCCCTGCGTCCCGAGCAGGCCCGCATGCTCGACCAGGCGGAACTGGTGTTCCGTGTCGGCCCGGCGCTGGAGAGCTTCCTCGACCGGCCGCTGGCCGCGCTGGCCGGCGATGCCGAGGTGGTGTCGCTGATGGAGACGCCGGGCATGCACCTGCTGCCCTACCGCGACGTGCTCTCCGGCGACCCGGCGCACGATCACGGTCATGACCACGACCACGACCACGGCCATGGTCACGACGGCGAGCACGGGTCCGGCGACGTCGACCCGCATGTGTGGATGTCGCTGGCCAATGCCCGCCGCATCGTCGCCGTCGCCGCCGAGCGCCTGGCCCGGCACGACCCGGAGCAGGCCGCGCTCTACCGGGACAACGCCACCCGGCTGGCGGCTTCGCTGGATGCCTTGCAGGCGGAACTGCATGCCCGGCTCGCCCCGGTTGCCGAGCGTGGCTTCCTGGTGTTTCATGATGCCTATCGCTACTTCGAGGAGGAGATGGGCTTGAAACACCTGGGTGCCGTGGTCCTGAACCCGTCGCTGTCGCCGGGGGTGGCGCGCATGCGCAGCCTGCGCGAGGCGCTGGCCGACGGCGATGCCTACTGCCTGTTCGTGGAGCCGCAGTTCCCCGAGCAGGTGGCCCGCACGGCCGTGGAAGGCAGCGCCGCGCGCCTGGCCGTGGTCGATCCGCTGGGGGTGGGCCTGACCCCCGGACCGGCGGCCTACGAGGCGCTGGTGCGGCAGTTCGCCGACCAGGTCGTCACCTGCCTGTCGGGGCCGACGTGAGCGACGAACCGATTGCCGGCGCCTTTCCCTCGCCGCGCCACGACCACGGCGCCTGCGTCGACGAGGCACTGGCCCGTGCCGAGCAGGTCTGCGCCGAGCGAGGCATGCGGCTGACGCCCCTGCGCAGGCGGGTCTTCGAGCTGGTCTGGCAGAGCCACCGGCCGGTGACCGCCTACACGCTGCTGGAGAAACTGGTCGAGGACGGGCATCGCGCCCAGGCGCCCACCGTCTACCGCAGCCTGGAGTTCCTGCTCGAATGCGGCCTGGTGCACCGGGTGGAGTCGATGAATGCCTACCTCGGCTGCAACCAGCCCCACGAGGGCCACGAGGTCGGCATGTTCATCTGCCGGGTCTGCGGCGATGTCGCCGAGCTGACCGATCCTGCCATCGGCCGGGGCATCGAGCGCAGTGCGCGCAACGTCGGCTTCACGGTGGAGTCCCGGGTGGTGGAAGTGACCGGAACCTGCCACGGCTGCGCCGCGGACAAGCGTGGAGCCTGACCACGCCCTGCTGCGCCTGGAGGCGGTCAGCGTGGTCCGCGCCGGCCGCCGACTGCTCGACGCGGTGGATGTCGAGGTGCAGGCCAACCGCATCATTACCGTGATCGGTCCCAACGGCGCCGGCAAGACCACCCTGGTGCGGGTCATGCTCGGGCTGGAGAAGCCTACCTCGGGACGCGTGCAGCGCCAGCGTGGCCTCACCGTCGGCTACATGCCGCAGCGCCTGGTGGTGCCCGAGCACATGCCGCTCGAGGTCGAGGGCTTCCTGCGCCTGGGCGGACGGGTGGCGTCCGCCACCTTTGCCGATCTCGCCGCCGAGGTGGGCATTGCCCACCTGCTCAAGCGCCCCATGCAGGCGCTTTCCGGCGGCGAGCACCAGCGCGTGCTGCTGGCGCGTGCGCTGCTGCGCAATCCCGACCTGCTGGTGCTGGACGAGCCGGTGCAGGGTGTCGATGTCGGCGGCCAGGCGGCGCTGTACCAGCTCATCGCGCGCATCCGCGAGCGGCATCGCTGCGCGGTGGTGATGGTGTCCCACGACCTGCACCTGGTGATGGCCGCCACCGACGAGGTGCTGTGCCTGAATCACCACGTCTGCTGCGCCGGTCATCCCGACACGGTGAGCCGGCACAGCGAGTTCGTCGCCCTGTTCGGCCCCGAGGTGGACCGCGCCATGGCCCCGTACACCCACCACCACGACCATCGCCACACCATGCACGGCGACGTCGTCGACCACGAGCATGGATGACTTTCTTCTGCGCGCCGCCCTGGCCGGGCTCGGCATGGCGCTGGTCTGCGCCGTGCTCGGCGTCTTCGTGGTCTGGCGCAGGATGGCCTACTTCGGCGACACCGTGGCCCACTCGGCCCTGCTCGGCGTGGTCCTCGGCGTGGTCCTCGGCATCGGTCCGCAGTGGACCGTGATGCTGGTGGCGCTGGTGGTGGCGGTCCTGCTGCAGGCGTTGTCGCGGCGTCGCAACTGGTCGCCGGACACCCTGCTCGGCATCCTCTCCCACGGCGCGCTGGCCCTTGGCCTGGTGATCCTGTCGCTGTTCGACAACCTGCGTCTCGACCTGGTGGCGCTGCTGTTCGGCGACATTCTCTCGGTGACCCGGCAGGACCTGGTGCTGGTCTGGGGCGGCGTCGCCCTGGTGATGACCATCGCGGTGACGTTGTGGCGTCCGCTGCTTTCCGTGTCGGTGCACGCGGAACTGGCGCGGGTGGAAGGCGTGCGCGTGGACGCGGTGGAGCTGGCACTGATGCTGATGGTGGCCACGGTGGTGGCCATTGCCATGAAGATCGTCGGCATCCTGCTGGTCACCGCGCTGCTGGTGATCCCCGCCGCCACCGCCAGGCGCTTCAGCCACGGTCCGGCGCAGATGGCCTGGCTGGCCGCCGCCCTCGGCGCCGCCGCGGTGCTCGGCGGGCTGGCCGGCTCCTGGCAGTGGGACACCCCCGCCGGGCCGTCCATCGTGGTCGCCGCGCTGGCGCTGTTCACCCTGTCCGGACTGCTGCGGCCGACCAGCCGCTGAGCGGAGTACCGTGCCGCGGCGGCGCGCGGCGAGGTCGTGCTGCGCTACCATCGGCCGCGGTGGCCGGGCAGGAGCGGCCGCCGTTTCCATGACCCAGCGCGAGGAGTCCAGCGACCATGTCCACCTTGAACCACGACCAGCTCGACCTGCTCGCCGAGGCGCTGCGCGAACTCGACGCCGGCTTCGATTCGTTGCCTGACTGCACCCAGGCATTGGATCCACGTATCGGCGAGGTACTGGCGGAGACCGCGCGACGGCTGCGCGACAACTATCCCTACCAGCACCCGTTCTATCTCGGCCAGATGCTCAAGCCACCGCATCCGCTGGCGCGGCTGGCCCATGCGCTGGCCAGTGTCATCAACCCCAACAACCATGCCCTGGACGGCGGTCGTGCCAGCTCGGCGATGGAGAAGGAAGCGGTGGCCATGCTGGCCGGCGCCTTTGGCTTCGACGATGCCCTCGGGCATTTGTGCGGCGGCGGCACCATGGCCAACTTCGAGGCACTGTGGGTGGCCCGCGAGGAAACCGGTGGCCGCGCCGTTGCCGCTTCGAGCCAGGCCCACTACACCCATGCCCGGCTGTCCGCGGTGCTCGGCGTGCGCTGCCTGTCGGTGCCGGTGGACCGGCACGGGCGGATGGACGTCAAGGCGCTGGAACAGCTGCTGTTGCTGGGCGACGTCGGCACCGTGGTGGCGACGCTGGGCACCACTGCCTCGGGCGCGGTGGACCCGCTGGCGGAGATCCTCGCGCTCAAGCGGCGTTTCGGCTTCCGCCTGCACGTGGACGCGGCCTACGGCGGCTATTTCCGCCTGGTGGACAACCTCGACGCGGAGGCCGCCGGCGCCTTCGCGCTGACCGGGGAGGCCGACTCGCTGGTGGTGGATCCGCACAAGCATGGCCTGCAGCCCTATGGCTGCGGCTGCGTGCTGTTCCGCGATGCCGCCGTCGGTCGTCACTACCGCCACGATTCGCCGTATACCTACTTCAGCTCCGATGCGCTGCACCTGGGCGAGATCTCGCTGGAATGTTCCCGTGCCGGGGCGGCGGCGGTGGCCCTGTGGGCGACCATGCGCCTGCTGCCGCCGGTGGTCGGCGGCGAGTTCGCCGCCGGCCTGGCGCAGTGTCGCGAGGCGGCGCTGGCCCTGCATGCCTACCTCGATGGCCACCCGCACCTGGCGCCGCTGGCGTCGCCGCAACTGGACATCGTCTGCGCCGTGATGCGCGCGCCGACCGCCTCGGAGAGTTCGCGCCGGGCGCGTGCGCTGTTCGATGCCGCCGCCGACAACGACCTGCACCTGGCCCTGGCCAGCTTTCCGCGCGCGCTGTGCGAGGACGCCGGCGCCGTCGAGCACTTCGATGCCGACACCGTGACCTGCCTGCGCATGTGCCTGATGAAGCCCGAGCACGCGGCCTGGATGCCGCGCATCATCGAGCGGCTGGAGCGATCGATGGCCTGAGGCCGGCGTCTAGCCGGCGTCGCCGCGCCGCCAGTTCGCCGATCGTCGCACGGCCTCGTCGAAGCGGTCCGCGTCTGCCCGGCGATCCCGTTGCGGCGGCACCAGGCGGGTGGACGCTGGATCGCCGTCCATCGTCGTGGCCCCGGCCAGTGCCGCGGTGCCGAGGGCGGTCAGCTCGGCGAAGTCGCGGACCTGCACCGTCCTGCCGCAGACATCGGCGAGGAACTGGCAGAAGTAGGGGTTCACCGCGATGCCGCCGTCGATGGACAGCGTGTCGCTCAAGGGGACGAAGGCGGACATGGCGCGCATCACCTCGGCGGCGCGGAAGGCGATGCCCTCGAGAATGGCGCGGACCAGGTCCTGCCGGGTGGTGTCCGGCGCCAGCCCCAGCCACAGGCCGCCGGCGCGCCGGTCCCAGTGCGGACAGGCCAGTCCGGTGAGGGCCGGGACGAAGACCAGGTCGCGATCCACGGCGCCGGGGCCGTGCAGCTGGTTGAGTTCGTCGTAGTCCTCGAACAGGCCCAGCGAACGCGCCCATTCCAGGGCCGCGCCGGCGCTGTAGACACCGCCGTCGAGGGCATATACCGGGGCCTCGCCGTCGCGCTGCCAGGCGATGGTCGGCAACAGGCCCTGGCCGGGGGCGCGGTACGGCGTTGCCCCGGTCACCGCCAGCGCGAAGGCGCCGGTGCCGAAGGTGATCTTCGCGTCCCCCGGCTGGCGGCAGCCATGCCCGTACAGGGATGCCTGCTGGTCGACGATGCTCGCGGTGAGCGGGATCTCGCCGCCGGCGACGGGCACCCGGGCCAGTTCGCCGGTGGACGGCACCACCTCCGGCAGCAGTTCCATCGGCACGCCGAACAGCGTGCACAGGGTCTCGTCCCACTGCCCGGTGGCCAGGTTGAGCAAGCTGGTGCGCGAGGCGGTGGTGACGTCGGTGACGTAGCGTCCGCCGAGGCAGTCGAGAAAATAGGCATCGGTGGTGCCCATGCGCAGCAGGCCCTGCCGACGCAGGCTGCGCGCCTCCTCGACGTGTTCGAGAATCCAGGCCAGCTTGCTGGCGGAGAAGTACGAATCCAGCGGCAGGCCGGCCCGGGCCATGACCTCGTCGGCGGCGCCCTCGGCAGCCAGGCGCTCCACCACGTCGCCGGTGCGGTTGTCCTGCCAGACGATCACCGGACCCACCGGCTCCCGGGTCCGCGCATGCCAGGCCAGGCAGCTCTCTCCCTGGTTGTCGATGCCGATGGCGTCGATGCCGGTGGCCACGTTGTCGTCGATGCAGCGGCGTACCGCGGCGAGGAGTTCGCGGCCGTCGTGCTCGACGCGGCCGGCGGCGGGAAGGTACTGGCGGTGGCGAATGGCATGGGTCAGCCGGCTGCCCTGCGCGTCGACGCGCAGGGCACGGGTGCTGGTGGTTCCCTGGTCAATGGCGAGTACGGCCATGGTCTCAATGCTCGCGGTGGTCCGTGAAATCGATCTCGATGGTGCCCTCCCCGGTGATGGCTGCGCCGGGCAGGCGCACCAGCACCCGGCGTTCCGGACGCGAGGACAGCGCCTGCCGATGCACGATGCGCTCGCCGCAGCGGAACAGCAGTTGTCCGCGGGCGGGCCGCGCCAGGCGCAGCTGCACGGTGGTGGGCAACCCGGCAACGAGCCGTTGCGGCAACGCGTACTTCAGCACCGGGTGGACGGGCCGCAGCGACGTGGTCGCCGCCGGGTCGGGCAGGCGGCCGTCCAGGGAATCGGCCAGGCAGGCGGCGGCGCGGCGTCCCTCGGCATGACACCAGCCGGCGGTCTCCACCGCCCGCAGCAGGTTGCCGGTGGCGTGGTAGGCGGGATCAGAGCAGCGCCCGAAGGGATCCACCCGTGGCCCGCCGCTGCCCGCGTCCAGCGCCAGGTGGCCCAGTCTCGGCAGGCTGGCCTCGGGGACGAACTCGCCGCAGAAGACGACGCCGTCGCAGTCCAGCGTCTCCGCCCCGCCGTCGGCATGGACCAGTTGCACGCCTTCCACCCGGTCGCGTCCGTAGATGCGTGCGACGCGGCTGCGAAGGCGCACCGGCACGCCGAGCAGGCGGGGCAGGGCGCTGGAGAAACGCCAGGCACAGATGCGCTCGCCGGCCTCGATCATGGCCACCGGGGCGATGCCCGCGTGGCGGCAGGTGAGCAGCGCGGAGAAGGCGACCAGCTCGCTGCCGACGATGACCGGCCGGCGGAACGGCCGCCGTTGCGCCAGGTAGACGGTGGACTGCAACGCGCCGGTGGTGACCACCCCCAGCGGCCGTGCGCCACTGACCAGGCGTGCCGAGCGCGGCGTCTCGCGCACGCCGGTGGCGAGCAGCACGCGTTCGGCCTGCAGGCTGCCTTCGCCGCGCTCGTCGCACACGCCGAGCACACCACCTTCGGCCAGCCCGGTGACGGTGGTCGCGGTGTGCAGGTGCACGCCGGCGGCACGGGCCTCGGCCACCAGCCGGGCGGCATAGCGGGGGCCGGTGAGCAGCCGGTGGTACTCGCGCAGGCCGAAGGGCGGATGGCCGCAGTGGCGGGGAATGCCGCCGGCATCGTGCTCGCGTTCCAGCACGTGCACGTCGCCCGCCCCGGCGCGTGCCAGGGCAATGGCGGCGGCCAGGCCGGCGGGTCCGCCGCCGACGATGGCAAGGCGGCACTGGTCGGGGGCGCCGGCGCTCATCGCGGGCAGGGCTCGGCCAGGGTCTCGTCGAAGTGACCCTCGGTGATGCGGGACAGCGCGGCACTGCAGTAGAAGCCCTGGCAGCGGCCCATGGTGGCACGGGTGCGGCGTTTCAGCGCGCCCAGGCTGCGCGCCGGCAGCGGCCCGTGGAGGGCGGCCTCGATCTCCCGCCGGGTGACCAGCTCGCAGTGGCAGACGATGCCGCCGTTGCCGGGGCGCTGCCAGTCGCGCGGCGCCTCGGCGGCCAGCGCAGGCGCTGTCGGCCACTGCCAGCGTTCTTCCGGCAGCGGCGCGGCGGCCTCGCCGAGCAGGGCGTCGCAGACCCGGCGGGCAATGCCCAGCGCGCTGCTCAGCCCGGTGGAGCGGATGCCGCCGACGCTGGCATAGCCGCTGGCCGGGCGCACCTCGATGCGGTAGTCCTTGCGCTCGGTGGCCGGCCGGATGCCGGCGTAGACGGCGGTGACCGGATGCTCGACCAGTGCGGGCAGGATGCGGCGGCCACGGGCCATGAGGCGTTCCAGCTCGTGCTGGTCCACCGAGGCATCGTCGCGGCTTTCCTGCTCCCGCGCGGTGGGGCCGACCAGCAGGTTGCCGAAGATGGTGCGGCAGACCACCACGCCCTTGGTGCGCTCGCCGGGGACCGGCAGGATGATGGCATCGACCAGTCCGGCGGCGGACTTGTCGAAGACCACGAACTCGCCCTTGCGCGGCCGGATCTCGAACAGCGGCTCGCCGAGCAGGCTGCGGTCGACCTCGTCGCCGTGCAGGCCGGCGCAGTTGACCACGCGATCGCCGATGAAGGTTCCCGCGGTGGTCTCAAGCCGCCACTGCCGGCCGTCGTAGCGGCCGCCGGTGACAGCCGCGCGGCGCACCAGGCGCGCGCCGTGGGACAGTGCCTGCAGCAGGTAGGCAAGGGGTGTCGACCACGGGTCGATGATGGACTCGCCGGGCACCAGCACGGCGCCGGCGACGCCGTCGCCCAGGGCCGGTTCCCGCTGCCGCACCTCGGCGGCGTCGATCACGCGGACGTCGTCGACGCCGTTGTCCCGTGCCTGCCGGGCGATGTCGTCCAGGCGGGCTGCCTCGTCGTCGTTCCAGGCCACCACCAGCGCGCCGCAGGCCAGCCGGGGCAGGCCGAAGCGCGGGTGCAGTTCGAGGTAGCGACGATAGCCGTCGGCGATGCAGGCCTGCTCGACGGAACCCACCGGGGCGTCGAAGCCGGTGTGCAGCAGGGCACTGTTGCCCTTGCTGGCGCCGGCAAGAATGTCGGCGTCCTTCTCCAGCACCAGCACCCGGGCACCGTCGAGGGCAAGCTGGCGCGCCATGGCGCAGCCCACCACGCCGGTGCCGACGACGATGGCGTCGTAGCCTTCCTGCGCGTGTCGTGCATCGGGTTCGGCGGACATCGGAACAGTCACGGTAGGCGGCAGTCCAGTGTAGGCGGCGATGACCGATCAGTCAATAAATCCTTGAAAATTGTCTTGTTCGGTCAAACAGTCTGGATATTCAGTAATTTTCTGTGGCAGAATGACCAAACAGTCATTCAGGTGCCGCTTCGAACAATGCGTCCACGGGAACGTCAGTCGCACATTGCCGACCTGGTCCGCGAGCAGGGACGGGTCAGCGTGGAGACGCTCTCGCAGCGGTTCAGGGCCTCGGTGGAAACCATCCGTCGCGACCTCGCCGTGCTGGCCGCGGAGGGCGTCATCGCCAAGGTGCACGGCGCGGCCACGGTGCCCCGTGCCGGCGAGGACACCTTCCACCAGCGCATGGGTCAGCACACCGCGGCCAAGCGACACATCGCCGGCCGCGCCCGGCAACTGGTGTCGGCGGGGGACACGCTGTTCATCGACACCGGCACCACCACCTTGCTGCTGGCCGAGGAACTGGTCGGCATCGAGGACCTGACGGTGATCACCAACTCGGTGGAGATCGCGCGGGTGCTCGGCAGCGGCAGCCGGCCGGCCACCGTCTACCTGGTGGGCGGCGCCTACAACGCCGACAATAGACAGACCCATGGAATGATGGCAATGTCGCAACTCGGTCTCTTCCGGGGGACCCGGGCCATGCTTGCGATCGGCACCGTGGATGCCGTCGCCGGTGCGATGGACTACAATGTCGAGGAAGCGCAGGTTGCACGGGCGATGATCGAGCACTCCCAGTCCGCCGTGATCCTTGCCGACTCCTCCAAGTTCAACCGCGTAGCACCCTTTGCCGTCGGCCCGCTGGGCCGCTTCGACGCGCTGGTGTGCGAATGCGAACCCGCGGCCACGCTGCGGCGTGCGCTGGATCAGAATAACGTCGAGGTGGTGTATTGAGACCGGGGATGGAGATGCCTTGCCAGGGGCAGCAACGATGACGGCCGGTCGCCCCGTTGCGCGACCATCGTTCCGACGATGGCGGGGAGGGCAGGCGTCATGCACCCGGTAATCGTTCGCTACGTGCGCGGCGTCGACTACGTCTCGACCCGCTTCGGCCGCCTCGCCATGTACGCCATTTTCCTGATGATCGGCGTGCTGCTGCTCGACGCGGTGACCCGCAACATCCTGCGCATACCGATGTTCTGGTGCATCGAGATGGCGCAGTTCACCATGACCGCCTACTACATCGTCGGCGGTGCCTATTCCATGCAGATGCAATCCCACGTGCGCATGGACCTGCTCTATGACCGCTGGTCGCCGAAGACACGCGCGCGCATGGACACCTTCACCAGCATCTTCCTGGTGTTCTACCTGGTCTGCCTGCTGATCGGTTCCATCTCCAGCACCATGTACGCCATCGAGTACAACGAGCGGAAGTTCTCCATGTGGAACCCGTCGATGGTGCCGATCAAGATCATCATGGTGTTCGGCATCTCGCTGATGCTGTTGCAGGCCATCTCCACCTTCTTCAAGGATCTCGCCAAGGCGCGGGGTATCGAACTGTCATGAGCTACGAAGCCATTGCCATCTTCATGTTCGTGTCGATGCTGCTGATGCTGTTGACCGGCCAGCGGGTGTTCGGCGCCATCGGCTTCGTCTCCGCTGCCGCGGCATTGATGCTGTGGGGCGACGGCGCGGTGGAAATGCCGTTCAACGCCGCCTTCAAGCTGTTCAACTGGTACCCGATGCTGACCCTGCCCCTGTTCATCTACATGGGCTACATCCTGTCCGAATCGGGCATTGCCGCCGACCTGTACCGCATGTTCCACGTCTGGTTCGGCGGTCTCAAGGGCGGCCTGGCGGTGGGTACCATCGGCCTGATGGTGGTGATCTCGGCAATGAACGGCCTGAGCGTGGCCGGCATGGCCATCGGTGCCACCATCGCCCTGCCGGAGATGCTGCGGCGCGGCTACGACAAGGTCATGATCACCGGCGTGGTGCAGGCCGGCAGCTCTCTCGGCATCCTGGTGCCGCCGAGCGTGGTGCTGGTGCTGTACGGCATGATCGCCCGCCAGCCGGTCAGCCAGTTGTGGCTGGCCGGCGCCATCCCCGGACTGATGATGGCGACCATGTTCATCATCTACATCGTCATCCGCTGTCGCCTGCAACCCAACCTCGGCCCGACGGTGGCGCCGGAAGAGCGCGACATGCCGATGATCGAGAAGCTGAAGCTGCTGCGCGCCGGCATCACACCCTTTCTCATCTTCTTCTTCATGACCGGCCTGTTCGTCATGGGCATCACCTCGCTGGTGGAAAGCTCCGCCGTGGGCGCCACCGCCGCCACCATTGCCGCCGCGGTCAAGCGCCGGTTGAACTGGAGGGTGATCGAGGACACCATGCGCAAGACGCTGGGCATCTCCTGCATGTTCATGTGGATCATCCTCGCGGCACTGTGTTTCGGCGCGGTGTTCGACGGCATCGGCGCGGTGCGTGCCATCGAGTCGCTGTTCGTCACGCGCTGGAACCTGAGTCCGTGGGAAGTGCTCATCATGATGCAGCTTTCCTACCTGCTGATGGGCATGTTCCTCGACGACACCGCCATGCTGGTCATCATCGCGCCGTTGTACGTGCCGCTGGTCACCGCGCTCGGCTTCGACCCGATCTGGTACGGGGTGCTCTACACCATCACCTGCCAGATCGCCTACATGACGCCGCCGTTCGGCTACAACCTGTTCCTGATGCGGGCGATGGCGCCGCCGGAGATATCCCTCGGCGACATCTACCGTTCCATCATCCCCTTCGTGCTGGTAATGACCCTGGCGCTGATCCTGGTGATGGTCTTTCCGCAGATTGCCATGTGGCTGCCGGGCCAGTTCCGCTAGGCGTGACGCAAGGCAATCGCACGACTTCCCAACCCGACCGAGGAGACGACAGATGAGCGATACAACCGATCCCAAGGTGCTGGTCGATAGCACGACGGAGGCTTCCAAGCCGAAGGACAAGAGCCGCCGCGACTTCGTGAAGAAGGTCGGTGCAGCCACCACCGGTGCCGTCGCCGCCGGTTCGGCACCCTACGTATTCGCGCAGTCGAACCCGATCAAGTGGCGGCTGCAGACCTACTCCGGCGCACCGCTGGGCGCCCACGTCATCCTGCCGCAGATCGAGGCCTTCAACCGCGCCGCCCACGGGCAGATGGAGATCGAGCTGTACTACGCCGACCAGCTCGTGCCCACGGGCGAGCTGTTCCGCGCCATGCAGAACGGCACCATCGACGCGGTGCAGAGCGACGACGCCACCATGGCATCGCCGGTGGACATCAGCGTGTTCGGCGGCTACTTCCCGTTTTCCACCCGCTACAGCCTCGACCTGCCGGTGCTGTTCAAGTACTACGGGCTGAACGACATCTGGGCCGAGGCCTATGGCGAGATCGAGGGCGTGGAGTGGATCAGCGCCGGCGCCTGGGATCCGTGCCACATCTTCACCAAGGAACCGATCCGTTCCCTGGCCGACATGAAGGGCAAGCGCGTGTTCGGCGTGCCTACCGCCGGCAAGTTCCTGTCCCGCTACGGCCTGGTGCCGGTGATCCTGCCCTGGGACGACATCGAGGTCGCCATCCAGACCGGTGAACTCGACGGCGTGGCCTGGTGCGGCTTCACCGAAGCCTACGAGGTGGGCTGGGCGGACGTGTGCAACTACGCGCTGCTGAACAACGTCACCGGCGCCTGGTGCGGCTCCTACTTCGCCAACTCCGACAGCTGGGCGAAAGTGCCGCCGCACCTGCAGGAGCTGTTCCGCCTGTCCTGCGACAGTTCGCACTACTACCGCCAGGTCTGGTACTGGGGCGGCGAAGCCGACCTGCGCGTCAACGGCAAGAAGATGGAACTGACCGAGATTCCGCAGGAAGAGTGGAACCAGGTGGTGAAGGATGCCGAGGACTTCTGGGAGGAGCTGGCTTCCATCTCCCCGCGTACCCGCAAGGTGGTGGACGCCTTTCGCAAGTACTCGCAGACGATGGAAAAGGCCGGCGTACCCTATCGCTACAGCTAGCCGCCGCCGGCAGGCCGCAGCCGGCCCGCCCGCAACCGACCCCGGCGCCTTGGCGCCGGGGTTTTTTTCACTGCTGCGACGCCCCGTCCGGTGACGCTACAATCCCTGTGGTACGCAGGCCCCGTCGATTGCCGGGGTCGTTCCCGGATCGCCCTGGCCGCCGCATGATGACACCGCCCCGAGTCCGATCTTCGTTCCCGCAACGACGGCATCGCGCCTGAAACCGTGCGCATACTCCTGTACTCGCATTACTCGGAAACCGGCGCGGTGGACGAGTACGTGCTGCGCTCGCTGGCCAACATCGAGCACAACTTTCACCACGTCTACTTCCTGACCAACCTCGACACGGTCAACGGCATCGGCGACAACGTCACCCCGGTCACGTTCGAAAGCCGCATCGACTTCGAGGCCTACGCCGACTTCTTCCGGCGCCATGCCGACATCATCGCCTCGGCGCGGCGTATCTACCTGGTCAATGACAGCGTCCTGTTGCAGGCCCCGGTGCACCTGCCCAGCTCGTCGATGATCGATGCCTTCGGCCTGGTGCAAAGCCGCCAGCACGGCATGCACATCCAGTCCTTCTGCATCGGCTTCCACAACCGTCGCACCATCGACCGCGCGGTGGCATACCTGCTCGCCTACGATGGCGACTACGACGACAAGGAATCGGTCATCCAGTACTGCGAGGTGGGCCTGAGCCTGCACCTGGCCGGGCAGGGGCACCGGCTGGCGGCCAGCTTCACGGCACCAGCGGACTGCGATGACAATCCGACCCTGGTGTACTGGCATTCGCTGCTGCGCGAGACCGGGCTGCTCAAGCGCAACCACGTACTGGGCAGCGGTGACTACGGCGCCTACGGCGTGCAGCTGGCCGAGCTGCAACGCGCCTGTCGCGACGAAACCTGGGCCCGCATCGTCAGCCGGCTGTACGTGCCCCGGCCGCCCCGGCAAGGACCGGACGGTCCGGCGGAGGACCTGCTCGACGAGGTCTACCGACGCATCCTGATGCGACGCTGCGATCCATCCGGCCGGCAGACCTATACCGGCTTCCTCGCCGAGCACAGCCTGCGCGAACTGGAGAACGTGCTGCGAGCATCCGACGAGTACCACGCCATCGTCAACGTCGCCACCGCCTACCGCGAGGTGCTTGGCCGCTATCCCGACCCGCAGGGCCTGCGCGCCTACCGCGCCGATGCCCTGCGCGAAGACGGGGTGGGGCGCATCGCCGAGGCCCTGCGTGCTTCGCCGGAATACCGTCAGCAACGGGAAGGTGCCAGGCAGTTTCGCGCATTGTGCCGCCAGCATGCACATCGTCATCGCGACTTTCGCGCCACCCTGCGTCGCGATGGCCGGGTCGAGGCGGTGCTGATCGAAACGCGGCGCGAAGAAGCGCTGCGCTACGTGGTGCCCCAGGTCGTCCGGCACCTGCCCGCCGGCTACGGGCTGACCATCTTCCACGGTGTCGACAACGCCGGCTTCCTGCGCGACACCTGCCGCAACATCGAGGGCGTGCGATTCATTGCCCTGCCGGCTTCGATGGATCTGGCCGACTTTCGCCAGTACAACGCGCTGCTGACCGATGCCGCCTTCTGGGAACGGTTTCGCTGCCACAGCGTGCTGCTGTTCCAGTGGGACTGCCTGCTCAACGCCGACGGCGTCGATGCCTTCGTCGGCTACGACTACGTCGGCGCGCCGTGGCAGGACGATCGGGTCGGCAACGGCGGGTTCTCGTTGCGCAACGTCGCGGTGATGCGCGAACTGGCCGGCCGCGGCGTGCGCGGCGACTTCGAGAACGAAGACCAGTTCTTTTCCCGGATGCTCTACCGCGGTGACTACCGGCTGCCCGCTGCCGACACCGCGTCGATGTTCTGCAGTGAACGCAGGCAGCCATCGCTGGCCTTCCACCGACCCTGGCTGGCCTGCCAGGACGAAGAACTCGAGGCGCTGTTCCCCGCTGGCCATGCCGACGCGAAGCGACCACGTGTGACCACCACCGAAGGTCTCGTCCCGGTGGCACTCATTGTCGACGTCGAACCCGATCCCCGGCTGCCGGACCGCGCCGACGACTGGCGGGGCTTTGAGCAACTCCACGACGCCCTGGATGCCTGGCGGGTACGGCTGACCCGTGCCACGGCCCGCCCGGTGCACTATGCCTGGATGCTGCGCGCCGATGCCCAGGTAGCCGCAGTGCACGGTGGCGCCGACTTCGTGTTCCGCCGCTACGCCAGGCGTCTCGATGCCCTGCGCCGGGTCGGCGACGCCCTCGGCGTGCACGTGCATGGCTGGCGACGGCAGGACGACGGCTGGCTGGCCGACTACGAGGACGAGGCATGGACCATCGCGCAACTGCGCACCGCGCAGCGGGTGTTCCACGAGGCCCTCGGCGAAGCACCGGACATCTGCAGCATCGGCGACCGCTACATGAGCCCGGCGTTGATGGCCGCCATCGACGAACTCGGCTTCGCCGTCGACCTGACCCTGCAGCCGAACCGACCGGCGACGGCCGTCCTTGCGGCTGGCGAGCAGGCCCGTGGCAGCTTGCCGGACTTCGAAGGCGTGCCCCGTCATCCCTACCGGCCGTCCCGCGCGGACTATCGACGCGAAGGTGATCCGGCGCACGCGGTGATCGAGGTGCCGCTCAGCACGGGCGGCGACAACCCCGTGGAAGGGCTGCTGCTCGGACGTGACTTCGGGCCCGTGCGCGACATCATCGAGGAAAACCTCGCCGCTCCCCGCCCGTGGCTGTGCATCGCGGTGCGGTCCGACGTGCTCGGCGATGCGCACAACCGGGCCTGCTTCCAGCTGGCCATGGACTACCTCGAACACCACCCCCTGCGCCACCGCTTCGTCTTCGAACAGCCACAGGCACTGGCACGCCGCATGCTGGAACCTGCCTAGCCCC
>CAYGJZ010000078.1:3134-19027 GCA_964350265.1 uncultured Gammaproteobacteria bacterium | reverse complement strand
GATGCGCTCGACGGTCGCCTCGCTCATTCCAGGAAGAAGGTGTCCATCACCGAGGCATAGGCGGTGAACGCGTCGCCGTCGCCGGCTCGCAGCACCGCCTCCTCGCCGGTCAGGGCGATGCCCACCGCGCGGGTCACGCCGCGGGCATCGTCGGACACCAGTGCCCGCGCGATGTCCTCGCGCAGCGCCGGCGGCAGGTCCGGCGAAAGGCCGACGCCGTAGCCGGGCAGGCTGGCGCTCTGGTGGATGACACGCAGGCGGTCGCCGCCGTCACGCTGTTCCAGCGACAGGAAGTGACGGGTCTGCAGGGTCAGGGCGCGGCAGTCGCCGCCGAGCAGCCGGCGCACCCGGCGCAGCGGTTCGGTGACCGGCACCAGCACCGGTTCCCGCGACGGGTTGCCGATGGCGGCCACCAGCTCCATGGCGAACAGGTCCGGGGTACCGCCGACGCAGACCGGCTGGCCGGCCAGGTCGCGCAGGGCGAAGGTGGCCTCGTCCTCGTGGTTCACCGCCACCACGAAGCTCTGCGTGCCGGTGTATGCCGCCACCGGCAGCAGTCGTTGGCGGCGGGCCAGTGCACCGAGCACGTGTGGTCCTTCGAAGATCACCGCGTAGCGGTCCTTGCGCAGGTCGTCGAGATAGCCGAGCGGGTTGTCGTGGCGGGCGGCGGCGAAGTCGGCGCCGGTGGCGCTGGCAAGGGTCTCGGCGAGGATGCCGGCCAGCGCCGGGTTGGACACGGCCGGCGGCAGCGAGACCAGGTGTGGCGGTTCGGCGTGGGCCAGGGCCGAGAGCAGTCCGAGCACGGCGAGGGCCGCGCGCGCCGGCCACCGTGGCGTGCACTTCAACCGCGTTGCCCGCCCGCTTCGCGCGCCCCCTGCATGGCCTGCTTCAGGCGGATGTCCAGGTACCAGCCGTAGAAGTCCATGTTCGATACCCCGACCAGCGGGTCGGCGAGGGCCTGGCCGGCGCCGTCGACGAAGTGCACCGTGGGCACCAGCGACACGCCGCTGGCGCTGGCGAACTCGCCCGGGGCGACCCGCTCGCCGTCGAAGTCGAGCATCAGCTCGCTGCCGTCGATGACCACCTCGCGCAGCACGATGTTGGGGGCGTAGCGGCGATCGGCCTCGAGGTCGCGGAAGTAGGCCGACTTGACGGCATGGCAGTAGTCACAATAGGTTGCCGTGTACAGCACCACCACCGCCTGTCCGTCGGCCAGGGCGCGATGGCCGTCGTCGACCAGGTTGCGGGCATCGGGCACGCCGTCGGCGTGTGCCGCCGCCGCCCACAGAACTGCCGCCAGCCACCAGGTTCTCACCATGCCAATCACCAAGTTCCCCATGCCCAGGAAGGCCGGCAAGTATCGCATGTCCGGTCGTCTTGCCGCCATGTCCGGGGTCATCGCCGCCTGCCTGTTGTCGGCGGGCGGCGTGCAGGCCGTGGAGGTTTCCAGCGAGGAACACGACTTCCGCGTGGAGGTCGTCACCGACACGCTGCGCTTTCCCTGGGCGCTGGCCTTCCTGCCCGGCGGCGACATGCTGGTGACCGAGCGGGTGGGCACGCTGCGGCGGGTCACCGCCGACGGCGCCACCCACCTCGTCGACGGCGCGCCGGAGGTTTCCGTGACCGGCCAGGGCGGCCTGCTCGACGTGGCCCTGGACCCGGACTTCGCGGACAACCGCCGGGTCTACTTCTGCTATGCCGACGGCGGCCTGCGTGGCCATGGCACCGAGCTGGCCGCGGCCACCCTTGTCGATGACCGGCTCGATGGCCTCGAGGTGCTGTTCGTGGCCCGGCCCAAGGGCTACGGCGGCCTGCACTTCGGCTGCCGCATCGCCTTCGACGAGGCCGGCTACCTGTACCTTGCCCTCGGCGAGCGGGGCCGCCGCCAGCATGCCCAGGACCTGTCCACCCACCACGGCGGCGTGATGCGCCTGCACCGCGACGGCCGCGTGCCGGCGGACAATCCCTTCGTCGATCGCGACGGCGCGCAGGCGGAGATCTACACCTATGGCAACCGCAATCCCCAGGGGCTGGTGCGCCACCCGGACAGCGGCGCGCTGTACGAGCTCGAGCACGGTCCGCAGGGGGGCGACGAGATCAACATCCTGCGCCCGGGGGCCAACTACGGCTGGCCGCTGGTCAGCTACGGCGGCGAGTACGGCAGCGGGCGCCAGGTAGGCGAGGGCGAACGCATGGACGGCGTCGAGGACGCGCTGTACTACTGGGATCCCTCCATTGCCCCGTCGGGCATGGACTTCTACCTTGGCGACGCCTTCCCGCGCTGGCGCGGCAACCTGTTCGTCGGTGCGCTGAAGGACCGCCTGCTGGTGCGCCTGGTGCTGGACGGCGCGGCGGTGGTGCACGAGGAACGCCTGCTGGCCGGGGCCATCGGCCGGATCCGCGAGGTCGCCACGGGTCCGGACGGGCTGCTCTACCTGCTCACCGACGCCGACCCCGGCCTGCTGGTACGCCTGGTGCCCACCGACGACGGCAGCGGATCGTGAAGCGGCCGACGGTGAACATCGCCATGTGGTCGGGACCGCGCAACATCTCCACCGCGATGATGCGTGCCTTCGAGAACCGCGCCGACTGCGTGGTCAGCGACGAGCCGCTGTACGGGCCCTACCTGCACGCCACCGGCAAGGCCCACCCCGGCGCCGCGGAGATCATCGAGGTCCAGGGCAGCGACTGGCGCCGCATCGTCGAGCGGCTGGTGGCGCCGCCGGCAACGGCCACGGTGTGGTACCAGAAGCACATGACCCACCACCTGCTCGACCACATGCCGCTCGACTGGACGGCGTCGCTGGCGAACTGCTTCCTGCTGCGCGACCCGGCCGAGGTGCTGGCCTCCTACCGCCAGCGACGCGGCGAGTTCAGTGCCGAGGACCTGGGGTTTCCGCAGCAGCTACGGTTGTTCGAGGCGGTCTGCCAGCGCGATGGCGAGGTGCCCGCGGTGCTCGACAGCGCCGACGTGCTGCGCGACCCGCGCGGCATGCTCGGCCGCCTGTGCCGACACCTTGGCATCGACTTCGACGAGGCCATGCTGCACTGGCCGGCCGGCCCCCGGGACAGCGACGGCGTCTGGGGCCGCTACTGGTACGACGCGGTGTGGGCCTCCACCGGCTTCGCCCCCTACCGTGCGCGCGAGGTCGACCTGGCCGACGACGCCCGGCGCATCGTCGACCAGTGCCGGCCGGCCTACGAGGCGCTGTACCGCCATCGCCTGCGACCGCCCGACGCCGGCTAGGTGCTGCGGTCTTCCACGCGGCGCAGCAGGGCCTCGGTGCCGGGGTAGCTGGCCGGGGTCAGGCAGTACTTGCGCACGCTGTCGCCCCAGTCGGCACCGGACTCGCAGGCCGCCTGCATGTGGGTGAAGTCGATCACCGAGCTGCCGCCCACCAGCGACAGGCCACGCGCGAACAGCGGTTCGGGCAGGCAGTCGGCGGAGGGGCCGATCAGGGCCGCGAACTCGGCATGGCGAACCGCGGCCAGCACCTCGTCCACGGTGTCGTTGATCAGCGTCGAGGCGGTGCACACGATCTTGTTGCAGCGATGCAGGCGGGCAGGGTCGAGGGTGACCTCGAAATGGCCCTGGCGCTGCACCAGGGCCTGGTCGAGCTCGAGCACGGTCAGGGGAATGCGGTTCTCGCGCAGGTGGCGAACCAGCGACGGGAAGTAGCCGACCATGCCGATGTGGTCGTCGCCACCGGGTTCCAGGTCGGCCAGGGGGTTGCGTGCCGGCGGCGGAATGAAGCCGGCGGCGCGGAACAGGGCCTGGCTGATGGCGCTGATGGCACCGAGGCCGATGCCGCGGCGGGCACCGTCGGCATCGGCGAACCAGCGAGCCAGCGCCAGCACGTCGTGCGGTGCCTCGGCCACCAGTGACCGTGCCTGCGCGGCATCGTCGCCGAGCAGGGTGTAGAAGAAGCCGGTGCTTTCGTCGTCCAGCACCACCAGGCCGAACTTGCGGCTCTTCTCGCCGTGCTCCTGGGCGGGTGGCAGGTAGATCCGGCGGACCGCCGGCAGGGCCAGGCTCGCGGCCACCGAGGTCACCAGGCAGAGCAGGTGGTCGGCCAGCCGTCGCGGTGCGGCGGTGTCGGGGACTGGGTGCAATGGACGCTTCCGGGTTGTGGCAGAATCCGTGTCGACGGCGGGTCATCACGCCGTCTTCGGTCCGGCGGCATGATACCGCAGTCGCGGGACCGGCCGGCGCCGCCAGTGCATCGAGCCACCCGTCTGCCAGCCAACACCGGAGCCCCGCATGACCCTGATGATCCTCGGACTCGGCCTGTTCATCGGCATCCACCTGCTGCCGTGGTCGCCGCCCCTGCGCGAGGCGCTGGTGGCCCGTGCCGGCTTCAACGGCTACCGCGCGCTGTTCTCGCTTCTGGCGGTGGCCGGCCTGGTGCTGGTGGTGATCGGCAAGTCGCGGGCCGGCTTCGTGCCGCTGTGGCCGGTGGAGCCGGGCATGGCGCACCTGGCCCGGCTGCTGGTGCTGGTGGGCTTCATCGGCCTGCCCGCCGCGCACATGCAGACCAACATCAAGCGCCTGACCGCACACCCGATGCTGTGGGGCGTGGTGCTGTGGGGGGTCGGCCACCTGCTGGCCAACGGCGACCTCGCCTCGGTGGTGCTGTTCGGCTCGCTGGTGGTCTACGCGCTGGCGGCGATGCTGTCCGCCAACCTGCGTGGCGCCCGTCCCTCGACCACCGCCTACCCGTTGCGGAAAGACCTGGCGGTGGTGGCGGCGGGCGTGGTCGCCTTCCTGGTGATCGGCTTCGCCCATGGCACGCTGTTCGGCGTGCCGGTGCTCTGACCCGGCGCTCAGCCGTCCCGCTGCGCCGCGGCGAGGACGATGTCGAAGCGGGCGCGCTGGATGCCGTCGGCGTCGGCGACGAAATCCGCCGAGGCGGCCTGCTGGCCGGCGCTGCCGAGTTGCTGGAACAGGAAGTCCCGGGCATTGGCCGGTTCGCCGCGCACGTAGAGCTGGGTCACCAGCCGCAGGCCCCTGCGGGTGATGACCTGGACGTGGATGTGCGGCGTGCGGCCGGGATAGGCCACCGGGCGAATGGTGCGGAAGCGGTAGCCGCCGTCGGCGTCGGCGATCACCTGGCCGAAGCCCTGGAAGCGCGGGTCGATGGCGCGTGCACCGCGTTCCCGGCTGTGGCGGTAGCGGCCGTTGGCGTCGCACTGCCAGATCTCCACCCGGCTGGCCGCAAGCGGCCGGCCGTCGACATCGACCACGCGGCCGGAGAGCTCGGTGATCTCGCCGTCGGCGATGCCGTCGACGCCGCGCACGCGGGTCAGGTCGGCATCGTCGTCGGGCAGTTCGGTGTCGGGGTAGAAGGGGCCGGTGGTCTGGCGTGGCGTCGGCGTCGCCGCCAGCACCGGGCCGATGCCACCGGCGAGCAGGGCGGCGACCAGCAGCCGTCGTCGCCGGGCAGTGTCGGACATCGTCGGTACTCCGTTCGGCCTGTGACGACGGCCACTGTATCATCGAACCAGCAGCCGTAGACGCAGCGGGAGCCAACATGGCGAAACAGCAAGGCAATGACTACGACGTCGTCGTGATCGGCTCCGGGCCGGCCGGCGAGCGGGCGGCGACCCAGGCCGCCTATTTCGGCTTCGACGTGGCGCTGGTGGAGAAGGCCGCCGAGCCCGGCGGCGCCGGCATCAACACCGGCACCATTCCCTCCAAGACGCTGCGCGAGTCGGCGCTGTTCCTCTCCGGGGCGCAGAGCCGCGGCCTGCACGGCGTCAACCTGCTGGTCAAGCGCGACGTTTCCGCGGACGACTTCATGTACCGCGAGCGCTACGTGGTCGCTCGTCAGCGCGAGCGCTTTTTCTGGAACATCGATCGCCATCGCATCGACTACATCCATGGCCATGCCCGGCTCGACGGCCCCGGTACCGTGCGGGTGGACTGCGAGGACGGCGAGCGACGCCTGTCCACCAACGTGGTCATCCTCGCTACCGGCAGCACGCCGCGCCACCCGGACTTCCTGCCCTTCGACGACCCGTGGGTGTTCGACAGCGATTCCATTCTCGAACTGCACGAGCTGCCGCGCTCCATGGCCTGCATCGGCGCCGGGGTGATCGGCTGCGAGTACGCCACCTTCATCGCCGCCATGGGCATCCGCGTGGTGCTGATCAACAGCGGCGAACGGATACTGCCCTTCCTCGACCACGAGGTTTCCGAGCGGCTGGCGGAGGAAATGGCGCAGGCGAACATCCAGCTGCTGTCCAGCGAACGGGTACGCTCGGTGACCCGGGTCGACGACTCGGCATTGCGGGTGGTGCTTGCCTCGGGGGCCGATTTCCAGGTGCAGAGCGTGCTGTTCGCCGCCGGCCGGCGACCGGCCAGCGAGGATCTCGGCCTCGACGGCGCCGGCGTCAAGGTCGACGAGAAGGGCTTCGTGCGGGTCGACGAGCACTTTCGCACCACCGCCCCCGGGGTCTATGCCATCGGCGACATGATCGGCTTCCCGGCGCTCGCCAGCACCTCCATGGACCAGGGTCGGCGGGCCGCCTGCCATGCCCTGGGCTTCGCCTTCCGCCATCCGGTGGACCCGCTGATGCCGCTGGGCATCTACACCGTGCCGTCGATCTCCATGGTCGGCGAAACCGAGCAGGGCGCCCGCGACAAGGGCCTGGCGTACGCGGTGGGCCGGGCCAGCTATGCCAACAACCCGCGCAGCCAGATCATCGGCGACGAGCATGGCTTCCTCAAGCTGGTGTTCTGCCCGGACAGCTTCCGCCTGCTCGGCGTGCACATCATCGGCGAGCGTTCCACCGAGCTGATCCACCTCGGCGCCAGCGTGATCGGCTTCGGTGGCGCCATCGACTACTTCATCCAGGCGGTGTTCAACCACCCGACGCTGTCGGAGATCTACAAGTACGCCGCCTACGACGGCCTGCGCAACCTGCCGCGCGACGTGCAGCGCAAGGTCTGGCGCAGGATCGACTGAGGCAGGCCTGGTCGCCGGGCGGCCGCGTCATGCTAGGATGGCGGCGCGGGGCGGTGCGGCCCGCACCGATGGCAAGTCAGCGGGCAGGCATGTGCGACCACGCAAGAAGATCAAGGTGTTGACCATCGTCCTGGTGGTGTTCCAGGTGCTTGGCCTGGTCAGCAGCGTGCACGCGGTGCTGGGCACGCGCACTGCCCAGGGCGCCATTGCCTGGGTGGTCAGCCTGAACGCGGCACCGATCATCGCCGTGCCCGCCTACTGGGTGTTCGGTCGCAGCAAGTTCCACGGCTACGTCAATGCCTGGCGCGACGAGTCGCTGGACATCGACGAGGAGCTTGACCGCGTGCGCGAGTCGGTGCGCCCGCTGGTTGCCGAGGTGCCGTCGTCCTTTCCCGCCTATGGCCGGCCGCGCGGCCAGGCGCGTTTCCTGTCCGGCAACGAGGTCGAGTTGCTGGTGGACGGGCCGGCGGTCTACGACAGCATCGCCGAGGGCATTGCCGGCGCCACCGACTACGTCCTGTTCCAGTTCTACATCCTGCGCAAGGACGACAGCGGCAACCGCTTCCGTGACCTGCTCATCGACAAGGCCGGCGAGGGCGTGCGCGTCTACGTGCTCTACGACGAGCTTGGCAGCTCGGAACTGGACGCGCCCTGGCTGGCGGACTTCCAGGCGGCGGGGATACCCATCGTGCCGTTCAACACCCGCCAGGGACCGAACAACCGCTTCCAGCTCAACTTCCGCAACCATCGCAAGATCGTCGTCGTCGACGGCACCTCGACCTGGGTCGGCGGGCTGAACATCGGCGACGACTACCTCGGCGCGGAGGAGAAGCTCAGCCCCTGGCGCGACACCCACCTGCGCATCCGCGGGCCGGCCGCGCTGGCCGCGCAGATGCTGTTCTGGTCGGACTGGCACTGGGCAAGGCGGGAACTGATCGGCGACCTGTCCTGGACCCCGGTGCCCGCCGACGGCAGCGATGCCGAGGTGCTGGTGCTCGGCAGCGGACCGGCCGACCAGCTGGAGACCGCCAGCGTGTTCTTCACCCACCTGCTCAACGGCGCCAGTGAGCGGGTCTGGATCGCCACGCCGTACTTCATCCCCGACCAGGCCACCCTGTCGGCCCTGCGCCTGGCCCTGCTCAAGGGCGTCGAGGTGCGCATCCTCACCCCGCGCACCAACGACAACTGGTTCGTGCGCCATGCCGCCAACGTCTACCTGTCCGAGCTGTCGCAGCTCGGCGCGCGGATCTTCTTCTACGAGGAAGGCTTCATGCACCAGAAGGTCATGCTGGTGGACGACGGGCTTGCCCTGGTGGGCACGGTGAACTTCGACAACCGTTCCTTCCGGCTCAACTTCGAGGTCACCGCGGCGGTGGCCGAGCAGGCCTTTGCCGGCGAGGTCGAGGCCATGCTGGTGGAAGACTTCTCGCGCAGCAGCGAGCTTGTCGACTACGACCTGGAATCGGCGTCGTTGTGGGAGCGCATCAAGGCACGCGGCTCGGCGTTGCTGGCCCCGGTCCTGTAGTCAGCGCCCGCCGGGCAGTTCGCGCAGGATCTGCAGGTAGCGAGCGAGGGTCTGCTCGAAGCCGAAGTCGAAGGACTCCACGCAGATGGCATGGCCGATGGACACTTCCTCGACACCGGGCACCCGGCGCAGGAAGGCGTCGAGGTTGCGCAGGTTGAGATCGTGGCCGGCATTCACGCCCAGCGACAGTTCCGTCGCCCGTTGCGCGGTGGCGGCGAAGGCGGCGAGCGCGGTGTCCCCTTCGCCGGCCTCCACCGCCCGCGCATAAGGTTCGGTGTACAGCTCGATGCGCTGCGCGCCGGTGGCGGGCACGGCATCGATGCGCGCCGGCTCCGCGTCCATGAACAGGCTGACCCGAATGCCGGCCTCGCAAAGGGTGTCGATGGCGCGCGCCAGCGCGCTGTTGTCGCCGTCCAGGTCAAAGCCATGGTCGGAGGTGAGCTGCCCCGGCGTATCCGGCACCAGGGTGCACTGGTCCGGCTTTACCGCCAGCACGTGTTCAAGGAACTCGGCGGTGGGATTGCCCTCGATGTTGAACTCGATGCCCTCGTACGCCGCGCACAGTTCCGCCAGCACCGGCAGGTCGTCGTAGCGGACATGGCGCTGGTCCGGGCGCGGGTGCACGGTGATGCCGTGGGCGCCGGCGGCCAGTGCGCGCCGGGCCATCACCAGCAGGTTGGGGTAGTCGGTGCCGCGGGCATTGCGCAGCAGCGCGATCTTGTTCAGGTTGACACTGAGCCGGGTCATGACCGGTTCCTGGCGGGGGCGGGTGGGCATTATCGAAACCGCGCGCGGGCTTTGCAACCTCGCCGTCCCGCCTCAGCCCGGCGTCGTCACCAGGCCGTCGACGAGGGCATCCAGGCAGCGTCGCAAGGCATCGGCATCGCCACCTGCCTCGATGGCCAGGGCGGCGCGGTCGAAGGCGGCGGAAAGCAGTGCCGCCAGCGCATCGGCCGGCAGCGGCTCGATGTCGCCACGGGCAATGCCCTCGGCGATGCCCTCGCGCAGGGTGCGCCCGGCATGGGCATCGTCGATGCCGTCCATCACGTCGCGGCCGAGCACCGCCGGTCCGTCGAGCAGCAGCAGGCGGGTGCGCCCGGGCAGGGCCATGGCATCGAGAAAGGCCTCGCCGCCACGGACCAGCGCCCGGCGCACGTTGTCGTGGTCGTCGCTGGCCTGCTCGATGGCGTCGGCGACCACCGCGGACTCGGCCTCGACCACCGCCCGGAACAGGGCCTGCTTGTCGGTGAAGTGATGGTACAGCGCGCCGCGGGTGACGCCGGCGGCGGCAACGATCTCCGGCGTGCTGGTGCGCGCGTAGCCGGTGTTGATGAACAGCGTGCGGGCAGCCTCCACCAGCGCCGCGCGGGTGGCGGCACTGCGCTGGCGATTGCTGCGACGGGGATTTTCCTGTTGCATACATACAGCCTGTATGTTTAGAATTGATTTACGTGCAGACTGTATGTCAATTTCCCCCGGAGCCACAAGCCATGAAGCCGACCAGCTACTACCCCGTCCTGATGACCGCCGACGTTGCCGCCACCCGCGACTTCTACGTGACCCACTTCTCCTTCCGCGCGCTGTTCGACAGCGACTGGTACGTGCACCTGCAGCACGTCGACGACGAGGCGGTGAACCTCGCCATCCTCGACGGCGACCACCACACCATTCCCGAGGCCGGGCGCGGTCGTGCATCGGGCCTCGTGCTGAACTTCGAGGTGGAGGACGTGGATGCCGAGTACCGGCGGCTGCGCGATGCCGGGCTGCCCATCGCGCTCGACCTGCGCGACGAGGACTTCGGCCAGCGCCACTTCATCACCAGCGATCCCAACGGCGTGCTCATCGACGTGATCAAGCCGATCCCGCCGAGCGCCGAGATGGCCGCCGGCTTCGTCGACGGCGTGGTGCCGGGATGAGCCGGCCGGCGGTCATCGCGGGTACAATGGCGCACCCCGTCACCCCGCGATGATGCCGTCATGCCCGATCCTGCCAGCCTGCTGACCTTTGCCATCGCCTGTGCCGTCATCGCGCTGGTGCCCGGGCCCACGGTGACGGTGATCCTCGCCGCCTCGCTGAACCGCGGCACCCTGGCCGGGCTGGCCGTGATCGCCGGCACCCAGCTCGGGCTGGTGACCATGATCGCGGTGGTGGCCGCGGGCATGGAGGCGTTGGTGTCCTTCATGGGCTGGGCCTTCACCTGGGTCAAGCTGGTCGGCGCCGCCTACCTGGTCTACCTCGGCATCCGCATGCTGCGCGCCTCCGGCGGGCTGGAGGCGACGACGGTACAGCGCCAGGACCTGCGCGGCTTCGTGGTGCAGGGCTTCCTGGTGATCTGGGCCAACCCCAAGGCGCTGCTGTTCTTCGGCGCCTTCCTGCCCCAGTTCGTCGACCTGTCGGCGCCGGCCTCGCCGCAGATCGGGCTGCTGGGCGTCATCTTCATGCTGGTGGTCGGGCTGTGCGACGCCCTCTACGCGATGGCGGCGGGACGCGCGCGCCACGTCGTCACCGCGCAGCGGGTGCGCTGGCTGAACCGGGCCGGCGGCGGCCTGCTGGTGGCCGGCGGCGCCTGGCTGGCCCTGCAGCGCCGCGCCGCCTGAGCGAACCCCGGTCCTAGTCGTCGCCTTCGATGCGCACGGCCTGGCGACGGCCGTCGGCATAGCGGAAGTCCACTTCCACCGCCCGGCCCACGGTGACATCGACAAGGGAGCCAAGGCCGTCGTCGTAGCGGGTGGCGGCGTCGGTGGTGAACGCGATGCCCGCCACGCTCAGCGTCATCGCCGCGGCATCCACCGCGTCCACCCGCCCGCTGGCCTCCTCCACGCTGTCGACATCATCGTCCGCGTCCACCTTGGTGGCGACGTGCCGTCCGTCCCGCAGGGTGAAGGTGAGTTCCACGCCCTGGCCGACGGCGACGTCGGCCAGGGAGCGGAGTCCATCGTCGTAGCGGGTGGCGGCCTCGACATGGAAATCCACCCCCACCACGGTCAGTGTCATGGTTTCGGTGTCGACCCGTTCCACGCGGCCGTCGATCTCGTTGGCGAGGGCGGGGAAGGGCAGTGCCAGGACGGCGAGGACGGGCAGGGACAGGCAATGGCGCATGGGAATGATCCTGAAGTGGACGGGAAGCGGCGAGCGTGGCCGCACGCTGGCATGATACTTCGGTGGCGGACGCCGGACCGCGCTCATGACGGGATCTTCACGTGGCGAAGACGCAGCGCATTGGCAATCACCGACACCGAGCTCAGGCTCATCGCCGCGGCGGCCAGCATCGGGCTGAGCAGGGTACCGGTCAGCGGGTAGAGCACCCCGGCCGCCACCGGCACGCCGACGGCGTTGTAGACGAAGGCGAAGAACAGGTTCTGGCGGATGTTGGCCAGCGTGCGGCGGCTGAGCGCGCGGGCCCGCACGATGCCGGCCAGGTCGCCCTTGACCAGGGTCACGCCGGCGCTCTCCATGGCCACGTCGGTGCCCGTGCCCATGGCAATGCCGACGTCGGCTCGGGCCAGTGCCGGGGCATCGTTGACACCGTCGCCGGCCATCGCCACCACGGCGCCGCCCTGCTGCAGCCTGGACACCTCGGCGGCCTTGGCATCGGGCAGCACGCCGGCATGCACGCGCTCGATGCCAAGCCGGTTGGCCACGGCGCGCGCGGTGGTGGCGTTGTCGCCGGTCATCATCACCACCGTCAGCCCCTCGTCACGCAAGGCGGCGAGGGTCTTCGCGGCATTGGCCTTGACCGGATCGGCCACCGCCACCAGCCCGGCGGCGCGGCCGTCCACCGCCACCAGCACCACCGTGGCGCCGTCCTCGCGCCGTGCCTCGGCGCGCCGCTCGAGTTCGCCGGCCTCGATGCCGGCATCGTCGAGCAGCGTCCGGTTGCCTGCCAGCACCGTGACCCCCGCGACCCGGGCGCTGACCCCCTTGCCGGTGGTGGAGGAGAAGTCCACGGCCTCGGGAAGGTGGAGTCCCCGCGCCCTGGCGCCGCGCACGACGGCCTCCGCCAGCGGGTGCTCGCTCATGCGTTCCACCGCCGCCACCCGGGCGAGCAGGGCATCGACGTCGCCGTCCCCGGCGACCACCTCGACCAGTTCCGGCCGACCCTCGGTCAGGGTGCCGGTCTTGTCCAGCACCAGCGTGTCGACCTTGCCCAGGCGTTCGATGGCCTCGGCGTTCTTGAACAGCACCCCGAAGCCGGCGCCGCGGCCGCTGGCCACCATGATGGACATGGGCGTGGCCAGGCCGAGCGCGCACGGGCAGGCGATGATCAGCACCGCCACCGCGTTGACCAGTGCATAGGTCATCGCCGGGGCCGGTCCGAACCATGCCCAGGCGCAGAAGGTGATCACCGCCACCACGAGGACGACGGGCACGAACCAGGCGGCCACCGCGTCGGCCAGTCGCTGGATCGGGGCGCGGGTGCGCTGGGCATCGGCCACCATCTGCGCAATGCGCGCCAGCAGGGTGTCCTGGCCCACCTTCTCCACCTCCACCAGCAGCGCGCCGTTGCCGTTCAGGGTGCCGCCGACCACCGTGTCGCCGGCACCCTTGGCCACCGGAACCGGCTCGCCGCTGACCATGGACTCGTCGACGTGGCTGTCGCCTTCGCGTACCCGGCCATCCAGCGGAACCTTTTCTCCCGGCCGGACACGCAGCCAGTCGCCGGGCCGGACCTGGTCCAGCGGCACGTCCTCTTCGCTGCCATCGGTGCCGACGCGGCGCGCGGTCTTCGGCGCCAGGCCGAGCAAGGCGCGGATCGCCGCGCCGGTTCGGCTGCGGGCGCGCAGTTCCAGCACCTGGCCGACCAGGATCAGGGTGGTGATCACCGCGGCCGCCTCGAAGTACACCGCGACGTGACCGTCCATGGCGCGGAACTCGGCGGGAAAGATGCCCGGCAGCAGCGTCGCCACCACGCTGTACAGGTAGGACACGCCCACGCCGATGCCGATCAGGGTGAACATGTTCAGGCTGCCGTGCACCACCGACTGCACCGCGCGCTGGTAGAAGGGCCAGGCCGCCCACAGGCACACCGGCGTGGCCAGCGCCAGTTCAAGCCATGCCTTCCAGCTCGGCGACAGCCAGGTCGAGAACGGTCGGCCGGGCAGCATGTCTCCCATGGCGACCAGGAACAGGGGCACGGTGAAGCCCGCCGCGAACCACAGTCGCCGGGTCATGTCGACCAGTTCGGGATTGTCGCCTTCCTCCGCCTGTACCGTGCGCGGCTCCAGCGCCATGCCGCACTTGGGACAACTGTCCGGGTGGTCGCTGATCACCTCCGGGTGCATCGGGCAGGTGTATTCCACCCGGGTGGCGAACGGCGAGGCAGGTTCCAGCGCCATGCCGCAGGCGGGACAACTGCCGGGGCCGTCCTGGCGCACCTCCGGATGCATCGGGCAGGTGTGCTCGCCGCTGGCCTGGTGGCCGCCTGCAGCGGTTCGCTGAACGTGGCCGCCGTGGCAGCAGCCGGCATCGGCCGGCGCCTGCTGGCGTGGCGCTTCGGCCTGCTCGTGGCAGGCATGGTGACGGGTCGGGTCGGACATCGGCTTCACCTTGGAGACGGTAACCGGGTTGGGTGGTGTCATGCCGCCGGGCGGCAGACCGTTTTCGCAGGCTAAACCTTCCAGCGACGGGAGAGTCAAGCCCCCAAGGTTTCAGCCGACCTCGAACCAGGTCATCATGCCGCCGGCCGCGTGCTCGAGCATGTGGCAGTGGATCAGCCACTTGCCGGGGTTGTCGGCGACGAAGCGAAGCTCGGCGACCTCGCCGGGGGCCAGCAGGGTGGTGTCCCGCCAGGGCGCGCCCGGCATGGGGCGGTCGTTGCGCATGGCCACCCGGAAGTGATGGCCGTGCAGGTGCATGGCATGGGGCCAGCGCGTCTGGTTGTCCAGCCGCAGCCGCACGGTTCTCCCGCGCTCGACGCCGAACAGCGGTGCTTCCGGCATGCCGGCGATGCCGTTCATCGACCAGGCCATGCCGTGGTCGACAAGCTCGCGCAGCGGCATCGAGCGGCCCTGGTGGATGGCTTCGCCCAGGGTGCCCATCGCGCCGCCGGTCATGTCCAGTCGCGCGGCCAGCGCGTCGGCGGGGTCGCGATCGACGGGCAGCGGGTTCGGTGGCAGCGGCGGTGGCGCGCCGCGCCCGCCGCTGGCCGAGCCGGCGACGGCCAGGCGGGCGATCTCCAGGGCACCGTCGCGATGCAGCAGGGAAATCGGCGCATCACCGCTGCCACCGACGACGTCCACGACGAGGTCGACCCGCTGGCCGGGCGCCAGCAGCAGCGGCTCGTCGGCGCGTCGCAGCGGTCCGTGGGGCTGGCCGTCGAAGGCGATGATCCAGCTTGGCCAGGACGGCAGGGCGAGACGGAAGATGCGCGCGTTGGCGGTATTGGCCAGGCGCAGCCGAAGGCGCTCCCCGGCGGTCGCCGCCAGGGTCGGCCGACTGGTGCCGTTGACGGTGATGAAGTTGCCCAGTCGCCCGCCGTGGCTGATGTCGTGCAGGTTGCCGAAGTCCTCGCGGATGGCGCCGCGCTCATCCAGTCGCCAGTCGTCGATCACCAGCGACAGGTCGCGGTCCACCGGGTAGGGCTCGTCCTCCTCCACCACCAGCAGCCCGTGCAGGCCACGCCCGACCTGTTGCGACGAGAAGCGGTGGGCGTGGTACCAGTAGCTGCCCGCGTCCGGCGGCGTGAACCGGTAGCGGAAGGAACCGCCCGGCGCCACCGGCGCCTGGGTCACGCCGGGCACGCCGTCCATGGCATTGTCGATGCGCAGGCCGTGCCAGTGCACGGTGCTTTCCGCGGCCAGGCGGTTGTCGAAGGCCACCGTGAGCGGCAGGCCGCGGCGCACGCGCAGGGTCGGCCCCGGGACCTGGCCGTTGAAGGCCCACACGTCGGTGCCGCTGCCCTCGCCCAGGTTCACCCGTGCCGGTGCCGCCACCAGCGGCAGGGCCGTGCCGGCCGCCAGCGGCGGGCAGGCGGCGGCCAGCAGCAGGCCGCCGCCCTGGCCGATCAGGCGGCGGCGGGCCGGGTTTCGCGGGCCGTTCATCGGGCGGCGTCCCGCGGATAGGCCTTCGCCCAGGTGGCGTAGGCCTGCTCCGGCCACAGCGACTGCAGGTAGGCGATCACCGCGATGATGTCGGTGTCGTCGAGTTGGTCGCGAAAGGGCGGCATCACCCCGCCGAGTTTCGCGCCGCCCTCGCGGATGGTGCGCGACAGCGTGGCGAGATCGTGATGCCAGGTGTGGGCGGTACCGTTCAGCGGTGGCGGCGGGTAGGCGCCGTCGGCACCGCGTTGCTGCCAGGTTGGATGACCGGCGCCGTCCTGCCGATGGCAGGCCAGGCAGTGTTCCTGGTAGATGCGCCCGCCGGCACGGACCTGCTCGTCGTCGTACCAGCGATCATCGGCG
>CAYGJZ010000078.1:0-3034 GCA_964350265.1 uncultured Gammaproteobacteria bacterium | reverse complement strand
CTCAGTGCTGGCTGAACACGGTGTGGTTGCCGTCGCCGTCGAAGGCCATCACCTGGTAGCGGTCGACGCGGCCGGTTTCCATGCCCGGGGAGCCGTGGGGCATGCCGGGTACGGCGAGCCCGCTCACCGGCGGCCGTTCCGCCAGCAGCCGACGGATGTCGGCGGCCGGGACATGGCCCTCCACGGTATAACCGTCGACCCGCGCGGTGTGGCAGGAGGCCAGCGTCGGCGGGACGCCGAACCGTGCCTTGTCGGCCGCCAGGTCCGCCCGTTCAACGATGCGCACGACGAAGCCGTTGCGCGCCAGGTGGTCGGCCCAGGCGCCGCAGCAGCCACAGGCAGGATTGCGGTAGACGGTCACTTCCCCGGCTTCGGCGGATGCCACCGGCACCCGAACCAGCAGCGCCATCGCCAGGATGGCGACCAGGGAACCAAGGCGGGGCCACCAGGCCGGCAAGCGGTGAACGACGTGCATGATCCAGTCTCCTGCGCGGGAAGTGCGGTTGGCATTACACACCATGTCGGGACACTTCGCCACGGTCATGACGTCACCGCAATGCGCTCGCCGCGCTAGCCGCCGCTGGCGTCGCGGTCCTTGTCGAGGGAGGCGATGATGCGCTCTTCGACGAGACAACTATCGTGGATCAACCGCGTGTACAGGTCTCGCACCAGATCGCCGTCGAGTCCCAGCGCGATGGCCTTCTCGGCGGCGCCTTCGCGCACTTTCTCGATGCGGTCGGGCAGTGTCGCGGCAATGCCTTCGCGGGCCTTGACCAGGGCGACTTCCTCGACCACGTCGAAGCGCCGGCGCAGCAGCTTGATGAGTTCGTCGTCCAGCGCGTCGATCCGCGCGCGGTAGGGGGCAAGTGATTCCATTTCAAAGTATCCAACGAAGTATCGGCGGGACAGTGACGCCGCGCGGCATCGAGGGCGCGGCGCGGGCAGGGCGCTAGGGTAGCGCGGTGGGCGTCGCGGGGAAAGGCGGGGCTTGGGTACAATGGCCCTTGCCGGACCCGCCGGCGACCCCAACCTCTACCCGCGCGTTCGATTCCGTGTCCAGCCATCCCCAACCCGCCGACGACCTGCCGCTGGTACTGGCCGGTCCAATCCTGCGCCGTGCCACGACACGGCAGCTTTGCCTGTGGCTGGCGGTGCGAGAACCGGTGCGGGCCCGGCTGCTGCTCAGCGTGGACGATGCCGCGCCGCGGACCATCGAGCTGCACCGCGCCAGCCGGCTGCTTCGTGCCGGGGACCACCTGTACTACCTGCTCATCGATGTCGCCCTGGACGAGCCACTGCCGCTGCAGCAATTCGTCGAGTACCAGTTGCAACTTGCCCTCCCCGGCGACCAGCCGACCTGGCAGGGCCACCAGGACTATGCCCCGGACCTGGTCCATGGCGGTCGCGAGCAGCCCTGTTTCCGCCTTGCCGATCGCGTCGGCGCACTGCTGCACGGTTCCTGCCGCCGCCCGCATCACCGCGGCGGCGATGGCCTGGCACGCACCGACCGCCTGCTTGGGCAACTGCTCGCCGGCGCCGACAGCATCGCCGAAACCGGTGACGCCGCCGAGCCGCCGGCATGGCCATCGGCGCTGGTGCTGACCGGCGACCAGGTCTATGCCGACGACGTCGCCGGTCCCATGCTGCACGCCATCCACCAGTTGATCGAACGGCTGGGGATGCGCGACGAGCACCTCGGCGGGCTGGGCATCGAGTCGTTGAGTGACTCGGCCAGCCTCTACCGTCATCGTGCCTGCTACTACCGCCGCGAGACGCTGCTGCCGCGGCGCAAGCGCAACCACGACCTGCTGGAGATCCTCTTCGGTGGTGTCGAGAAGCCGGTGTTCACCACCGCCAGCGCCCACAACCACCTGGTCACCCTGGCCGAGATGCTGGCCATGTACCTGCTGGCCTGGTCGCCGGCGGCCTGGCAGGGCATCTCGCTGGCGCCCCCTGCCGGCCTGGACGACGAGGAGCGGGCGCTGTACGAGCGCGAACGCCAGGCGGTGGAGGCCTTCATCGCCGACCTGCCGGCGGTGCGCCGGACCTTCGCCCACCTGCCGGTGGCGATGATCTTCGACGATCACGACATCACCGACGACTGGAACCTGAGCCGGGAATGGGAGGAGGTGGCCTACGGGCATCCGTTCTCCAGCCGCATCATCGGCAATGCGCTGGTCGCCTACCTGCTCAACCAGGGCTGGGGCAATGCCCCGCAGCACTTCGACGACGCCATGCTCGACGAGCTGGCCCACGTGCTGGACCAACCCGGCGATGCGCGTCACGACAGCTACATCGAAACGCTGCTGCGCTTCGATCACTGGCACTACGACTGGCCGACCACGCCGCCGCTGCTGGTGCTCGACACCCGTACCCAGCGCTGGCGCTCGGAGTCTGCCGCGCGCCGGCCCTCGGGACTGATGGACTGGGAGTCGATCACCGACCTGCAGCAGCGCCTGCGCGACCTGCCGGCGGTATTGCTGGTGTCGCCGGCGCCGATCTTCGGCGTCAAGTTCATCGAGGTGGTGCAGCGCGTGTTCACCTGGTTCGGCCATCCGCTGATGGTCGACGCGGAGAACTGGATGGCCCATCCCGGCGCCGCCCATGCCATGCTCAACGTGTTCCGCCACTCGAAGACGCCACAGCACTTCGTGGTGCTGTCCGGCGACGTGCACTACTCCTTCGTCTACGACGTCGAGTTGCGCGGCCGGAGGCGTGGTCCGGACATCTGGCAGATCACCAGCAGCGGCGTGCGCAACGCCTTTCCGCCACGCCTGCTGGCGGTGCTCGACTTCCTCAACCGGGTGCTCTACTCGCCGCGCTCGCCGCTGAACTGGTTCACCCGTCGTCGCCGCATGCGCGTCATCCCGCGCAAGCCGGCCAGGGCCGCCCATGGCCGGCGACTGCAGAACGGCAGCGGCATCGGCCTGGTCGAACTCGACCGCGAAGGCGTGCCATGGCGCATCCGCGAACTGCTCGCCGACGGCCGCACGGTGGCCTTCGCGCGTGCCGAATCGGCCTCGCGCTGGGAGGG
>CAYGJZ010000077.1:9030-19150 GCA_964350265.1 uncultured Gammaproteobacteria bacterium | reverse complement strand
CCACGCGTTCCGGCGCCACCTCGCCGAGCAACCCCGGCAGCACCGGCTGCAACTGCGCCAGCAGGGAAAGGACGAAGGACTCGGCCCGGGTACGGAGAGGATCGCCTGTCGCGGACACCAGGGCAGCGTCATCGACGACGCCGTAGCAGGAACCGTCGACGGCGCCCAGCGAACGTTCCGGGTCGGCGCTGCCGAGGTCGCGGACCAGCGCCGCGTGGTCGCCGAGACAGGACAACGAGGACACGGCCTCGATGACTACGGGCGCCGATAGCCGGGTTGATGTCATCGCCAGTGCCGCTTCCGCATGGGTTGAAGATGAACCGCGTCGTTGCCGTGAATGCATGCACCCGGCCGAACGCCGGGCGAACGTCGCCCCCTGCATCCCTGGCATGGTCGGTGGTGTAGGCTCACGTGGACTTCCGGGTCCGTTTCATGACGAAGATTTGGCCACCGAACGGGCGGCGCCGGGCACGGCGCGAACTATAGCACAGCGACCCCGCGCGACGGCTTCGCCGACCCGCGACCAACGCCGGTCTTCGACACCACCGACACCTGCACTAGAATAGCTCCTGGCCGTCACCGCGCCCGCTGCACCGGCGCACCCTGCGAACCGTTCCGGAGGTGCTCCCGACATGTCGCTGACCCGCAAAACCGTGACCCGTAGAACCTTGGCCCAAAAAAGCCTGGCATGGCTGCCCGTGCTGTTCCTCCTGCCCCTGACAGGACAGGCCGCCGGTCCGTCCTTCGACTGCGCCGACGCCCGCGGCGAGGTGGAGCACCTGGTGTGCGAGAACGATGACCTTGCCCTGCTCGACAACGAGCTCGCCGAAGCGTTCGCACGTTCACTCGCCACGACCGCCGACGCCGAGGCATTGCGCGCCGCGCAGCGTGGCTGGGTCCGGGGGCGCAACGACTGCTGGAAGGCCGACAACGTGAACCGCTGCATCCGCGAGCACTACCACACCCGGACCGTCGAACTGGAAATCGCCAGTGGCGAGCTGGAAGCGCCCACGGCGGTGAACTACCGATGCGACAACGAAGCCGCGAGCCGGTTGTCGGTGTCCTTCTACAACACCAGCCGACCGCCGGCCGCCGTCATCGACAACGCCGGAGACCGGGTCATCGCCCTGCGCGCCCCCAGTGCCAGCGGTGGTCGCTACACGGCGGCCGGGGTCGACTTCCACGAGCATCACGGCGACGCCATGGTCCTGTGGTTCGGTACCGAGATGCGCTGCCAGGCCATGCCCCCCGGAACCGCGAGCATCACGGCCAGGCAGGCAACCAAGGGGTAACCGGGCAACGAGCAACGGCGTGGACGGTTCGAGCCCGTGACACCCGGGGCTCGCCGCAACGAACCGGCGTCCCCGCGGTCCTGGCACGGCGACGGCATGGACGACGCAGGCCGCGTTCCTACCAGGTGATGACCACGCTCCCGTCGCCCGCGTTCACCCCCGCCGTGGTGGTGCCGCCGACCGGTGCCAGGCCGCCACCTCCGCCGCCGCCGCCGAAGGGAGAATTCGAAAAACTTTGGCCGCCGCCCCCGCCTCCCCCACCACCGTAGCCACCGCCGCCGCCGCCGCCTTCGACGATGCCGTCCCCGCCCATGCCACCATCCGTCGACGTCCCGGGGTCGCCCCCGTCCGTGTAGCCCGCGCCCCCTGCGCCACCCGAACCACCCGCGCCACCGACGCCACCGGTTGCACCGACCCCTTCCCCGGTTTCGCCACTGACACCACCACCATCTCCGCCGGACCCGTTTGTCGAGCTATTCGCTGCGCCACCGCCGCCTCCAGCCACAACCAGCGGAACCCCTCCTCGTTCGATGGCCGATCGCCCGCCACCGCCAGCACCTCCGACGAAGAACGACGTATTGCCGGCATCACCACCACCGCCAAAGCCACCCGCGCCACCAGCACCAGAGTTTAGCCCGCCCTGTCCTTGACCACCGACAATGACGGTCAGCAACTCGCCCGGCGTCACCGCGATGCTGCCCTCGGAACGTCCGCCAAGACCGCCCAACGAGGGACTGATCGAACCACCGGACGCCCCCAACACCAGGACTTCGATCGCCGTGACACAGTCAGGCACGAGGAATTCCTGCACGGCTCCCGTAAAGGAAAACGTGCGCGTGCCGTGCACGTCCTGGCATGTGTCGGTTGTCTGCGCATGGGCGGGCAACAACACCGATTCCACCACCGGCTTCGTCCATGTGGTCGGCAGTTGGCTTGACGCGGCGGTACCGCCGCCAATGGTGAGTGCCTTGAGCAATGCCCGTCGTCGATGACGCACGTCATCCTCCTTCCCTCGTCAGAGTTGTTGTTCTTGTTGATGAGGAATTATACAACACCGCCCATCACGAACCGCCTTCACATCTCCACGAGATGCCGCCACGGCGAACATGGTGTTTGGTACGGATCGAAGGTCGAGATGGGCTTCAGGCGACGATCGGAACAACCGATCCAGCAAAGCCTGCCAGGGTTGGCGCAAGAGAGGGATTACTCGGCGCTGCGCGCCTCGCCCTGCGGGCCGTCGCCGCAAGCGGCGACGTGCTTCGCCGCGACTCCCGTCGCGGCTCGTCGAACCCGTCTTGTCGAGTTCGAGGGTTCGAATGGGCTTCGCTTGGTGGCCGGAACATCCGAACCAGCGAAGCCTGCCAGGTATGGCGGAGAGAGAGGGATTACTCGGCGCTGCGCGCCTCGCCCTGCGGGCCGTCGCCGCAAGCGGCGACGTGCTTCGCCGCGACTCCCGTCGCGGCTCGTCGAACCCGTCTTGTCGAGTTCGAGGGTTCGAATGGGCTTCGCTTGGTGGCCGGAACATCCGAACCAGCGAAGCCTGCCAGGTATGGCGGAGAGAGAGGGATTCGAACCCTCGATGGGCGGTTAACCCATACTCCCTTAGCAGGGGAGCGCCTTCAGCCGCTCGGCCATCTCTCCGTGGGCTGTATGTTGACGGGACGATCCAGGCGTCGCGTTACCGTGGAATCGGTATGCGCAGCCTGGCGGCGGGCTTTGTACAGGGATCAGGAATTGCCGTCCACCTGGTACGCGTCGTCGGTCTCTTCCGCCTTGATTCGCTCGTAGATTTCTTCCCGATGCACGGGCACGTCCTTCGGCGCGTTGATGCCGATGCGGACCTGGTTTCCCCGTACCCCCAGTACGGTTACCCTGATTTCATCCCCGATGTTCAGGGTCTCACCGATACGCCTTGTTAAGATTAACATTTTAGGAATCTCCTGATTACAACGAATGGCCGACCAACTCCTTGATTTCAATGTGCCGTCTCCGTATGCATCCGGATTCTACATGAATCCGGTTCCTCAGACAGTCGAAAAAATTCCCTTGGCGATCCGCGCTCAGGCTACCGCCGTGGGCATGCTTTCCTCGATCGCATCCTCGTTCCATCCGAACGCCTTGTGCAGCGCGCGTACGGCGAGTTCCATGTACTTGTCCTCGACCACCACGGAAATCTTGATTTCCGATGTCGAGATCATCTGAATGTTGATCCCCTCGTCCGACAATGCGCGAAACATCGTGCTGGCAATGCCGGCATGGGATCGCATGCCAACGCCGACCACGGAGATCTTGGCGATGCCGTCATCGCCGAACACTTCCACCGCGCCGAGTTCACCGGAAATCTCGTCGAGGATCTGCCGAGCCTTGCGGTAGTCGTTGCGGTGAACGGTGAACGTCAGGTCGGTTGCACCGTCTGCGCTCACGTTCTGGACGATCATGTCGACATTGACATGAGCATCGGATATGGGGCCAAGAATGCGATACGCAACACCGGGGATGTCGCGAATGCCGCGAATGGTCAGCTTGGCCTCGTCCCGGTTGTGCGCGATGCCCGATATGAGCGGTTGTTCCATCGTCTGCTCCTGGTAGGTAATCAGGGTGCCCGGTCCCGGTTCGAAGGAGGACAGCACCCGCAACGGCACCTTGAACTTGCCGGCGAACTCCACCGATCGGGTCTGCAGCACCTTGGCGCCGAGACTGGCCAGTTCGAGCATCTCCTCGACGGTGATGCGCTCCAGTCGGCGGGCATTGGGCACGATGCGCGGGTCGGCGGAGTAGACGCCGTCGACGTCGGTGTAGATGCGGCACTCGTCCGCCTTCAGCGCGGCGGCCAGCGCCACCGCGGTGGTGTCGGAGCCGCCGCGGCCCAGGGTGGTGATGTTGCCGTCTGCGTCGACACCCTGGAAGCCGGCGACCACGACCACCCTGCCCTGTTTGAGGTCGCCGCGGACCCTGGCCGAGTCGATGTCGAGAATGCGCGCCCGGCCATGGATGTTGTCGGTGAGTATGCGCACCTGGCTGCCGGTATACGATCGCGCGCTGACACCGCGCCGCTCCAGTGCCATGGACAGCAGGGCGATGGTGACCTGCTCGCCGGTGGACAGCAGGACGTCGGTCTCGCGCTCGGAGCGCTCTGGGTTGATCTCGTCGGCGAGGGCGAGCAGGCGGTTGGTTTCGCCGCTCATGGCGGAGACCACCACCACCAGCTCGTCGCCGGCGCGATGGGTGGCGGCCACGGTGTCGGCGACCGCGTTGATCCGCTCGACGCTGCCGACCGAGGTCCCGCCGTACTTTTCTACTATCAGTGCCACGATCCTGTTACCGTCCGTGTGCTTCGCAAGGGCGCGCGGATTAAACCCGTTTTCGCCGGGATAGTCAAAATTTCAGCCCCCCTGGAGGCGGTCGAGCAGCCACTGGCGACCATCGGCCAGGGCCTGGTCCACGGCCTGCGCATCGACGCCGCCGCCCTGGGCCATGTCGGCGCGGCCGCCGCCCTTGCCGCCGACCCGGGCGGAGACCTCGCGGATGCACTCACCCGCGTGCACGGCAGCCACATCGCCCACGGTGCCGGCAATCAACAGGACCTTGCCCTCGTTGACGCCGCCGAGCAGGATGGCGGCACGTTCCAGCCGGCTCTTGAACTGGTCGAGCATGGTGCGCAGGCTCTTGCCATCGACGCCGTCGTGCCGGGCCACCAGCAGGCGCACGCCGTTGATTTCCTCGGCGGCGGTGGCCGGATCGGCGCCGGGACCGGCGGTGGCCAGCTTCGCCTGCAGTTCGCGCACCTTGCCTTCCAGTTCACGGTTGCGGCGGCTGAGCTGGCCGATGCGCGGCGCCACCTCCTCGGCGGTGACCTTCAGTTGCGCGGCGACGTCGCCGAGCAGCGCCAGGCGTCCGGCCACCCAGGCCTCGGCGCCGGCGCCGGTCAATGCCTCGATCCGCCGCACGCCGGCGGCCACGCCGCCCTCGGAAACCACCAGGAACTGGCCGATGTCTCCGGTGCGGGCAACATGGGTGCCGCCGCACAGTTCCAGCGAGAACGGTCCCATCTCGACCACGCGCACGTTGGCGTCGTACTTCTCGCCGAACAGGGCCTCGGCCCCGGCGGCGCGGGCATCTTCCAGCGCCATGATCCGCGTGCCCACCGCGTGGTTGGCGCGGATCTCGCGATTGACGAGCTGCTCGATGCGACGCAGTTCCTCCGTGGTCACGGCCTGGAAGTGGGAAAAGTCGAAGCGCAGCCGGTCGGCTTCCACCAGCGAGCCCTTCTGCTGCACGTGGTCGCCGAGCACTTCCTTCAGGGCTGCGTGCAGCAGGTGGGTGGCCGAATGGTTGTTCGCGGTGCGGGCACGGCGATCGTCGTCCACGGCAAGGCTCAGCGCATCGCCCAGCGCCAGCGCGCCCATGCGCACCTGGCCGAAGTGGCCGATGACCTTGCCCGCCAGGTGACGGGTATCGGTGACGTCGAACACCGCCGAAGCGCCGGTCATGCGGCCGCTGTCACCGACCTGGCCACCGCTCTCGGCATAGAACGGCGTGTGTTCCAGCACCACGATGCCGGTCTCGCCGGCCTCCAGGCGCTGCACCGGCTGATCGTCGCGGAACAGGGCCACCACCTTCGACTGGTCCTCGACGCCGTCGTAGCCGGTGAACCGGGTGGGCTCGGCATTCTCCACCACCAGGGCATCGTTCATGACGAAGCGGCTGGCGGTGCGGGCGCGTTCGCGCTGGGCATTCATCGCCGTCTCGAAGCCGGCCTCGTCGATCTTCAGTCCATGCTCGCGGGCCACGTCGTTGGTCAGGTCGGCGGGAAAGCCGAAGGTGTCGTAGAGCTTGAACACGGTGGCGCCGGGAATGGTGTCGCCGCTGAGCCCGCGGATCTCTTCGTCGAGAATGCGGATGCCCTGGTCCAGGGTCTCGAAAAAGCGCTGCTCCTCGGTGCGCAGCACCAGCTCTACCCGCGAGGCGGCCTCGGCCAGCTCCGGGTAGGCAGGGCCCATCTCCTGCACCAGGGGCGCTACCAGGCGATGGAAGAACGGATCGCGGGCACCGAGCTGGTAGCCGTGGCGAATGGCGCGACGGATGATGCGACGAAGCACGTAGCCGCGACCTTCGTTGGAAGGCGTGACGCCATCGGTGACCAGGAAGGCGGTGGAGCGGATGTGGTCGGAGAGCACCCGCAGCGACTTGTCCGAGCGATCCTCGGTGCCGGTCACCTGCGCGGCGGCGTCGACCAGGTGGGCAAACAGGTCGATCTCGTAGTTGCTGTGCACGCCCTGCAGCACCGCGGCCAGGCGCTCCAGGCCCATGCCGGTGTCCACCGAGGGCTTGGGCAGCGGTGTCATGCTGCCGTCGGCGGCCCGGTTGAACTGCATGAACACCAGGTTCCAGATCTCGATGAAGCGGTCGCCGTCGGCATCCGGCGAGCCCGGCGGCCCCCCGGCCACGTCCGGGCCGTGATCGTAGAAGATCTCGCTGCACGGACCGCAGGGTCCGGTATCGCCCATGGACCAGAAGTTGTCGTGCGCGCCGATGCGGGCAAACTGCCGCTTGTCGACGCCGATGTCGTCGAGCCAGATGGCGGCAGCCTCGTCGTCGTCCTCGTAGACGGTGACCCACAGCTTTTCCGGGGCAAGACCGATGCGCCCGACCAGCAGCTCCCAGGCAAAGTGGATGGCTTCGCGCTTGAAGTAGTCGCCGAAGCTGAAGTTGCCGAGCATCTCGAAGAAGGTGTGATGACGGGCGGTATAGCCAACGTTCTCCAGGTCGTTGTGCTTGCCGCCTGCACGCACGCAGCGCTGCGCGGTGACCGCGCGGTTGTAGTCGCGGCGGTCATGGCCGAGGAACACGTCCTTGAACTGCACCATGCCGGCATTGGTGAACAGCAGGGTCGGATCGTTGCCGGGCACCAGAGAACTCGATGGCACCACGCGATGACCGGATTCGGCAAAGTAGTCGAGGAACAGCGTTCGTATGTCGGAGGTCTTCATCTTGCTATCGCGGTCGGGCGTTGTGAATCGGTACGTGGCGCGGTCAGTTGGTGAACTCGAGCACGGCCTGGATCTGCTCGGAGCTGAAGCCCCGACTGTTGAGGAAGCGTGCCCGCTTGACCCATTCCTTGTAGGTGGCCGGAGCGGTGTCACCGTACTTCTTCAACGCGGCGGCACGCAGCTGCTCGTTCCAGTCCACCCCGGCCTCGCCCAGCACCTCGTCGATCACCGACTTGTCCACGCCGGCATCGTCGAGATCGAGTCGGATACGCACCGGGCCGAGCCCCTTGCGCAGCTTGGCGTGCAGGTAGGCCTCGGCATAGCGCCGGTCGGACAGCAGGTTGTCCGCCACCAGGGACTCCACCACGCGGTCGCAGACCTGCGGCTCGTGGCCCTTCTTGCGCAGCTTGCGCGACAGTTCCTGTACGCTGTATTCGCGGCGACCGAGAAATTTCAGTGCATGCCGTTTACAGTCTGATTCCCCGGGGTCCTCGTTCTCGATGCCCCCGCCGTGCTGTTCGTTCATGGCTACCCTTCCGCCGCCTCGGCGCTGGCCTCGGCCGCGGCGCCAGCCACCTTGAGACCGAACTGCTGGCGAATCTTGGTCTCGATGTCCTCGGCGATCTCCGGGTTCTCGCGCAGGAAACCCCGGGCATTGTCCTTGCCCTGGCCGATGCGGTCGCCGTTGTAGCTGTACCAGGCACCGGCCTTGTCCACCAGCCCGGCGGACACGCCCATGTCGATCAGCTCGCCTTCCTTGGAGATGCCCTCGTTGTAGAGGATGTCGAACACCGTCTGCTTGAACGGCGGCGCCACCTTGTTCTTGACCACCTTGACCCGGGTTTCGTTGCCGAGCACCTCGTCGCCCTTCTTCAGGGCGCCGATGCGGCGGATGTCCAGGCGAACCGAGGAGTAGAACTTCAGCGCATTGCCGCCGGTGGTGGTTTCCGGGTTGCCGAACATGACGCCGATCTTCATGCGGATCTGGTTGATGAAGATGACCAGGGTGTTGGAGCGCTTGATGTTGGCGGTGAGCTTGCGCAGCGCCTGCGACATCAGCCGGGCATGCAGGCCGACGTGGGAGTCGCCCATCTCGCCCTCGATTTCCGCCTTCGGCGTCAGTGCCGCCACCGAGTCGACGACGATGATGTCCACCGCCGCGGAACGCACCAGCATGTCGGCGATCTCCAGCGCCTGTTCGCCGGTGTCCGGCTGCGACACCAGCAGGTTGTCGACGTCCACGCCGAGACGGCGGGCATAGCTCGGGTCGAGTGCATGCTCGGCATCGATGAAGGCGGCGGTGCCGCCGCGACGCTGTGCCTGGGCAATGGCGGACAGGGTCAGCGTGGTCTTGCCAGACGACTCCGGCCCGTAGATCTCCACCACCCGGCCCTTCGGCAGGCCGCCGACGCCAAGAGCGATGTCCAGGCCCAGGGAACCGGTGGAGATGACCTCGATATCCCTGGCAATGTTGGAATCACCCATGCGCATGACAGATCCCTTGCCGAACTGGCGCTCGATCTGGCCCAGCGCCGCCTGTAGTGCCTTCTGCTTGTTGTCGTCCACAAAGTACTCCGTAACGATTCGTCGACAGGTGACGATTCACCCGTCAAACCCGCTATTTTATGCCGCATTCGTCCTCGCTCCAACCGTTCGGGGAGCGATTGGCCTGCAACCCGCCCACCCGGCGGCGCACCCGGTAGCACACGCCGCCGGGGCCGGGCACCGAGGCCACCACCACCATGCCCTGGATGCGCCAGTGGATCGGGTCGCAAGGCGCATCTGCCCCGCGAAGGGCATGACGAAACAGCGTGCAGTGCGGCGAAAAAGGCCGTGTTTCCGGGGCAAAGCCGGCCTCGGCAAAGGCCGCCTCGAGATCCTCGGCGAAACGCAAAAGCGCCGTCGGCGGTCGCGCGGCGGTGGCCACCGGCACCGCGGGACGCGGCCAGAATGCCACCCGGTCGAGGCGAACGACGTGGTTCGGCGGCGGCAACCGCTCCACCAGGCGAAACACCTCGTCTTCCCGGGAAAGTGGCACCGGGCCGAGGAATTTCAACGTCATGTGCAGGTGACCGGCCACCACCGCCCGACCGCCACAAGGGCCGGCGAGGCGACGCTGCCAGCCCGCCAGGCCGGCGCGGGCGGTCGCGTCCGGCAGCAACGCGACGAACAGCCGCGGGGAACGTGGCGGACGGGCGGGCGTCAGCCCGTCCCGGCGAGGCATTCCAGGGCGCCGGCCAGGGCGCGGGCCACGGTTTGCTGGCGTACCTGGTGCCGGTCACCGTCGAAACGGTGACACTCCACCCGTTCCTCGCCGGCCAACGACCAGGCGATGTACACCGTGCCCACCGGCTTGGCATCGCTGCCGCCGTCCGGGCCGGCAACCCCGGTCACCGCCACCGCCAGGTGATCGTCGCCGCTGCGGGCCAGGGCGCCGCGCACCATGGCCCGCGCCACCGGCTCGCTGACCGCGCCGTGCTGGTGGATGAGCACGGCATCGACGCCCACCATCTCGGTCTTGGCGGCGTTGGAGTAGGTGACCCAGCCGCGATCGAACCAGGCCGAACTGCCGGCGATCTCGGTGGCGGCCGCGGCGATGCCGCCGGCGGTACAGGACTCCACCGTGACCATCATGCGCCCGGCGCGGCCGAGCGCTTCACCCAGTTGCCGCGCCAGGTCGAGCAGCACCTGGGGGTCAGAAGACGTCATGGTCCGCCTTGAAGCGTGCCGGGTCGGCGATGGCGATGTGCCCGTTGTCCACGGCGGCAGCCGGTGCCGCCACCGTGCCGTTGGCATGGATGACCAGCTCGGGCGTCTGCGGGCCGGAGAATCGTTGCG
>CAYGJZ010000077.1:4276-8930 GCA_964350265.1 uncultured Gammaproteobacteria bacterium | reverse complement strand
GTGCCGTTGGCATGGATGACCAGCTCGGGCGTCTGCGGGCCGGAGAATCGTTGCGCGAAGCGCCGCAGGTCGTCCAGGCGCACCTCGACCAGGGCGCGGGACAGGCGTTCGCGGGAATCGAAGTCGTACAGTTCATCGTCCAGTTCCCGCCAGTAGCGATCGACCCGGTCGCCCAGGGATTCGTCGCGCTGGTTGATGCGCGCCAGCAGGGCCGCCCGGGCACCGTCGAGGGCGGCTTCGGACAGATCGTCGAAGCTGGCGGCGAACTGCTCGACGAAGGCGGCGACGGCCGCGCGCACCTGCGCCACGCCGGCCGACGGCGACTGCACCAGGAAGACCATGCCCGGCACGTCCACCAGCGGCATGGCAAAGCTCTGCACGATGTAGCCCAGCTTCTGCTCGGTGCGCAGGCGGGTGTAGAAGGCCGAGTCGGAGAGCTGGTCGTAGAGGTAGAACAGCGCACGCTCGGCGTAGCTGTCGTCGCGACCCTGGCGGTAGACCCCGACCACCGAGTCGCTGTGCGGGGACTCGACCAGGCGGTCGTAGCGCTGCCCGGCAGCCAGCCGGACCACCGCGCTGCGCGGCACCTCGGCCGGCTTGACGCCGGCCAGCAGGCGCTGGCGCAGGGACTCTGCCATGGCCAGCGCCTCGGCATCATCGCGGTTGCCCACCGACAGGGCGACCACGTTGCCCTCGGTGAACAGCGCATCCACGAAGGCCCTGAACGAATCGAGGGTGGCTGCCTCCAGCGACGAGATGCGTTCCTCCAACGGCCAGGCCTCGGCGATCAGCAGGCGCTGCAACTCGGCCACGGCGAGGTTGGCGGGACTGTCGCGCAGGCGGTTGCGATAGCTCTCCAGCAGTTGCTCGCGCAGGCGTGAGAAGCGCGCGGCATCGAAGTCGGTATCGCGCAGGCTCTCGGCAACACGCTCCAGCAGGCGCGGCTGCTGGTCGCTGAAGCCGGAGATGCGCACCGAGATGCCGCGCATGTGCGGATAGACTTCGTAGCCGAGCCCGGCCAGGTAGGCCGGGTAGGCAAAGGTGGTCAGGCGATCCTCCACCACCCGCGTGAACAGGTCGGCCAGGGCGGCGTCGCCGGCCGAGGCACTGGCCCGCGGACTGCGGTAGCTGAAGTAGAACGCTGCGCGCGGTGTGTCGAACTGGGTATCGGTGTCATGCCACAGCGCCAGCGACGGGTCGTCGACGAGCTTGCGCGGCTGCTCCTCGTCCGCCTCCTCCACCATGGCCAGTCGGTTCGGCACGAAGGGGTTCGGCCCCGGCAAGGCCAGAGCGTCGAATTCGGCCGGGCCTTGCCAGCGCGCCAACATGGACGCGGGCAGGGACGACAGTGCATAGCCGGTGCCGAACCACGGCTCGGTCTTGGTGGTGGTCACTTCCGGCGCCATCAGGGTCACGGCCACCCGGTCCGGCACCAGCGCATCCAGGTAGCGGCCGAGCAGTGGCGGATCGAAGCGGTCGAACTGGTAGGGGCCGTAGAGCACGTCCTGCCAGGGGTAGTCGTGCAGCCGGTTGGCGATGCCCTGCACCAGCGACACGGCGTCGGCTTTCTCGCTGAAGCGGAAGCTCATCTCGGCCAGCGTCTGCAACTCGTCGAAGCGCCAGCGGGGAAAGCCTTCTTCGCGCATCATCTCGATGGTGCGGAACAGCATCTCGCCGATCTCGCCGACGTGGTCCACGCCTTCCCGGGTCAGGTCGATGCGGATATCCAGCAGCCCCTGGCGGGCATCCATCGAATCCGCGCCCACCCGCAGGCCGCCGGCCCAGCCGCGGTCCTTGAGCAGCGAGAGCAGCGAACCCTCGCCCTCGTGACCGAGAATGTCGGCGATCTGGTGAATGGGCTTCTCGCGGTAGTGATCGAAGGTACTCGGCACCGGGAAGGCAAAGGACACCGCGCGCAATGCCTTCAGCGGCGCCACCTCGAGCATCAGCGGCAGATCCTGGTCACGGAACAGCGGTGCCTCGGCGACGAAGCGGCTGGCGTCGCTGCGACCCACCGCGTCGAAGCGCTCGCGCACCCAGTGCTCGAGCTGGTCGAGGGACTCGCGGCCGATTACCGACAGCGCCATCAGGTGGGCGGAGTAGTTGGCGCGGTAGAAATCCACCAGGTCCTCGCGCACCGGGTCGCCCTCGCGGTCGGCCAGGGTCTCGATACTGCCCACCGCGAAGTGGCTGCGCGGATGCGCCGGGTTCATCGCCTGCCGACGCGCGGCCAGCACGCGCCGGCCCTCCTCGTCGGCACGGGCGGAATACTCCGAATCGACGATGACCCGCTCGCGACGTACCAGCTCCTCGTTGAACAGCGGCGCGACGAAGAACTGGCTGAAGCGGTCCAGCGCGTCTTCCAGGAACTCCGGGCGCACGGAAAAGAAGTAGTTGGTGTGGTCGTAGGTGGTCCAGGCATTGTGGCTGCCGCCGTGGTCCTTGATGAAGGCCTGGTATTCCCCGGCCTCGGGATATTTCTCGGTGCCGAGAAAGAGCATGTGCTCCAGGAAGTGCGCCAGTCCCTGGCGGTCGGCGGGATCGTTGCCATGGCCCACGGCGACGTCCAGCGAGGCGGCCGACTTGTCCGCCGCCGGGTCCGACACGAGCATCACCTGCATGCCGTTGTCGAGACGCAGGTAGCGGTACTGGCGGTCGTCGAGCTCGCTGGTGACCAGTTCGGCTGCCAGCGGGCCGCAGGCCAGCAGCGAGACCAGCAGCAGGACCAGCGACATCGGTGGCAGGTGCCGCGGCAGGCTCGGGAATGCTTTCATCGGGAAGTACGTCGCGCGGTGAATCATCGCCCGGTCAGCGGGCAGGAACAGGCCGGGGAGAAAACTACCACGTCCTCCGCGAACCGTGGTGTTACCGGCTCTTAACCGCGCCCAGCCGGAACAGCCGGCCGCGGTCGTCGAGCAGGCGCGCATCGCCCGCCAGGCGCAGCGCATGCCAGGCCATGGCCTGGTTGGAGGTGATCACCGACAGCCCGGTTTCACGCTCCAGTTCCGCCACCAGGCCGGCCGCGCCGAGGGCGGTGCAGGCGATGAACAGGGTATCGACGCCGCTGTCTTCCGCCAGCGCCAGGGCGGCGCGACGGATGGAGTCCTCGTCGATGCGCATGACCTCCGCGTCCAGCCGGTTGAAGAAGCTGCCCACGGCCGACACTTCGATCCCGCCATCTTCCAGTGCCTCGGCCATGGGCACGGTGATGTCGTCGATGTAGGGCGTCAGCAAGGCCAGTCGGCGACTGCCCAGGCTGGCCAGCGCAGCCTTCGCGGCGCTGAGCGGATTGGTCGCGGGGACCCCCGGCCGAACCTCGGCAATCAACCGGCCGACCTCGGCCTCGCCGATGAACATCGACGCCGAGGTGCAGCCATAGACGATGCAGTCCAGCGGAGAATCGGGCACCAGGTGTTCCAGCGCCCGGACCAGCAATGGCTGCATGCCGCGCAGTGAGTCCGGCGTGACCTCCACCGGGCTGGCCACCCGGCCGACGTAGAAGCCGACACCCGGGGTATCAAGCAGCCGCCGCCACTCCCGTTCCAGGGTGGCGTCGCTGGCCAGGGCGACGACGCCGATGGAGGCATCCACGTCCAGGCGTGGCCGCAGGGTGTAGTTGAAGGCAACGGTGCTGCGCACCATGGGCAGTTCCCCGGTATTCATGGGTGTCAACGGCGGGACTTCACACGGGATCGACGAGGACTGTCAAGACAGCGGCAAACGGCGCGCATCCCGTGTTTGCTGATGACAGCATAAGAAACTTCGATTAAAGGAAATCGGGCACCTGTCACGGAAAACTCGACGTGATTTTCGCAAGCCATGCCTGAAGCCTGTCTTCTAGTGCATTGAAACCCTTGGGTTCATGTAACACTCACCGAATCGGCGTAAGCTTCCAGGCCAGGGGATGGTAGCCAAGGAGGACAGTTAGGTGTCGATACAGGAAAATGTTAGACTTCTAACTTTATTGAGGAAGGCACAATACCAGGCAGCGGCCCCCGGGATCGCTGGCACGGACTACCACAAAATTTCGAGCCTGACTCGCGCCAAGTCTGCGCGCGGTAAAGTCGCAGACTGCACGCGATCCGCTCGTCCTCGTGCACCCGCACGGACGCGTGGCTTGCTGTTGAAGGAACGAAACAATGACCACCACCAACCACAGTCGCCGGGCCCTGCCCGCGCGTTCGCTGCTTCCGCTGTTCGCCCTCACCCTGGCCGCCTGCGGCACCACCGGCGGCGGCTCTCCCATCCAGGGCACTCTCGACGCCGCCAGCCAGGCCGGAGCCGGTGCGCCGGCCTACCGGGTCCCCGAGGGCAGCCCTACCGCCCAGGTCCGGTTCCAGCGCGAGGAATCGGTGTCGTTCAACCTCGCCAACGTGCACCTCGACAACGCCAACTGCGGCGAACGCCGGGACTTCGTCGGCGATGCCGGCTCCCGCCAGTTCCAGGGCAAGATCGCCGCCGGTGCAGAAATCACCCTGTCCACCTGGAGCGACGCCACCTGGGTGGGACCGAAGCCCTTCGACATCGAGTTCTGCAACGCCATCTTCACCTTCACGCCGGAGCCGGGTGCCGAGTACCTGGTGGCTCGCCCGGTACTGGAGCGGGACTGCCTGGTTGACGTGTTCCGCGCCGACGGCACCCCGGTGCACGTGGA
>CAYGJZ010000077.1:0-4176 GCA_964350265.1 uncultured Gammaproteobacteria bacterium | reverse complement strand
GCCGCGCGGGCATCAGGCCGCGCTGGCGTCCTCTTCCTCGGTGAGCAACGGGTAGACCCCCGACTCGTCGTGCACCTCGCGGCCGGTCAGCGGCGGGTTGAACACGCACACCATGCGCATGTCCACGCCCTGGTTGGCGCGCAGAAAGTGCTCGTCGTGCTGGTCGAGGGCATACAGCGTGCCCTCCTCGATGGGCCAGATCCGGCCATCGGCCACCGTCTCCACCTCGCCCCGGCCGGCAATGCAGTACACCGCTTCGAGGTGGTTCTGGTAGTGGATGTGGGTCTCGGTGCCGGCACGGATGATGGTGTCGTGCACCGAGTAGCCCATGCCGTCGCGGGCCAGCAGGATGCGCCGGCTGACCCAGTTGCCACCGTCGACTTCCTGGTCGGTACCAACCAGCTCTGAAAGTTTCTTGACGATCATGCCCTGCCCTCCTAGGCCGCGTTTCGGGTGTCTGCGAGGGAAGCGGCCACTTCCGCCGCTGCCTCGGCAATGATCTTGAGGCCATGCTCGAGATCGGCGTCTTCGATGGTCAGCGGGGCAAGGAACTTCAACGACTGGTCGTTGATGCCCGCGGTCTCCATCACCAGGCCTCGCGCGAAGCAGGCCGCCGAGATGCGCGACGCCACGCCCGCCTCCTCGCAGACCAGGGCCTGGATGAAGCCGCGGCCACGCACGTGGGCACGAAGTTCATCGTGGCGCTCGGCAATGGCCGACAGCGCCTCGCGCACGCGCTCGCCCTTGCGCGCCACCTCCATGCTCAGCCGGTCGTCGCGCCAGTAGGTATCCAGCGCCGCGGCCGCGGTGATGAAGGCAAGGTTGTTGCCGCGAAAGGTGCCGTTGTGCTCGCCCGGGGACCAGGCGTCGATGCCCGGACGGATCAGCAGCACCGAGAACGGCAGGCCATAGCCGCTCAGGGACTTGGACAGGGTCACCAGGTCCGGACGGATGCCGGCGTCCTCGAAGCTGAAGAAACGGCCGGTGCGGCCGCAGCCGGTCTGGATGTCATCGATGATGAGCAGGATCTCGTGGCGACGGCACAGCGCCTCCAGCCGCTTCAACCAGGCCGGGGAGGCAACGTTGACGCCGCCTTCCGCCTGCACCGTCTCGGTGATGACCGCGGCCGGCTTGTCCAGCCCGCTGCCGGCATCGTCGAGGGCACGCTCGAGATAGGCCAGGGAATCCACACCCTCGCCGAGGTAGCCGTCGAAGGGCATCGGCGTGGCATTGGCCAGCGGCTGCGCCGCCCCGGCCCGCTTGCCGGCATTGCCGGTGACCGCCAGCGAACCGGTGGTCATGCCGTGGAAGGCATTGGTGAAGTAGACCACGTTGGTGCGGCCGGTGACCTTGCGCGCCAGCTTCAGCGCCGCCTCCACCGCGTTGGTGCCGGTCGGTCCGGGGAACTGCACCTTGTAGTCCAGCCCGCGCGGCGCCAGCACGATGTCGTGAAAGGCGGAAAGAAAGTTCTCCTTGGCCCGGCTGTACAGGTCCAGGGTATGGCTGACGCCGTCGGCACTGATGTATTCCACCAGGTGTTTCTTCAGTGCCTCGGGGTTGTGGCCGTAGTTCAGCGCACCGGCACCGGCCAGGAAGTCCAGGTAGCGTCGGCCATCGACATCGGTCAGGTAGCTGCCGCTGGCCGTGTCGAAGGTGGCGGTGAAGTTGCGGCAGTAGCCGCGAACCTCGGATTCGTACTGGTCAATAATCGGGTTCATGTTGTCTCCGTATCGTGGAAATCGTGAGCGGGACCAGCCCTGCGCCTCAGGCGCTCGGCCAGTGCAGCGGACCCACCCGGTAGAGAAATTCCGGTTCGTGGGTCTCGGGAAAGAACTCGCTGGGAAAGAAAGGCAGCTTGCGGCAGGACACGCCCCACTTGCGCGCGAAGGCGCGGAACAGCTTCTGCGACGGCGTGTTCGAGGGCGTCACGCTGGCCTCCAGGTAGCGCACGTTGCGGCAGCCATCCAGGGCCAGCAACTGGCGCAGCAGGTGCAGGCCGACGCCGCGACCGCGCACCTCGCGGGCAACGCCGATCTGCCACACGAACACCGTGTCCGGCTGCCGTGGCGGCACGTAGGCCAGCACGAAGCCGACCATGCCCTCGCTGGTCTCGGCGACCAGGCAGGTATTGCCGAAGTGCTGGCAGACCAGCACGTAGGCATAGGACTGGTTCAGCTCCAGCACGCCGGCCTCGCGGACGAACTCCCACATCGCCGCGCCGTCCGCCGGGGTGGCGGGACGGTAGACGATGTCCTTCGGTCGTTGCCGCTGGCGTCGGGCGCCGGCCCGGCCCAGGGATTCGGTCATCTCGACCACGCGTTGCTCGGTTTGGGCAGCGGCGTTCATGCGGCTTCCTCCACGGGGCATTCAAATCCCCGGTGAAACTGGTTCATGATGCGACGGGCGTGGGCCGGTCGCACCACGCAGGTCAGCGAGTGATCGTCGGAAAACTCGTGGTGGCCATCGGCCACCGCGTCGCCGACGTACTGGCGCGAGCTGTGACGGAAATGATCGACGCTGCCGACACCGAGGCCGATGGCGGATACCGAGCTGTAGTCGAGATCCACCCGGATGCCGCCGCCGCGTTGCTGCACGGCATCGGCAAAGGCGGCCGCGTCGGGCACGCGTTCGGCGGGGACGGCGATGTGGCGATGGCCATGCTCGTCGTGACCATCGGCGAAGATGTCGTCGGCCTCGACGCCTTCGACCAGTTCGTGGGCGGGCGCACCCGGCGCCACCGATCCAAGCGACACCACCAGGAGCTCGTCGTGCCCGGCAACACCGACCACCCGGGGCTCCACCGGGTCGACCCGGCGAATCAGCGTGCCGCCGCGCTCCGGCTCGAAGGAACTGCGGCAGTACACCTCCACGCCACGTTCGCTGGCATGGGTGACGGCCCGTGGATTCAGCACCGAGGCACCATGCCGGGCCATCTGCACCATCTCGTCGTAGCTGATCACGTCGATGCGCCGGGCCGCGTCGACGATGCGCGGGTCGGCCGAGTAGACACCGTCGACGTCGGAGCAGATCTCCACCCGCTCGACGCCGAGGGCACCGGCCAGCACCACCGCGGTGATGTCCGAGCCGCCCAGGCCGAGGGTGGTCAGTTCGCCGGACTCGCTGATGCCCTGGAAGCCGGCCGCCACCACCACCCTGCCCGCGTCGAGCTCGGCGCGGATGCGGCGGGTGTCCACGGACAGCACCTCGGCATTGAAGTGTCGGCCGCTGGTGCGGATGCCCAGCTGGCGACCGTCGAGGGAGACGGCATCGACACCGAGCTGCCCGAGGGTCAGGGCCAGCATGGCGGTGGAAACCGATTCGCCGGTGCCGAGCAGCCGGTCGAGCTCGCGCGGCGCCGGGTTCGCGGTCACGTCGCCGGCCAGCGACAGCAGCTTGCCGGTGGTGCCGCCCATGGCGGAAACCACCACCACCACGGACTCGCCGTCCTGGCGCAGGTGGGCCACCTGCGCGGCGACACGTTGCAGTTGATCGGTGGTGGCCACGGAAGAGCCACCGAATTTCAGTACGCGTAGTTTCTCAGTCATGCCTGTGGGAGTTGATGAGTGAAAGGTCGGTTTGCGGATGCGCGAAGGCCGCGTTGGCGAACAACGAACGCCGCGGCTGCGCGGTACGGGGAAACCGGTCGAAACCGGTCAGGTGGGGTGTTCTTCGGAGATATCCGGATTGGCGGCGCCAAGGGCCAGCAGCGGCGCTGCCTCGATATCCTCGGCTTCGAGCATGCGCACCACGTCGCGCAGCGAACGTGCCACCAGTCGCTGGCGCGACAACGGCATTTCGGCAAGACGACGGGTGAACAATTCCTGCAGTGGCGGCGGGCTGCGACGCAGCAGCGCCAGGCCCGCATCGGTCAGCGCCACCACCACCTGGCGCTTGTCCATGGCACTGCGGGTGCGCTGGACCAGGCCGGCCCGCTCGAGCCGATCGAGGATGCCGGTGATGGTGGGTGGCGACAGCGACACCTCGCGGGCGAGGTGCCCGGGATTGATGTGGCCGGCACGGTGAATGGCATGCAGGCAGATGGCCTGCGGACCGGTCAACCCATGCAGGCGCGACAGGCGGCGGCTGTGCCGGTCCACCGCGTGGAAAATGCGGCGCAGGGAGCGCAGCACGTCCTCGTCGAGGTTCGGCTTCAGCGGGTGGACGCTGCCGGGCTTT
>CAYGJZ010000076.1:0-19545 GCA_964350265.1 uncultured Gammaproteobacteria bacterium | reverse complement strand
GTGGGGTGAGCGATGGGATTTGAACCCACGACCACCGGAGCCACAATCCGGGGCTCTACCAACTGAGCTACGCCCACCATATTTTTCGCCGGCGATGGTACCACCGGGACAGTCCCGCGGCCACGACCGGCTGACCGGGCTCGACACCCGGCCGAAGTTCTGGCACGCCCGACAGGACTCGAACCTGTAACCTACGGCTTAGCTTACCCGCCACGGCTTTCGCCGCCCCGCCGCCGTCCACCGCGCAAGACGGCACACCCGGCAACGGGTTTGGAGTCTGGACTATATCTTCACCATTTCAGGCGGGACACGTATAGTCTCTACGGATCCCCGCGCTTCGGATGACGCCGACGCAGTCGGTGCACGTCGATGTCCGTGCACCCCGGGTTTCCCCTGGGCGCGCGGCTCCGGAGCGCCGGTTTCCTCGGTATTGCCATCGCCGTGACGCGTTAAGGTTCCACCGATACAGTGTCCTGCGCATCCAGGAGTTGTCATTCCCCCTGGAGGCTCCTTCCGGCGGACAGCGTGCCATCGGGCCCGCGAACCGCCGCTCAAAGGCCGTTGCTCTATCCACTTGAGCTACGGGCGCGTGCTGTCGCCGGGCGCGGCACGTCACCAAAGGAGTGGTCGGGGTAGAGGGATTTGAACCCCCGACACCCTGCTCCCAAAGCAGGTGCGCTACCAGGCTGCGCTATACCCCGCCGTACGTCCACCCCGGGCAAAAAGCCGGCGGCGGCTGCGCCAAGGGCGGGGAATATACGACGGCGAGGGGGCATCGTCAACGACGCGATGGGCAGAAAAGCCCGCAAAAACCGCCCTTTCGGTCCACGGGCCGGTTGCAGGCGGATTCGACGGCCATTGCCGGCGATGCTGCTTGAAATTCCCCCGTCGCTCCCCATTTCACGCAGGGCACATCGCCCGCCGGGGCGCAGCCGGCGGATGGCCGCGGCGCCGATCCGCGCGGGCGACCTCGACGCACCTGACAACCGAACGAAAAAGGCAGCCATGAGCAAACCGGTCAAGCACGACTTCCAGGCCGAGGTGAAGCAGATCCTCCACCTCATGATCCACTCGCTGTACTCCAACCGGGAAATCTTCCTGCGCGAGCTGGTCTCCAATGCCTCCGACGCCTGCGACAAGCTGCGCTTCGCGGCCCTCACCGACGGCACCCTGCTCGACGATGACGCCGAGCTGGCCATCGACGTGTCCTTCGACGCCGACAAGTCCACCGTCACCGTGACCGACAACGGCATCGGCATGGACGCCGACGAGGTCATCGCCAACATCGGCACCATTGCCCGGTCCGGCACCCGCGACTTCGTCGAGGCATTGAGCGGCGAGGACAAGAAGGACTCGCGGCTGATCGGCCAGTTCGGCGTCGGCTTCTACTCCGCCTTCCTGGTGGCGCGCAAGGTGGTGCTGGAAACCCGCAAGGCCGGCGCCGCCGAGGACGAGGGCGTGCGCTGGGTCTCCGAGGGCGCCGGCGAGTACACCCTCGAGACCGTCAAGCGCGCCGGCCGCGGCACCAGCGTGACCCTGCACCTGCGCAAGGATGCCACCGAGTTCGCCGACAACTACAAGCTGCGCAGCATCATCTCCCGCTATTCCGACCACATCTCGCTGCCGATCCGCATGCCAAGGGCGGTCACCGGCGACGACGAGGCCGAGGCGGGCGACGGGGTCGAGCGGGTCAACAAGGGTGCCGCGCTGTGGGCGCGCCCGCGCAACGAGATCAGCGAGGAGGAGTACAACAACTTCTACACCGCGCTGACCTACGACCCCGAACCACCGCTGCTGACCCTGCACAACAAGGTGGAGGGCCGGCGCGAGTACACCTCGCTGCTGTTCGTGCCCAAGCGCGCGCCCTTCGACATGTGGGACCGCGAGCGTCGCCACGGCGTCAATCTCTACGTGCGACGCATCTTCATCATGGACGACAGCGAGCACCTGATGCCCCCCTACCTGCGCTTCGTGCGCGGCGTGGTGGATGCCGCCGACCTGCCGCTGAACGTGTCCCGCGAGCACCTGCAGAAGAATCCGGACATCGACCGCATCCGTGCCGGCTCGGTGAAGAAAGTGCTTGCCGAGCTGCGCAAGCTGGCCGGCGACGAGGAAAAGTACGCCACCTTCTGGGCCGAGTTCGGCCGCGTCCTCAAGGAGGGCGTGATCGACGACGCCGACAACAAGGACCGCGTCGCCGAACTGCTGCGCTTCGCCAGCACCACCGAGGACGCGCAGAAGGTGTCGCTGGCCGACTACGTGTCGCGGATGGCCAAGGACCAGAAGACGATCTACTACATCACCGCGGAAAGCCACGCGGCGGCGAAGGAGTCACCGCAGCTGGAGATCTTCCGCAAGCGCGGCATCGAGGTCCTGCTGCTCAGCGACCCCATCGACGAGTGGCTGGTCAACCACCTGACCGAGTTCGACGGCAAGTCGCTGAAGTCGGTGGCCAAGGGTGCGGTGGCCGAGGAAGAACTGGCGGACGACGACGACAAGGCCTACGAGGAAAAGAGCGAATCGCTGAAGAGCCTCACCGATGCGATCAAGGAAAAGCTCGCCGAGCGGGTCAAGGACGTGCGCCTGAGCCGGCGGCTGACCGACTCCCCGGCCTGCCTGGTGGCCGACGAGCATGACCTCGGCGGCAACCTGCAGCGCATCCTCAAGGCCGCCGGCCAGGACGCGCCGAACGCCAAGCCGATCCTCGAGATCAACCCGGACCACGGCCTGATCGGGGCCATGACCCCCGACTCTCCCGAGCTCGAGGACTGGGCCCACGTGCTGTTCGACCAGGCCACCTTGAGCGAGGGTGCGCCGCTGTCGGAACCGGCCGCCTACGTGCGTCGCATCAACCGCCTGCTGGCCGCGCGCCAGTAGCCCGCCCTCGTCCTGTCAGCCGGCGCGGTCCTCCCGCGCCGGCTCCACCAGGGTGAACAACTGGCCGAGCAGGGCCGTGGCATAGCTGCCCGGCGCGAGCTCGAAGTCCAGCTCCAGCACACCTTCCCGCGGCCACTGCCCGCGCAGCCCCGGGGCCATGGCGCGCAGGGCGCGGCGCTCCATGGTGAAGTCGCGGGACTCGAGCAGTTCGCAGTCGCCGGCACGATCGGCCAGGTAGTGCCGCTCCCGCGCAAGCAACGCCGGTGGCAGCGAGTCGTCCGGCCGTCCCCACATCGGTCCGGAGACGTGGACATCCCCTTCCGCGATACGTTCGGCAAGCGCATCGTCGCCGGGCTCGGCGATGAAGTAGCTGCGCGAGCCGGCCAGCAGCATGGCGTCGCCGGGCCGCGCCGAGCGCCAGCTGTCCTCGGTCACCCGCGCCGACAGCACCTGGTTGAACAGGCTGGAGCGCAGCGACGAAATCTCCACGCTGCGTCCCGGGTCGCGGCTGCGACGGTAGTCCGGTCGCGCCAGTGCCGCCCGCGCCCGCGCCACGTTGTCGCCGTCGCGGCCGAATCGCTGCGCGCCGAAGGCATTGGGAAAGCCGCAGCGGACGATCTGCGCCAGGCGCGCCGCCACCGCTGCCGGATCGGCGTCCACATCCCGCAGGCGGATGCTGAACCGGTTGCCGCGATGGCTGCCGTGGCGCAGCTTGCGGCGATGCCGGTGACAGGCCACCAGCGACAGGCCCGCCGGCCAGTCCACCGCATCGGGGGCAGGGGCGCCGGACCTGGCCGGGAGAGAGAACCACTGGGTGGTGAGGGCATGGCGGTCCTTGTGTCCAGAAAACCCCACGTCGCGGGGACGGCACTGCATCGCGCGGGCACAAAAGCGTGCCGCCGAGGCCGTGTTCCAGCCGTCCTGGGCGAGGGCAAGCAACCAGTGCTCGCCCTCCCCGTCCGGGGCGAAGGAAAGCACTTCCTCCACCCGAAAGTCCTCGTGCTGGCGCTTCAGGCCGGCCTGGCCAAGGACCGGGCCGAAGGCCAGGCACGGTGTATGAGGAGTATCGTTGGGCAAGGCTCACACCTGTTCAGATCATTGATTTACTGCTATCTTTCCCGACCGAGTCCGGACCCGGGGCAGTCTGCCGGGAAGCGGCGCATTGTAGGCAACGACGGGGAACGAGGAACACCACGACATGCACCTGGCACCAATCCGGGCGCCGAAGACCGCGCGGCATGCGCTGCTGGGCACCTTCGTCGCCGTCGCGACCCTGCCGTGGTCCACGGCATCGGCACTTCAAACCATCTTCGACATTTCCGCCGGTCCCCGGGTGGACGAGCTGCACTGGTCCATTTCCGGTGGCCCGGGTGGTCCCAACATTCTTTCCGAGCTGACCTGGCGAAGCGTCGACAGCGTGCAGCTCGGCTTCGATTTCGTCGCCATCACCGACGGCGGCCTGGTGCTGGACACCGAGCTGCGCTACGGCCAGATCTACGACGGCAACGTGCAGGATTCCGACTACGCCGGCAACAACCGCACGCTGGAGTTCTCCCGTTCGCTGTCGCAGACCGAGGACGACGACGTCCTCGACATCACGCTCTCGCTGGGCTATTCGCTGCCGGTCACCGATGCCGAGCGGACCCGGGTCACGCCGCTGATCGGCTTTTCCTTCCACGAGCAGGACTTCCGCATCACCGACGGCGTGCAGCAGATCGACCGCATCGGCGGCACCGCCGGTCAGCCGATCAACGCGCTGGAATCCAGCTACCGCGCCGAGTGGTGGTCGACCTTCCTCGGCGTGCAGATCGATCACCGCGGCAGCCGCTGGGACACCTGGGGCCGGGTCGAGTACCACAACATCGACTACGAGGCCTCCGCCAACTGGAACCTGCGCGACGACCTCGCCCACCCGGTGAGCTTCAAGCACAAGTCCGACGGTTCCGGCCCGGTGTACGAGGTCGGCGCCCGCTTCCGCTACAGCGAGAACTGGGCCTTCAACGCCAGCTTCACGTGGTCGAACTGGGATTCCGACAGCGGCACCGACCGCACCTACCTGGCCGATGGCCGCGTGATCACCACCGAGCTGAACACCGCGCAGTGGGAACAGAACGCGCTGCTGCTCGGCGTCAGCTACGTCTCCGACCCCAATTGATCCGCGCGGGCGGTCGCGCCTAGCGAACCGCCCGTGATCCGGTGGCGCCGAGCTGCGGCGCATCGCGGGAGTCGCTGACCCAGTCGAGTTCCTGGTCGCCGTCGTGGATCGGGTTGCCCTCGCGGTCCACGCAGTTGCGGCCGAAGACCACGGCCTCGTCGACGTCGGCACGTCCACCGAGGCGGCTGTACTCGAACAGGATGCTGCGTCGCACCCGCGCCCCGCCCTCGATCACGCAGCCATGCCCGATCCAGGTCGGCCCGAGAATCTCGGCGCCGGCGTGTATCTGCGAACCGGCACCGATGTACACCGGCCCCTCGATGCGCACCCGTTCCCAGTCGACGTTCACGTTCAGCCCGCACCATACCCCGGGATACACCTCGGTGCCGGGCATGCGCACGTAGTTGAGCTGGCCGCGCATCAGTCGCTGGTTGGCTTCCCAGTAGTCGCTCAGGCGGCCGATGTCGATCCAGTTGAAGGGGATGTCGATGGCGTTGAAAGGCAGGCCCGCGTCGAGGATGGCGGGAAACAGCTCGCTGCCGATGTCGTACTCGACGCCGGGCGGCACCAGTTCCAGCACCGACGGCTCGAACAGGTAGATGCCGGTGTTGACCAGGTTGGATCGCGCCTCGGCCACCGAGGGCTTTTCCTGGAAGCCGCTGATGCGGCCATGGGCGTCGCATTCCACCACGCCGTAGCTGGACACCTGGGACGGGTCCACCCGCGCCACCACCATCGAGGCCACCGCGCCGGACTGCCAATGGCGACGCACCGCGGTGGTCAGGTCGAGATCGATCAGCGCATCGCCGCAGACCACCAGGAAGGTGTCGTCGAAGAAGCCGCCGAAGTCGTTGATGCGGCGCATGCCGCCGGCCGACCCCACCGGCTGGGCGAAGACCTCGCCGTCGCGGATGAAACCTTCGAAGGAGTAGCCGATCTCCACGCCCCAGCGGCGGCCGTCGTTGAAGTAGTTCTCGATGTTGGTGGCCAGGTGGCTGGTGTTCACCATCACCTGGTGAAAGCCGTGCCGGGCCAGTTCCTCGACCAGGTACTCCATCACCGGCTTGCCGAGTATGGGAATCATCGGCTTCGGCAGCACCTGGGTGAGCGGGCGCAGCCGGGTACCCTTGCCCGCCGCGAGTATCATCGCTTTCATGGTCGCTTGGCCCGTTGGCTGGCGAGCGGCGCCCGGCGAGGCCCGCCATCGTTCAGAGGGTCTGGAATCAGTCGCACCCGGCATCCTGCGGACGCCGGGACGATGCCGATTATAAGCGAATCCCCGGGTGACGCGCGCCCCGCCGATGGCGGGGCGCGGGTGGCTCAGGCGGCGTCGACGGCGCTGCCCTGGCCGCTGGAGAAGCGCAGGCCTTCCTCGTCGGCGTCCACCTCGATGACATCCCCGGGGCCGAAACGCCCGGCGAGGATCTCCTCGGCCAGGTGGTTCTCCAGCGAGGACTGGATGGCCCGCTTCAACGGACGCGCCCCGTAGACCGGGTCGAAACCGGCCTCGGCGAGCTTGTCCAGCGCGGCATCGGTCAACACCAGTTCCATCTCGCGATCGCGCAGTCGCCGGCGCAGCGACGCCATCTGGATGGCGGCGATCTCCCGCAACTGTTCTCGCTCCAGCGGATGGAAAACCACCAGGTCGTCGATGCGGTTGATGAACTCCGGGCGGAAGTGATGGGAGACCACGTCCAGCACCGCCTGCTTCATGCGCCCGTAGTGGTTGGCCGCGGCCAGTTCCTGGATGCGGTCGGAGCCCAGGTTCGAGGTCATCACCACCACCGCGTTGCGAAAGTCCACGGTACGGCCCTGGCCATCGGTCAAGCGACCGTCGTCGAGCACCTGCAGGAGGATGTTGAACACGTCCGGATGGGCCTTTTCCACCTCGTCGAGCAGGATCACCGCGTAGGGCCGGCGACGCACCGCCTCGGTCAGGTAGCCGCCCTCCTCGTAGCCGACATAGCCCGGCGGCGCACCGATCAACCGCGCCACCGAGTGCTTCTCCATGAACTCGGACATGTCGATGCGCACCATCGACTGCTCGGTGTCGAACATGAACGCCGCCAGCGCCTTGCACAGCTCGGTCTTGCCGACGCCGGTGGGCCCGAGGAACAGGAACGAGCCATAGGGGCGGTTGGGATCGGACAGGCCGGCACGGGACCGGCGGATGGCGTTGCTGACCGCGGTGATGGCCTCGTCCTGGCCCACCACCCGGCGATGCAGTTCCGCCTCCATGCGCAGCAGCTTGTCCTTCTCGCCCTCGAGCATCTTGCTCACCGGGATGCCGGTCCAGCGCGACACCACCTCGGCGATTTCCTCCGCGCTGACGCGGTTGCGCAGCAAGGTGCCCTCGCGGCCCTCGGCATCGGCCACCGCGCCGAGCTGGCGTTCCAGCTCGGGAATGCGGCCATACTGCAACTCGGACATGCGCGCGAGGTCGCCGGCGCGGCGCGCCGTCTCCATGTCCACGCGGGCGCGGTCCAGTTCCTCCTTGACGTGCTGGCTGCCCTGCAGGGCCGCCTTCTCCGCCTTCCAGACTTCCTCCAGCTCGGCGTATTCCTTCTCCAGGCCGGCCAGCTCCTCTTCCAGCGCGGCCAGTCGCTTGCGGCTGGCATCGTCCCTGTCCTTCTTCAGCGCCTCGCGCTCGATCTTCAGCTGGATGATGCGCCGATCCAGGCGGTCCATGCTCTCCGGACGCGAATCGATTTCCATGCGGATGCGGCTGGCCGCCTCGTCGATGAGGTCGATGGCCTTGTCGGGCAGCTGGCGATCGCTGATGTAGCGATGCGACAGGGTGGCGGCGGCGACGATGGCCGGATCGGAGATGTCCACGCCGTGGTGCACTTCGTACTTCTCGCGCAGGCCGCGCAGGATGGCAATGGTGTCCTCCACGCCGGGCTCGTCCACCAGCACCTTCTGGAAACGGCGTTCCAGCGCGGCGTCCTTCTCCACGTACTTGCGGTACTCGTCCAGGGTGGTGGCGCCGATGCAGTGCAGCTCGCCCCGGGCCAGCGCCGGCTTGAGCATGTTGCCGGCGTCCATCGCCCCCTCGGCCTTGCCGGCACCGACCATGGTGTGCAGTTCGTCGATGAACAGGATGATGCGGCCTTCCTGCTTGGCCAGGTCGTTGAGCACCGCCTTCAACCGTTCCTCGAACTCGCCACGGAACTTCGCGCCGGCGATCAGTGCGCCAAGATCCAGCGACAGCAGACGCTTGTTGCGCATGCCCTCGGGCACCTCGCCGTCGACGATGCGCTGGGCCAGCCCCTCGGCGATGGCGGTCTTGCCGACACCGGGCTCGCCGATCAGGACCGGGTTGTTCTTGGTCCGCCGCTGCAATACCTGGATGGTACGGCGAATCTCGTCGTCGCGGCCGATCACCGGGTCCAGTCGGCCCTGTTCGGCGCGCTCGGTCAGGTCCAGGGTGTATTTCTCCAGGGCCTGGCGCTGGTCCTCGGCACCGGGGTCGTCGACCTTGCTGCCCGAGCGCACCTGCTCGATGGCCTGCTCCAGCGCGCCGCGGCTGGCGCCGGCCTTGCGCACCAGGCTGCCCAGTTCGCCGCTGTCCTCCACCGCCGCGAGCACGAACAGCTCGCTGGAGATGTACTGGTCATTGCGCTTTTGCGCCAGCTTGTCGGTGACGTTGAGCAACCGCCCCAGGGCGTTGGACACGTGCACGTCGCCGTCGTGGCCCTCCACCTTCGGCAGCCGTTCCAGGGCTTCGCCCAGGCCCGAGCGCAGCAGGTTGATGTTGACGTCGGCCAGTGTCAGCAAGTGGCGCACGCTGCCACCGTCCTGGTCGAGCAGGGCGATCATCAGGTGAATCGGCTCGATGAAGGCGTGGTCGCGCCCCACCGCCAGGCTCTGTGCCTGGGCCAGCGCGGCCTGGAAGCGCGAAGTGAGTTTGTCCATTCGCATGGTGCAGTACCCGTAGAAAAACGTGGAGATCGCGGGCTGGTCGCCCGAATTACTGCACTGAAAGTGGGGCCTATCGCGGCCGAATCAACGCCCGCGACGGACAGGCCCGGCGCTAGCGGACGACCTCGTTGTCGCGGAAGAACACCGGCAGCTTGTGCAGGGCGATCTTGCCCAGCGGCGTCCGCGGCAGCTCGTCGATCAGCGCGAAGCGGGAAATCTGGTTGTGACCGGAGACCATCTTGTTGAAGCCGCGCACCACCTCGCGGGCCAGCTCGCGGGCATCGTCACCCTCCACCACCAGCACCGCCGCCGGCCGGGCATCGAGCTCCAGCACCGCCGCCTCCTTGACCCGGGGGTCTCGTTCAAGCAGCGTCTCCAGTTCCTCCGGGTAGACGTTCTTGCCGCTCTCGGTGACGATCAGTCGCTTGCTGCGGCCGGTGAGCACGATGTGCCCGTCCTCGTTGATGCGGGCGATGTCCCCGGTATGCAACCAACCGTCGCGGATGACCTCCGCGGTGTAGGCCTCGTCGGTATAGCCGAGCATGACGTTGGGACCGCGCACCAGCAGTTCGCCGCAGCCATCGGCATCCGGCTCGCGGATGCGCACCTCGACGCCCTCGATGACCTGGCCGACGCTGTCCAGGTTGCGATCGAAGTGCCGCTGGGCCGACACCACCGGCGAGGTTTCGGTCAGGCCGTAGCCCTGGCGCAGGGAGATGCCAAGGTCCAGGAAGTACTTCTTGATGGTCGGGTCCAGGCGCGAGCCGCCGCTCATCCAGCAGTTCAGGTGTCCGCCGAACTGCTTGCGGATGGGGGCGTTGATGTGCCGCCGCAGGAACATCGGCGAGGCGCGCACGGCAGCGGCATAGGCACGCAGCAGCGGACTGCCTTCGGCCAGGCGCTTTTCCAGCCCGAGCATGATGTTGCGAAACAGCCGCGGCACCGCCACCAGGATGCTGATGCGGTTCTCCCGCATGGCGGCGAGGATTTCCGCCGCCGCCAGCACCCGCGGCGCCACCAGCGTGGAACCGACGTGCAGGGCGAGCAGGTTCACCCCGGTCAGCCCCATGGCATGGGAGAACGGCAACAGCGCCAGGAAGCGGTCCTCGCGGGTGGGCTCGGCCAGCTTCGCCGAGGCGGTGACGTTGCTCACCAGGTTGCCGTGGGACAGGCGCACGATTCTCGGGTTGCCGGTGCTGCCGGAGGTGTAGATGGCCACGGCCTCGTCATCGTCGCCGCGGGCGGGCTCGAGCTCTGCCTCGCGCTCGTTGACCGGGCCGGCGGCGTCGAGCACGATGGGGACGTCGGTATCGGCGAAGGCGCGCTGGTGGCTGAGGATGAAGCGCGGTTCGGTGGCCGCCACCTGCACCGCGATCTCGTGGTCGCTGTTGCCGACGTGAATCGGCGTCAGCACCGCGTCCACCTTCCATACCGCAAGCGCCGCCACCGTCCATTCCGGGCCGTTGTGCGCCATCAGCCCGATGCGGTCGCCGGGCTCGACGCCAAGCCCGCGCAACTGCGCCGCCAGGTTCAACGCGGCCTTGTACAGCTCGTCGTAGCGAACGATGCGTTCCTTGCCGCCGGCCAGGCGACAGATCCACCCGGACTGGCCGGGATCGGCCGTGAGCGAGGCGCTGATCAGGCGCCAGATGTTCTGCATCATGCGGAGCCGGTCCGCGTGGTGATTCCCGGCATGGTGTTCCTCCAGCAGTGTGCAACGGGTCCTTGTGTCTCCGCCGACTGTAAACCAGCGCAGTGCAGCAAAGCCATTACTCCCCGGTCAGTATCCGCTCCGGCCGTGGCCGGCCAGCAGGTCATCGATGAAGTCGCGGGTCACCTCGCCGGTCCTGCGCGCCAGCAGGCGACCGTCGGGATCCACCACGAAGGTGGTGGGCAGGCCGAGCAACGGCTCGAAGGGCAGCAACGGTTCACCACCCGCGCGCACCACCGGGTACGACACCTCGAACTCGTCGAGGAAGGCGCGCAGCGAAGCGTCGTCGATCTGCTCGAAGTTGACGCCGACGACGACCACGTCGTCACGCTCGGCATGCAGCGTGCGCAGCATGGGGATTTCGCGCACGCACGGGCCGCACCAGGTGGCCCAGAAGTTCACCACCACGAAGCGGCCACGATGGTCCGACAGCGCGTGCATGCGCCCGTTAAGGTCGGGACGGCGGAAATCCACCGTCTCGGCGGCCGTCACCGCCTGCAGCCCACCGGCCAGCAGGCCTGTCCACAGGAACAACAGGTACCAGGCGACCCGGCGGGTCGCGGGCGTCGGCGTCTTCACGGCGCAACGGTTGCAGTGCATCGATCCCTCACCACGGTTGTCTGATTCCCGCCAGGCTGGACGCGACCGCCGCCGGGCGCGGCGATGACGCATCTGGCATTGCGCTTCCACGTCAGGCAATAATACCCTCGTGGCGAATCGTGCGAACTGCGAAAAGGTGCAAACATGGCAACCAGACTGAACGGTACCGTGCCCGCCGCGGTACTGACCTTGGCCCTGGCGCTGCTGGCCGCCCCCGCGGCCTGGGCGCAGGACGACGCCAAGGACACCGAAACGGACAATGGCACGGAGCAGCCGGCCACCGACGCGGCGCCACCGCCCGACCCGGAGTGCTGAGACCTGCCCCGGCGCGGACCAGCAGACGAAACAACAACGACTTCCCCGACGAACCACACAGGAGCGAGTGATGAAACTGAGCAAGACCCAATGGATCGGCGCGATGGCGGCGCTGGCCCTGGCCCCGGCCGTGGCACTGGCCGAGCCGGTAGGCATTACCCCGGAGATCGACAAGGTTTCGGTGCAGCACGACGGCGCCACCGTGGAGATCATGCGCAACCAGGACAACGAGGCCACCGTGAACCCGGCCTTCGCCAAGACCTCCCGGCCGTGCCCGCCGTTCTGCATCCAGCCCTCGACCCTGGCGCCGGGCGTGGAGACCATCGGCGAACTCGAGATCATCGACTATGCCCGCCGCATGAGCGAGGGTGACGATTCCATCGTGCTGATCGATTCGCGCACCCCGGACTGGGTCAGCCGCGGCACCATTCCGAGCGCCATCAACGTGCCCTGGACCGACCTCAACCCGGCCCAGGGCGCGACGCCCTTCGGCATCGCGGAGATTCTCAAGGACGTCTTCGGCGTGACCGAGAGCGAGGGCCTGTTCAACTTCGCCGAGGCCAAGACCGCGGTGATGTTCTGCAACGGCATGTGGTGCGGCCAGTCGCCGAACAACATCATGAACCTGCTGCGCTTCGGCTACCCGGCGCACAAGATCAAGTGGTACCGCGGCGGCATGCAGGACTGGGAAATCCTCGGCCTGACCACCGCCAAGTAACCCCCTTCCCCGCGGCCGGCCCGGCAAAGACGGGCCGGCCGCTGCTCGTCAGCCGTCTTCGCCGACGACGCCTCGCAGCGTCTCGAGCAGCGCCTTCAAATCCGCCGGCAGCGGCGCGCGGAACGTCACCGGCTCGCCGCTTCGCGGGTGATCGAAGCGCAGTCGCCAGGCATGCAGCGCCTGGCGTGGAAAGGCAGCCACCGCATCGCGTATTCGCGCATCCACCCCGCCCGGCAGGCGTCCACGCCCGGCATACAGGCGATCGCCCACCAGCGGATGACCGATGTGCGCCATGTGCACCCGGATCTGGTGGGTACGCCCGGTTTCCAGCGACACCTCGACCAGGGTGTGGGCATCGAACCGCGCGCGCACCCGGTAATGGCTGACCGCCTCGCGGCCGCCGCCGGTGACCGCCATCTTCACCCGCTGGGCACGGTGCCGGCCGATGGGCGCATCCACCGTGCCCCCGGCAATGAGCACGCCGGCACACACCGCCTGGTAGACCCGGTGCACGCGGCGATCGGCCAGGGCTTCCACCAGCGCGGTGCGCGCGGCGGCGTTGCGCGCTACCACCAGCACGCCACTGGTGTCCTTGTCCAGCCGGTGCACGATGCCGGCGCGCGGCAGGGCGGCCAGCGCCGGGTCGTGGTGCAGCAGGGCATTCATCATGGTGCCCGCGGGGTTGCCCGCGCCCGGATGCACCACCAGCGAGGCGGGCTTGTCGATCACCAGGATGTCGTCGTCCTCGAACAGCACGTTGAGGGCGATGTCCTCGGCGATGTCCTCGCGACCGGCCACCGCCGGGAAGCCGATCCACACGCTGTCGCCGGCCGCGACCCGCGCCTTCGGCGCCACCGTGGCACCGTTGACGGTGACCCGGCCGTCGCGGATCAGGCCCTGCAGGGTGGACCGGGAGACGCTGTCCACCTGCGCCGCCAGCGCCTGGTCGACACGCCGGCCGTCCTGCGACGGCTCGATGCACAGCGTCAGTTCGCGGGCCGGGACCAGCGGCTCGTTCATCGTCCCCGTCCCCGTGGTAGGCCACGGCAGCGCCGAGGGTTTATAATCGTCGGTTGATTTCGCATAGACTGCTTCGATTCGTCACGGGTGTCCAAGGCATGCTGAACCGTTTACCACGCAGGATCCTGGCCAGGGGCCTGGGGATCCTGTTGTCTCTCGCCATCGCCGGCTGCGCGTCCCTGGATCCGGACGAGAAGTATGCCAACCTGCCCGCCGCCACGCTGCTGGAGTATGCCCGTTCGGCACTGGCCGACGAACGCTACATCGAGGCCATCGAGCTGTACAAGGAGCTGGAGTCGCGCTATCCCTATGGCCGGCCCGCCGAGCAGGCGCAACTGGACGTGGCCTATGCCTACTACAAGAACGCCGAGCCGGAACTGGCGGTGGCTGCCGCCGATCGCTTCATTCGCCTGCACCCGACCCACGAGCGGGTGGACTATGCCTACTACCTCAAGGGCATTGCCAGCTTTCGCGAGCGCACCGGCTTCTTCGCCCGGGTGACCGGCAGCGACGACCTCAGCAACCGCGACACCCGGCCGGCGCGCGAGGCGTACACCACCTTCGGCGAACTGGTTTCCCGCTTCCCCGACAGTCCCTACGCGGCCGACGCGCGGCAGCGGATGATACATCTGGTCAACGTGCTGGCCAAACACGACGTCGCGGTGGCCCGCTACTACCTGTCCCACGGCGCCTACGTCGCGGTGGTCAACCGCGCCAAGAAGGTGCTCGAGGAATACCAGCGCACCCCCTCGGTGGAAGACGCCCTCGGCCTGATGGCCATCGCCTACCGGGAGATGGGCCTGACCGACCTGATGAACGACACGGTGCGCATCCTCGAGCACAACTTCCCCGCCAGCAGCTACCTGGCACGCATCTAGCCCGGCGCGCCAGCGCGATCGTCAGTCGCTGTCGTAACGGTAGCCGCTGGTGATCGGGTAGCGGCGGTCGCGGCCGAAGGCCCGGCGCGAGATCCGCACCCCCGGCGGCGCCTGGCGGCGCTTGTACTCGTTGCGATGGATCATCCGCACCACCCGCTCCACGTCGGTGGCCGGGTAGCCGCGCTCGGCAATTCGCGCCGGTGACAGGTCCTCTTCCACGTAGGCCTCGATGATCGGGTCGAGTATGTCATAGGGTGGCAGGCTGTCCTCGTCGAGCTGGTCGGGAGCCAGCTCGGCCGAGGGCGGACGCTCGATAACCCGCGCGGGGATCGCCGGCGACAGCTCGTTGCGATAGCGCGCCAGGCGGTAGACCCAGGTCTTCGGCACGTCCTTGATGACGGCAAAGCCGCCGGCCATGTCGCCGTACAGCGTGGCATAGCCCACCGCCATCTCGCTCTTGTTGCCGGTGGTCAGCACCATCTTGCCGGTCTTGTTGGAGATCGCCATCAGCAACGTGCCGCGGCAGCGCGCCTGGATGTTCTCCTCGGTGGCATCCACCGCCAGGCCCTCGAACAACGGTGCCAGTTGGCCGAGAAAGGCGCCGAACACCGGCTCGATCTCGATCTCGTGGCAGGGCACGCCGAGCACCCGGCACTGTTCGCGGGCATCGGCCACGCTGATCGAGCGGGTATAGCGCGACGGCATGGTCACCGCCTCCACCCGTTCCGCGCCGAGGGCATCCACCGCCACCGCCAGGGTCAAGGCCGAGTCGATGCCGCCGGACAGGCCGATGACGACGCCGGGGAAGCCGTTCTTTTCCACGTAGTCGCGCACCCCGGTGGTCAATGCCTGGTAGACCGCCGCCTCGTCCCCGGGCGGTGCCTCGACGCTGGCCGACTCGGCCACCAGGCGCTGGTCGTCGCCCCGGGAGAAGACCAGCGCGGAGACGGACTCGACGAAACTGCCGACCCGGTGCACCACGTGGCCACGATCATTGACCACGAAGGAGGCACCGTCGAAGACCAGCTCGTCCTGGCCGCCCACCAGGTTGGTGTACACCACCGGCAGACCCAGTCGACGGGCGACGTCGCCCACCACCACGGTCTCCCGCTCGCGCGACTTGTGCAGGTGAAAGGGCGAGGCATTGAGATTGAGCAGCAGCTCGGCACCGGCCGCCGCGCTGTCGGCCGCCGGCTGGAACTCCCAGATGTCCTCGCAGATGCTGATGCCGAGGCGAAAGCCGTTCACCGCGAACACCACCGGCTGCTCGCCGGCGGTGAAGTAGCGCTTCTCGTCGAAGACACCGTAGTTCGGCAGTGCACACTTGTAGTAGGTGGCGAGAATCTTGCCGTCGCGGATGGCCGAGGCGGCATTGTACAGACGACCCTGGCGTTGCTCGGGATGGCCCACCAGGCAGGTGATGCCACCGACCCGTTCGCAGACCCGCGCCACGCCGCGCTCGGCGTCGCGCAGGAAGTCCTCGCGCAGCAGCAGGTCCTCCGGCGGGTAGCCGGTCAGCGTCAACTCGGGAAAGACGATGACATCGGCGGCGAGGTCATCGCGCGCCCGCGCGGCGGCATCGACCACGCGGTCGACGTTGCCTTCGATGTCGCCAACCACCAGGTTCAACTGGGCAAGGGCAATGCTGAGAGACTGTTTCATGACGTGCACGGTACGTCGGCGCACCGGTCTTCCCGCCCGCGAATGGACGCGGGGGTGGAAAACCCGGTGCCTGCCGTTTCATAATGAAGCGCAAGCGCGCGGGGCGGCCTGACCGGGGGATTCTACCCTGCCGCGACCGTGCGAGTCCGTTGCACGATGCCGAACAGAAGCACCAGCCTTGCCAGCGCATACCCCGAGCGACCCGTCCATCCGTTTCGTTACCCGCACCGCCGACATCGCCGCCAGCGATTGGGACGCGTTGCGCGATGCCGAGGACGCCCCCTTCTCACGGCATGCCTTCCTCGCCCTGCTCGAACAAAGCGGCTCGGTCGGCGCGGCCAGCGGCTGGCATCCCTGCCACCTGCTGCTTGCCGGCGATGATGGCCGGCCACGCGGCGTCATGCCGCTGTACCTGAAGGAACATTCCTACGGCGAGTACGTGTTCGACTGGGCCTGGGCACACGCCTACCAGCAACACGGCATCGACTACTATCCCAAGCTGGTCAGCGCCATTCCCTTCACCCCGGCCACCACCGCCAAGATGCTGGCCCGGGACGAGGACGCCCGTGACGCCATGCTCGGCGGCCTGCGCCGCTTCGCCGAGGACCAGCCGGTGTCCTCCGTGCATGCCCTGTTCCTGCCCGACGAGGAGATCGACATTCTCGCCGCCGACGGCTACCTGGTGCGCCACGACCACCAGTTCCACTGGCACAACCAGGACTACGAGGACTTCGACCACTACCTGTCCCGATTCACCTCGAAGAAGCGCAAGAACATCCGCGCCGAGCGACGCAAGGTGGCCGAGGCGGGGGTACGCTTCCGCTGGCTGCGCGGCGCCGAGGCGGATGCCGGGGACTGGCACATCATGCACGCGCTCTACCAGGACACCATTGCCCAGCACGGTGGCATGCCCTACCTCGAGGCGGCCTGGTTCGAAGGCCTGGCCGGGGCCATGGGCGACGAGGTGGCGCTGCTGCAGGGACGCATCGGCGAGCGCGTGGTGTGCAGCGCACTGTATTTTCTCGGCCGCAGCACGCTCTACGGCCGTTACTGGGGGGCGGCGGGCTTTCTCCCCGGACTGCACTTCGAAACCTGCTACTACCAGCCCATCGAGTTCGCCATCGGCCAGCGCATGGCCCGCTTCGAGGCCGGCGCCCAGGGCCTGCACAAGCTCAGCCGCGGGCTGGCTCCGCACACCACCCGCTCGGCGCACTGGCTCAAGCACCCCGCCTTCTACGACGCGGTGGAGCGCTACCTGGCCCAGGAGCGCGGAGAACAGGCCCGCTACACCCGCCTGCTGGACGAGTCCCTGCCCTTCCGACGGGATCGGTGACCCCGTGCGCGGTGACCGCGCGAAGCGATACAATGTCGCGGTATGCGTCAGCACGGCCACAACACGGGTGATTTCCCCCCCCTGGAGGCTGCCACCCCCGAAGGGCTGCTCGCCGTGGGCGGCGACCTGTCCGCGGAGCGGCTGATCCGGGCCTACGGCGCAGGCATTTTCCCCTGGTACAACCCCGGCCAGCCCATCTTGTGGTGGTCGCCGGACCCGCGCGCCGTGCTCTGTCCCGAGGCGCTGAAGGTCAGCCGCAGCCTGCGCAAGTCGCTGCGCAACCGCGGCTTCGAATACGCCGCCGATACCGCCTTCGCCGAGGTCATCGACGCCTGCGCGGCGCCCCGCCGGGGCGAGGACGGCGGCTCGTGGATCACCCCGGAGATGCGCGACGCCTACGTCAACCTGCACCAGATGCGGCTCGCCCACAGCATCGAGGTGCGCCGGGACGGCGAACTGGTCGGCGGGCTGTACGGCATCGCCATGGGCCGCGTCTTCTTCGGCGAAAGCATGTTCAGCCGCGTGACCGATGCCTCCAAGTGCGCCCTGGTGGCCCTGGCCGGCTTGCTCCTCGCCCGTCAATACCGGATGATCGACTGCCAGGTCGAGTCGGCACACCTGGCCAGCCTGGGGGCGCGATCGATCCCGAGGCGGCGCTTCGTCGACACCGTGCGGCGGGGACTGGCGGTGCCGACGCCGTGCGAAACGTGGTCGTTTCACGCAGACTACCTGGAGGCCTACCTGTGACCCGGGAAGTACAGTTTCCAACGCTCTACCAGACCGCGCCGCACCCGTGCCCGTACATCGATGCGAACACCGCGGTGAACCTGATCCTCGATCCCCACTACCCGGTGGACACCGGACTGTACGGCCGGCTGCTGCAGCACGGCTTCCGGCGCAACGGCAGCCTCTACTACCGGCCGTTCTGCAACGAGTGTTCGTCCTGTGTCTCGGTACGCCTGCCGGCGGCGGAGTTCCGCCCCAACCGTGCCCAGCGACGCACCCTCCGGCGCAATGCCGATCTCACCTGCCGGCTGACCCGGGCCCGGTTCAGCGACGAGCACTTCGACCTCTACCTGCGCTACCAGTCCACCCGCCACAGCGGCGACAGCATGGATGACCCCGACCCGGACAAGTACCGGCGCTTCCTGGTGGACTCCGACGTCGACACCTCGTTCATCGAGATCCGGCAGGGCGGCCGCTTGCTGGCGGTTTCCATCATCGACCGGGTGGAAGACGGCCTGTCGGCCATCTACACCTTCTTCGACCCCGACGAGCCACGCCGCAGCCTGGGCACCTATGCCATCCTCAAGCAGGTGGAGCTTGCCCTGGACGAGGGGCTGCACTGGGTCTACCTCGGCTACTGGATCGCCGAATCGCCGAAGATGAACTACAAGACGCTGTTCCGCCCGCTGCAGCGCTACAACCCCTTCAGCGCCCGATGGGAGGTGATCAAGGCGAGCGGACCGCGGTGAGGTTCCAGCGCCAGCACGACTTCGACTACGGTGTCGCCGAGGCGGTTGCCCCCTCGCTGGTGCGCATCACCGCGCGCAACCCCTCGGCCATGACCTTTCACGGCACCGGCACCTACGTGCTCGGCGATGGCGCCGTGGTCATCGACCCCGGCCCGCCACTCGACGACCACCTCGCCGTGCTGCTCGACCACCTGGAAGGCGGCCGCCCGCAGCACCTGCTGGTCACCCACCACCACCACGACCATGCCGGCCTCGCCGGTGCGCTGTCGCGACATGCCGGGGTGGCGATCAGCGCCCACGGCCACCCCGGGGCCAGGCGCGCAGGCAACGGCGAGGAAGTCCCCGCCGCCTACTACCACACCGACATTCCCCTGGTCGACGGCGACGTCGTCGAGGCCGGGGAACTGCGCCTGCGGGTGGTGCATACCCCCGGGCATACCAGCGACCACCTGTGTTTCGTCGACGAAACCCATCGGCGGGTGTTCTGCGGCGACCACGTGATGGGCTGGTCGACCAGCGTGATCGTGCCGCCGGACGGCGACTTGGGACACTACCTCGCCAGCCTCGAACGCCTGCTCGACTACCCCGACCACGTGTTCTGGCCCACCCACGGCGCACCCATCACCGACCCGGCGCCCTACCTGCGTGCGCTCATCGACCATCGCCGGGCGCGCCAGCGGCAGCTCCTCGACGAACTGGCCCACGGCCCGGCCACCGCCGATGCCCTGGTCGCGCGGATCTACGCCGGCATCGACCCGGTACTGCAGCGCCCCGCACGTGCCTCGCTGATGGCCGGCATCCACTTCGCCCTGCAGCAGGGACAGGTGGAAGCGCTGGACGACCCCGCCGACCACTACCGCCTGACCAACGCCTGACCAAC
>CAYGJZ010000075.1:0-19583 GCA_964350265.1 uncultured Gammaproteobacteria bacterium | reverse complement strand
GCATCGATCCCGGCCTGGGCCTGTGCCGTGGCGCTGGCCACGGTGGCAAGGAACTGCACCGGGACACCGGCGGTGGAGGCGACCAGGGCGGACAACTGCGACTGCGCCACCGCGTCGGTCATCACCACGATGGAACCCGTGCCGCCGTCCCGGGTCAACTGCATGGCGGCGATGCGCAGTGCGTCCGCCAGCGCGTCTCCCTCCACCGGCAACACCTCCGGGCTCAGCGCGGCGGCAAGCTGCTCCACCACCCGGCCATCCTCGGTGGGTGGCACCACCAGGTGGGCGGTGCCCGAATAGGCCACCAGCCCGGACCGCGCACCGCTGCGCAGCGCCAGCAGATCGTGGATCTTGTGGCGGGCGCGTTCCAGGCGTGACGGCACGAGGTCTTCCTTTTCCATCGAGGGGGTGACGCTGAGCACGATCATCAGTGCCGCCGCGTCGGCGGCAAACGGCGACGGCTCACGTTCCCAGCTCGGTCCGGCGACGGCGAAGGTGGCCGTCACCAGCGTCGCCACCAGCACCGTGCCCGGAGACAACCGGCGATGTTTCCGCGGCGCCACCACCAGGTGGGCCAGCAGGTGCGGTGCGACGATGCCCGACAGGCTGCGCATCGGGTCGCGCACGCGTCGGTACTGCCAGGCCAGCAGCGCAATGGGCAACAGCAGCAGCAACCAGGCCGGTCGCAGGAAGTGAACGTTGGCCAGGAATTCAGCCACGACCGCCCTCCCCCTGCGGCCGTGGCTGTCGCCGCGTAGCGCTCCCCGCCGCCCTTGCGGCCACCCTTGCCGCCACTCTGGCCGCGGCCAGTGCCCCGGCCGCGTGGTAGAGCAGCACCAGCACGATGGCAAGACCCAGCGGCCAGTGAAACAGCTCCACCCGTGGCCGGTGACTCACGGTATCGACCTGGCGGGTTTCCAGTGCATCCAGGTCCCGGTAGATCTGCTCCAGCGAGGCCGTGTCGGCGGCGAAGTAGTAGGCGCCCCCCGTGGTATCCGCCACCGCCCGCAGCGCGGCTTCGTCGATGGCCTCCTCGCCCACGCTGCGCGCATCGCCAATGGCCACCGTGTGGATGACGATGCCCTTGTCCCGGGCGATGCGTGCCGCCTCCGCCGGCGGCACCAGGCTGCCGGTATCGTTGCCATCGGTGAGCACGATCATCACCCGCTGCTCGAGGGCACTGCGTTCGAACAGGGTCACGCCGAGACCGATGGCGTCGCCGAAGGCGGTCTTCGGCCCGGCCATGCGTACCGCGGTTTCGTCGAGCAGTTGCTGGACCACGTCGAGATCGGTGGTGAACGGGCACTGCACGAAGGCGGCGTTGCCGAACACCACCAGGGCGACACGATCACCCTCGCGTCGCGCGAGGAAGTCGTCGAGCACCTGCTTGACCGCGGCCAGGCGTTCGATGCGGGCGCCGTCGGCGTCCTGGAAGTCCTTCTCCTCCATGGACGCCGACAGGTCCACTGCCAGCAGCAGGTCGCGGGTGGGCAGGCTCTTGACCAGCGGTGGCTGCAACCACTGGGGACGGGCCAATGCCGCCACCAGCAACGCCCACACCAGCACGTACAGCAGCACCTGCAACCCGGGTCGGCGAACCGTTCGACTTGCCTGTGCCGCCAGGCCGAGATGTCCGGCAATGCCTGCGAGGAACGGCAGGCGCACCGATGGCCGCGGGGCGACGAAGGCGGGCAAGACGAAGTGCACCAGCAGCGGCAGCGGCAACAGCCACAGCGCCCAGGCCCCGGCGAGGGTCAACATGTCGCTGTCCGCTCGGCACGGTGCCCACGTACCCAGCGACAGGCCGCGGCGATCACCTCGGCCCGTTCGTTCTCCGCCATCCCCGCCACCAGGCCGGGCTGGAAGCTCGCATTGGCCAGGTGCGCGGCGGGTGCATGGCGGAACGCGCCATCCCCCCCGGTACGATCAAGAAAGTCCAGCCAGGCCCGGCCGCTCATCGGCGCCACGTGGCGCCGGCCGAAACTGGCCATGGCCACGCGCTTGAGCAGGCTGTCCACCTCGGCCAGCAAGGTTGCCGCATCGGTGGTGGTTGGCAGCGCCTGCAGCCGGTGCAGCGCTTCGCGCCGATAGGCGTGGGCGCGGTGGCGACGCCAGGCGATCCAGGCGACCGCCAGTGCCCAGGCGAGGACGATGCCCGCCAGCAGCCAGGCACCGACGGCGGGCGGCCACGACGAAACGGCGGCCGGCTCGACGATGTCGTGCAGCCGGGAAAGGCTGTAGGGGTCCGTCTCGCTCACCCGCCCCGTCTCGCGCCAAGCAGCCTGCGCACCTGCGCGGCGGTATCCTCGCCACTGGACAGCGGCAGCACGGTCAGCCCCGGCTCGCCGCGGTAATCCAGGATACCGGCAAGCCGGTCGCTGGTGAACGCCACCAGGTCGCGCAGCACCTTGCCCGAGGACAGTTGCAGTTCCACCTGCAGTCGGCCATCGCTGACCCGCAGGTCATGGCTCGGCGGCAGCGTGGTGGCGGCCGGATCATGGACCAGCGCGCAGAGCACGTCATTGTGCGCGGCGATCCGGCGCAGCAGGGCGCGGGTATCGTCATCGGCGCCGTGGAAGTCACTGATCAGCACCACCAGGCCGTCGTGGTGCACCCGGCGCAGCGCCGACTCGAGCACCCGGTTGAGCATGGCCGACCCGCCATCGTCGTCGAGGTCGGCGTTCAGCGCCCGGTTTCGATCGACGATGGTCTTGAGCACGCGCATCACCGTTTCCTGGCTGCGCCGGGGACTGATGGCATGGCAGTGAACATCGTCGAACACCATGGCGCCGACGCGGTCGCCCGCGCCCAGCACCCGCCACGCGGCCAGTGCCGCCGCTTCCGCGGCGGTCACCGACTTCATGTTGAGCCGACTGCCGAAGAACATCGACATGCGCTGGTCCACCAGCAACCAGGTCGCGCGGTCGCGTTCCTCGGTGAATACCCGGGTATGCGGCGCGCGCATGCGCGCGGTGACCTTCCAGTCGATGGTGCGCACGTCGTCGCCGGGACGGTAGGTGCGCAGTTCCTCGAAGTTCAGCCCGCGTCCACGAATCCGCGAGGCGTGTCGCCCGTTGAGCAGGCTGTGTACCGGCTGGCGCGGCAGGAAGGAGAAGTCTCGGGCGCGGTAACGGCAGGCGACCAGCTGCGCCAGGTCGACGTACACCCGGCCATCGTCGCTGACGGCGGCGGGGGTGGTTCGCGGCTGGATGGACTCGCGCATCGACCCGTCCGCTCAACCGAAGCGAACGTCGCGTCCAAGGCGACGCCGAAGCCGCACCAGGCGGGTGCGCAACAGGCGCACGTCGGCCGCGCGGCCAATGCCTCCCTCCGCCTCGACGCGGCCCAACCGGGCCAGCAATGCATCGCAGGCATGGATGGCATCCTGCACCGAGGAGAGCCGTCCCTGCGTCGCCTCCGACTCCAGGCAGGCCACGATATGGTTGGAAATCGAAAGCGCCGATCGGCGCACCGCGTCGGCGACCCGTTCATCGGGATGCCGTGCGCAGGCCCTGCCAAGGGAAGCCGCCAACCGGGCCGACTGGCGCCACGCCACCAGTTCCTCGTGGCCGAAGGCGGCCTGCGCATCGCTGCGGTGAGCCGCAACGGTACCCGCCACGCTGCCCCCCGGATGGATGGTGGCGCCGGCGGCCATGGGTCTAGGCCACCGCCACCCGTTCGACCACGGCGTCGATGACCTGGTCCGCGGACACGCCCTCGGCATTGGCCTCGTAGGTGAGTATCAGGCGGTGACGCAGGCAGTCGTGCACGACCGCGCGGACATTGTCCGGGGACACGAAGTCCGCGCCGGACAGCCAGGCATGGGCACGTGCCGCCTGGTCCAGGGCCAGCGAACCACGCGGACTGGCGCCGACCTGGATCCAGCGGGCAAGCGCCTCGTCGAACTCGCGTGGCCGACGGGTGGCGGCAATCAGTGCCACGATGTACTTCTCGATGGCCGGGGAGACCTCGACCCGGTCGATCTCGGCGCGGGCATCGAGAACCGCCTGCAGCGGCAGCGGCGCTTCACCCGGGGTTGCCGCCACATGGGCACGCTCGCCCCGCACCAGGCGAATGATCCTGGCCTCCGACTCGTCGTCGGCATAGGTGATGTTCACGTGCATCAGGAAACGGTCCATCTGCGCCTCGGGCAACGGGTAGGTGCCTTCCTGCTCGATGGGGTTCTGGGTGGCCATGACCATGAACACCGGCGGCATCGGGTGCGTGGTGCCGGCAACCGTGACCTGGCGCTCCTCCATCGCCTCCAGCAACGCGGACTGCACCTTGGCCGGCGCACGGTTGATCTCGTCGGCCAGCACCAGGTTGGCGAACACCGGGCCGGGTTGGAATTCGAAGCGCTGCTTCGCTTGCTCTCCGAGGTAGATCTCGGCACCGGTGACATCGGCGGGCAACAGGTCCGGGGTGAACTGGATCCGGGAAAAGTCCGCTTCCAGGTTCCTTGCCAGGCTCTTGATGGCCCGTGTCTTGGCCAGGCCCGGCAGTCCCTCGACCAGCAGGTTGCCATTGGCCAGCAGGCCGATCAGCAGTCGCTCGATGATGTTTTCCTGGCCGATGATGGACTGCGCCATGCGATCCTTCAGGTCGATGATGGTGTCGCGTACGGACATGCTCCCCCCTTGCTGTTCACGCTGCCACGGCCCGGACGACGTCCACGCTGCGAGCCTGGTGTTACTCGGGAAAAACCCGGGTCCAGTCGTTCTTCATGTCGACCACGATCCAGTTGACGTCGCCGGCCAGGTCCAGTGCCTTGTCCAGACCACCGATGTGCGAATCGCGGTCATAGGCCCACTCCCGTTCCGCATCGGTGTGGTGCACCAGCAGGCCGAGACGTGCGCCATCGCCGGCGGTGGTCCACTGCAACATCTGCAGGTCGCCGTCGGAATTGCCAAATGCGGCGATGGGGCGTCGACCGATATGCTGGTGAATGCCCACCGGCTTGCCCGCCTTGTCGTCGATGAAGTCGATCTCGGCAATCTTCACCAGCACCGGCCTGCCGTCGCGCACCTCGTAGCGGGTCTTGACGCTGCTGCCGACCACCTGGTTCGGGGGCACGCCGTAGACGTCTTCGGCGAACACGCGCAGGAAATCGATGCCGCCGCCGGACACGATGTAGACCTGGAAATCGTGGTCACGCAGGTAGTCGAGCAATTCCAGCATGGGCTGGTAGACCATCTCCGTGAACGGACGCCCGCTGACCGGATGACGCGCGGTGGTCAACCAGGTGGACACCGATTCGGCAAAGGCCTCGGTGGTGATGCCGGCATGGCTGGCCATCACCAGTTCCAGGATGGCCTTCTCGCCGCCGGCGAGGGCCGCTTTCATGTCGCCTTCCAGCACGCCCTTGAACGGCTGCTGGTCCTTCCACCCGGGATGCTGGTCGGCCATCTGGCGCACGCGGTCCACGGCATACAGCAACTGGAAGTAGGCTGGCTGTTCGGCCCACAACGTGCCGTCGTTGTCGAACACGGCGATCCGCTCGCGGGCAGGCACGAACTCCGCGCCACCGTGCGTGCTGACCCGCTCGACAAAGGACACGATGGCTGCCCTGGCGTCACCATCGCGCCAGGACGGCAGGCCGTTGGCAACGGCACTCGCCGAACACAGACCCGCCAGGATCAGGAACACGATTTTCATGGGTGGACCCCCGCTATGAATGACGTGCCCGGTCCGCGCCCGGCATGCGGACGCGGACCGGCACGACGATGCGACGACGACGCCTGCCTAGGGGTTGCCCGCGGCGGTGCTCAGCTTGGCCATGACCTCGTCCAGGGAGAAGCTGGCCGCCTTCTGCCGCGGCGGATAGGCCTCGAAGGTCTCCAGGAACTTGCCCACGTAGGCCTGCGCCGGCACCAGCATGTAGGCGCGATCGAGCATCCAGTCATAGTAGGTGTTGGAAGTGATCTGGGCCCGCTCGTAGGGATCGCGACGCAGGTTGAAGATCAACGGCAGGCGCAGTTCGATGAAGGGCTCCGCCCACACCTGCAGGGTGCCCGGGACCCGCTGCTCCATGAACACCAGCTTCCAGTCGTTGAAGCGCAACGCGGTGAGATCGCCGTCGTCGGAAAAGTAGAAGATCTCCTCGCGTCCGCTGGGCGTGCCGCCCGGATCCTTCAGGTGATCGAGCATGTTGTAGCCGTCGAGGTGGATCTTGTAGTCACGCCCGAGGGCACTGGAGGTGTAGCCGTCGAGCAGGTCCTCCTTGATGTCCGTCTTGCCGGCCACCGCCGCGAAGGTGGGCAGCCAGTCCATGTGGTGCACGATCTGGTTGGAGATCGAGCCCGGCTCGACCATGCCCGGCCAACGCACCATGGCCGGCACCCGCCAGCCACCTTCCCAGTTGGTGTTCTTCTCACCGCGGAACGGCGTGGCTGCCGCGTCCGGCCAGGAATTGTAGTGCGGGCCGTTGTCGGTGGAATAGAACACCAGCGTCTTGTCGGCAATGCCCATCTCGTCGAGCTTGTCGAGGAACATGCCGATATGGGCATCGTGCTCCACCATGCCGCAGGAGTACTCGTCGGCATGCGGGTACATCTCCTTGCACCAGGCCATCTTCTCTTCGCTGACATGGGTTCGGAAATGCATGCGCGTCCCGCTCCACCAGACGAACCACGGCGTGCCGGCGGCTTCCTGGCGCTCGATGAAGTCCAGTGCGGCGGCGACGGTTTCGTCGTCCACGGTTTCCATGCGCTTCCTGGTCAGCGGACCGGTGTCCTCGATCTGTCCGTCGGCGCTGGACTTGATCACGCCACGCGGACCGAAGCGTTCCTCGAAGGTCGTGCCGTCGGCGAAGGTGAAGTCGCGCGGATAGTCCTCGTTCTCCGGCTCTTCCTCGGCGTTCAGGTGATACAGGTTGCCGAAGAACTCGTCGAAGCCGTGGTTGGTGGGCAGATGTTCGTCCTTGTCGCCGAGGTGATTCTTGCCGAACTGGCCGGTGGCATATCCCTGGTCCTTCAGGATCACGGCAATGGTGGGATCTTCCACCTGCATGCCGAGATCTGCACCGGGCAGGCCGACCTTGGACAGGCCGGTGCGGAACACGCTCTGTCCCATGATGAAAGAGGACCGGCCGGCGGTGCAGGACTGCTCGCCGTAGTAGTCGGTGAACATCACGCCTTCGTCAGCGATGCGATCGATGTTGGGTGTCTGGTAGCCCATCACGCCATGGGTATAGGCGCTGATGTTGCTCTGGCCGACGTCGTCACCCCAGATGACGAGAATATTGGGCTTGTCGGCGTCCTGGGCGAATGCCTGGCCCCATCCTGCGCCGAACAACAGCGTTGTCGCCAACGCGGCTGCGTACCGTCGTGCATGTCGAATGGTCATGTTCTACTCCGGCTGTGTACTCGTGATGATTCACGCCCGCCGAACCGGCACCGCCAACCTGTACAACCTTGGTCCTGTTACCCGCCCTTCAGGAGAAGAATCTCGCTTGTCGTTTCAAGAGGATTGCTTGGTGAACGTTGGTCTTTGTTATGCCGTCTTCCAGTCGCGCAATCCTTCGCGTCGCAATGGCCGGAATACGGACTCGTGGAAAGTATACAGAACGATGTGACGGAATATGTTTCCGCCGATCGGGTTTTTGCTGGCGGACGAACGGCAGGACGGAAGAACGGGGAGAACGCGCGTTCGCAGCGCGGGGCAGCGGTGGATGCCTCGACAGGGCGGCCAGGCATGGCTGCCAGGACTCGACGGCGCACCGCGACCTGGCGGAGGACGACTGCCCATTCATGGTGCAAGGGACTGAAAACTCGTCATAAAAATTTCATTTGAAAGCTTGATACCCGAGGAATATACTCACTGAAAAGTTCAATTGAACATACTGACACCGATGGCACGAATCATCGGGTAGCACATCACCACGTGGAGGGCAGGCGGAAATCCCCATGGATCTATCCGAGCGACAGGCCGAGATCACCGAGATGTTGCGCCAGGAGGGATTCCTCGCGGTGGAGGAACTGGCTGCGCGCTACGGCGTCACCACCCAGACCATTCGCCGCGACGTCAACACGCTGTGCGATCACGGACTCGCCCGTCGCCGCTACGGTGGCATCGAGAAACCCACCGAGACCGGCAACATCGCCTATCGCTCCCGGCAGATCCTCGCCCAGGGCGCCAAGCGCGCCATCGCCCGCGAGGTTGCCCGCCACGTGCCGGACAACGTATCGGTGGCCTTCAGCATCGGCACCACGCCGGAGATCGTCGCCGGGGCCCTGCTCCGCCACAGTGACCTGCGCATCTTCACCAACAATCTCAACATCGCCCTGCTGGCCTGCGCCAATCCCGGCTTCCGCGTGCACGTGGCCGGGGGCGCAGTGCGCAACAGCGACTGCGACGTGCTCGGACCGGGACTGGAGTCCTTCCTCTCGTCCTACGTGTTCGAGTACGGCATCTACGGCGTCGCCGGCGTCGACGAACGCGGCACGCTGCTCGACTTCCACGAGGACGAGGTGCGTGCCCGGCAACTGATCCACGCCAACAGCCGCACCACCTTCCTGGTGCTGGACGACAGCAAGTTCGGACGCATTGCCCACGTCCGCGGCGGCACCATCGAGCAGGCTACCAAGGTGTTCTGCAATGCCCGGCCGCCGAAGGCCATCGTGCAGCGCATCGAACGCGCCGGCGGCGAACTGGTCATCTGCGACGACGGGGACGATCGATGAGCGCCATCCGCATCGAGCGCCTGGTCAAGCAGTGGGGGAGCACCCGCGCGGTGGACGAAGTCTCCTTCACCGTGGAGGAAGGTACCCTGACCGTGCTGCTGGGCCCGTCCGGCTGCGGCAAGTCCACCATCCTGCGCATGATCGCCGGGCTGGAAACCGCCGATGGCGGCAGCGTGCACATCGGCGACACCGACGTCACCCGGCTGGACCCTGCACGCCGGCGGGTTTCCATGGTCTTCCAGTCCTATGCCCTGTTCCCGCACCTGAGCGTGCGCGAGAACATCCTCTTCGGTCTCAAGGTCCGACGCGTGGACACCGCCGAGCGCGAGCAGCGACTGGCCGAGGCAGCGAAGATGGTGGGTCTCGACGCCCTGCTGGAGCGCAAGCCGGCACAACTTTCCGGTGGCCAGCGTCAGCGCGTGGCCCTGGCCCGCACCATCGTCGCCAAGCAGCCGGTCTGCCTGATGGACGAGCCGCTTTCCAATCTCGATGCCAAGCTGCGCGCGGAGATGCGCGACGAGATCCATCACCTGCAACGCAGCCTGCAACTGACCATGGTCTACGTCACCCACGACCAGACCGAAGCCATGTCGATGGCCGACCAGGTCATCCTGCTCGATGCCGGCCGCATCGTGCAGACCGGCGATCCCGCGGTGCTGTACGAACGACCCGGCAGCGAGTTCGTGGCGCGCTTTCTCGGTACCCCGCCGATGAACGTCCTGCCCGCCACCGGCCTGGACCCGAGCATCGTCCGGGCCGCCGGTGCGAGCAGCATCGGCATCCGCCCGGAGAAGATCCGCATCGGCGACCGCGGTCTCGACGCGGAGGTGGTCGCCGTCGACTACATGGGCGCGGAGACGGTACTGCGCCTGCGACACCGGGAACTGGTGATCTTCGCGCGCATCGAGGGCCGCAGCCGCGCCGCCATCGGCGACCGGCTGCAGGTGCACTGGGACGACGCCGACCAGCATCGCTTCAACCAGGCAGGTCATCGCATGGATGAAACATCAGCCGGGTAAATTCCGCCGGCGCGGCCGCGGGGTCGCGCACGGCACACCGTGCCCGCCGGGCCTCCGGCGACATTCCTGACACAACCACGAGGACAGACGAGATGTTGACGAAGATGCGAAAGTCCGCCGCCGCACTGGCACTGGCGGCATGCGTTGGCAGCGGGGCGTCCATCGCCCATGCCGATACCGAGTTGACCATGTACTACCCGGTGGCGGTCGGCGGACCGCTGACCCAGGTCGTCGACGGCATCGTCGCCGACTTCATGGCCGAGAATCCGGACATCAAGGTCAATGCCATCTACGCGGGCAACTACAACGACGCGCGAATCAAGGCACTGGCGGCGCTGAAGGCCGGTGAGCCGGCACAGCTGTCGGTGATGTTCTCCATCGACATCTACGAGCTGATCGAGCAGGACGCCATCGTAGCCTTCGACGACATCGTCGAGAGCGACGAGGACAAGGCGTGGCTGGACTCCTTCTACCCTACGCTGATGGAGAACGGTCGCACCGCCGACAAGACCTGGGGCATTCCGTTCCAGCGTTCCACCATCGTCATGTACTACAACAAGGACGCCTTCCGCGAAGCCGGCCTGGACCCGGAAAGCCCGCCGGCAAGCTGGGACGAACTGGTGGAGGCCGGCAAGAAGCTGACCGCCGAGGACGGTTCCCGGTGGGGCGTGATGATTCCGTCCACCGGCTATCCCTACTGGATGTTCGGCGCACTGTCGATGCAGAACGACCAGGTGCTGATGAACGGCGCCGGCGATACCACCTTCTTCGATGCACCGGCCACGGTGGAGGCGCTGGAGTTCTGGCGTGACCTCGGCGCTACCCACAAGGTCATGCCCGAGGGCACCATCGAGTGGGGCACCCTGCGACAGAACTTTCTCGAGGGCAAGACCGCCATCATGTGGCATTCCACCGGCAACCTCACCACGGTGAAGGAGAACGCGACCTTTGACTTCGGCGTCGCCATGCTGCCGGCCAGCAAGCGTCGCGGCACCCCCACCGGCGGCGGCAACTTCTACATCTTCAAGCAGACCACCGACGAGGAACGCACCGCGGCCATGAAGCTGATCAAGTTCATGACCAGCCCGGAGCGGTCCGCCGAATGGTCCATCAAGACCGGCTACATGGGGGTCAGCCCGGCGGCCTACGAGACCGCGGCGCTGCAGGACTACGTCAAGGAGTTCCCCTATGCCGCGGTCGCCCGCGACCAGCTCGAGTTCGCCACGGCCGAACTGTCGACCTTCCAGACCGGGCGTACGCGCAAGCTGTTGGATGATGCCATCCAGGCCGCGCTGACCGGTGCCAAGTCGCCGGCCGATGCGCTGGCCGAGGCACAGGCCGGTGCCGACCGGCTGCTCAAGCCCTATCGCTGAGTGATGCGCCTGCGCGGGAGCCACGGCGCCCGCGCAGGCCCTTGCCGACCAGACCGCATGACCGCCAACCCCAACCTGATGCGCCACGTCCACGGCTGGCTGCTGCTGACCCCGGCAGCCATCTTGCTGATCGCCTTCACCCACTACCCGACGCTGGCCACGGTCTACGAGAGCCTGTTCTCCAAGGGCAACCCGATCCGTCCGTCCCGCTTCATCGGCGCCGGCAACTACCAGTCGATGATCGAGGACCCGATTTTCTGGAAGGTGCTGTCGAACAACATCTGGTTCGCCATCGGCACCATTCCCACCTCGGTGGCCCTGGCCATCGCCATGGCGCTGCTGGTCAACCGCGCCCTGCCCGGCCGCTCCCTGCTGCGCCTGGCCTACTTCACGCCGACCATCCTGCCGATGATCGCGGTGGCGAACATCTGGCTGTTCTTCTACTCGCCGGACATTGGCCTCATCGACCAGGTGCTCGCGGTGTTCGGCATCGCCGGACACAACTGGCTGGGCGATCCGGGCACGGTACTGCCGGCCATCATCGTGATGACGGTGTGGAAGGAGGCCGGGTTCTTCATGATCTTCTACCTGGCCGCCCTGCAGAACCTGCCGCCGGAACTGCGCGAAGCCGCGCGCCTGGAAGGCGCGTCGCGCTGGTACTACTTCCGTCGCGTGGTCTTCCCGCTGCTGATGCCGACCACGCTGTTCGTGCTGATCAACGCGGTGCTCAATTCCTTCAAGCTGGTGGATCACCTGTTCGTGCTGACCAAGGGCGGCCCGGACAATGCCAGCAACCTGTTGCTCTACTACATCTACGAGAACGCTTTCTCCTACTTCGACACCAACTACGCCGCCACCCTGACGGTGGTGCTGCTCGGCATGCTGGCCATCCTCGCGCTGCTGCAGTTCTTCGGGCTCGACCGCCGGATTCACTACCGATGACGGCCACCACCTTGAGCGCGCCGGGATTCCGCTACGGCGAATGGCTGGAGACCATCGCCGCCTGGCTGCTGGCGGTGCTGTGGATATCCCCGCTGCTGTATGCCTTGTGGGCGGCCTTCCATGGCAGCGAGTACGCGATTCACTTCGACCTGTTCGCGCCACTGACCCTGGACAACTTCCGCGAGGCGCTGTCGCAGGCACCGTTCCTGCGCTATGGCTGGAACACCTTCGTGCTGGTGACCATGTTGCTGGCGTCGCAGCTGGTGGTGTGCACGCTGGCCGCCTATGCCTTTGCCCGCTTCCGCTTCGCCGGCAGCAACATCGCCTTTGCCCTGGTACTGGTCCAGCTCATGGTAGCGCCGGAGATTCTCATCGTGGAGAACTACGGCACCCTGGCCAGGCTCGGCATGATCGACACCATTACCGGTATCGGCCTGCCCTACATGGCCAGCGCCTTCGGCATCTTCCTGTTGCGCCAGGCCTTCAAGTCGACGCCGAAGGAACTGGAAGACGCCGCGCGACTGGAAGGCTGCGGCATGTTCGGCATTCTCTGGCGGGTCTACGTACCGCTGGCCAGGCCCACCTACCTGGCCTATGGACTGGTCTCGATCAGTCACCACTGGAACAATTTTCTCTGGCCGCTGATCGTGACCAACTCGGTGGAGACACGGCCGCTGACGGTGGGCCTGGGCATCTTCGGCGCGCCGGAATCCGGAGTCGACTGGTCGATCATCTCCGCCGCCACGCTGCTCTCGGTGGCGCCGCTGCTGATCGCCTTCCTGCTCTTCCAGCGCCAGTTCATCCAGTCATTCATGCATTCGGGCATCAAGTGACCAGCATCCTTTCCTGGAACATCCAGAACGGCCGCGGCGTCGACGGCGTCGTCTCCCTGTCCCGCATCGCCGAGGTCATCCGGACCATGGCTGACGCCGATGTCATCTGCCTGCAGGAGGTTTCCCGCGGCCTGGCCCTGGGGGACGCCGGCCGCCCCGACCAGGTGGAAGAACTCGTACGCCTGTTCCCCGGATACACGCCGTGCTTCGGCGCCGCCGTGGATGCCCGCGACGCGGCCGGCATCCACTGGCAGTTCGGCAACCTGGTGCTGTGCCGCCGACCCCCGCTGTCGGTGCTCCACCACCCGCTGCCGCGGCCCGCGGAGGGCGGACGACGACACATGGCACGCATGGCCAGCGAGGTGGTGTTGGAGACGCAGGACGGCGCCCTGCGCGTGGTCAACCTGCACCTGGAGTACCACAGCGCGGTGCAACGGCATGCGCAGGTCGCGGCCCTGGTCGCGATGCAGGCGGAGGCACAGGCCCAGCACGCGGCACCGCCCGTGTCGCAGGCAGCCGGCCCCTACCAAGCGGTGGCACGGCCGGTGGACGCGGTCTACTGCGGCGACTTCAACATGACGGTGGATTCACCGGAATACCTGCTTGCCACCGGTCGAAGCCAAGACGAGGGGAGTGCCACAGCAGCGCTGGTCGATGCCTGGCGACTGCGGCACGACCGGCCACACGAGCCGACCTGCGGCGTGCACGATCACCAGCAATGGTCACAAGGCCCGCACTGTCGCGACTTCTTCCTGCTGGCCGGACACTGCGCCGGGAGCGTGCGCGAGCTGATGGTGGACACCGCCACCAACGCCTCCGATCACCAGCCGCTGTGCATCGTGCTGTAGACGGGCCGCGCGGGCGGGCCTGGCGCTGGCGGCGGGGAACGGCGCCTGCCCTACCCCGCCACCTGCCCGGAAGGTAGGTTACTCGGCGACCTGGCGCACCTTCAGGATGATCGCCATGGCGCGACGGTTGCGCTGCCGGCCCTCGGCGGTTTCGTTGCTGGCCTTGGGACGCGACTCGCCGAAGGCCTCGACGTCGATCCGTTGCGGGTCGAAGCCGTAGTCGTCGATGAACTTCTGCCTGACGGCCTCGGCACGACGACGGGAAAGGTCCACGTTGTACTCGTCGGTGCCAACCCAGTCGGTGTGACCCTCGATGGTCATGCTCACCTCGGCGTCACCGTTGAGCTTGTCCGCGATCTCGCGGAACTGCGGCTCGTACACCGAGCGGATGTTGGACTTGTCGAAGTCGAACTCCACCAGCAACTCGTAGGTGTCGGTCACCTCCTTGTCCGGCACCGGGGCGGGCGCCGGCGCTGGCGCGGCGACGGGTACCGCGACCGGCTCGCTCATCGCCACCGGTTCGGCCTGGCCGAAGTGCCAGTTCAGGCGCAGCGAGACGGCGTCGTCGTCGTAGGAGGTACCGCTGATGGTGTGGTAGTGCTGGTAGCCGACGCGCAGCTCCATGCTGTCGCTGAGCATGCCGGCCACGCCGAAGCCGAGCTGGAACTGGTCGGTGTCGTCGTCAAGGGTGGCCTCGTCGACCTGGAAGTTGCTCAGGCCCGCGGAGACGAAGGGCTGCCAGCGGGACTCGCCGAAGTACCGATAGGCATTGACGGTCAGCGCGTCGACATCGACGTTGTCGCTGGCGTCCACGCCGAAACCGACCTCTGCCGACCAGCGATCATTGAACCGGTAGCCGCCGAACAGGCTGATGACCTTGGAGGTATGCGACGGGGAACGGGTCGGTATGCCGACCACCCGCTCGCTGTCCAGGGCCAACGACTCCAGGCCCAGACCGATGTACGGGTTGCCGGTGCTGTCCTGGGCATGGGCGGTAGCCATCCCCGAGCCGGCCAGCAGTACGGTCGCCAGGATGCCTTTCTTCGTCACGGTCGAATCTCCGATGGTTGTGTGCCTGCCACCAGTATAGAGACCACCGGGGCCGAAGTTCGTGTTGATTTCGTAAACTCTGCGCCTGTCTCCCCGGTGGTCGGCGAGCGGCGACCGTTGGTCCGGTACGGGCTACGAAGAATCGGCCGACTCTCCGTGCTACCATGGACAAAACGACGACAGACAGCGGACCAGGCCTGCCAGGGGGACGGCGCGCGGGTACGCGGTGACCGGGGGCAGCGGTTCTTGACCATCGAGTTTGAACACCCGCACTGGGCATGGGCGGCGCAACGGCCGGAAGCGGACCTGAAGGAGTGCCTGATTACCGGCTACCACCAGGGCAAGCCCTTCTCGTCCCACAACTACCACTTCTTCCAGCCCCACGAACGGGCCGCGCGGCTACTGGATTTCGGCTGCGGCATCGGCCGGAATTTCCCGGCATTGCGGCAACATGCCGAGGAGGTGGTGGCCTTCGACATCCCGGAGATGATCGAAGCCTGTCGGCGGCATGGACCGTGCGGGGATGTCGTCCTGACCAGCGATTGGGGCAGCGTGCGCGAACAGCGCTTCGACGTGGTCATCGCCACGCTGGTGTTCCAGCATATCGACGACCCGGGCATGCTGGGCTTCGTGCTCGCCGACCTGGCGAGCATGTGCCGCTACCTGTATGTCAGCGGGCGCTGCTGGATCGACGGCGACAGCCACCGCAATACCTGCCGGACCATCCTTGCCGAGGGTGCTTTCCGTTTCGTCAAGGGCACCGTGGACGAGGAACAGGCCTGCTCCCTCGCCTACCCGGACGACACGCACCTGGAGCTGTTGTTCGAAAGCCGACAGCCGGCAACGCACCCCGTTGCCGCCGACCTCTTCGGCCTGGCGCCGATGCACTACCCAAGGGTCGACACCACCTCGTCGATCACGTTGACGCAACTGTTCACGCCGAATTTCGACCACTGGGCCTGCAAGGTGCTGGACAACAAGAAGCGGTACTGCCAGCGCCACGGCTACGACTTCCACTACCGTCGCGGCCTGTATCCCGAGCACGCCGACCGTCATCCGAGCTGGCACCGGGTACCGATGCTGCTGGCGCTGCTCGACGAGACCGACGGCGAGTGGATCTTCTGGAGCGACATCGATTCGCTGATCATGCGACAGGACGTGCGCCTGGAGTCGCTGCTGGTCGATACCGGCGACCGTGACCTGGTCATTCCCGACCAGGGAGCCGGCCTGGTACACGGCGAACTGGTGGACGACTGCCTGTGCTTCGGCCAGTTCTTCCTGCGCAATACCGCGTGGTCGCGGCAATTTCTGCGCGCGCTGTGGAGATTCCCCGAACAGCCGGCCTACCGACGATACCTGGTCGAGGAAAGCTGGGAACAGGAGGCGGTCAACCACCTGTACCGCGAGGACCTGCTCGACTTTCGTCGTCGCGCCCACGTGGTCGACAACCGCTTGTTCAATTCCTTCTTCAACACCCAGTACCGCGAAGGGGATTTCCTGATTCACTTCGCCGGCGAGGATGCGCGCGGCGAAGGGCGTCGCGAAGCACTCATCGACGAGTACCTGGCCAGACTCGAGAACGATGTCGAGAACGACGTTGAAAGCGGCGTCGATCCCGTTGCCGCTGCGCGGGAGGTTCCCTGATGGCCCTGGCCTTCCTGCTCGCCACCCAGCGCAGCGGCACCAATTTCCTGCGCGACCTGCTCGGCAACCACCCCCGCGTGGCGCCGCTGGCGGAGGTATTCAATACCGAGGAGCAGGCAGAGCAGCTTCTGCCGCTGGATCTGCCCTGCTACTGGCGGTACCACCGGCAACAGATCAGCGCCGATCCGGAAACCGGCCACCCGTCCCACAACCCGGACCGGGTCGCGGAATACTTCGCGCTGGTGGACCACTGGAGCGCCGGTCGTGTTGCCCTGCTGGACATCAAGTACAACTCGTTGCACCACGCCGACCCGGACTGGCGCTATCCGAGCGAACCGCCGCGCATGCTGTGGATCATCCGCGGTCTCGGCGCACCGCTGATCTGGATGCGTCGACGCGACCGCGTGGCCGTGGTCTATTCCTTGATCAAGACCCAGCACACCGGCGTCTACCACCGCACGCGGGACCAGCCGGAGCAACGGGTTACCCTGCGCATCGAGCCGGCGCAGTTCCTGCATGGCCTGGAACGCATGGAGAAGGACGATGCCCTGGTCGAGGGCTGGCTGGCCCGCACCCGCATTCCAACCCTGCCGGTGGACTACGAGGACCTGTTCGTTGATGCGCCGGGCAGTGCCATCGACCACCCGACGATGGACGCCGTGCTGCGCTTCCTCGGTGAGCGTCTCGACGCCGTCGAGCTTCGCAGCAACCTCGTGCGCACCTCCAGCGAGGACTTTCGACCGGAACTCGAGAACCACGAAGAGATCGAGGCGTACCTGCGTGGCACGCGGTTCCACGCCCAGTTTCTCGACCACGTCGGCGAAGCCGCACCCTCGACCTAGCCGGGCCTCGGCCGAAGCCGCGGCCTCAGGACACCAGGCGCTCCAGGTCCACGCCCATGACCCGACCGAGCAGTGCGGGGAATTCCTCGTAGGCCGACAGGGGCCAGTCGCCGCCGCCACCGCCACCCATCGAGAACAGTGCCTCGCAGTTGTGGTCGCCGGTCCATCGGGGCAGGAAGCTACCGAAGTCCATGTCGCCATGATCGGGGGAACGGAATCCCCGGATCGGCGCAGCGCGGTTCCAGACCACGTACAGGTCGGGCAGCAGGTCCACCCGTCGGCCCGGATAGGCCTGGCGGCTGCGGATGACGTTCTCCACCACCGGTTGCCCACTGTCGAGATTGACCAGGCCAAGCAGGTCATCGGTAAGATCGTCGCAGAAGGCATCGTAACTGGCCGGGTCGATCCTGCCCTGCGATTCGCGGCCGCGCAGGTTCAGGCGGATCGCGCCGGAACGCGGATGATTGCGCACTTCGAAGCACGGGCGATCGACGAAGCGGCTCGAGTCGACGCCGTCCCGCCGTGTCAGGTAGTAGTCGAGCAGCCCGTTCCCGGAGTAGTTCGGCTCCATGCCCGGGCCGGTGGAAAGCACCACCAGCGTATCGCTGCCGGCCGCCTCGCGCAGGCGGCCTACGGCCTCGTCCAGCCATCGGTACGACGCCTCCACCGGGTCGCCGAGACGCGCGCGAAGCCCGGCATCATGCTGGGGATGACCTTCGTCGTGGATGGCCCACAGGCGATGACCGACGTCGTGGGCTTCGCTGAAGCATACGCCGAAGAAATCCCAGTCCGTGTGCAGCAACTGCGTGCAGCACCACTCCACCTTCTTCTCCTGCCGTGCACGGAGTCTCTCGAGGGCGGCCGGCAGATCACCCGATGCGGACAGGAAGCTGTCCAGGTCCGGGCACTTGGCCGGCTGCGGAAAGAGCGCCGCAAGTTCCTGTGCGAGTTCCGGCGGCGTGGTGCGGGTGGGCTCGAGCACGTAGTGCTGTACCCAGTCGTTGACCTGGCGCACACCGGGTCCCGGGCGCAGCGGGCTCCTCGGCCAGTCCACCATGGTGGCGTGGCGACCCGCCCTGCCCAGGGCGACCCAGAACGGATCGTAGGGCATGTCCTGGTCGGGTCGATACTGGAGCATGCGGTAGTGCTGCGGATCCCATGCCCACAGTTCACTGTAGCCGTGCTCCCCCACCGCGTGGCCGCACAGCATGGCGGTCCACAGGCCAAGGTTTTCCACACCGCCGTCACAGAACAGCGAGGACACCGTGCTCTCGTCGAGCAGCGCGCCGATGTTGGGGTACAGGCCGACGGCCAACCCCCGCCGCAGCACGCCGGGATCGACGGCATCGAGGCCGACCAGCAGCAGGCGCCTGTTCATCAACGGCGACCGGGCCGGTTACGGGGACGGGCAGAGGGCATCGGCAGACTCCGGCGGACAATGCCGCTCATTGTACCGCCGCGAAACCCGCTGCCGCAGGTGAAAAAAAGCCCGGGCGGGTGCCCGGGCCGAACGTTTCAGAGGAAGGAAACAACCATCCGTCGATGCGACGGTCAGCGAACACCCACCAGCACGTACTCGTGGTTGTTCGCGTAGATATCGGAAGACTTGGTCTTCACCACCCAGCCGAGGGCGGGTGCGAACCAGTACTCGGCCGTGCCGTACCAGCGATCCGCGCCACGCTTCCACGACTTGGTCTCAATGACGTAGGTATCCACCTCGCCGAAGGGCAGCGTGATGCGCTCGGTGCCAACCACCCGGACCTTGTTGACCCATTGCTTGGTCTTGTTCTCCGCGCTGCGGATGAACTTGACGCTGTTGCCGACCTTCAACGGCCACAGCTTGGCGTACTCGGACTGGTCGAACTCGGTGCCGGCGCAGAACCAGCACAGCAGGTAGTCGTCCTGCAGCTCGCCGGACTCGGTGTAGTAGTGAATTTCGTTGCCCGTGCGCGGGGCGATCATGATCGCGTTGCGCTCTCCTTCCTTCACATCCTCCCAGATCAGCGTCGTGCCTGGCTTGGTGGTCAGGAATTTCGCCGGCGCGAGACCGAGCTTGTTGTCGGCCAACGCGGTCTGTGCCTGCAAGGCCAGTGCCGCGACAGCAAGCACCAGGAATTTTCGTACCATGGAATGATCCTCCTTGGGTATCAAGCCTGGGGCCACCCGGTTTCCCCTTCCGCGCGGACGCGGAAGGGGAAGCGGGCAACCCGAAGGGACAACGGGCGGTTCATGGCCCCGTTGGACTACTGGGAAAGCCGGGCCTTGGCCGACACCATGGCGCCAATCAGGCGCGAGATGTCGGTTTCGTTGTCACACCAGCCCTCGCGGGTCATGCACAGCCGCACCAGCAG
>CAYGJZ010000074.1:0-19696 GCA_964350265.1 uncultured Gammaproteobacteria bacterium | reverse complement strand
ACGGCACCGATGACGAAACCAGGAGGCATTGTATGAACACCCCCGGCAGCAGGCAACCAGCGCCAGGCACGCTGCTCGACGGCCTGCACGTACTGGTCACCGGCGGCACCGGTTCCCTGGGCCAGGTGCTGGTGCGCGCATTGCTCGCCGGGCAGTACGGCAAGGTGGAACGCGTGACCGTGTTCTCCCGCGACGAGGCACGCCAGCACGCCATGCGCATGCGCCTGATGGCGCTCGGCAATGCCACCGACGAGGTCATCTTTCGCGACAGTGGCAGCCACCTGGAATTCCGCATCGGCGACGTGCGCGACCCGGCCAGCGTGCGCGCCGCCATCCGCGGCCATGACGTGGTGATCAACGCGGCGGCGATGAAACAGGTGCCCACCTGCGAGTACTACCCGGAGGAAGCCCACCGCACCAACGTCACCGGCGCGGTCAACCTGTTCGACGCGGTGCGCGAGTCCAGCCGTCCGCCGCGGGTGGTGGTGGGCGTGTCCACCGACAAGGCGGTCAAGCCGGTCAACGTGATGGGCATCACCAAGGCCCTGCAGGAACGCATCTTCATCCGCGCCAACCTGGAGTGCCCCGACACCCGCTTCGTGGTGGTGCGCTACGGCAACGTCCTTGCCTCGCGCGGCTCGGTGCTGCCGCTGTTCCGCGAGCAACTGGCCCGCGGCGACAGCGTGACCATCACCGACCGGCGCATGACCCGCTTCCTGATGTCGCTGGAAGACGCCGTCGCCACCATCGCCGAGGCCATCGGCCAGGCCGCGCCCGGGGAGATCACCATTCCCCGCGCCCCCGCCGCCCGCGTGGTCGACCTGGCCACGGCGCTGGGCGGCGAGCGCAAGGTGCGGTTTCGCACCATGGGCATCCGCCCCGGGGAAAAGCTCCACGAGGTGCTGGTCTCGGAAGAGGAACTGTCTCGCACCTTCTCCCGTGGCGACTACTACGTGGTGGCGCCGATGCTGCCAGCCCTGCGCCGGGAGACCGGCGAACCCGCGCTGCGCGCCGAGTACACGTCGGCCCGGCCGGTCATCGCCGTCGAGCGCATTCGTGCCCTGCTCGCGCACAACGACCTGCTCGGGACGGCAGCGGGCAACGACACCGAGGAGATCCTCGCCTGACCATGAGAATCGCCACCGTACTCGGCACCCGCCCGGAGATCATCCGCCTGTCGCGCATCATTCCTGCCCTGGACGCCTGCTGCGAGCAGGTGCTCGTGCACACCGGGCAGAACTACGATCGCACGCTGTCGCCGCTGTTCTTCGAGCAACTCGGCGTGCGCGCACCGGATGTCCACCTCGACCCGCCCGGGCACAGCTTCGGCGCGCAGATGGGCCGCATCCTCGAGGCCTGCGAGGAGGTCTTCAGGCGCACCCGGCCGGATCGCCTGCTGGTGCTCGGGGACACCAACTCGGCACTGTCGGCCATCGTCGCCAAGCGCATGGGCATCCCGGTCTTCCACGCCGAGGCCGGCAATCGCTGCCACGACGATCGCGTGCCCGAGGAGGTCAACCGCCGCATCATCGACCATGCCAGCGACGTGCTGCTGGCCTATACCGAGCGCGCCCGCAGCAACCTGCTGGCCGAGGGCTTCGCCGACCAGCGCCTGTTCGTCATCGGCAACCCGATGTACGAGGTCATCCAGGCATACCGGCAGGCCATCGACGAGTCATCGGCCCTGTCCGAGCTGTCGCTGTCGCCGCGCGGCTACTTCCTGGTGACCCTGCACCGCGCGGAGAACATCGACCGGCCGCCGCGGCTACGGCAGTTCCTGCACGCGCTGGCCGAGGTGCATCGACGCCACCGCATGCCGGTCATCGTCAGCACCCACCCGAGGCTGCGCCAGCGCCTGCCGGCCGGCGAGCTGCCCGCAGGCGTGCAGTTCCTCGAACCCTTCGGCCTGTTCGATTTCCTGAAACTGCAGGGCCAGGCCTTCTGCGTGCTCAGCGACAGCGGCACGGTGCAGGACGAGTGCGCCATCCTGCGCATTCCCAGCGTCACCCTGCGCGACGTCACCGAGCGGCCGGAGACCCTCGACTGCGGCTCGAACATGCTCTCCGGGGCGGGCGCCGACGAGGTGTTGCGCGCCATCGACGTGGTCACCGCCGGCCCGCCCGACTGGCAGCCGCCGGCCGAGTACCTGCGCGGCAACGTCAGCAACACCGTGGCGCGGCTGGTCACCGGCTATCACCACGGGCTGCCCGGCGCATGAGTCGCCTGCTCCTGCTCGGCGCCGGCGGCATGCTCGGCCACCGGCTCGCCGCCCACCTGAAGAGCCGGCACGAGGTCACCGCCACGGTGCGCGACGGCAAACGCACCTGCCTGCTGGATGGCCGCGGCCTGCGCCTGCACACCGGCGTCGACCTCGCCGATGCCGGCCACCTGCGCAGGCTGTTCCGCGATGCCTCCTTCGACGTGGTGGTCAATGCCGCCGGCGTGATCAAGCAGCGTACCGCCGACGCCCAGGCGGCCATTGCCATCAACAGCCTGCTGCCGCACCGGCTGGCGGCACACTGCGCCGAGTCCGGCGCGCGCCTGCTCCACTTCAGCACCGACTGCGTGTTTTCCGGCGCCGCCGACGCCCGACGCGGCGCACGCGGCTACCGCGAATCCGACCCGCCGGACCCGGTGGACCTGTACGGTCGATCCAAGCTGCTCGGCGAGGTCGAGGGCGAACACTGCCTGTGCCTGCGCACCTCGCTGATCGGCCCGGAACTGCGACACCATGCCGGGCTGTATGCCTGGTATGCATCGAGCCGGGGCACGGTGTCAGGGTATCGCAACGCGCGCTTCAGCGGCATCACCACCCTCGAGGCGGCGCGCCTGGTGGACTTCCTGGTACGCACGCAGCCGGAACTGTCCGGTACCTGGCACGTGGCCGCCACGCCGATCAGCAAGTACGCCCTGCTGCGCCTGTTGCAACAACGCCTGCCGGAGGCGGCGACGGTGACCCCGGATACCCGGGTGCACTGCGACCGGCGACTCGACGGCAGCCGCTTCCGCCGTCGTACCGGCTGGAAGGCACCGCGCTGGAAGCAGATGGTGGACGACATGGTGGCCACCTCTTGAGCCGGCTGCTGGTCACCGGCGCCGCCGGCTTCATCGGCCGCCAGATGGTGACGCTGGCGCGTGACCAGGGCCACGAGGTCATCGAGTCCCGCGCCCAGGGCGAGGCGCTGGTCGGCGAACTGCGCGAAGGCCTGCCGGCCGGCATCGAAGCCGTCGTGCACCTGGCCGGCCGCTACCCGCTGCGCGGCCAGCCGGCCCTCACCACCACACAGTTGTTCAACGCCAACGTGGCGCCCACCATGGCCCTGCTCGACGCCTGTGCGAGGCAGGACATCCGGCGCGCGGTGCTGGCCAGTACCGCCAACGTCTATGCCCCGGCGGCCGATGGCGCCATCGGCGAGGACGCCCCGCTGGCCCTGCGCAACGGCTACGCGGTGACCAAGCGCTGCGCCGAGTTGCTGGTGACCCATCACGGCGGCGTCAGCCTGCGGCTGTTCAATGTCTACGGCCCGGGCAGCCGCGGTGGCGACGTGCTTGGCAGCATTGCCCGGCGGGCGCTCGGTGGCGACACCGTGCACATGCGCGACGACCGGCCGGTGCGTGACTTCGTGCACGTGGCCGACGTCGCCCGCGCCCTGCTGGCGGCGGCCACCTGCACCGCCCCGCTGCCGCCGGCGATCAACATCGGCAGCGGCCAGGGCACGCGCATCCGCGACCTCGCCCGCGCCGTGCTCGATGCCGCCGGCCGCGACGACCACGCCGTGCCCGACTACCACACCGGCGACCCGGTGGACGTGTCCATCGCCGACATCCGGCTTGCCCGCGAGGTGCTCGGCTGGCAACCGCTGCTGTCGCTGGCCGAGGGCATCGACACGGTGATTGACGCCCTTGCCGGCCCTTCGAACCACCGTCACGCGACCCCCTGCGAGTAAAGGAGAACTTCCCGTGGAACACCCCTTGAAGGACTGCCCGGTACTGGTCACCGGCGCCGGCGGATTCATCGGCAGCCACCTGGTGGAACGGCTGCTGGACATCGGCGCGCAGGTCACCGCCATGGTGCGCTACGACTCCGCCTCGAGCAACGGCATGCTCGATGCCCTGGACGCCGCCCAGCGCGACCGGGTCACGGTGTTCCGCGGCGACATCACCGACGCCGACTCGGTGGACCTGGCGGTGCGCGACCAGCAGTTCGTCTTCCACCTCGCGGCGCTGATCGCCATCCCCTATTCCTACGAGGCGCCGCGAAACTACCTGCGCACCAACGTCGAGGGCACCTTGAACGTGCTGCAGGCGGTTCGTCGCCACCGCGTGCAACGCATGCTGCACACCAGCACCTCGGAGGTCTACGGCAGCGCCCAGTACACCCCCATCGACGAAAAACACCCGCTGCAGGGACAGTCTCCCTACTCGGCCTCGAAGATCGCCGCCGACAAGCTGGCCGAATCGTTCTTTCGCAGCTTCGAGGTGCCGGTGGTCACGGTACGGCCGTTCAACACCTTCGGTCCGCGCCAGTCGCCCCGCGCGGTGATTCCGGCCACCATCGTGCAGGCGCTGTGGAACGAGCGCGTGCAGCTCGGTGCACTGGAACCGGTGCGCGACATGACCCTGGTGGACGACACGGTGGACGGCTTCGTGCATGCCGCCATCACCGACGGCATCGAGGGCGGCACCTACAACCTCGGCACCGGCACCGGCTACACGGTGGGCGAGATCGCCCGGCGAATCCTCGCACTGGCCGGGCGCGACGACGACATCCAGGCCGACCCCAGGCGCCAGCGACCGGCCGGCAGCGAGGTCGATCGCCTGGTCGCCGACAACCGCCTGTTTCACCAGGTGAGCGGCTGGAAGCCACGCTTCGACCTCGACCAGGGCCTTACACGCACCATGGACTGGTTCCGCGCACAGGGTCGACCGGTGGACACCCGGGGCTACTTCCGATGAGCGACGTCATCGACACCGCGGTGATCATGGCCGGCGGCCAGGGCATGCGCCTGCGTCCCTACACCACCGTGCTGCCCAAGCCGCTGATGCCGCTGGGCGACTACTCGCTGCTGGAGATCCTGGTGCGCCAGCTGCGCGCCGCCGGGGTACGCCGGGTGATTCTCTCGGTGCATCACCTCGCCCACCTGCTGCGCGCGGTGATGGACCATGCCAGCCCGGCGGGCCTGGAGGTCGAGTACCAGCACGAGGATCGTCCACTGGGCACCTGCGGCGCGCTGGCGCTGATGCGCGAGCGCCTGCCCGAGCACTTCCTGGTGGTCAACGGAGACCTGCTCTCCGACTACCCGATCGGCCGCCTGCTCGAACGCCACCACGCCGCCGGCGCCGCCATGACCATTGCCACCCGGCAACTGCGCCAGGTGGTCAGTTGCGGGGTGATCGAGCGCGATGCCGACGGCACCATGGTCGGCTACGTCGAGAAACCGGCCCACGAGTACGAGGCCAGCATCGGCCTGTACGCGATGTCGCGACGCTGCACCGACCCCAGCCTGCTGGCCGGCACGCCGGCGGACATCCCGACCCTGGCCAACCGTCTGCTGGCGCTTGGTGAACGGGTGGAGGCCGCGGCGGAGGAATGCGAGTGGATCGACATCGGCCAGCCGGACGACTACCAGCGCGCCCAGGACCTGTTCGAACGCGACAACGGCAGGTTCTTCCGCCTATGAACACGGCCCGCGACATGCGCGAGCGGCATGCCGCGCCGACCCGGGCGGCGGGCACGCGGCCACTGGTGGTCTGTGCCCGCGAGGACACCAACGCGCGCGGGCTGTTCGTCGTTTCCTCGTTGTATCACTGCGTCGAGGCGCTGGCGTCGCGCGAGATCCTGTTCCTCGACGCCAACTGCGTGGCCTCCGGCATCGCCATCGACGTGCTCGCGCATGACTGCCGGCTCGACACCCGCATCGTCGACGACCCGAAACGACCAGGCAGCCTGCCCGCCGACGCTGCGCTGTTCGTTGCCGTGGGCATCGAGGACGATGCCGTCCGCGCGGCAGCCGCGCCCCTGCCCGGCGTGCCGCATCTGGTGGCGGTGCAGTTCCCGGTGGCGTCGGCGATGAGCGCGGACATCCTCGCCACCCTGCATGCCGCCCACGACCCGCGCCGCTTCGGGGAACTGCTGGGCAGGCGCCTCGGGGAGATCGATCCGGCATGAACCGATCGCCCCTGCTGCTGGTGCTGTGCTTCCCGGTCAGCGTGCACTCGGCACGCTGGGTCAACCTGCTGCGTGGCAGCCGCTACCGGGTGGTGGTGGCGCCGTCGGTGCTGCAGGATTACTGTGCCGAGTTCTCCTTCTCCCGCACCGTGCGCGGCCGCGCCGATGCCGACGCGTTGCAGCCCGGCGAGATCGGCGTGATCGCCCGTGATGCCATCGACTCGCTGGCCGAGGAGACCCGCAGCGGACGCACCCGCTACCAGCCACTGGTGTCCGCGGTACAGGTTGGCGCCGAGGCCCTGCCCGGGCCGGTCTCGCTGCTGCGCCTGGTGCAGTCGCTGGCACCGGACTGCGTGCACACGCTGGAGTTGCAGCATGCCGGCTACACCATGCTCGAAGTGCGCGAGCAGGCCGGCGATGCCTTTCCGCCCTGGCTGGCTTCGAGCTGGGGCAGCGATGTCTACCTGTACCGCAAGATCGACCGGCACCGGGCGCGACTGGCCCGGCTGGCCGCGCGTCTCGACGGCTTCCACTCCGACTGCAGCCGCGATCACGACTACCTCCGCGAACTGGGCTTCAACGGACGCTACTTCCCGCCGCTGGCCGCCTCCGGCGGCGTCGATCTCGCCGACTACCCGGACCCGGCCAGCCTGCCGCCACCCTCGACCCGTGACCTGGTGCTGATCAAGGGCTACCACGGCTGGTCGGGACGGGCCATGGACATCCTGCTCGCCGTCCACCGGATTGCACCGCTGCTGCGTCGCTATCGCATCCGCGTGACCCATACCGCGCCGGCGGTGGCGAAGTTGGTGGACATCCTGCGCCGGGATGATCGCCTGGACATCGCCGTCGACCCCTACTTCCCCAAGCTTCAGACCGCCATCGAACGACTGTGCCACGCCCGCCTGGTGGTGGGCTACGGGCTGTCCGACGGCATCAGCACCACCCTGCTCGAAGCCATGGCGGTGGGTACCTTCTGCATCCAGGCCAGCACGGCCTGCGGCTCGGAATGGGCCAGGCCGGGCCGCGAGATGCTCGAGGTGCCACCCCACGACGTCGCCGCGCTGGCCGATGCCATCGCGCTGGCCGCCAGCGACGATGCGCTGGTGGACGGATGCGTGCACCGCAACCGCCGCGAGATCGAGCAGCGCTGGTCCTGCGAGCAGGTGGCCGACGACCTGCACCGGGGCTACGACGAACTGCTTGGCCTGCGCAGGGAGAACTAGGTGAGCGAACCGTCCGCGGCGCTGGTCTCCATCGTCATCCCGGTGTTCAACGGCGCCAACCACCTGGCCGGCGCCATCGACAGCGCGCTGGCACAGCGCTGGCCGGCGGTGGAGGTCATCGTGGTCGACGACGGCTCCACCGACGACGGCGAGACCGCCCGCGTCGCCGCCGCCTACGGTGATCGTATCCGCTACCTGCACAAGCCCAACGGCGGCGTTTCCAGCGCGCTCAACCTCGGCATCCGCGCCATGCGCGGCCGCTACTTCTCCTGGCTCAGCCACGACGACGAGTACGCCGTGGACAAGCTGGCACGGCAGGTGCCGGCGCTCGAGGCCCAGGGTGGCGGCATGGTGTTCAGCGACTACGAGTTGCTCGACGAGGACAGCGGCAGCGTGCGCCGGGTCGAGGTCGGCGGGCAGTACGACCCCGGGGCCGGCGCCCTGTTCGTCTTCGACATGGTCATCACCGGCTGTGCCCTGTTGGTCGACCGGCGCTGCTTCGAGGCAGTGGGCGCCTTCGATGTCGGCCTGCCCGGCAGCCAGGACATGGACCTGTGGCACCGCATCTCGCAGCGCTTCGCGGTGACCCACCTGCCCGGCGTGGTGGTGCGCTACCGCCAGCACGCCGGGCAGGGCTCTCGCAGCCGTCGCCATCTCGACGAAACCGCCTTGCTGTGGGCAGCCACGGTCGACCGCGTGGTGGCCGAGGACCTGCCCGCCGACCCGGATCACCGCCTGGCCCTGTTCACGCGCTTCGGCCAGTCGGTGGCCGGCGTCGGCTATGCCTCGCTGCGCCAGCAACTCGACCGCCTGGTTGCCGCCGACCTGGCCGGCACCCGCCTGGCGGTGGTGCTGGACGGCGAGGCCGACCTGGCCCGGCTCGCGGCCATCGCCGACCTGGTACATCGCCGGGGACTGGTGCTGGCCACCCTGGTCGCCGGCAAGCCGCCCAACCAGGCCCTGCGCCACCTCGACATCACCACCGACGACGGCCAGTGCTTCGCGGTGGAACTGGTCGAGCGCCCGGTGGGCACGGATGCCACCGTCCTGCTCGCCCACCTCCACCGCCAGGGCGGCGACGAACCGGTGTGGCTGATCGACGGGCAATGCCCGCTGGCACATTTCCCCGTGGCCACCGCGCTGTCGCGCCTGCGCCGACCCGGTGTTGCAGCCATCGCCCCGCGACCGGCCGCCACCACCGACCCCGACGGTGCGCTCGGGCCGTTGTCCGGGCTGCTGTTCCAGCGCGGCGCGCTGTCCGCGGCGCTGGCCGAGGCCGCGCCGCGGCTTTCCTCGCTGCTGCTGTGGCTGGTGCGCCAGGGCGAGGTGGAGGTCCTGCCGGTATCCGGCCTCGACGCGGTGCGCACAGGCGACGCCGACCCGGTAGGTCGCGCAGCCGGCGCCCGCACCGACGCCGCACCGACGGGCGCCCGCCTCGGCCTGGCCCTGTGTCGACGGCCAGCCGCGCTGGCGCTGGCCTGGCGCATCCTGCGCACGGTGCACCCGGCGCCGCGCCGGGCGCTGAACCGGTGGCTGGGCCTGGACGGACTGTTCGACGCCGACTGGTACCTGCGCGCCTATCCGGACGTCGACGCGGCGGGCATCGACCCGCTGTACCACTACCTGGTGTTCGGCGTCGCCGAGTCCCGCGACCCGGGTCCGGGCTTCTCGACCCGCGACTACCTGGCCGAGTATCCGCAGGTCGGCCGACAGCGCTTGCAGCCGCTGCTGCACTACCGGGTGTTCGGCGCGCCGCAGGGCTGCCGGGTCGCGCCATCGCCGATCGGCGCCGAGCCCCCGCCGAGGGCGGATCGTCGACCGGCCCTGCTGGTGGTCACCGATGGCGAGAGCGCGTCCCGTCGCGCCCTGCGCTGCCTGCTGGCCGACCTCGAAGGCCAGCTCGCGAACCACCTGCGGCTGGTCTACCTGGTCGCCCGGGGCGACGGCTCCATTCGGCTGGGCACCGATGTCCTCGGCGAGCACGGCATGGTGATCCACCCGCTGACCGAGTACCAGCGCCTCGACGCCTGCCTGCGCGCCCTCAACGTGCGCCGGCTGCTGGTCGGCGGCTGCCGTGGCTTCAACGGCGAGCTGTCACCGCTGCTCGAACGGCTCGCCCTGCCCTTCGACCTGCTCCTGGTCGACCCGCTGCTGGTCGAGGCCGGGGCGGGCGGCCAGCCGCCGGGCAGCGACGAAGAGGACGACGAGGATGCAGCGCCCGGCCAGGCCCCAAGCGGCGTCGGCCGCGACCTGGACTGGCTGGTGCGCCATGCCCGGGGGCTGCTGGCGCCGAGCGCCTCCCTTGCCCGCCGCGTCGCCCGGGCCGCGCCGGCGGAGAAGATCCACGTGCTGCCGCCGCCGGACCCGTCGCGGCTGCGCCGCTTCCGGCCCTGGATGCGTCCGTGGTCGCCCGGCCAGCCGGTGCGCGTGGCCTGGTTCGGGAAGCGCAACGCGGCCCGCGGCGGGGCGACATTCGACGCCGTGCTCACCGCCGTGCGCGAGACCGGCCAGCCGCTGACGTTCATCGTCTTCGACGACACCGACACCGAGCGGCCGGCCGGGCCGGTGACCTTCGTCCACGCCGACAGCGACGCGCAACGGGTGCAGGCGGTGATCACCCATGCCCCGCACCTGGCCTGGTTTCCCTACCTGGCCCCGGCCCACGCCGACCGCGAGTTGACCGATGCCGAGATGACCGGGCTGCCCATCGTCGCCAGTGCCTGCGGCGAGATCCCCGAGCGCCTGCACGATCGTCGGCTGACCTGGCTGCAACCCGTGGATACCGACGCCGACACCTGGATCCGCCTGCTGCTCGACGCCGCCAGGCAGGGCCAGGCCCATCCCATGCCCACCGACGACCGCGCCGACTACGACCGGCTCGACGCCGGCGCGATGGCCGGCTACCTGCGCCGGGTCATCGACGCCTGACCGCCCGGCTCACCACCGCGGCAACTCCCCCGGCAGGCGGTGACGCACCTGGGTGGCGGCGCCGCGCAGCCAGACCGACAGCGGGTACTTCAACCACCAGGTCAGTGGCAGGCGACCGTGGTGGCGGCGCACCACCGCCATTGCCTCGCGGTAGTGGTCACGACGGCGGTTGTTGGTCTTGGTGCCCGGGTGATCGCGGTTCACCGCCACCACCCGCGGCAGGAAGCAGGGCTCACCGCCGTGCGCGACCAGCCGCCACCACAGGTCGTAGTCCATGGCCATGTGCAGCGACTCGTCCAGCCCGCCCACTGCCTGCCAGGCCCCGCGACGCACCAGGGTGCCCGGCTGGGCGATGATGCAGCGCCGCGCCAGGCGCCGACGGTCGAAGGGCTCCACCCTGGCCGGCGAGGAACGCCCGCCGCGCTCGTCGAGCACCCCGGCATAGGCGAAAGGTGCCCGCGGCGCGGCCTCGAGGGCATCGACGAGGGCGGCCAGGGCCCCGGGCAGCAGGCGGTCGTCGCTGTTCAGCCAGCACACGTAGGGCGCCCGGCCGCGGGCGATGCCCAGGTTCACCGCCTCGGCCTGGCCGCCGTCCTCGCCGATGCGCCAGCCGTCCAGGCACGATGCCCAGCGCCGGATCACCGCGCTGGATTCATCCTGTGAACCGCCGTCGATGACGAAGATCTCCACCGCCACGTCCTGCTCGTACACCGAGGCGATGGCCTCTTCCAGGAACGGACCCTGGTTGTAGGAGGGAATGGCCACGGTGACCCGTGGCCCGGACCGCGCCTGGCCCGCCACGCCACCGTCGATGCCGCTCACCATGCGGCAAGCGGCCGGCGCGGCAGCACGGCGGCGACGGCGGCGACACCCTGCGCGATGGCCTGGCGGGCCTCGCCGTCGCCCGGCGCCTTGTCCATCCGGGCCAGCGCCGCCGCCAGCGGTGCCAGCACCGTCTCGGGCAGTGCCTTCACCCGCGGGCGCAGCAGCCGGGGACGGCGTCCGCGCCTGGCAAACAGCACACCGTCCTCGCGGCCGAGATACTCGCGCGCCACCTGGCGGTTGCCCGCGGCGAAGCCGCGGCAATGCCACTCGTCGGACAGGCTCAGCAGGCGGGCCGGCGGATCCTCCGGCCAGGTCTGCCGACAGCACTGCAACAGCCACAGCATGGCACGGGAGTACGACGTGCCACCGGCCAGCAGTACCTCGTCCGGCGGCTTGCGATAGCCGCGCTCGTGATGCACCAGGGAAAACACCAGCGCGAAGGCATGTTCGCCCAGGCGGGCGCTGGCTCGACGCAGGCATGCGGGTTCATCCAGGTCGAGGTCCAACGACAACACATCGAGGAAATCGGCGACGATGCCGCCACGACGGTAGATGTCGGCATCGTAGACCCGCACCGACAGGTTGTCGCGACCGAACACCCGCCACGCTTCCAGCACCCGCTGGTAGTCATACTCGCCACTTCTGGCCATGCGCGCGAGGTAGCCGTTGAAGTGGCCGATGGGATAGCCCTCGCCCAGGGCATGCAGGTAACGCGACTCCAGTGCCTCGGCCTGCCGTCGCAGCCAGACCACGATACGCACGTCGAGGTCACCCAGGGCATCGTGCAATGCCTCGACCTTGGCCGCCGGCAGCATGGACAGCATCTCGGCACTGACCAGGCAGTAGCGGCAGTCCGTCGCGCGGACGTGCCGGGACAGGGCGGCAAGGGCGACCTGGCTTTCGTCGAACGGTCGCAGCAGCAGTTGCCGCGCGAAGTGGGCGCTACCGGAAAAGCTGCGCCTGCGTTCGCGCTCTCCGGCACTCTCGTTGTCCACCGCGCCGGGCACGACGCGACCACCGCCGAAGCGGAAGCCGTCGAGATCCTCGATGCCGGCGGCCAGCAGGCGGTGGTGGTTGTGCCGCAAGGCCGACTGCAAGGTGGTGGTGCCGGTCTTCGGAAAACCCAGGTGCAGCACCAGCGTGGTCACGAGGCGGACCAGCGTGCGGCGAGCGCATGCACGCGGTCGCGGTAGTGCCAGGCAACGTGACGCGCGAGGTAGGGCCATACCGCCCGCTTCACCTGGCGCAGGTTCACGTCGCGGCCATGCACCCGGCGCTTCAGCCGATCCATTTCCCGCCAGCCGTCCTGCTCGATCTCGGCGCTGGTCTTCTGTGCCGGGTGCACGCGAAAGGCGCCGAGGCAGCGCGGGATGCGCTCCATCCGCGCACCGGCATCACGAAATCGCAGCAGCAGCTCCCAGTCCATGGCAAAGCGAAAGCTCTCGTCCACGTAGCCGCCGACGCGCTGCCACAGGCGGCGACGCCAGAACAGGGTTTCCTGGGGCACGAAGTCGGCCCAGGAGAGCACCTCGTCGTCGTGTGGCGGCAGCACCCAGCGACCGATCTCCCTGTCCTGCTCGTCCACCAGGATGCGGTTGCCGTAGACCACGTCGACCTGCGGGTTGTCGCGGAAGAAGGCGCCGACCACGTGCAGCGCACCGGGCAGCAGGCAGTCGTCGGAGTTCAACCAGGCCATGATCTCGCCGTGGCTGTCGGCGAAGCCGAGATTGATGGCATGGGACTGCCCCTGGTCCGGCGCCGACACGAAGGAAAACCCGTCGGCCCGGACACCTTCGAGGATGCCCACCGTCTCGTCGCTGGAACCGCCGTCGCGCACGCGGTACTCCAGCGCCGGGTAGTCCTGGCCGAGCACGCTGTCGATGGTGCGGGCGATGAACGGTCCCTGCTGGAAGGACGGCGTGACCAGGGTGATGGCGGGCAGCGTGGCGTCGTCGACCAGCGATGGCACAGGCGGCGACGGCAGGCGTGGAGCACGCGGCGGGTGCTGGTGCAGGCGGCCGATGCGTGGCATCAGCGGCGAGACCAGCACGCGGCCGATTTCGTAGCCGATGCGCCACGGCGGGCCGAGCACCTTCACCAGTGCGCGGCGCAGAGGGCGATCCGCCTCGCCCGTCCCGTCCATGGCAGCACGTCGAGCATCGATGGCACGCGGATCGGCGAGGGGCGGATTGTGGCGGGGTTCGTCTTTAGCCATCGTGCCGGGGAGCATATAATAAATGCGAACCCGTAACGACGTTCACTGCCGATGCACGCAGTCGGTCCGAACGGCCGGCTGCCACGTTCCACCGCGACCCGTCTGCCCGCCCGCATCCGCCAACGATGCCGGTGACCCGTACCGCCATGAAACCCGCACCATGAACCCGAGGCGATTCTTCGAGCTTGTCCTGGTCAAGGTTCGCATGAACCTTCGCTCGGAAGTCTCCAGTCACCAGTTGAACTACCTGTGGTGGTTGCTCGAGCCGGCGCTGTTCGTGGCCGCCTTCTACCTGGTGTTCGAGGTGCTGCTGGCCCAGGGCGGCAACGACTTCGTGGCCTTCCTGGTGTGCGGCAACACCGCCTTCCTGTGGTTCTCCAAGAGCGTGAACAATGCCAGCGGCTCCATCGTCGCCGGTCGCGGCATCATCGCCCACGTCAACCTGCCGAAGATCTTCTTCCCGCTGGTGGTGGTGCTGCAGGACGCTGCCAAGCAGGGCTTCGTCCTCGCCCTGGTGCTGGTCTTCCTGCTGCTGCTCGGCTATCCGCCCACGGCCGCCTGGCTGGCACTGCCGCTGGTGGTGCTGGTGCAGTTCGTCTTTGTCCTCGCCAGCGGCCTGGCGGTTGCCTGCATCGTGCCGGCGCTGCCGGATTTCCGCTTCATCATCGCCACCGGCATGATGTTGCTGATGTTCGCCTCGGGCATCTTCTACCGCTACCAGGACATCGTGCGCGCAGACCTGGTGGACTGGTTCCTGCTCAACCCGATGGCGGTATTGATCAACAGCTACCGCGAGGTGCTGATGTACGCGGCGCAGCCGGACTGGATGCGGCTTGGCTGGATCTTCGTCTTCTCCTGCCTGGTGATCGTCGCCTGCAGCACCCTGCTGCACCGCCAGCACGGCCGCTACTCGCGACTGGTCATGCAGTAGCCGTGGTCGACGACGCCCTCATCCGCCTGGCCGGGGTTTCCCTCGCCTTCCGCATACGCCGCGGCTTCTTCCGCCATGACCGCATACCGGTGCTGCGCGATGTGAGCTGCACGGTGGAACGCGGCGAAACCCTCGGCGTGATCGGCCGCAACGGCAGCGGCAAGTCCACCCTGCTGCGCCTGCTGGCCGGGGTATTCACCCCGGACTCGGGGCGGGTGGAATCCGGCAACGCCAGCATCGCCATGCTGTCGCTGGCCATCGGCTTCGACGCGGAACTGTCGGGCATGGACAACATCGTGCTCTCGGCGATGCTGCTCGGTGCCAGCCGCGACACCGCGCTGGCACAACGTGAACAGGTGGCGACGTTCTCCGAGCTCGGCGACTACGTGCACGAGCCGGTGAAGATCTACTCCACCGGCATGCGCATGCGGCTTGGCTTCTCCATCGCCCTGATGATCCGGCCGGACGTGATCCTCATCGACGAGGCTCTCAGCGTCGGCGATCCGGTCTTCCGCGAGAAAGCGGAAGAAGCCATCACCCGGCGCATCGCCTCGGCGCAGACCGTGGTGCTGGTTTCGCACAGCCTCGCCCAGGTGGAGAAGCTGTGCAATCGCATCCTCTGGCTGGAGCACGGCGCGGTGCGCATGCTCGGCGCCACCGACGAGGTGCTGGCCGCCTACGCCGACGCCAACCGGCCGGCGGCGCCGCTGCACAGGCCGCGGGCTTCTTGACACCGTTCTCGTGAATCTGCAAATATCCGCAGCGCCATGCGCGACGTTGCCTACACACTTGACCTGGCCAAACGGAACAAACCGTTTGCCCGCAAACACGCCTGCCCGAGAGGGTAACGCCAGGTCCGGACGCGCATCGTCGATCCCCTAAACCCTCGGCCGTTACCTGAACGCAGCCGGGGGTTTTTTGTTTCCGCCGGCCGGCCGAACCCAACGGTACATGCACCATGTTCACAGGATCCTACGTGGCATTGATCACCCCGTTCGACGGCGATGCCGTGGACGAGGACGCACTGGTTCGACTGATCCACTGGCACATCGACCAGGGTACCCACGGCATCGTGCCGGTGGGTACCACCGGCGAGTCGCCGACCCTTGGCCACGACGAGCACAAGCGGGTGGTGGAGCTGACGGTGAAGACGGTGGCCGGGCGACTGCCCGTGGTCGCCGGCGCCGGTTCCAACAGCGTGCGCGAGGCCATCGACTTCAGTCGCCACGCGCAAAGCGTCGGCGCCGACGCCCTGCTGCACGTGGCCGGCTACTACAACCGCCCCAACCAGGAAGGCATGTACCAGCACTTCAAGGCGGTACACGATGCCTGCGAGCTGCCCATCATCATCTACAACATCCCGCCGCGCTGCGTGGTCGGGGTGGACGTGGACACGCTGGTGCGACTGGCGAAGCTGCCACGCATCGTCGGCGTGAAGGATGCCACCTGCGATCTTGGCCGACCCGGCCGTGAGCGGGTGCGCATCGAGGGGGAGTTTTCCTGGTTGTCCGGCGAGGACGCCACCGCGGTGGCCTACAATGCCAGTGGCGGCCGGGGCTGCATCTCGGTGACCGCCAACGTCGCGCCGGCGCTGTGCGCGCAGATGCAGTCCGCCTGCCAGTCGGGGGATTTCGGTGCCGCGCTCTCGATCCAGGACCGGCTGATGCCGTTGCACGAGGCGCTGTTCGCCGAGCCGAGTCCGGCGGGTGCGAAGTACGCGGTGGCCAGGCTGGGCCTGTGCGCCGACACCTGCCGCCTGCCCATCGTGCCGTTGACCGAGGCCACCCGCGCACGCATCGACGCCGCCATGGAACGCGCCGGCCTCGGCCGCTAGCCGAGCCGACGCGGCGTCCTAGCCGCCGAGGCAGCTTCCCGGCTTGTCGCTGTCCAGTCGGCGCTTGGCATAGGAGCCCGGCGCCGCCTCGATCACCTTCAGCTTGCCCGCACCCGGCGTGCGCGCGGCCACCTCGGTGCCCGCGTGGCGCTTCACCCAGCGCTGCCAGTCCGGCCACCAGCTTCCCTCGTTGCGCTTGGCGGTCTCCAGCCATTGCTCTGCCGGCACGCTGAGCTTGCCGGCGCGGGTCCAGTAGCCGTACTTGCCCGAACCCTCCGGGTTGACCACGCCGGCGATGTGGCCGGAACCGCCGAGCACGAACTTCACCGGCCCCTGGAACAACTGCGCGCCCATGTAGGTCGCCACCCACGGCGCGATGTGGTCTTCCACCGTGGACAGGAAGTACGACGGCGTGCGAATGCTGGACACGTCGATGTCGACGCCGTTCAGGGTCATGCCACCGGGCTCCTTGAAGACGTTCTCCAGGTACATGTTGCGCAGGTACTCGCGGTGCATGCGCGCGGGCATGCGGGTGGAGTCGGAGTTCCAGTACAGCAGGTCGAAGGCGGCCGGGTCCCTGCCCATCAGGTAGTTGTTGATGACGAAGGACCAGATCAGGTCGTTGGAACGGAGCATGTTGAAGGCATTGGCCATGTCCGAGCCTTCCAGGAAGCCCTGATCGTCCATCTTCTGTTCCAGCGAGGCGAGCTGCATCTCGTCGATGTAGACACCCAGGTCGCCGGGCTCGGAGAAGTCGATCATCGAGGTGAAGAACGTGGCCGACTTGACCCGCTCGTCGCCGATGGACTGGTTGTAGGACACAAGCGCCGACAGCAGGGTACCACCGAGACAGTAGCCGATGACGTTGGCCGAGGACTCCCCGGTGGCCTCCTCGATGGCATCCAGTGCAGCCACCGGCCCTTCCAGCAGGTAGTCCTCGAAGCCCTTGTCGGACAGCGAGGCATCGGGATTGACCCAGGACACCACGAACACCGTGTGCCCCTTCGACACCAGCCAGCGGATGAAGGAGTTCTCCTCGCGCAGGTCGAGGATGTAGTACTTGTTGATCCACGGCGGGATGACCAGCAGCGGCCGCTTGAACACCTTCTCGGTGGCCGGCTCGAACTGGATCAGCTGCATCAGGTCGTTCTGGAACACCACCTGCCCCGGGCTGGTGGCAACGTTGACACCGAGCTCGAAGGCATCGGTATCGGTCATCGAGATGCGCAGCTTGCCCTCGCCCTTCTTCAGGTCCTCGAGCATGTTGTTCAGGCCACGCACCAGGTTCTGTCCGTTCTGCGCCACCGTCTCGTTCAGCACGTCCGGGTTGGTCATGGCGAAGTTGGTGGGCGACATGGCGTCGGCGTACTGGCGGGCATAGAAGGCGAGCTGCCGCGCACGCTTGTCGTCGAGGCCTTCCACCGCGCCGACCACGTCCTCGATGTAGCGCGAGGCGAGCAGGTAGGACTGCTTGAGGAAGTCGAACACCGAGCCGTCGTTCCAGCGCTCGGAACGGAAACGCCGGTCGCCCCGCTCCGGGGCGATCACCGCCTCGCCGCCTTCCCCGGACAGCATGCCGGCCCACAGCTTCATCGAGTCCTGCCACATCTTCACCTGCGCGGCGTTCAGCGAGGTGGCGTCGATGGAGGCATCGGCGATGTCGTGTGCCATCTTCTGCCAGTGCTCCATGGGCGTGGCGAAGGGTGCCGTCATCCCCGGCAACATGCCGCCCCACAGGTTGGTCATGGTCTCGGCACCCTGGGTCCACAGGTCCATCCACTGGCGGGTCAGGGCATCGAGGTCGGCGCCGTTCGACGGTTTGCTCTTTTCACTCATGACTGGCGGTATTCCGGTTTTTGTGCATTGCACAATGGTATTTTCCGGCGCACGGAATTGCAAGGGCGACGGACACGGCGCCGACACCGCCGCCCGCCCCCCGCCCTGCCGGGATGCGGCGTATCCCGGCGCTTTTCTGTGATAATCGGCGGCATCGACCACGGGAGCCACCGATGCCGAAGCCGAACATCTACCGCGACGGGCTGGAGAAGAATCCGGCCAATTTCACTCCGTTGACGCCGCTGGTGTTCCTCGAACGGGCCGCCCGCGTCTACCCGGACCACGTCGCCATCATCCACGGCGAGCGGCAACAGACCTGGGCCGAGACCTTCGATCGCGCGCGGCAACTGGCCTCGGCGCTGGCCGGCGCCGGCATCGGCGAGGGCGACACCGTGGCGATACTGGCGCCGAACACCCCGGCCATGTTCGAGGCCCACTTCGGCGTACCCATGTGCGGTGCCGTGCTCAACACCATCAATACCCGGCTCGACGCCGACTCGGTGGGCTTCATCCTCGACCACGGCGAGGCCAGGGTGCTGCTGGTGGACACCGCCCTCTCCTCGCTGGCGGCCGAGGCCATGGCAAAGTGCGGGCGCAGCCTGCTGGTGATCGACATCGAGGACGAACCCGACCAGGGCCCGGGTATCGGCGAAACCGACTACGAGTCCCTGCTCGCCGGCGGCGACGCCGGCTTCGCCTGGCGCCGCCCCGACGACGAGTGGGACGCCATCTCGCTGAACTACACCTCCGGCACCACCGGCAACCCCAAGGGCGTGGTCTACCACCACCGTGGCGCCTACCTGAACGCGATGAGCAACGCGGTGGGCTGGAACATGGGCCATCACCCCGTCTACCTGTGGACCTTGCCCATGTTCCACTGCAACGGCTGGTGCTTTCCGTGGACACTGGCGGCGGTGGCCGGCACCAGCGTCTGCCTGCGCAAGGTGGAGGCCGGGGAAATCTTCCATGCCATCGCCGAGCACCGCGTGACCCACTTCTGCGGCGCCCCGGTGGTGCTCGGCATGGTCATCAACGCCAGCGCCGAACAGCGCCGAACCTTCTCCCACCCGGTGCACGTGATGACCGCTGCCGCGCCGCCGCCGGCCTCGGTGCTGGCGCGGATGGAACGCGAGGGCTTCCACATGACCCACGTCTACGGCCTCACCGAAACCTACGGCCCGGCGGTGATGTGCGCCTGGCACGAGGCCTGGGACGCCCTCGACGACGATGCCCGGGCCGTGCAGAAGTCCCGCCAGGGCGTGCCCTACCACGTCCTCGACGGGCTGGAAGTCATCGACCCGGAAACCATGGCGCAGGTCCCGGGCGACGGCGAAACCATGGGCGAGGCGATGTTCCGCGGCAACATCGTCATGAAGGGCTACCTGAAGAACCCCACCGCCACCGCCGAGGCCTTCGCCGGCGGCTGGTTCCACTCCGGCGATCTCGGCGTGATGTGCCCCGACCGCTACCTGAAGCTGAAGGATCGCTCCAAGGACATCATCATCTCCGGTGGCGAGAACATCTCCTCCATCGAGGTCGAGGACGCCCTCTACCGCCACCCCGACATCATCGAGGCCGCGGTGGTCGCCCGGCCCGACGACAAGTGGGGCGAAACCCCCTGCGCCTTCGTCCACGCCCGCGAAGGCAGCCGCCTCGACGAGCAGCAGGTCATCCACTGGTGCCGCGACAACCTCGCCCGCTACAAGTGCCCGCGCACGGTCATCTTCGGCGA
>CAYGJZ010000073.1:11049-19958 GCA_964350265.1 uncultured Gammaproteobacteria bacterium | reverse complement strand
TGCCTTCGCCCACCGCCGCCACCCTGCATGCCCTGCACTACCTGATGCTGGACGTGTCCGCGCGCCAGCAGGCACTGGCCGACCGCGAAGCCGCCTCGGTGGACGACATCCTGACCCTGCCGCTGCTGGAGCCGGAACGCGAATTGCCGGACGAACTGGTCAGCCGGGAACTGGCCAACAATGCCCAGGGCATTCTCGGCTACGTGGCGCGTTGGGTCGGCCAGGGCGTGGGCTGCTCCAAGGTACCGGACATCAACAACGTTGGCCTGATGGAGGACTGCGCGACGCTGCGCATCTCCAGCCAGCACATCGCCAACTGGATGCACCACGGTCTGCTCGACGAGGCACGGGTGCGCGCGGCGATGCTGGACATGGCGGCGGTGGTGGATCGGCAGAACGCGGCCGACCCGGCCTACCGGCCGATGAGCACCGACCCGGACAGCAGCATTCCCTTCCAGGCCGCCCTGGACCTGGCCCTGAAGGGGCGCTCCCAGGCCAATGGCTACACCGAGTTCATTCTCTACGCGCGCCGCGCCGAGGCCAAGGCGGCCGGCTGACCCGGCCCGCCGGGGAACGCGGACGAAAAAAAAGCGCGGCCCTTAAGGCCGCGCTTTTCTTGTCCGCCTGCAGCGGCAGGTCTATCGTGCCGACATGCTCCGCGCGACGCTGTCGATCTGGCCGCGCTCGATGCCCAGGTCCCGCAACAGGTAGTCGGGCATGCGGTGCAGCTGGTTGGCGGTGGCGCGCGCACGGCGGAAGCGGCGAACTTCGGCCAGCACCCGTCGAATCAACGGCAGCAGCGGCGCCGGACGCCGGGCGCGAAGGTTCAGTTCCGGGTTGTCGTACAGCACGTACAGGGAAGACATGATCAGCTCCGTGAGACCTCGGTCTCGACTGGCAACGGTGGATATTGGACCGTGCATGACGGTCCGGCGTACTATAGGTTTCCGCCACCCGCGCCACAAACGAATCCTCGTCATGGATCGGTGAAGATTTCTTCATGGCCCGGACCCGGCGAACCCGTACCCAACCCGCACCGAGAGCCGAGGAAGATGGCCGACACCGCAACCGCCCCGAACTACCTGAACCCCGGCATCGCCCCCAACCTGCCGCGGGTACGCATCCCGCTGATCGACGCCACCGAGGAAACCGTGGCACCGTTCGGCTGCCTGGTCGACGACCCGGAGGAGGTGACCGTGGAGATTCGCCGCTGGCCGGCCCAGGGACGACGGCCGGTGGACCCGGACACCGGCGACGAGGCCGGCACCACCGAGGGCGTGTTCCACAGCGAGTGGCGCGGCGACATCCTCTACGGCCGCAACGACGCGGTCGGCGGACACTACGTGATCGGCTATGGGCGGGACCCGGCCATCGCCTGCGAGGGCGAGGCGACCACCCCGGAGCGCATCCTGCTCTGGCATGCCAACTACCACCCGGATGGTGGCCAGGTCTTCTTTCCCCTGGATCGCGTGCCCTACGTGGTGCCGGTGGCCCTGCCCGGCGACGACGTCACCCCGGCCGACTTCGTCTGCCTGCGTTTCGACGGCAGCCGCGGTCTCTACATCCACCCCGACATCTGGCATGAAGGCGTCTTCACCCTGGGCAGGAGCCAGCGCTTCTTCGACCGCCAGGGCGCGGTGCATGCACGCGTCTCGGTGGACTTTCCGCGCGAGTTCGGCTGCCTCGTGGAGGTCGTCCTCGACCCGTAACGGGTCCGCCCGGCACCCTGCGCTTTTTGCATGGTGAAATCGAAAGTTCCGCCGCCAACACGGGCGGCGGTCCACGCCGCCCCCCTGTTCGCCGTCTCCGACGACCCCTGGGCCGCCGAATCCAGCCGCCTGCCGGCTGTTTCCCGCGTCACCGCCACGCCATTTCGCGGGCGCATCCGGGCCATTGTGCTTTCTTGCCCGCACAATTCAAACTGGAGTACTCTAGTTTCGCTTTCCGCGCAATATAAAAGAAACCACTAGGAGGTCGAGATGAAAAACAACCCTTCACGACGGAAATTCCTCAAGGGCACGGCGGTGGCCGCCACCGCCGCCGGCACGATCGGCGCACCGGCCATTGCCACCGCCGCACCGGTAACCCTGAAGATGCAGGCGGCCTGGGGCGGCGGCATCTTCCTGGAGAACGCCCAGTCCTATGTCGACCGCGTCAACGCCATGGCCGGCGACGCCCTGACCATCGAGCTGTTGCCGGTGGACTCGGTGGTAAAGACCAGCCAGATGCAGGACGCGGTGCACCGAGGCGTACTCGACGCCGCCCACTACGTGCCCGCCTACTGGTACTCCAAGTCGCCGGTGGCATCGCTGTTCGGCACCGGGCCCTGCTTCGGCTGGTCCAGCCAGGAAGTGCTCGGCTGGGTGCACTACGGCGGAGGCCAGGAGCTGTTCGACGAGTTGATGGCCAACCTCGGCCTGAACCTGGTCAGCTTCTTCAACAGCCCGATGCCGGCACAGCCCCTTGGCTGGTTCAAGGAAGAGATCACCGACGCGGCGCAGATGAAGGGCCTGAAGTACCGTACCGTCGGCCTGGCCGCGGACGTGCTGCTGGAGATGGGCATGTCGGTGGTGCAGTTGCCCGGCGGCGAGATCCAGCCGGCCATGAAGTCCGGCCTGATCGACGCGGCGGAGTTCAACAACCCCACCTCCGATCGCGACTTCGGCATGCAGGACGTGTCCAAGCACTATCACCTGGCGAGCTTCCACCAGTCCCAGGAGTTCTTCGAGATCACCTTCAACAAGGACAAGTACAACAGCCTGCCGGACGAACTGAAGGCGATTCTCAAGTATGCCTCGGAAGCGGAGAACTCCAACTTCTACTGGCACAACACCCAGCGCTATGCCGATGACCTGGTCAAGCTGCAGACCGAGCAGGGCGTGAACGTCTACCGCACCCCGGATGGCGTCATGGCCGACCAGCTGACCGCCTGGGACAAGGTCATCGAGCGCATCTCGTCGGAAGACGCCTTCTTTGCCAAGGTCATCGACTCGCAGAAGGCCTATGCCAAGACGGTGATGAACTACCTCAACCTGAACCAGCCGGACTACAAGCTGGCCTACAAGCACTACTACGGCTGAACGGCCTGATCGCAGGAACAACAGAAAATGCGGGGACCGATCGTGGTCCCCGCTTTCGTTCAACGCGACCCCAAGGGGGATAGAGCATGGTGCAGAGAATCATCTACGCCATCGAGAACCTGAGCGTGTGGACCGGCCGTGCCTTCGGCTGGTGCATCCTGATCCTGACCTTCTCGGTTTCCTACGAAGTGTTCGTCCGCTACGTGCTCAACGCACCGACGGTATGGGCCTTCGACATGATGGTGCAGATGTACGGGGCACTGTTCCTGATGGCCGGGCCCTATGCCCTGGCCCAGGACAGCCACGTACGCGGCGACGTGCTGTATCGTTTCTTCCCGGTCAAGGTGCAGGCCACCCTCGACTTCATTCTCTACATCCTGTTCTTCTTTCCGGGCATGCTGGCCCTGTTCTGGTTCGGCGCGGAGATCGCCTCGGACTCCTGGCGCTACAAGGAAGTGAGCTGGAACTCGCCGGCACGCATCCAGGTGTACTTCTTCAAGACGCTGATTCCGCTGGCCGGTGTCCTGCTCATCCTGCAGGGAATTTCCGAGTGCCTGCGCTGCTGGCGGGCAATTCGAACCGGGGTGTGGATGGAAAGGCTGAAGGACGTTCGCGAAACGGAGGAATCCCTGATCGCCGGCAACAAGCCGGGCACCGGCGTGTAGCGCAGCGCGCGCCGCCTTCGAAGTCCCTACGACAACACAACGACAGGAACCGCCGACGTGACCAACCCGGAAGTCGCCATCCTGATGCTGAGCCTGTTCATCGTACTGGTGATGCTCGGCTTTCCCATCGCCTTCACCCTGCTTGCCATGGGTGTCGGCTTCGGCTACTACGCCTATTACGACGCCGGCTCGATCCAGACCGTCGCCGACGCCCTCAACAACCGCATCTTCTACCTGCTCAACCAGAACACCTACTCGGTGATGGAGAACGATACCCTGGTCGCCATCCCCCTGTTCCTGTTCATGGGCTACGTGGTCGAACGCGCCAACATCGTCAACCGGCTGTTCAGCTCGCTGCAGCTTGCCGCCCGCAACCTGCCCGGATCGATGGCTATCGCCGCGCTGATCACCTGCGCGGTCTTCTCCACCGCCAGCGGCATCGTCGGCGCGGTGGTCACGCTGATGGGCCTGCTCGCCTTCCCGGCCATGGCCAATGCCCACTACCGCAAGGACTTCAGCGCCGGCGTGATCTGCGCGGGCGGCACCCTGGGCATTCTCATTCCGCCGTCGATCATGCTGATCGTCTACGCCGCCATCGCCGAGCTCTCGCCGCTGCGCCTGTACGCGGCGGCCATGTTTCCCGGCCTGCTGCTGGCCGGCATGTACATCGTCTACGTCATCTTCCGGGTCTGGCTGAACCCCGCCATCGCGCCGAAGCCCCCGCAGGATCGCGAGTACCGGAACTCGGAGATCTACCTGGCGCTGCTGACCTCCTTCGTGCCGTTGACCGTGCTGATCATGCTGGTGCTCGGCTCCATCCTCGGCGGCCTGGCCACCCCGGCGGAGGCCGCTGCCATGGGCGCCCTCGGTGGCCTGGTGCTGGCGGTGCTCTACCGCTCCCTGAGCTGGCAGAAGGTCAAGGAGTCGGTGTTCCTGACCGCCAAGGCCACCGCCATGGTGTGCTGGATGTTCGTCGGTTCCTGGACCTTCGCCTCGGTGTTCTCCTATCTCGGCGGGCACGACATCATCGAGCACTGGGTACTGGCACTGGACCTGCAGCCCTGGCAGTTCCTGATCATCGTGCAGTTGATCATCTTCCTGCTCGGCTGGCCGCTGGAGTGGTCGGAGATCCTGATCATCTTCGTGCCGATCTTCCTGCCCATGCTGGACACCTTCGGCGTCAACCCCTACTTCTTCGCCATGCTGGTGGCATTGAACCTGCAAACCTCCTTCCTGACGCCGCCGATGGCAATGTCTGCCTACTATCTCAAGGGCGTGCTGAAAGGCCAGGTCGAACTGGTGCAGATTTTCAAGGGCATCATGCCCTATCTCGGCATCGTCATTTTCTGCATGTTCCTGATGTACATGTTCCCGGGGATCGCGCTGTGGCTGCCCGACCAGTTGTTCGGCCCCTACGTGCCCTAGCCCGGAACCGCATCGATGAGCATGGACAAGGCCACCACGGCGCGGGACTGGCTGGCGCGGATCGCCAGCGGCTCGGCCAGCGCCGAGCAGTTGCTCGACGCCTGCCTGCAACAGGTGGACGCCAGCGAGTCGACCATCGGCGCCTGGGCCTGCCTCGACCGGGAGACGGCGCGGCAACGCGCCGGGCGCATGGACGAGCTGCGACGACTCGGTCGGTCGGTGGGCGACCTGCACGGCATCCCGGTGGGCTTGAAGGACAACATCGACACTGCCGATCTGCCCACGGCCATCGGCAGCAGCATCCATGCCGGCCGGCAGCCCGATGACGATGCCGCGCTGGTGCAGCGACTGCGTGGCGCCGGCGCGGTGATCCTCGGCAAGACGGTGTCCACCGAGCTTGCCTGGATACAACCCGCCGCCACCCGCAATCCCCATGACCATGCCCACAGCCCGGGGGGTTCCTCCAGTGGCTCCGCGGCCGCCGTCGCCGCCGGTCACGTGCCGCTGGCGGTGGGCAGCCAGACCGGTGGTTCCGTCATCCGGCCGGCATCGTACTGCGGTGTCTACGGCTTCAAGCCGTCGCGCGGCATCATCTCCCGTCGCGGACTGTTCGAGACCTCGCCGACCCTCGACCAGGTCGGTGTCTTCGGCCTCGATGCCGGCGACGTGGCATGGCTTGCCGACGTGCTGGCCGGCTACGATGCCGCCGATGGCCACAGTCAGCCCGAACCCCGTCCACGGATGCTCGACGGCTACCGTGCCGAGGTTCCCGTGCCACCGACACTGGCCTGGATCGACATGCCCTACGCGGAGCGCTATGCCGACGACCTGGTGGCCGGCAGCGACGAGCTGGTGGAGGCCCTCGGCGGACACGTCGAGCGCATCGAGGCGCCGCGCAGCTTTGCCGCGCTGCTGCAGTGTCACAAGGTCATCTACGAGTTCGAGATCTACCGCTGCCTCGGCGGGTTGTACCAACGACACCGGGAGCAACTCGGACCACTGACCCGCGCCGGACTCGAGCAGGCTGCACGGCGGAGCGAGGCCGAGTATCGCGAAGCCCTCGACGTTCGCGGCGCCGCCATCACCTGGTTCGAGCAATTTTTCCACGACTACGATGCCATCGTCACGCCGTCCGCCCTCGGCGAGGCGCCGCTGTTCGAAGACGGCACCGGCGACCCGGTCTGCTGCGTGACCTGGACGCTTTGTGGACTGCCGTGCATTTCGCTACCATTGCTTCAAGGTGCACACGGTCTGCCCATCGGCGTGCAGCTGGTCGGTGCGGCACAGGCAGACGATCGACTGCTGCGCACCTGCCGCTGGCTGCTCGGGCAGCTTGGCAACTGACCCAACCCCATCCGGAGAACAAGTCATGCTTTCCAGTGGTATCCGCATGCTGACCGCCGCCATCGGCGTGGCACTGATGGCAACCTTCGTCATCGGTCTCGCGGTGAGCATTTCCTCGGGCTTCGCCGGCGTGGTCGGCGGCCTGCCGTTCAGCATCATCGTCGCCTCGGTGCTGGCGATGCTGGTCTACGATTTCTACGACGAGTGCGTTCGACGTCGCGACTGACAACGTAAGGAAGACCCATGCCCAAGGATTCTCCCCGGCCGGTGTTGTGGATTACCCGCAAGCTGTCCGACAACACCGAGCAGCGCGCGATGCGTGACTACGAGGTGATTCTCAACCCGGACGACAGGCTTGCCAGCGCCGACGACATCGTCGAGATGAGCCGCCGGGTCGACGCCATCCTGCCCTGCCACTCGGAGGTGTTCAGCGCCGAACTGGTGGCCCGCCTCGACGGAAGGCTGAAGATCATTGCCAACCACTCCGTCGGCGTCGATCACTGCGACCTGCCGGCGCTGGGCCAGCGCGGCATCGTGGTCACCAACACCCCGGACGTGCTTTCCGACGCCACCGCCGAGATCGCCATGCTGCTGCTGCTCGGCGCGGCGCGTCGCGCCGCCGAGGGCGATCGCCTGGTGCGCAGTGGAAACTGGACCTCGTGGAGCCCGTCCTTCATGGTCGGACACCAGGTCACCGGCAAGCGCCTGGGCATCGTCGGCATGGGCAAGGTCGGCCAGGTCATGGCCCGGCGCGCCCGCGGCTTCGAGATGGAGGTGCACTACCACAATCGCAGCCGCCTGCCTGAAGACCGCGAGGCCGGCGCCATCTACCACGAGTCGCTGGCCTCGCTGCTGGCGGTGTCCGAGTTCCTTTCGCTGCACTGCCCGGCCACCGCCGAGTCGCGTGGACTGATGAACGCCGCGGCATTCGACGCCCTGCCCCATGGCTGCGTGCTGGTGAACACCGCCCGCGGCGCGCTGGTGGACGAAGACGCCCTGCTCGACGCCCTGGCATCCGGCAAGGTGGCCGCCGCCGGGCTCGACTGCTTCGCCACCGAGCCGGGCGGCAACCCGCGCTTCGCCGAGCACGAGAACGTCTTCATGCTGCCGCACATCGGCAGCGCGACCTTCCAGACCCGCGACGCGATGGGATTCCGCGCCCTGGACAACCTCGACGCCTTCTTCGCCGGACAAGAACCGGGTGACCGGGTTGCCTGAAGGCGACCCGGGCATCACCGCGCTCACCGAATGATTCACTCCACAACCGCCCAGCGCCCGCGCGGCGCGGGCCGGGCCATGCCATGACCGAGTTGCTGCTGGTTCTGAATGCCGGCTCTTCCAGCCTGAAGTTCGCCCTGTACGACCCTGCCAACCTGGAACCTCGCATCCAGGGCCATGCCGAGCAGCTCGGTGAATCGTCGACCATCGTCATCGAGGACGATGCCGGCGAGGACCTGCGCGACACGCTGGCCGGCCGCGACTTCCAGCAGGCCGCCCTGTCCTGCCTGTTCCAGTGGCTCGACCAGCGAGGACTGCTGGCGCGCATCGTCGGCGCCGGCCACCGGGTGGTCCACGGCGGCGTGGAGTTCACCGCGCCCCGCCTGGTGGACGACGCCGCGCTGGCCCGCATGGACGCGCTGGTGCCACTGGCGCCGCTGCACCTGCCGGCCAACCTGCGCGCCATCCACCTGCTGAAGAAGATGCAGCCGAAGCTGCCACAGGTAGCCTGCTTCGACACCGCCTTCCACGCCGGCCAGGCCGACATCGTGCGCAGCTACGGGCTGCCCGCCGACCTGACCCGGCGCGGCTACATCCGCTACGGCTTCCACGGCCTGTCCTACGAGTACGTCGCCTCGCGTCTTGGCGAGGTGCTCGGCGAACGTGCCGACCAGCGCGTGGTGGTGGCCCACCTGGGCAACGGCGCCAGCCTGTGCGGCATGCGCCATCGACGCAGCATCGCCACCAGTTTTGGCTATTCCACCCTCGACGGGCTGGTCATGGGCACCCGCTGCGGCGCCCTCGATCCTGGCCTGGTCCTGCAATTGATCCGCGACCACGGCGGCGACGCCGACGGTGTCGAGCGCATGCTCTACCAACGCGCCGGACTGGCCGGCGTTTCCGGCATCAGCCACGACATGCGCGTGCTGCTGGCCAGCGACGACCCGCGCGCCGGCTTCGCCGTGGACCTGTTCGTCTACCGCATCGTGCGCGAGTGCGGTTCGCTGGCGGCCGCCCTCGGCGGCATCGATGCGCTGGTGTTCACCGGCGGCATCGGTGCCCGCGCGCCAGTGATCCGCGAGCGGGTGGTGGCCGGGCTGTCCTGGCTCGGCGGCGCCATCGACGGCGCCGCCAACACCGCCGGCGCGCAGCGCATGGAGTGCGCCGACTCCAGCAT
>CAYGJZ010000073.1:0-10949 GCA_964350265.1 uncultured Gammaproteobacteria bacterium | reverse complement strand
CTCGACTGGCTGCGCGGCAGCGCCGAGGTGGTGGCGGCCTACTACGGGCGCTTCCCGGTCCCGGACGCCCGCGTCGAGCTGTCCTTCTTCCCCGGCGGCGGCACCCTGGGCGGTGCCGCATCCAGCATCGACGGACCCCGCATCACCCTCGCCGTGGGCAGCTACAGCAGCGCGGCCGAGCTGGCGCGGGACTGGCGCCTGGTGCACGAGATGATTCACCTGGCCCTGCCGGAACTGCCCGTGGGCAAGCGCTGGCTGGCCGAAGGCCTGTCCACCTACCTGGAATCCATCACCCGGCTGCGCGCCGGGCAACTCGACGAAGCCTTCGTCTGGGGTGGTTTCGTCCGCGGCATGCCCCGCGGCCTGCCGCAGGCCGGGGAAACCGGGTTCGACGGCAGCCGCCGCCTGGGACGGGTCTACTGGGGTGGCGCGCTGTTCTGCCTGCTGGCCGACATCGCCATTCGCGAACAGACGGCAAACCGCCATTCGCTGCGCGACGGGCTGCGCGCCATCGTCGAAGCGCCCGATCGTGACGCCCTCCCGCTGTCCGGCCTGCTCTCGCTGGCCGACGCGGCCACCGGCACCGACGTGCTGAGCGCGCTGCACGCGAGCGCCAGCCACGAGAACCTCGCCGTCGACCTCGAGGCGCTGTGGCACTCCCTGGGCGTCATCGTCGATGGCGACCGGGTCCGCTTCGACCAGCAGGCACCGCGGGCGGCCATTCGCCGCGCCATCAGTACCCCGGGGTCCTAGGCATCGACCGCGTCGAGCACGCCCTGGCGGACGATGAACTGCATCACCGTGTCCACGCCTTCGCCGGCGCGCACGTTGGTGAACACGAAGGGAGCTTCGCCGCGCATGCGGCGGGCATCGCGGTCCATCACCTCCAGCGAGGCGCCGACATAGGGGGCCAGGTCGGTCTTGTTGATCACCAGCAGATCCGAGCGGGTAATGCCCGGTCCGCCCTTGCGCGGAATCTTGTCGCCCCCGCAGACATCGATGACATACAGGGTCAGGTCGGCCAGTTCGGGACTGAAGGTGGCGCTGAGGTTGTCTCCGCCACTTTCGATGATGACCATGTCCAGGGCGTCGAACCGCTCGACCAGGTCTTCGATGGCGGCGAGGTTCATCGACGCGTCCTCGCGGATCGCGGTGTGCGGACAGCCACCGGTTTCCACGCCCAGGATTCGCCCGGCGTCCAGTGCCTCGCTGCGGATCAGGAAGTCGGCGTCCTCGCGGGTATAGATGTCGTTGGTGACCACGGCGATGTCGTAGCGATCGCGCATGCGCTTGCACAAGGCATCGATCAGCGCGGTCTTGCCCGAGCCGACCGGGCCGCCGACGCCGACACGCAGGGGATTGGTGTTTGCTTTCATGTCATGACCTGAACAATCGGGTGTACTGGGTTTCGTGGAGACTACTGGCGATGGCCATCGCCGGCGAAGAGGCGCCGAGCTCGGCGTCGGCAAGACAGGTGGCGCGCGCGACCCGTGCGGGCATCGCGCCGCCGAAGCGGGCCAGCAGCGCCTGCCCGGCGGACTGGCCCAGCGGTACCAGCTTGATGCCGGCCATCACCGCGTTTTCCAGCCAGGCGAAGGCATGGGCCAGCACCAGCTCGTCGGTGGGCAGGTGCCAGCGGGCACCGGCATAGGCCAGCCCGGCGAGTTGGCTGCGGGCGATGACGGAGGCGAAGGCCGGATCGATGTCGATGCCCACGGCATCGAGCACCTGGCGCATGGCACGTCCGCGGCTGGACTCCTCCTCGCGCAGTTCGCGGGTTTCCCGCGACGCCAGAAGGAACGCGGTCCAGCGCTCGAAGGCATCGGCGTCACCGCCCGACGCGGCCCGGTGCAGACGAGCCAGCAGCGCCAGTTCCAGCGGCACCAGGCTGTCGTCGACCAGGCTGGCCAGCCAGTCGGCAAAGGCATCGACCCCGTCCACCCAGCCCAGTTCCACCGCGGTTTCCAGTCCCTGCGAGTAGCTGAAGGCGCCCACCGGCAGCGACGGGCTGGCCAGTTGCAACAGCCGGACCAGCGCCAGGCCACCTTCAGTGCCCGTGGTCATGTCCGTGCGCACCGTGATGATCGTGTCCGTGCCCACCGTGGGCGTGGCCGTAGGCGCCGCCCTCCGGATCAAAGGGCGCCTGCTCGGCAACCGGTTCCAGGCCGAGCCCGCGCACCATCTCGTCGAGCACGTGGTCGGCCAGCCAGGCCACCCGCCCGGCATCGATCTGCACGGCGACATGCCGGTTGCCGAGGTGGTAGCAGGATCGCGCCAGCAGCAGCGGATCCTCGGCATAGGCCGCGGAGACCGGTTCCGGCGCGGCACGCACCAGGTAGACCTGGCCGGCTTCGTCGGCCAGCCGGTCGCCGTCACGCAGCACGCCGCCGCGCGCCACGTTCAATGCCACGTCGCGGCCATCGTCGGTGCGCGCGCGCAGGCGGCTGCGGGTGCGCTGGTCGTAGGTCAGCGTGATGACGCCGCGAACCGGGCCGCTGACCGATTCGTCCACTGCCGTGGTGTTGCGCAGGATCATCATCGCCCTAGAACAGAAAGTAGCGCTGCGCCATCGGCAGCTCGGTGGCCGGTTCGCAGTGCAGCAGCTCGCCATCGGCACGCACCTCGTAGGTCTGCGGGTCCACCGCGATGTCCGGCTGGTAATGATTGTGCACCATGTCCGGCTTGCCGATGGCGCGGGTGTTCGCCACCGGCACCAGCGGCCGCGCGAGTCCGAGGGCGTCACGCAGCCAGGCCTGGTCGGCGGCGGCGGAAACAAAGGTCACGCAGGTATGCGTCAGGGCCCGGCCAAGGGCACCGAACATCGGCCGGTAGTGCACCGGCTGCGGCGTCGGTATGGAGGCATTGGGATCCCCCATCAGCGCGGCGGCGATCATGCCCCCCTTGAGCACCAGTTGCGGCTTGACGCCGAAAAAGGCGGGCCTCCACAACACCAGGTCGGCCAGCTTGCCGACCTCCACCGAGCCGACCTCGTGGGCGATGCCGTGGGTGATGGCCGGGTTGATGGTGTACTTGGCGATGTAGCGACGGGCACGGAAGTTGTCGTGGTGGGCCGGGTCTTCCGCCAGGCTGCCACGCTGCACCTTCATCTTGTGCGCGGTCTGCCAGGTACGGGTAATGACCTCGCCGACGCGCCCCATGGCCTGGCTGTCGGAGGCGATCATCGAGAAGGCGCCAAGATCGTGGAGAATGTCCTCGGCGGCGATGGTCTCCTTGCGGATGCGGGACTCGGCAAAGGCCACGTCCTCGGCAATGCCCGGGTCCAGGTGATGGCAGACCATCAGCATGTCCAGGTGCTCGTCCACCGTGTTCACGGTGTACGGCCGGGTGGGATTGGTACTGGACGGCAGCACGTTGGCGAGACCGCAGGCGCGGATGATGTCCGGGGCATGACCGCCGCCCGCACCCTCGGTGTGATAGGTATGGATGGTGCGTCCGCGCAGCGCGGCCAGGGTGTGCTCGACGAAGCCGGACTCGTTGAGGGTATCGGTGTGAATGGCCACCTGGACGTCGAAGCGCTCGGCCACCGACAGGCAGTTGTCGATGGCGGCCGGGGTGGTGCCCCAGTCCTCGTGCAGTTTCAGGCCGATGGCGCCGGCACGCACCTGCTCCTCCAGCGGCAGCGGCAGGCTGGCATTGCCCTTGCCGAGCAGGCCGATGTTCATCGGCAGCGCCTCCACCGCCTGCAGCATGCGATGGATGTTCCACGGGCCTGGCGTGCAGGTGGTGGCATTGGTCCCGGTGGCCGGCCCGGTACCACCACCGAGCATGGTGGTGACACCAGACATCAACGCGTCGTCCACCTGCTGTGGACAGATCATGTGGATATGGGCATCGATGCCGCCGGCGGTGACGATCATGCCCTCGCCGGCAATGGCCTCGGTGGCGGCGCCGATGACGATGTCCACCCCGGCCTGGGTGTCCGGATTGCCCGCCTTGCCGATGCCGGCGATGCGGCCGTCCTTGATGCCGATGTCGGCCTTGACCACGCCCCAGTGATCGAGGATCAGCGCATTGGTGATGACCACGTCGACCACCTCGGCACTGCTTCGCTGGCCCTGCCCCATGCCGTCGCGAATGGTCTTGCCACCGCCGAACTTCACCTCGTCGCCGTACACGGTATGGTCGCGCTCGACCTCGATGACCAGGTCGGTATCCGCCAGCCGCACGCGGTCCCCGGTGGTGGGCCCGTAGATCTCGGCATAGGCCTGTCTCGACAGCTTCCTCACGCGGCACCGTCCAGCGCGCCCATCACCGCGCCGTTGAAACCGTAGACGTGCCGATCGCCGGCAAAGTCGACCAGCTCCACCGTGCGTGTCTGGCCCGGCTCGAAGCGTACCGCGGTGCCGGAGGGGATGTTGAGACGAAAGCCGCGTGTCGTCTCGCGCGGGAAGGAAAGCGCCGGGTTGGCCTCGTAGAAGTGATAGTGCGACCCGACCTGGATCGGTCGGTCACCGGTGTTGGCCACCGTCACGGTACGCGTGGTACGGCCGGCGTTGATCTCGATCTCGCCGTCGGCGGCGAGGATTTCTCCAGGGTTCATGGCATCGCTCCGCAGGATCAGGCAATCGGGTCGTGGACGGTCACCAGCTTGGTGCCGTCGGCGAAGGTGGCTTCCACCTGCACCTCGTGGATCATCTCCGCCACCCCGTCCATGACCTGCTCGCGGTCGAGCACGGTGCGGCCGAAGTCCATCAGCTCGGCCACCGTGCGCCCGTCGCGTGCACCTTCCAGGATGGCGGCGCTGATCAGCGCCACCGCCTCGGGATGGTTGAGCTTCAAGCCCCGGGCCAGCCGGCGCTCGGCGACCAGCGCAGCGGTGAACAGCAGCAGCTTGTCTTTCTCTCGTGGTGTCAGGTCCATCGGATGGTTCTCTTGTTCTCGGCCGGGAGGCTCATGGTCAGGTCTGCCAGATTCGCGGCGCGACCGCCTCGCGGCCAAGCAATGACGGCCGCAGCGTCGTCCATGCCGCCACCAGCACGGCGCGCACTTCTTCGACCACCTGGCCAAGACAACGCAGCACCAGCAGGTCGTCGAGCAACGTCGCGGCACAGGGGAACCCGGCCCGGGCAATCACCTTGCGTACCGCGTCGAGCATGTCCTGGGTGGCGGGAATGGCCAGCAGCAGTGCGCTGACACCGTACCCACGCAGGCCAGCGGCACCGGTACCGCGGCCGTTGGCGGGCTCGATCCTGGCGCTTTCCAGCAGTTGCAGGCGCTCGCCACGGAGCACGCGCACGCGGCTGGCAACCTCACCGTGCTCGAAGCGCTCGTCGCAGGCCGCGCGGCCGAAGGCGTGGACCTCCAGCGCGCACAGTTTGCCGGTGGCGCCGACGTGGTAGTCGCTGGACAGGGAGACGCTGGCACCGTCGAAGAAGATGTTCTCCTGCGGCATCCACTCGACGGCACCATCCATGGCGCGGATCTCCTGGTGCTGGCGCGCGGCCACGCCGTTGCCGCGGTAAAACTTGGTGGCCCCGGGCGTGGTCAGCAGCACCGCGGCCCGCTCCCGGGCAGCGAGGGAGATGTCCAGGCTGTCGCCGCCGGCAACACCACCGGGCGGATGCAGCAGGACCAGGTGGGCGACATCGCCCTCCGGGTACAACGTCCGCTGCAAGGCCAGCGGCCCGCGCTGTCGGCGACCGACCAGCCGGGTGCGGCCATCGCGACAGGCAAGCTGCATGTCCAGCGATGCCGGCCAACGGCGGAACGTCGAGGCGGCCGGGGCCACCTCCGCGAGGCGGGTCATACGGTCAGGTACTCTCGGATCAGGGATTCAGACAGCGTCTCGATGCCGCCACTGGCCATCATACTGCCCCGGTCCATGATCGAGAAGCGGTCTGCCACCTTGCGCACGAAGGGCAACTTCTGTTCCACCAGCAGCACCGTCAGGCCGGCCTGCTTCAACGTCACGATGACGTCGGCAATGTCGGACACCACCGACGGCTGGATACCCTCGGTGGGCTCGTCGAGGATCAGCAGCTCCGGTTCCAGCGCCAGTGCCCGGCCAATGGCGAGTTGCTGCTGCTGTCCGCCGGACAGGTCGCCGCCACGGCGATGACGCATCTCGGCCAGCACCGGGAACATCTCGTAGATCCGCGACGGCAGCCGTCGCTGACCGCGCGGGCGGGTGGTCAGTCCGATGTCGAGGTTTTCCTCCACCGTCAGCAGCGGGAAGATCTGCCGGCCCTGCGGCACGTAGCCGATGCCGCGCGCACTGCGGCGCTCGGCCGGACCGGTGAGCGGTTCGCCACGAAAGTGGATGTCGCCGCCACGACTCGCCGACAGGCCGAGAATGGCACGCAGCAAGGTGGTCTTGCCCACCCCGTTGCGGCCCATCACGCAGGTACACAGCCCGCCCGGCACCTCGAGATCGACGTCGCGAAGGGTATGGCTCTGGCCATGGTAGAGATTCAGCTTGTCGATGGTCAGCATGTCAGGCTCCCAGGTAGACCTCGATGACCCGCGGATCGTTCTGTACCTGCTCCATGCTGCCCTCGGCGAGCACCGAACCCTGGTGCAGCACGGTGACCTTGCGCGCGATGGAACGGACGAAGTCCATGTCGTGCTCCACCACCACCACCGAGTGCCGGCCGGCCAGCCCGGTCAGCAATTCGGCGGTCTTGTCCATTTCCTGGTGGGTCATGCCTGCCACCGGTTCGTCGACCAGCAGCAGCAGCGGTTCGTGCACCAGCAGCATGCCGATCTCCAGCCACTGCTTCTGGCCATGGGAAAGATCGCCGGCGGCGCGGTCCACCACCGCGGACAACCCGGCCAGGGCGACGACTTCCATGATGCGATCGCGTGCCTCGTCGTCGATCGCCGCGCGGAGCAGCGACCACACCCGCTTGTCCCCGGCCAGCGCCAGCTCCAGGTTCTCGAACACGCTGTGGTGCTCGAACACGGTGGGCTTTTGAAACTTGCGGCCAATGCCGGCGCGGGCGATATCGGCTTCGTTCAGGGCAAGCAGGTCGGTTCGCTCGCCGAAGATCACGCGACCCGAGTCGGGGGCCGTCTTGCCGGTGATGATGTCCATCATGGTGGTCTTGCCGGCTCCGTTGGGACCGATGATGCAGCGCAGCTCTCCCGTATCGATGAACAGGTTGAGGTCGTTGATCGCCTGGAAGCCATCGAAGGCCACGCTGACCCCTTCCATGTACAAGATGGTGCCGCAGTCCGCTGACGGTCGCCGCGCCTCGGCCGGCACCAGGGCCGGAAACACCTGGGTTCGATCGGTGAAGCGGCGGAAGCTCCTGGACAGGCTCATTGCACCCGCCCCCTGCGCAGCAGCCCGGCCACGCCCCGCGGCAGGAACACCGTCACCAGCACGAACAGGGCACCCAGGGCGAACAACCACACTTCGGGCAGCGCGGCGGTGAAGTAGCTCTTCGAGTAGTTCACCACCAGCGCACCGACCACCGCGCCGTACAGGGTGCCCCTTCCACCCAGCGCCACCCAGACCACGATCTCGATGGAGTTCAGCGGCGAGAACTCGTTGGGGTTGATGATCCCGACCTGTGGCACGTACAGCGCCCCGGCGATGCCGGCCAGCATGGCCGAGAGCACGAAGATGGCCAGCTTGACGTTCTCGGGACGGTAGCCGAGAAAGCGAATGCGCGACTCGCCGTCCCGGATCGCCGTGCAGACACGTCCGAGCCGGGTGGAGACGATGTAGCGGCAGAGCAGGAAGCCCGCCACCAGGGCCACCGCAGAGGCAACGAACAGGGCGGTGCGTACACCGTCGGACTGCAGCGGCGCACCGAGCAGGTCCTTGAAGTCGGTCAGGCCGTTGTTGCCGCCGAAACCCATCTCGTTGCGAAAGAATGCCAGCATCAGGGCAAAGGTCATGGCCTGGGTGATGATGGACAGGTAGACACCGGAGACCCGCGAACGGAAGGTGAGGTAGCCGAAGACGAAGGCGAGCAGGCCGGGCACCAGCACCACCATCGCCATGGCAAAGGGGAAGAAATCCATGCCATGCCAGAACCAGGGCAGCCGGTCCCAGTCGAGAAACACCATGAAGTCCGGCAGCACGGGATGACCGTAGACGCCGCGCTCGCCGATCTGTCGCATCAGGTACATGCCCATGGCATAACCGCCCAGTGCGAAGAAGGCACCGTGACCAAGGCTCAGGATGCCGACGTAACCCCACACCAGGTCCACCGCCACCGCCAGCAGCGCGTAGCACAGGTACTTGCCGAGCAGGGTCAGGGTATAGGTGGACACATGCAGGGTGCTGCCGGGCTCGATCAGCAGGTTGCCCACCAGCACCGCGGTCACCGCCAGTACCAGCACCAGCAGGAAGACGCGATCGCCGCCGTCCAGCCAGGATCTCTTGGTCATGGTCATGCTCAGGACTCCGCTGCGCGGCCGCGTTGCGGAAACAGGCCGCGCGGTCGCTTCTGGATGAACAGGATCAGCAGCACGAGGATGATGATCTTCGCCAGCACGGCGCCGGCCCAGGGTTCGAGAAACTTGTTCAGCACGCCGAGGCTCATGCCGCCGACCAGGGTGCCCCACAGGTTGCCGACTCCGCCGAACACCACCACCATGAAGGAGTCGATGATGTAGGACTGGCCCAGGTTGGGTCCGACGTTGGTCAACTGGCTGAGCGCCACCCCGGCAATGCCCGCGATGCCCGCTCCCAGTCCGAAGGTCAGCGCGTCCACGCGGGAAGACGGCACCCGCATGGCCCGCGCCATCTCCCGGTTCTGGGAAACCGCGCGCACCTGCAGGCCCAGCCGGGTCCGCTTGAGCACCAGCGACAACACCGCGAACACCACCAGGCAGAAGACGATGATGGTCAGCCGATTCGCGGTCAGCGACAGCGCCTCGTTGACCTGGATCGAGCCGGACATCCACTCCGGGGTGGCCACCGAACGGTTCAAGGGCGAGAAGATGCTGCGCACCGCCTGCTGCAGGATCAGGCTGATGCCGAAGGTGGCCAACAGGGTTTCCAGCGGTCGTCCGTACAGGAAGCGGATCACGCAGCGCTCGATGGCGATGCCGGTCAACCCGGCGACGACGAAGGCCAGCGGTATGGACAGGACCAGCGCCACCCCGGCCTGTCCGGGCAGCCACTGCTGCACCACGTAGGTGGTATAGGCGCCAAGCATGATCAACTCGCCGTGGGCCATGTTGATCACGCCCATGACGCCGAAGGTGATGGCCAGGCCAATGGCGGCCAGCACCAGCACCGAGCCGAGCGAAAGTCCGAAGAACAGCGTCTCGATGAAGCGGTAGACGGCCAGCTTCGAGTCGATACGGTTCACGCCGAGGGCGATCCGCTCGCGCAGCGCGTCGTCGTCCGTGGCTTCGGCAACGGCCAACAGGCGTGAGCGCACCAGCGGGTCGACGCTGGCCTCGAGGAGCGGCACGGCCTCCAGTCGCTCCGCCGGGGTGCCGTTGTCCAGTGCAAACAGCGCCAGGGCCTGGGCAATGGCCCCGCGCACGTCCTCGTCGTCCTCCTCGCCCAGGCGCGCGCGCAGTTGCCCGGCGGTGTCCCGGCTCATGCTGGCGGCCACCTCGCGCACCGATGCCAGGCGTCGCGCCGGGTCCGCCGAATCCATGTCGAAGGTCGCCAGTATGGACCGAAGTTTCGTTCGCAGACTGTTGTTTATCGTAATCTTTTGCAGGTCTCGTCGACCAAACTCGCCGGCCGGCGCACCGCTTAGGGCATCACGGGCGACGAAGCCGCTGCCGCTCTTCTCCGCGATCACCGTGTTGTCGTCCCTGCGGTTGTTGTACAGATCGCCCTCCAGCAGGGCCGAGAGAATCGCTCGCGTGGTGTCGTCGCGGGTCGCCGCCAGCTCGTCCACGGCAGCGGCCTTCACCTGGAAGCTGCGATCGCCGAGCTTGGCCAGGCTGGCTTGACGCGGATCGGTGTCCCCGGTGGCGGAACCCCCGGCCAGCAGGAGCAGCGCGGCCATGGCGAGCCGCAGTAGCTTTTTTGTCATATACTTGCCCATCAGCGCAGTTCCGGTCCCCGGGAATAGCCCAGGTCTTCACCATCGGCCCCCAGCGACCACGGGAGGAAACAGAAGCCTCGTTGTAGAGAAGGGGCAAAAAAACGGGGCCGGCCGAGTTACGGTCCGGCCCCCAACTACCACAGGAGGACTGTCGATCCCGACAAGGCGGTAAAAAACGGGGCCGGCCTTACGCCGGCCCCCAACTACCACAGGAGGCCTTTCGGGATTGTTCTTGTCTGCGTGCGCACGGGTTCGTCGTTCAGTAGTTCTGCCCGGAACACGTCCCCGTCGTCACGTTGTAGTTGCCGCAGGACAACGGTGCGCGCCAGTCGGCGATGAGATCCTTCGAACCGTCCAGGTAGTCCGACCACTCGTCGCCAAGCACCAGGCCGGACGTTTCCCAGACCACCGCGAACTGGCCGTCGTCCTGGATCTCGCCGATCAACACCGGCTTGGTGATGTGATGGTTCGGCGCCATCGAGGACAGGCCACCGGTCAGGTTGGGCACGGAAACGCCGATCAACGCGTCCTGGACCACCGACGGATCGGTGGTGCCCGCCTTCTCCACCGCCTTCGCCCACATGTTGAAGCCGATGTAGTGTGCTTCCATCGGGTCGTTGGTGACCCGCTCCTCGTCCTTGATGAACTCGTGCCAGGCGCTGATGAATGCGTCGTTGGCCTCGCTCGGTACGCTCATGAAGTAGTTCCACGCGGCCAGGTGCCCGACCAGGGGCGCGGTGTCGATGCCGGAGAGCTCTTCCTCGCCCACCGAGAAGGCGACCACCGGGATGTCCTCGGCGGACACTTCCTGGTTGCCAAGCTCCTTGTAGAAGGGCACGTTGGCGTCACCGTTGATGGTGGAGACCACCGCCGTCTTCTTGCCCGCCGAGCCGAACTTCTTGATCTCCGAGACGATGCTCTGCCAGTCGGAGTGACCGAACGGCGTGTAGTTGATCATGATGT
>CAYGJZ010000072.1:0-21311 GCA_964350265.1 uncultured Gammaproteobacteria bacterium | reverse complement strand
TCGCGGAGCTCGGCCTGCACCGCGGAAAAGCGCGTCACCTCCTGGCGCTTGTCACTGGTGCTGGCGACATGTTCGCGCAGCCGGGCAAGAAAGGCCCGGGCGAGGGAGCGGGAGGCGAAGGAACCCAGCACCAGGCGGTATTCGCCACGATGGCTGTAGATGGCCCCGGGTCCGCCGAAGCCCCATTTCTTCAGGTACCACAAGGCAACGTCGTCGTCGAAGAAGCTGCCCACCTGCACGGTGTAGCGGTTGGCCGGCTGGGTATCGATCCAGAAGCGACCCAGCACCAGCGCATCGTCGGGATCGTTGGCATCGCCGGTGGTTACCGGCGGCGGTGTGGGCGGCGGCGGCGCCAATGCCTCGCGCACACCGGGAATGGCCAGCGTCTCGATGGCGGGCACGTCCGGCGCCGCGGTGAAGAACAGCGATTCCGGCGCGTCGACCACGCGGGCGAAGTCCTGCAGCAAGGCACTGGCATGGGGATGCCCCTGGTCGGCGGCCTGCTTGAGGCGGATCATCGAAGCCTGCAATGCCTCGCGGTCACTGCCGTCGCCGGCCAGCAGCACGCCGAGGTTGTAGGCGGCATTGGCATCCCCGGCATTGGCGGCCTCGGTCCACCAGTACTCGGCCTGCGGCAGGGAACGTTCCACCCCCTCGCCGCGAAAGTACAGGCCGCCCAGGTTGTAACGCGCCTCGTCGTTGCCGTTCATCGCCGCCATCCGGTACCAGAAGAACGCCAGGTCCGGCCGACGCGACACGCCCTGGCCGTTCTCGTACAGCAGGCCGAGGTTGTACTGGGACAGCACGTGGCCCTGCTGGGCCAGCGGCTCGAAGATCTTCGCGGCCTGGGCGAACTGGCCGGCGTCATAAGCCTGCACCGCGTCGTCGAAGGTCTGCGCCGAGGACACCGTGCAGGCCAGCAACCCGGCGACCAGGATGATGACGGCCCCACCCTGCCGAAATCTCGGCGGGCGACCATCGCCGCGCAGACCGTGCGCGACCGGGCTTCCCGTCTCCCGTGGCAACTTGTCCCCCTACCTCCTGCGCCGGTCGCCGACTGGCGTCCGTTCGCTGAACCAGCGTCTATGTTCGCGCCGTGTACATCAAGCAGGTGGCCGCCACGCGCTGCGCGGCACACCCTGGCACCCCAGCGTCATTCTACGCCGCCGGGGCCGGGCATTGTCCAGTGATCGAGGCGCGCTCGTCAGTCGTGGGCGTGGGCGCCGGGGCCATGGGCATGACGGTGGGCCAGCTCTTCCTCGGTCGCTTCGCGCACCGACACCACCTCGACGTCGAAGGTCAGCGTCAGGCCGGCGAAGGGATGGTTGAAATCCGCATCGACATTGAAGCGGCCGACCTTCAGCACCACCACCTGGCGGGGTCCCTCGCGGGTCTGCACGGTGGCCACCTTGCCCGGCGCCAGGCGGCCCTCGTGGCGAAGATGCTTGATGCCGATGCGTTGCACCCGTCCCTCGTCGCGATAGCCAAAACCCCGTTCCGGCGGAATTTCCACCGATACCTTGTCACCGGCCTGGTGGTCGACGAGGGCTTCCTCCAGTGCCGCGAGAATGTTGCCGTGGCCGTGCAGGTAGTGCATCGACTCGCCGTCCGCGGTGTCCTCGATGATCTTGCCGGCACCGTCGCCGAGGCGGTAGTGGATCTCCACCACGCGGTCTTTTGCCACCTTCATGTTCGTTGCAAACCTTTGCCGTTGTGCGTTGGCGGCCGCCGCGGCGGCCGCGAAAGTCGCGTATAGTAGCAGCAAGCCCATCCGCCGCCATCCCGTCCGCGACCCGTCATGACCAACGCACCATCATCGCAGTCCATCGACGTCGACCCGGTCATCGCGCAGCTGCTTGCGCGCCCCTGCTGGATCTTCGACATGGATGGCACGCTGACCCACGCGGTGCACGACTTCGAGGCCATTCGCGTCGAACTAGGACTGCCGCCGGGCCAGCCGATTCTCGAGGCCATCGACACCTTGCCGGCCGACGAGGCGGAACACCTCACCGCCAGGCTGTACGACATCGAACTCGACCTGGCGCGCGAGGCCACCGCGCAGCCGGGTGCGCGGGCCCTGCTGGAGCGGCTGCGCGCACGTGGCCGGCGCATCGGCATCGTCACCCGCAACAGCGAGGCCCTGGCCCACGTGACGCTGGCCGCCTCCGGACTCGACGACCTGTTCGAACCCGCTCTCGTGCTCGGCCGCGAGCGCTGCCCGCCGAAGCCGGACCCGGCCGGGCTGCTGTGGTTGATGGCCGAGTGGCAGGCCGCTCCGGCCGAGGTGGTGATGGTGGGCGACTACCTGTTCGACCTGCAGGCAGGGCGTGGCGCCGGGGCGATGACGGTGCATTTCAACCGTGCCGGCGCACCCGGCTGGGCCGATCACAGCGACGTGGTCATCGGCGACTTCGACTGCCTGCTCGAGCACCTCTAGTCGCCGACCCGGCACATTGGCAGCCGGCCCGAATCCGGCTATAGTCGGGCGCCGCATGCCGCCCGCGCGCAGCGCCGCCGGCAACCTCGTTCGCGATCAAAGACACGATCCAAACCGCAACCCTGGAACCTCCACGGAACCCCACATGTTCAAGCTCGACATGGCCCCGGCCGACCCGATCCTCGGGCTCACCGAAGCCTTTCGCAACGATCCGGCACCCGGCAAGATCAACCTCGGCGTCGGGGTGTACAAGGACGACCAGGGCAATACGCCGATCATGCGTGCGGTGAAGCAGGCCGAGCAACGCCTGCTCGACAGCGAGTCGACCAAGAGCTACCTGGCCATCTCCGGCCTGCCCACGCTGGCCTCGCTGACCCGGCCGCTGCTGCTCGGCGACGACTCGCCGCTGCTCGACGGCCGCGTGGTGACCGCCCAGGCCCCCGGTGGCACCGGCGCACTGCGGGTCGCCGCCGACTTCCTGCGCCAGGCCACGCCCGGCGCCACCGTGTGGCTGTCGACGCCGACCTGGGCCAACCATACCGGCATCTTCCGTGCCGCCGGGCTGGCCACCGACAACTACGCGTACTACGACGCCGATCGGCAGGATCTCGACCGCGACCGCTTCCTCTCCGCCCTCGACGGCATTGCCGCCGGCGACGTCGTCGTGCTGCATGCCTGCTGCCACAACCCCAGCGGCGTGGACCTCGACGCCGACACCTGGCGGGAAGTGGCCACGGTGGCCGCCCGCCGCGGCTGGCTGCCGGTGTTCGACTTCGCCTACCAGGGCTTCGGCGACGGCCTCGCCGAGGACCGGGCCGGCATGGTCTCGGTGCTCGAACAGGGGGTGCCGGCCTTCATCTGCTCGTCGTACTCGAAGAACTTCGGCCTGTACAACGAGCGCATCGGCGCGGTGACCTACGTCGGCGAGACCGCCGACGAGGCGGACCGCGTATTCAGCCACGTGAAGGTGGCGATCCGCGCCAACTACAGCAACCCGCCCTCCCACGGCGGCGCCATCGTCGCCGCCATCCTCTCCGACGACGACCTGCGCGCCGACTGGGACCGCGAACTGCGGCAGATGCGCGAGCGCATCTTCGCCATGCGCAAGGGCCTGACCGACGGACTTGCCGCCCGCGGCGTGGCACGCGACTACAGCTTCATCGCCCGCCAGCGCGGCATGTTCAGCTTTGCCGGCATCACCCCGGAACAGGTCGATGCCCTGCGTGAACGTCACCACGTCTACGCGGTGCGTTCCGGGCGCATCAACGTTGCCGGCATTACCCCGGCCGACATGGATACGGTCTGCGACGCCCTGGCGGACGTGCTCAAGCACTGAGCGGCCTGTCGACATTGCGACAGCCACTGGCGAGAATCCACCCGCCGGGGGTTCGCGGCGCCGGCCGCTGACGTAGAATGCATCGGCATCGCCCGGACGCGGGCGACCCGTGATCCGAGGGCCGCGGCCCCTGGATCACCGCCACGCGAGGAGTGGATGCCGATGCCCAACGAACGCCGACGTCGCCGTGGCGAGCCGCGGCGGCGGCCACCGACGCTGGAACAGCTGCCCTGGGAAGAGGTGCGCTACCTCGACCCGCCCACCGAGCCCCTCGATGCCGAGGCGCTGGAACGGATCCACGATGCCGCCATGCGCATCCTGGAAACCATCGGCATCGAGTTCCTGCACGACGAGGCCCGCGCGCTGCTGCGCGAAGCCGGCTGCCAGGTCGACGCCGGCGGGCCGCTGGTGCGCATGGATCGCGACTTCGTCGCCGAGCAGGTGGCGAAGGCGCCGGCCAGCTTCCGCATCGTGCCGCGCAACCCGGCGCGGGCCATCACCCTCGGCGATCGCCACTTTCACTTCGGCGCCGTCGCCAGCCCGCCCAACGTCAGCGACATCCAGGGCGGTCGTCGAGCGGGCAACCGCAAGGACTTCGCCGACCTCGTCCGCCTGACCCAGGTGTTCAACTGCCTGCACTTCCACAGTGGCTACCCGGTGGAGCCGGTGGACGTGCATGCCTCGGTGCGGCACCTGGATGCCTTCTTCGACCTGCTCACGCTGAGCGACAAGGTCTGCCATGCCTACTCCCTCGGCCCGGAACGGATCGAGGATGCCATGGAGATGGTGCGCATCGCCGCCGGTCTCGACCACGATGCCTTTGCCGCCGAGCCGCGCATGTTCACCAACATCAACTCCTCCTCGCCGCTGAAGCACGACTGGCCGATGCTCGACGGCGCCATGCGCATGGCCCGACGCGGCCAGCCGGTGGTGGTGGCGCCGTTCACCCTCGCCGGCGCCATGGCGCCGGTGACCCTGGCCGGCGCGCTGGCCCAGCAGACCGCCGAGGCACTGTCCGCCATCGCCCTGCTGCAGGTTGTCCGTGCCGGCACGCCCTGCGTGTTCGGTGCCTTCACCTCCAATGTCGACATGAAGTCCGGCGCACCGGCCTTCGGCACCCCGGAGTACGTTCGCGCCATGCAGATCAGCGGGCAGCTTGCCCGCCGCTACCAACTGCCCTGGCGCGGCTCCAACGCCAATGCCTGCAACACCCCGGATGCACAGGCCACCTGGGAGAGCATGTTCTCGCTGTTCGGCATCATGACCGGGCAGTCCAACATGGCGCTGCATGGCGCCGGCTGGCTGGAGGGCGGGCTCACCGCCAGTTTCGAGAAGCTGGTGATCGACTGCGAGATGCTGCAGCAGTTCATCTACGCGCAGCGACCGGTGGGCACCAGCGAGGCGGACCTCGCCCTGGACGCGGTGGCCGAGGTCGGCCCGCACGGTCACTTCCTCGGCTGTGCCCATACCCGTGAACGCTACCAGCATGCCTTCTACAGCCCCTTCCTGTCCGACTGGCGCAACTACGAGTCGTGGCAACTGGCCGGGGCGCAGAGCACGCCGGAACGGGCCTTCGCACTGGCCCGGCGGCTGCTCGACGAGTTCGAGCCACCCCCCATGGACGAGGGCATTCGCGAACAGCTGGCCGACTTCGTTGCCCGGCGCAGGCGAGAAGGCGGCGCGCACACCGACTTCTAGCCGGCACCGACGAACGTCCCGCGACGACTTCGCGGACGGGCGGCGGGGTGGATCGCCCTCGACGTCGGTTCGCTTCGCGAATGGATACAAACAGGTCGGCGAAAGATCAATGCTCCGCGCGTGGCGGAGGCAACATGGCAGTCGGCGCGCGGGGCGTCCGCGCCACCGGCCATCGCGGTCGACAACGTGGTGCGCCATGACGCCGGGTACAGCGAAGGGGAACGGCAGGCGATGGGACAACAGGCACGGGTGGTGGTCATCGGTGGCGGCGTGGTCGGCGTTTCGGTCCTCTACCACCTGGCCCGGGCGGGCTGGAGCGAAGTCGTGCTGCTGGAACGCGCCGAACTCACCTCCGGCTCCACCTGGCATGCCGCAGGCGGCTTTCACACCTTGAACGGCGACCCCAACGTCGCCCGCCTGCAACGCTACACCATCGACCTGTACCGCGAGATCGAGGAGCTGTCCGGGCAGTCCTGCGGGCTGCACCTGACCGGCGGCGTCATGCTGGCCGGCACCAGCGAGCGCATGGACTGGTTGAGAATGGCCCATGCACGGGGTCGCTACCTGGGCATGGACACCGAGTTGATCAGTGCCCGGGAAGCCGCCGACATCATGCCGCTGATCGACCCGGCCTGTTTCGTCGGCGCCATGCTCGACCCGTTGGAAGGACACCTCGACCCCAGCGGCGTGACTCATGCCTATGCACGCTCGGCGCAGAAGCTCGGTGCGACCATCCGGCGCCGCCAACGCGTGCAGGCACTGCGTCCACGCAGCGACGGCGGCTGGGACGTGGTCACTGCCGACGAGGTGTACCATGCCGAGCACGTGGTCAACGCCGCCGGGCTGTGGGCACGCGAGGTCGGACACATGGCCGGGGTGCAACTGCCGGTGCTGGCCATGGAACACATGTACCTGCTCACCGACGACATGCCCGAGGTCGTCGACTACAACCAGCGCAGCGGCCGCGAGATTCCCCACGTGATCGACTTCGAAGGCGAGATCTACCTGCGCCAGGAAGGCCGCGGCATGCTCATGGGCACCTACGAGCAGGCCGGCCGGCCATGGGCGCTGGAAAGCACCCCGTGGGACTTCGATACCGAGCTGCTGCCACCGGACATCGATCGCATCGCGCCGTCCCTGGAAGTGGGGTTCCGCCATTTCCCGGCCTTCGCCAAGGCCGGCATCAAGCAGGTCATCAACGGCCCGTTCACCTTCGCCCCGGACGGCAATCCGCTCATCGGCCCGGTGCGCGGCCTGTCCAACTACTGGGCGGCGGTGGGGGTGATGGCCGGCTTCAGCCAGGGCGGCGGCGTCGGCCTGGCGCTGGCCAACTGGATGGTCGACGGCGACCCGGGCTTCGACGTCTGGGCCATGGACATCGCCCGCTTCGGCGACTTCGCCACCCCGGCCTATACCCGCGCCCGGGTCGAGGAGAACTATGCCCGGCGCTTCCGCATCCGCTATCCCAACGAGGAGCTGCCCGCCGGGCGGCCATTGAAGACCACCCCCCTGTACCCACGCCTGCACGATCGCGGCGCGGTGTTCGGCGCCAGCTTCGGTCTCGAGCAGCCGTTGTGGTTCGCCCCTGGCCCCGCACAGGCAGGCGAGCAGTTCTCCTTTCGTCGCTCCACCGACTTCAACGCGGTGGCCGGGGAGTGTCGCGCGGTGCGCGAGGCCGTCGGCGTGTGCGAGATCTCCGGCTTCGCCAACTACGAGATCGACGGACCGGCCGCCGCCGAGTGGCTCGACGGGCTGCTCGCCAACCACCTGCCGCCACCGGGGCGCATGGTGCTTTGCCCGATGCTCAACGACGCCGGCCACCTGGTCGGCGACTTCACCGCGGCCCGCCTCGGGCCGCAACGCTTCCTGCTCACCGGCTCCGGCCCGGCGGAGCAGTACCATGCCCGCTGGTTCGAGGCCCGTCTCGTGCCCGGCGTGGTCTTCCGCGCCGCCAGCGCCGACTACTGCGGGCTGCACCTGGCCGGTCCGCGATCCCGGGAACTGCTTGCCCGTATCACCGGTACGAAGCTCGACAACGAGCACTTCCGTTTCCTGTCCATCGCGCCGATGGAGGTCGGCATGGTGCCTGCCCTGGTCGGCCGGGTGTCCTATACCGGCTCGCTCGGCTACGAGATCTGGGTACGCCCGGAATACCTGCTGGCGCTGCACGACGCGGTGCTCGAGGCCGGCGAGGGTCTTGGCCTTAGGCACTTCGGCTCGCGCGCGCTGAACAGCCTGCGGCTGGAGAAGAACTACGGCTCCTGGGCGCGCGAGTACCGGCCCGTCTACACGCCGCTGGAAGCCGGGCTGGACCGCTTCGTGGCCCCGGACAAGGGGATGTTCACCGGTCGCGATGCCCTGCTCGCGGCGGCGGCGAACGGTCCGCTGCGCCGCCTGGCCAACTTCGTGATCGACGCCGGCGATGCCGACGCCCTGGGCGACGAGCCGATCCTGCGCGATGGCGAGGTGGTCGGCCAGGTGACCTCCGGTGGTCATGCCCACCATGCCGGCAAGTCGATGGCCATGGGCTACCTGCGTGCCGATGCCCTCGACCCGTCGGCAGACTACCAGGTCGAGATCATCGGCGAGTTCCGCCCGGCGCGCATGCAGCCCGAGCCGCTGTTCGATCCCGACGGCCGGGTGTTGCGCGGCTGAACACGCGGCCGACAAGGTCGCCTGCGCGGCCACCGCGCCAGCATGGCGCGATGGAGTTCACCACGCCGCCGACAGACCTCGACGCGGTTCGACGCTACCGCCTCGGCCGGGTCCGCGAGGCGCTGGCACGCCGCGACTATGCCGGCATCATCCTGTTCGACCAGCTCAACATCCGCTATGCCACGGACGCCACCAACATGCCGCTGTGGTGCAGCCACAACGAGGCGCGCTATGTCCTGGTCACGGCCGACGGACCGGTGATCCTGTTCGACTACGGGGGTCGCGACACGCTCTGCGCCGGGCTGCCCACCATCGACGAGACCCGCCCCGCCACCAGCTTCTTCTACATGCTCTACGGCCATCGCCACGAGGAGCGTGCCCGCCTGTGGGCGGTGGAACTCGACCAGGCCATCCGCGCCGCGTCCGGCAACAACCGTCGCATCGCCATCGACCGGGTGGCGCCGGCCGGCGTGCAGCAGATGGAAGGGCTGGGCTACCAGGTGTTCGACGGCTTCGAACTGATGGAGACGGCGCGCAGCATCAAGTCCGCCGGCGAAGTCGCGCTGATGCAGCATGCCGTCGCGGTCTGCGAGGACGCGGTGGCCAGCATGCGACGCTCGCTCGCGCCGGGCATCAGCGAGAACGCGCTGTGGGCGGAACTGCATCGCGCCAACATCGCCGCGGGCGGCGAGTGGATCGAGACTCGCCTGCTCTCCTCCGGGCCACGCACCAACCCGTGGTTCCGCGAATGCTCCATGCGCAGGATCGAGCACGGCGACCTGGTCAGCTTCGACACCGACCTGGTCGGGCCGTATGGCTACTGCTGCGACATGTCGCGCTCGTGGGTCTGCGGCGAGCAGCCGAGCGACGACCAGCGACGCCTGTATGCCGAGGCCAGGCTGCAGGTCGAGGACAACATCGCGCTGCTCGAGCCCGGGCTTGGCTTCGCCGAGCTGACCCGGCGGCTGCGGCCGCTGCCGGAGCGCTATCGACGCAATCGCTACGGCGTTGCCATGCACGGCGTCGGCTTGTGCGACGAATATCCTTCCATCTACTATCCCGAGGACTTCGCCGCGGTGGGCTTTGACGGCGTGCTCGAAGCAGGCATGGTGCTGTGCGTGGAAGCGCTGATCGGCGACGACGGCGGTCGCGAGGCGGTGAAACTGGAAGAGCAGGTGCTGATCACCGAAGACGGCTGCCGGCGGCTGACCCGCTACCCGATGGAGGACCACTGGCTGTAATGCCCGGTGGCCCACGCAGGGGTTGATTCCCGGCGGGAACTTCGGATAACCTACTTTCCCACCTTTATTACCTTACTTGTTGATATCCGGGCAATTGCGGCACGTGCGGGATGGGCACGGGGACGAGGGAGCATGAGGAAATCCGGTACACTCTGGGCTGCCTTGACGGTGGCCATGGCCCTGCTCGGCGCCTCCGGCGTCGCGGCGGCGGCCGGCTATGACGTTTCCTACCTCTGGCATGGGCAGCTGCCCAGCGTGGAGAAGTACCGCGACCGTGTCGCCGGCGTGCTCGGGCCGGAAGTGGCGCGACGCCTGCGCATCGTGCAGAAGCCCGGCCTCTACGGGCTGATCTACTACCGCAACGGCTCCGCCGACGGCGCCCGCAAGGCCGCCGCCGTGCACACCCGCCTGCTGCGTGCACGGGGCCTGGAGGCGGCCGCGCCCACCCGCTCCCTGCGCTGGAACTACGTCGGCCAGGGCGTGGCCCCGGCCAGCCAGCCGGTGCAGGTCGCCTCGGCCAGGCCGGCCATCGCCCGCATCGAGAGCGCCGACCCGTCGCCGACCTCGGTGGCCACCGCCCCGGCGGCGGTGAACACCGATGGCGAAGGCCGCCGCGATGGCCGCATCAGCGGCCTGGAACAGGCGGTGGAGAACTACATCAAGCGGCTGCGTGCCAGCGGCGCCATCGCCCGTGACGAGCGCACCGCCTGGTCGGTGTACGACTTCACCACCGGCGAGAAGCTGGTCACCATCAACGAGGACGTGCAGTTCCAGGCCGCGAGCATGGTCAAGCCCTTCTTCGCCATGGCCTTCTTTCACCAGGTCGACCAGGGCAAGCTGGTCTACGGCCCGGAAAGCCGCAAGCACATGCGGCGCATGATCCAGTACTCCAACAACTACTCGACCAACTGGGTACTGCGCCAGGTCGGTGGACCGGCGGCGGTGCAGACCATCCTGACCCGCTACTACGGCAACGTCTTCCAGGACGTGCACATCGTCGAGTACATCCCGAGCGGCGGCCGCACCTACCGCAACAAGGCATCGGCCCACGACTACAGCCGCTTCCTGTATTCCCTGTGGCGCGAGGAACTGCCCGGCTCGGCAGAGATCAAGCGACTGATGTCGCTGCCCGCGGGCAACCGACTGTACACCGGGGCGAGTTCGGTGCCGCCGGGCACCGAGCTGCTCAACAAGACCGGCAGCACCGCCAGGCTGTGTGGCGACATGGGCATCCTGGTGGTCAAGGACCGCCAGGGACGGCGCTATCCCTACACGCTGATCGGCGTCATCGAGAAGAACGGCCGGGCGCGCAACTACACCTCGTGGATCCGCTCCCGCGGCAACGTCATCCGCGAGGTTTCCAACATCGTCTACGAGGAAATCTCGCGGCAGCACAACCTGCGTTCCTAGCCGCCCCGTTCACCCCGTCTCGGCCCGGGCACCCCAGGTCACGCCGTCGAACACCCGTGCCCCGGGGCCGTGCGCGGCAGCGACGTCTCCCGGGTTGCGCAACGGGCATTCGGCCAGGGACAGGCAGCCACAGCCGATACAGCCGTCCAGTTGATCGCGCAGCACCAGCAACTGCCCGATGCGGCGGTCCAGCTGATCGCGCCAGTGGTCGGCCAGGCGCTGCCAGTCCCGCGCCGTGGGCGTGCGATGACCAGGCAGTTGGGCCAGTGCCTGGCCGATCTCGGCCAGCGGTATGCCCAGTTTCTGCGCCGCCCGGATCATCGCCACGCGACGCAGCACCGCCCGCGCGAAGCGCCGTTGCCCGCCGGCATTGCGACGAGAGGTGATCAGTCCCTTGCGTTCGTAGAAGTGCAGTGCCGACACCGCCACGCCGGTGCGGCGGGCCACCTGGCCGACGCTCAACTCGCTGGCCGATTCTCCGCCTGCCGTGTTCATCGTCTTCCTCCGGGAATCCCGTGATCATGTCTTGACCTCAACCAAGGTTGAGGAAATACCATGACCATGGTACCAGCCACGACGAGGAAAACGACATGAGACAGGTGTTTGCGGACCTTTGGGAAACCGACACCGAATCGCCCTTCCCCGGGCTCACCGTCCACGCCTACCTGTGGACACGCCCGGCGGGCAACATCCTGTTCTACAACAGCGGCCACCGGCGGGAGATCGAGGCGATGGCGGCACACGGGGGCGTGGCCTGGCAGTTCCTGAGCCACCGCGACGAGAAGGGCGACACGCTGGCCCTGGTCCGGGAACGGTACGGCGCCACCCTCGGCGTCCATCGCGCCGAGGCGTCCTGCTACGACGACGTGTGCCCGCCGGGCCTGTTGTTCGAACGTCGCGAGGCGTTGCCCTGCGGTGTCGAGGTCATCCCGACGCCCGGTCATTCGCCGGGCAGCGTCTGCTTCCTGGTGCCCGCCGCGCAGGGACGCCGCTACCTGTTCACCGGCGACACCCTCTACCATGCCGGCAACGGCACCTGGAAGGCGGGCTTCATTCCCGGGGTCAGCACCGAGAACGACCGCGGGCCCCTCGCCGACAGCCTGCGCATCCTGGCCGACCTGGAACCGGACGTGGTGTTCTCCAGCGCCTTCACCGGCGACAGTGGCTACGAGATCCTGGCCCCCGGCACCTGGCCGTCGCGGGTGGACGACGCGCTGGCGCGTCTGCTCCGATCAGCGGACAACGTCGTCTAGGGCGAAGCGCCGGCCCAGCTCGTCGGCATGGCGCAGCATCATCTCCCGCGCGGACACGCCGAACATGCGGATGCGCCCGGTGTGCTGCAGCATCAACAGCCCGGTGGCATAGGCGAAGGCGTCCACCACCACCCGCCGGGACTGTCCGGTGGTGGCGCCCAGGGCCACGGCGGCATCGGCCAACGGTGACAATGCGGCCGCCAGGGCCTGGTTGAGTTCGCGATCCAGTTCGGCCGACAGGCCGGACGGCCGCATGCCGCCGCGGAACAGGTAGAAGCCCAGGTCCAGTTCGCGCGGATGCGCGGCGTAGTAGTCGAAGAAGGCCATCGCCGCCCGCGCCAGCCGACCATCGGGCCCGCCCCCGGCGGCACCGCGCAGGGCGCCGCCGAGACCGTCGAGGGACCGACGCAGCAGTTCGGCGTAGATCGCCTCGCGCGAGTCGAAGTGGAAGTACAGGGCGGCGGGGGTATAGCCGGCGCGGGCGGCAATCGCTCGCAGGCTGGCGCCCTCGAGACCTTCTTCCTCGAACACGGCGCCTGCCGCCTTGAGGATGTGCGCGCGCTTGTCGTCTCGCTTGTCGACGCTCCTGGCGCGGGATGTCCTGTTTCGTGGACTCACGGTTCTTGACGTTCGGTACGGCTCGGTGTAGCGTGATTCTAACAGTGTTAGATTTTTCCATCCAGCACACCGGAATCCGCCATGACCATGATGACCGCCGACGACTACCGCGAATCGCTGCGTCGCTACCAGCCCCGGGTCTTTCTCAACGGCCAGCGTGTCGAGTCGGTGGCCGACGAGCCGCTGCTTGCCCCGGGCGTCAACGCGGTGGGCGTGAGCTACGACTTCGCCCTGCGCGACGAACTCGCCCACCTGATGCTGGCCGAGCAGCATACCTCGGGCAAGCGCGTGAACCGCATGCTGCACGTCAACCGCAGCGGCGACGACCTGCTGCACAAGCTCGAGGCCGTCCGCATGCTGTGCAAGGTGGCCGGCTGCGCGCAGCGCTACCTCGCCCACGATGCCCTCGGTGCCCTCTACCAGGCCACCTGGCGCGCGGACCAGGAACATGCCACCGAGTACCACCCGCGCCTGCTCGACTACATGCACCGGGTGCAGGACGAGGATCTTGCGCTGGGCATCGCCATGACCGACGCCAAGGGTGACCGTTCGCGCCGCGCCGGGGCCCAGTCCAACGCCGACGTCTACGTGCACGTGCGCGAACGTCGCGCCGACGGCATCGTGATCCGCGGCACCAAGGCCATCGTCACCGGTGCGCCGTACATGCACGAGTTGCTGGTCATGCCCTGTCGCACCCACGTCACCGAGGATGCCGATTTCGCGGTCTGCTGCGCGGTGCCCGTGGACGCCCCTGGCGTGACCATCGTCACGCGGCCGGCCGGCCGGCCGGGCGAAGCCGCGGCACGCTTCTCCAACCGCTTCGGCCAGTCCACCGCGGTGGTGATCTTCGACGACGTCTTCGTCCCCCACGAACGCGTCTTCGTCGATGGCGAGGTGGCCGAGGCCGCACTGGCCACCACCACCTATGCCACCCACCACCGGCACTCCTGCATCGGCGCCCGCGCCGGCTTCGGCGACCTGCTGATCGGTGCCGGGGCGACGATGATCGAGGCCAACGGCCTCGACCCGGACCGGCATGGCCACATCCGTGACGCCATGGTCGAGCTGATCACCATCACCGAGAGCTTCTACGCCTGCGGTGTCGCCGCCTCGGTGTACGGCAAGGCCGATGCCGCCGGCTCGATGATGCCCGACACGGTGTTCGCCAACATCGGCAAGCTGCTGCTGGCCACGCGCATCTACGACATGCACCGGCTGGCCCACTACGTCTCCGGCGGCCTGGTGGTCGCCCTGCCCGGCCCGGACGAGGATCACAACCCCGACACCCGCGCCTCGCTGTCGGCGGTGCTCGGCGGTCGCGACGACATTCCGGCGGAGAAACGACTGGACGTGTCCCGTTTCATCGAGGACCTCACCGCGTCCCACCAGGGCGGCTGGTACTCGCTCATCTCCCTGCACGGCGGCGGATCGCCGGAGGCGATGAAGCGGGAGATCTGGCGCCACTACCCGGTGGCGGAGAAGGCCGAACTGGTGGAGGCGCTGCTCGACCGTGGCATGCTGGCCGGCGACCGCCGGGTCACCGGCCAGGCCGGTCGCTGCTGCGTCACCGGCTGCCAGCCGCCGGCGGCGATGGACGACGACGCGCCGGCGCCGTCGCCGAGCCGCCGCCTTGCCTGAACGGGTCCCTCAGGCCGCCACCACGTTGTGGTCTGGACCGTAGGGAAAGCCGGTCAGGTTGTCGGCGCCGTCCTCGGTGACCACCAGGATGTCGTGCTCGCGGTAGCCGCCGGCGCCGGGCCGTCCCTCGGGAATCATCAGCATCGGCTCGATGGACAGCACCATGCCGGGCTTCAGCTCGGTGTCGACATCCTCGCGCAGTTCCAGGCCGGCCTCCCGGCCGTAGTAGTGGCTGAGGATGCCGAAGGAATGACCGTAGCCGAAGGAACGGCGGTCGAGCAGGTCATGGCCGGCCAGCAGGGCATTGATCTTCGCGCAGATGTCGCGACAGGTGGCGCCGGGCCGCACCAGGGACAGGCCCAGCTCGTGGGCGGCGACGTTGACCTGCCAGGTGGCCAGCGAGGCCTCGTCCACCTCGCCCAGGAACAAGGTGCGCTCCAGTGCCGTGTAGTAGCCGGAAATCATCGGGAAGGCATTCAGGCTGAGAATGTCGCCGTGCTCGAGCGTGCGCGTGGTCACCGGGTTGTGCGCGCCATCGGTGTGGATGCCGGACTGGAACCAGGCCCAGGTGTCACGCAGTTCCGAGTCCGGGAAGCGATCGGCGATGGCCCGCTCCATGGCATCGCGACCGGCCATGGCGACGTCGATCTCGCGCACCCCGGGGGCGATGGCATCGCGCATGGCATGACCGCCGAGATCGGCGATGCGCGCGCCTTCGCGGATCAGCGCGATCTCCTCGGCCGACTTGAACATCCGCGAGCGCATCGTCACCGGCGCGATGTCGCGCAGTTCCGGATCGCCGAGATGGAAGGCCAGCGCCTCGCGCTGCGCGATGGTGAGGTGATCGCCCTCGATGCCGATCCGCTGCTGGGTGCCGGCCACCTCGTGCACCGCGCGCCAGAAGTTGCCCCGCGACCAGTCGGTGTAGACCAGGTTGTCGCAGGCCGAGCGCCGTCGCGGCTGGCCACCGTCGATGCCGGCGCTGATGGTCACGCAGTCCGACTCGGTGACCACGCAGCCGTAGGGGCGACCGAAGCTGCAGTACAGGAAGCCGGTGTAATAGGCAATGTTGTGCATCGAGGTGAGCACCACCGCGCGGACGTGGGCACTGGCCATGATGTCGCGCAGGTCGGTCAGGCGACGACGGTACTCGGCCTCGCTGAAGGGCAACGGCATGCGCGGGCCGTTCTCGATGCGCTGGGTCTGCGGTCGGGCAAGGGGACTGTTCATGCGGTTCTCCGGGGGAACGCACCAGGCTCGCCAGGTCGGGAATGCACGGTGCGGAACAACGGCTCCCGGCGTACAGGAGGGAACGCGGCGGACGCCGGCGCGGCGGCCGGCGGCTGTGCATCGACGCCATCGATGCCCGCGAGGCGCGAATTATAGCCATCACCGGCATCGCCGCAACCCGCCCCGGGGCGCGTGTTGCGTGGGCCGTTCCGGCGCGGGTAAGATGCCCCGGCCCTCTCCACCATGGCCGCCCATCCCCATGTCCGAACCCCGCGTCGAGGCCGGCTTCGTCGGCAAGACTTTCGATGATTTCCTGTTCCGCCCGCAACTGGGCATCAACGAATCCCGCCAGGGCATCGCCCTGCGTTCCCGCCTGGCGGCGGCGCTGTCGCTGGAACTGCCCATCATCTCGTCGAACATGGACAGCGTCACCGGCGCCCGCATGGCCGAGGCGATGGCGCTGGAAGGCGGGCTCGGCGTCATCCACCGCGGCCAGTCCATCGCGCGCCAGGCAGACAAGGTGGCCGAGGTCAAACGCAGCTACAGCGCCATCATCGAGCACCCGCACTGCCTGCCGCTGGGCACCACCCTCGGCGACGCGGTGCGCTTTGCCCGCCGCCGCAAGATCACCGGCATCCTGATCGAGACCCGCGCCGGCAGCGGCATCCTGGCCGGCCTGCTGTCCAGCCGCGACATCCCGTGGACCGGCGACTGGCGCGGACGCAAGGTCGAGGAATTCATGACCAAGGTGGCCGACCTGCACACCCACGGCCCGGACATCAGCGTGGAGACCGCCGAGCAGGTACTGTTCGAAAAGCGCATCGAGCGCTTGCCGCTGGTGGACGGCGAACTGCGCATCCACGGCCTGATCACCCGCAGGGACGTGCGCTTTCTGCGCGAGCGTCCCTTCGCCAGCAAGGATGCCAAGGGCCACCTGCTGGTGGCGGCCGCGGTGGGCGCGCGCGGAGACTACATCGAGCGCGCCCAGGCACTGCGCGAGGCCGGCGCCGACTGCTTCTTCATCGACATCGCCCATGGTCACTCCACCATCATGGCCGAGGCGGTGGAGAACATGAAGAAGGCCTGCCCCGAGGTGCCGCTGGCCTGCGGCAACGTGGCCACCGGCGAAGGTGCCCGCTACCTCGCCGATGCCGGCGTCGATGCCATCAAGGTCGGCGTCGGTCCGGGCCGCGGTTGTCGCACGCGGCTGGAAACCGCCGCCGGCGTCGCCCAGCTGCAGGCGGTGCGCGAAGCCTGGCGGGCCGTGGGTGAGCGCGTGCCGATCATCGCCGACGGCGGCGTGCGCTACGACAAGGACATCTTCCTGGCACTGGTCTGCGGCGCTTCCACGGTGATGCTGGGCAGCGCGCTGTCCGGCACCGACGAAGCCCCCGGCCGGGTGATCGAGGACCCGGCCACGCACACCAAGAAAAAAATCTACCGCGGCATGACCTCGCCGGAAGCGGTGCTCGAATCGCTCTACGACGTCGACGACAACGACGCCATCGACGAGGCACTGGATACGCCTCCGGAGGGCCAGGAAATCCAGGTACCCTACAAGGGCAGCGTCAGCGGCATTCTCCACCGCATCCGCGGCCACCTGCGCTCGGCGGTGAGCTATGCCGGCGAGACCACCCTGGCGGCGGCGCGGGAAAAGGTGCTGGCCGACCCGTTCGCCTTTCTCGAACCCCTCGGCGACGCCGCCCGCCGCGAGTCCTACGAGCGCTGAGAGGGCCCCGCGTTCGGTCCCGCGTCCGCCTTGGCAACACCCAGCGCCATTGCCACCGCGTCGACGCTGAACTGCCAGGCCAGGCGGGTGGCGGGGCTCTGGTGGCGCACCCGGAAGCAGCCATGCACCAGGGCCTCGTCGTCGCGCAGCGTTACCGGTACCCCGGCGCCGCGCAGCCGGTCGGCGAAGCGCAGGCCGTCGTCGCGCAGCGGATCATGGCCGGCGGCGATGATCCAGGCCGGCGGCAGGCCGGCAAAGTCGCCGGCGCCCAGCGGCGCGGCATAGGCATCGGCGATGCCGTTGCCGAGGTAGGTCCGCCAGCAGGTCTCCAACGCCGACAGCGGCAGCACCGGCGCATCGCGGTTGGCCAGGTAGGACGGCAGTGGCTCGCCGCGATGCAGTGCCGGGTAGACGAGCACTTGTCCGGCCACCGCCGGAGCGCCCTCGTCGCGCGCCTTCAGGCAGATGGCGGCGGCCAGGTTGCCGCCGGCGCTGTCGCCGTAGACGGCGATGCGGGCCGGGTCGATGCCGAATTCCCGGTGCTCGCCGGCCACCGTCACCAGCACCTGCCAGGCATCGTCGAAGGCCGCCGGGTAGCGGTGCTCCGGTCCCATCCGGTAGTCCACCGCGATCACCGTGGCGCCGCTTGCCAGGGCAAGCTCCGCGGCCCAGGTGTCGTGGGTATCCAGGTCGCCCAGCATCCAGCCGCCGCCGTGGAAGAACAGGCAGCACGGTGCCGGCAACGACGCCTGGCGACGGCGGTAGACGCGCACCGGGATCGCCCCGCCCGGTCCGGCAATGGAGCGGTCGTCGGCCTCGATCCCGGTCGGTCGCGGCGGCTCGAAGCAGGCCACCAGGCGCCGGTAGCGTTGCCGCCAGGCCTGCGGGTCGTTGGCCTGGGCGTCCGGCACCGGCTCGAAATCGGCATACAGGCGGGCAAAGTCGTCGATGGCCTTTTCCAGGGTCATGACCGGCGGGCTCCGGGTAGCGGGTTGCGGGACGGGATCACGTCGACATCGGGTTGAAGAACTGGCGGCCGGCGCGGGTCTTACGAATGTAGGCAAGCAGCAGGTCGTAGTCGCGGTCGTTGTCGGCAAAGTTGATCTTCTCGGCGTTGACCATCAGTAGCGGTGCGCTGTTGTAGCGCAGGAAGAAGCTGGCATAGCTGTCCACCAGTTGCTCGAGGTAGTCGTAGCTGACGTGCTGCTCGAAGGCGATGCCGCGTCGGCGGATGCGATCGATCAACACCCCCACCGGTGCCTGCAGGAACACCACCAGGTCGGGCACCGGCACGTTCGGCGACAGCGAGCCATAGACCTGGCGATACAGGGCAAGCTCGTCGTCGTCCAGGTTCAGCTCGGCGAACAGCAGGTCCTTCTCCAGGAAGAAGTCCGAGATCCAGGCCGGCCGGAACATGTCCTCCTGGTGCAGTTGCTCCAGTTGTCGCACCCGCTGGAAGAGGAAGAACAGCTGGGTCGGCAGGGCGTACTGGCGCGGCGCTCCGTAGAACCGCTCCAGGAAGGGGTTCTCCGCCGGCAGTTCGAGCAGCAGCTCGCTGCCCAGCGAGCGCGCCAGGCGACGGGTCAACGTGGTCTTGCCGACGCCGATGGGCCCCTCGACGACGATGTAGCGGGGCACCGCTTGGGGTTGTTCCTTCTCGATGCTGACCATGGATGCGTGCAATCGTCGGCGGGTGAACGGGCAGGCGCTGGATTGTACCCCCGGATGACAGGATTGGTGGCCAAACGTATACTTACCGGTTTTTTCCGCCCCGGCGGACCCCGCCGCGCCCACCGGGCCGCGGCCTGGCAGGGGTCCGTTTCGCGGCACCGAGAACCCGGAGCGAATCGACATGTACTACGCCATCGTGGGAACCGACGTGGACGGCAGCCTGGAAAAGCGGCTGTCGGTGCGCGTGAAGCATATCGAGCGGCTGAAGGCGATGGAGGCCGAGGGCCGCCTGCTGCTGGCCGGTCCCTTTCCCGCCGTGGATGCCGAGGATCCGGGCGATGCCGGCTTTACCGGTTCGCTGGTGGTGGCGAAGTTCGACTCCCTGGCCGAGGCGCAGCGCTGGGCGGAGGCCGATCCCTACGTCGAGGCCGGCGTCTACCAGGGGGTGGAGGTACGGCCTTTTCGCAAGGTGCTGCCGTGAGCGACCGCATGGCGCGCATTCGTGCCGCCCTCGACGCCGCGCTGTCGCCGGAATCGGTGGAGCTGGTGGACGAAAGCCACCTGCATGCGGGCCATCCCGGCGCCCGCTCCGGCGGTGGTCACTACGACCTGACCATCGTCGCCGAGTGCTTCCGGGACCACAACGCGGTGGCCCGCCACCGCATGGTCTACGCCGCGCTGGCCGGGGAAATGGGCGCCGACATCCATGCCTTGAGCATCAAGGCCTTCACACCGGACGAAATTTGATCGCCGCGCGCCATGGCCGGGGACAGCGCTGACGCCGGCGGGCCGGGTGCACGCCTGGCCGGCCGCTTCGTCCTCGTCACCGGTGCCTGCGGCGGCATCGGCAGCGCCTTCTGCCGCGCCGCGGCCGGCGAGGGCGCGACCCTGGTCCTGCTCGACCGCAACCAGCGCGCACTGGACACGCTCTACGACCAACTCGCAGCGACCGGCGTCGAGCCGGTGCAGGTGCACGAGGACCTGGCCACCCTCAACATCGCCCGCGCCAACGTGCTGGCCGGGCAGGTGGATGCCGCCTTCGGCTGCCTGCATGCCCTGGTGCACCTGGCCCAGGAGCCCGCGCCGCTGTCGCCGCTGGACCACTTCCCCCCGGAGCCCTGGCTCAAGCTGATGCATGCGCAGGTGAACGCGTCGTGGCTGCTCTACCGCGCGCTGTCGCCGCTGCTGCAGGCCGCCGAGGCGCCGCGGGTGATCCTGGCCAGCGGTGGTGCCGGACGCCAACCCCGGGCCTACCACGGCGCCACCGCGCTGGCCTGGAGCGCCATCGACACCCTCGCCGGCATCCTCGCCGAGGAATGCGAAGGCCGCGACGACTTTCGCGTCTTCTCCGTCGACCCCGGCCCGGTGCAGTCCGACATGCGGGTTCGCTGGCATCCCGGCGAGCCGCCGGACACGGCACCGACGGCGGATGCCGTGGCCGAGGCGCTGGTCCGCCTGGCGGCGCCCGCCGACCCGGGCCTGGATGCCGTGCTCGGCGAGATCCGCGACGGCGAACTGCAAGCCTATACCCGGTAGAGGCCCTGCAGCGCCGGCACCGGCAGGTTGCGATAGCTGCCCGGCTTCAGGTCGCGGGGCAGTTGCACCGGCCCGTAGCGCACCCGTACCAGCCGGCTGACGCGGTATCCCCCTTCCGCCCACATGCGCCGCACCTCGCGGTAGCGGCCTTCTGTAATGACCACGCGGTACCAGCGGTTGGCGCCACCGGCGGCGCCCTCGGGTGACACCGATTCGAAGCGGGCAACCCGGCCGTCCAGGTCGATGCCCTCGCGCAGGCTGCGCAGGTAGCTCGGCGGCACGTTGCCCTGCACCCGGCACAGGTATTCGCGTTCGACACCGGACGAGGGGTGGGTGAGCCGGTTGGCCAGTTCACCGTCGGTGGTCATCAGCAGCAGGCCGCTGGTGTTGTAGTCCAGCCGCCCCACAGAGATCCACTTGGCGTCCCGCAGCCGGGGCAGTTGCTCGAACACGGTGGGGCGCCCGGCGGGGTCCTTGCGCGTGCAGATGCGACCCACCGGCTTGTGGTACATCAACACGCGGCCGGTGCGCGAGGCGCGCAGGCGCACGGGCTTGCCGTCGACACTGATGCGGCTGGTGGGCGCGACCACCTGCCCGGTCTGCGCCGGACGGCCATCGACGCTGACCCGGCCTTCGCGGATCCAGCCCTCCACTTCCCGCCGCGAGCCGATGCCGGTGCGTGCCAGCACCTTGTGCAGCCGCTCGCGGCCGCTGGAGGTCGGCTTCATGCCCACGGGCCGCCGGACCTCGGTCGATCCCCGTCGTCCCCGTCGTCCCCGTCGTCCCCGTCGTCCCCGTCGTCCTCGTCGTCCTCGTCGTCCTCGTCGTCCTCGTCGTCCTCGTCGTCCTCGTCGTCCTC
>CAYGJZ010000071.1:10888-22159 GCA_964350265.1 uncultured Gammaproteobacteria bacterium | reverse complement strand
CCCCCGCTGGCGGAGTCAGAGTCCGCAGTCCTACCACTAGACGATCCCCCAGTGGACTTGCAGAAAGAGGATAGCAGACCCGGCGGCCCCGCGCGCGGTGCGGAGCCGGGGTCGGGGACGACCTAGCGCTTGGAGTACTGCGGGCTCTTGCGCGCCTTCTTCTGGCCGACTTTCTTGCGCTCCACGGCACGCGGATCGCGAGTCACGTAACCGGCCTTGCGCAGGGTCGGACGCAGCGACTCGTCGTATTCCAGCAGGGCACGGGTGATGCCGTGGCGAATGGCGCCGGCCTGGCCGCTGTTGCCACCGCCGCTGACGTTGACGGTGATGTCCAGGGTGTTGACCAGCTCGGAGCGTTCCAGCGGCTGACGCACGATCATGCGCGCGGTCTCGCGGCCGAAGTACTCGTCCAGGGGACGGTTGTTCACGGTGATCGCGCCGCTGCCGGAGCGAATGAACACGCGGGCGGTGGAAGACTTGCGCCGGCCGGTGCCGTAAAAGCTTTCAAGGGTTGCCATTGAGAATAACTCCTCAGATTTCCAGCGGCTTGGGTTGCTGGGCCGCATGCGTGTGGTCGGGGCCCTTGAAGATCTTCAGCTTCTTGAACATGGCTCGACCGAGCGTGTTCTTCGGCAGCATGCCGCGAACCGCCGACTCGATCACCAGTGCCGGGTTCTTCGCCATCTGCTTTTCGAAGTTGATCTCGCGGATGCCGCCCGGGAAACCGGTATGGTGGTGGTAGAGCTTGTCGCTGGCCTTGTTGCCAGTGACACGCACCTTGTCGGCGTTGACCACGACGATGTAGTCGCCGGTGTCCACGTGCGGGGTGTACTCTGCTTTGTGCTTGCCACGCAGGCGGCGTGCCACCTCGGTGGCCAACCGGCCGAGGACCTTGTCGGTAGCATCGACGACGTACCAGTCGCGGCGCACGGTCTCGGGCTTGGCGGAAAATGTTTTCATGGTGTTATGCGGGGATTCGTGCCAGACAACAACGAGAATTGGCCGCCTTTCGGCGACCCCATAAAAGCCGGCGGATGTTACTAGACCGGGCTGGGAAAAACAAGCGAAAAGCCGCGTCCCCGCGGAGGGCGGTGCCCTGCCCCGAGCGTCGTGCGGCCAAAAAAAAGCGCGGTCTGCTTCGCCGCGCTTAAACCACCAAAGGAGGATGGAGGAGTCATGAAACTGTACCGATCGGGCCGGTGCCGGACCGATCAACCGTGAAATTAGCAATCAGGTTTATAATTATTATCTAATAATCTACTGGAGAAGTCAACCCCGGTGCGCAGGTGCGTGCTTTGCACCAAGTTCGTGCAGAAAGGGAGAAGATCCCGGGGGTTGCGGCCGCTGCCCACCGCCGTGCAGGCGCCGTCGCCCGGGGCGGGCCTGCCCTGCCCGCGCGCGACGGGTCCTGTCAGTCGCGAATGCGCAGTCGCTCGACCACTTCACCGTTCACCAGGTGACGGTCGATGATCTCGTCGATGTCGGACTGGTCGACGTAGGTGTACCAGGTCTCGTCGGGGTAGACGACCAGCACCGGGCCGAGCTCGCAGCGATCCAGGCATCCGGCCTGGTTGATGCGGATGCCGCGCCGACCGCTGATGCCCAGGGCCTTGATCCGCGACTTGGCATAGTCGCGCATGGCCTGGGCGTCGTGGTGCTGGCAGCATTCCTTGCCGTTGACACGCTCGTTGGTGCAGAAGAAGACGTGGTGCTTGTAGTAGGAATCGGTCATGGATGTCAGTGTCCGCTGTCTTCGGCCGGCAGGAGGTCCTCGGCAAGCAGTTCCGCCCAGTGCAGCACCGGCTGCTCCGCCCTGGAGGCGAGGTGCGACTGGCAGCCCACGTTGGCGGTGACCAGGTATTTCGGCTGGCCGGCGGTCAGCCGCTCGAGCTTGCGCGCCAGCAGCCGGCTGGACAGCGCGGGCTGCAGCACGCTGTAGGTGCCCGCCGAACCGCAGCACAGGTGCGACTCGGCGACGTCGGTCAGCCGGTAGCCGAGATCGCGCAGCAGCGACTCCACCTGGCCGGTCAGGCGCAGTCCATGCTGGTAGGTGCACGGCGCGTGAAAGGCCACCGGCTCCGGTCGCGGCCGCACCGGCAACGACGTCCCGAGCCGGCCAAGATAGGACGACAGGTCGGTGGCCAGGGCCGAGACCCGCGCCGCGCGCTCGGCATACCGCGGGTCGTCGCGCAGCAGGTGACCGTAGTCGGCCACCATCACGCCACAGCCCGATGCCGTCATGATGATGGCGTCGGCGCCGTTTTCAAGGTGCGGCCACCAGGCATCGATGTTGGCCCGCGCCATGCCGAGCGCCCGTTCCGGCGCCGACAGGTGCTGGGGCAGCGAGCCGCAGCAGCCATCGGCGGCGGGCACCACGGTCACGCCGAGGCGGTCGAGCAGCAGCGCCGCGGCCTGGTTGGTGCGCGGCGTGAGCGCCGGCTGCACGCAGCCGCCGGGCATCAGCACGCGGCGGGCGTGGTCGCCCCGCGGGGACGGCAGGCTGGCCTGGCGTGGCGCCACCTTGGCGGCCAGCGACGAGGGCAGAAGGGGTCGCACGGTCCTCGCCAGGCCGAACAGCCAGCGCGCCCGCCACGGTGTGCCCAGCGCCCGCACCAGCGTGCCGCGCAGCAGTCGTTCGCGGAGCGGGCGACGGGTCTTGCGCTCGATGACCTCGCGACCGATGTCCAGCAGCCGGCCGTACTCGACCCCGGAAGGACAGGTGGTCTCGCAGGAACGACAGGTCAGGCAGCGATCCAGGTGCAGCCGCGCCTCGGCGGTGGCCGCTTCCCCCTCGAGCACCTCCTTGATCTGGTAGATCCGCCCGCGCGGTCCGTCGAGTTCGTCGCCAAGCAACTGGTAGGTCGGACAGGTGGCGGTGCAGAAGCCGCAGTGCACGCACTTGCGCAGGATCTGCTCGGCCTCGTCGCCGTGGGTGGTGCCGCGAAACTCGGCGGCCAGGGAAGTCTGCATGGCTACGGGTTCTGCTGGTCGGCGGCGAGAGCGGTGTCGCCGTCTTCCCGGTACATGCGGCCGGGGTTGAGGATGCCGGCCGGATCGAAGCTGTGCTTCAGCCGCGCCTGCAGCCGGCGGGTGACCGGGTCGGGGGTGGGCAGCACCTCGCCGTGCCGATCGCCGTTGCGGTACAGCGTGGCGGCGGCGCCCTGCCCGGCCAGGGAGGCATTCAACTCGTCGATGTTCCACTCGCCGCGCAGCCAGCGCAGCGAGCCGCCCCACTCCGTGAGCGCCTCGCCGGGCAGCAGCGAAGGCGGCGACGCCGGTGGCGCGGAGACACGCCACAGCGGCGCATCGCCGCCGAAGAAGGCGTGTCGCTGGTGACGCAGGGCATCCCAGGACCATGCCGCTTCGTCCACCGCCTCGCCGCCGAGCACCTCGGCGCCCGCGCGCACGCCGGCCTCGGTGCCGGACAGGCGCAGGTACAGGTGCTCGCCGAGCTGGCAGCTGGCCGACAGCGGTACCGGGGTCAGCCCGGCGGAGGCGAGGAATTCACGGGCCCGTTCCGGGCCGAAGTCGAAGCGCAGCGTGGACTCCACGCGCGGTGCCGGCAGCACCTTGAAGGAGATCTCCACCACCACGCCGAGGGTGCCGAGGGCCCCGGCCATCAGCCGCGACACATCGTAGCCGGCAACGTTCTTCATCACCCGCCCACCGAAGGTGAGCAGCTCGCCGCGGCCGTTGACCACCACCGTGCCGAGCACGAAGTCACGCACCGAACCGGTCCACGGACGGCGCGGGCCGGACAGGCCGGCGGCGACCACGCCGCCCATGGTGGTGGCGGCGGAAAACGCAGGCGCCTCGAAGGCGAGCATCTGCCCGTTCTCGGCGAGCAGGGCCTCGACCTCGGACAGCAGCGTACCGCAACGGACGGTGATGACCAGTTCAGACGGATCGTAGTCCACCACGCCGCGACAGGCGGAGACATCGAAGCGCTCGCCGTGCGCGGCCCGGCCGAGGAAGTCCTTGCTGCCGCCGCCGACGATGGCCAGCGGCGTGCCGTCTGCGCAGGCAGCTTCCACCCGCGCGGCAATCTGCTGGTAGTCCATTACAGCCGCTCGAGCTCGGGGAACTTCAGCTCGCCCCGGTGCACGTGCATGGCATTGAACTCGGCACAGCGGGCCAGGGTCGGCACTGCCTTGCCCGGGTTCAGCAACCCGGCCGGATCGAAGGCCGCCTTCACCCGGTGAAACTGCTGCAACTCGCCGTCGCCGAACAGCACGCACATCTGGTTGATCTTCTCCACGCCAACGCCGTGTTCCCCGGTGATCGTGCCGCCGGCGGCCACGCAGGTTTCCAGGATCCGCCCGCCGAGTTCCTCGGTACGCTCGAACTCCCCGGGCTGGTTGGCATCGTAGAGGATCAGCGGATGCAGGTTGCCGTCGCCGGCATGGAATACGTTGGCCACGCCAAGGCCGTATTCCCGGGACAGCCGGTCGATCTCGCGCAGTACCGGGCCAAGCGCGCGGCGCGGAATGGTGCCGTCGATGCAGTAGTAGTCCGGGGAGATCCGCCCCACCGCCGGGAAGGCATTCTTGCGGCCGGACCAGAAGCGCGCACGCTCGGCCTCGTCCCGGGACAGCCTCACCTCGGTGGCGCCGCCGGCGGTGAGCACTTCGCGCACCTGGCTGACCTGGTCCTCGACTTCCTCGGCGGTGCCGTCCAGTTCGCAGATCAGGATGGCGGCCGCTTCCACCGGGTAGCCGGCATGGACGAAGTCCTCGGTGGCGCGAATGGAGGGGTTGTCCATCATCTCCAGGCCGGCCGGCAGGATGCCCGCGGAAATCAGGCTGGCCACCGAGGCGCCGGCCGCCTCGACATCGTCGAAGCTGGCCAGCAGGGCCCGCGCGGTGGCCGGCTTCGGCAGCAGTTTCACGGTGACTTCGACCACCACGCCGAGCAGTCCCTCGGAGCCGGTGAGCAGGGCCAGCAGGTCGTAGCCGGGGCTGTCCAGGCGGGGACCGCCGATCTCCACCAGTTCGCCGTCCACGGTGACCATCTTCACCGCGGCGATGTTGTGCACCGTCAAGCCGTACTTCAGGCAGTGTACGCCACCGGCGTTCTCGGCCACGTTGCCACCGATGGAACAGGCGATCTGCGAGGACGGATCGGGGGCATAGTACAGGCCCAGGTGGGCCACCGCCTCGGAGATGGCGAGGTTGCGCACGCCGGGCTGGACCACCGCGAGACGGTTGTCGGCGTCGATGTCGACGATGCGGTTGAACCGCGACAGTCCGAGCAGGATGCCGTTGGCATAGGGCAGCGCACCGCCGGACAGCCCGGTACCGGCGCCGCGTGCCACCACCGGCACGCCGTGCTCACTGCACAGGCGCATGACCCGGCAGACTTCCTCGATGCTGCCGGGCAGCACCACCGCCAGCGGCACGCTGCGGTAGGCGCTCAGCCCGTCGCACTCGTAGGGGGCAAGCTGCTCGGGCCGGTGCAGCACGTACTCGGCGCCGGTGACGGCAGACAGCCGTGCCACCAGGTCATCGGTGTCCAGCGCGGGGCGGATCTGGGTATCGGGTGTGAAGGTCGCCATGTCGGTCGTGTCGATGCCGGCGTCTCGCCGTCGTTCCATCGACGAAGGTGGCGCCCTTCCTGGCGAATGCGACGGTGCCTGGCGTGGTCGTCGAGTTGGATTATAACGTACCGAGCTTATATTATTCGAAGGTTCCGCCGTCGCTCCGCGCACGGCCTCATCCTGAAGACGCCCCCGGACACCCGTGCAACACCCTCCCAGTTTCGATTTCTACGCCCTGCAGACCGCCGACGGCCTGGCAGCACTGACCCGACACTTCGCCGACTACCTCGAGCAGCGCATCCCCGGCGCCGCCGCCCGTCTCGATGCCTACTGCGACGCCCCGGACACCAAGTCGGTGGCGGGCAGCGACCTGTTGATCGAGCTGGCGCCGGTGCTGGAGGATTTCGTCGCCGGCATGTTCGGCGTCGAACCCGCCCTGGACCGCCTGCGCACCATCGCCAGCGACGAAACGGTGGTGGCACGATTCAAGAAGGAACTGGTGCAAAAACGCGCCCGCCGCTACCGCCAGGCCATCGACGAATCCTTCGCCGAACTCGAGCAGTGGCTGCGCGAGGCGCTCGGCCAGGCCGCCGACGAGGAAGACCGCGAGCTGGCGGTGGCCCGCTTCGCGGTGACCTGCCTGGACGATCCCGACGCCGAGCAGACGCTGGACAAGCTGGTGCGCTGGTGCGTGCTGGCGGCGCAGGACGGGCAATGCGGACAGTGGAGCGCCTTTCAGTCCCCGGCCAACGTCGACCATGCCCACCTGGTGCCGTTGTCCTCGATCGGCGACAAGGTCGGCCGCAGGCAGGCCCCGGCGGAACACTTCCGCCAGCGTGTCGACTTCTCCCTGACCGATGCGCGGATGAACCACCGCGACATTCACAACGAGATCAACTACTGCGTCTTCTGCCACGACCATGACGGCGACTTCTGCTCCATCGGCTTCCCGGAGAAGAAGAAGCAACCGGAACTCGGCCCGAAGAAGAACCCGCTCGGCGTCACCCTCACCGGCTGCCCGCTGGAGGAGAAGATCTCCGAGATGCACGTGCTCAAGCGCGACGGTCATGCCATCGCCGCGCTGGCCGTGGCCATGATCGACAACCCCATGGTCCCCGCCACCGGCCATCGCATCTGCAACGACTGCATGAAGGCCTGCGTCTACCAGAAGAAGGACCCGGTGAACATTCCGCAGACCGAGACACGCATCCTCACCGACGTGCTCGAGCTGGACTACGGGGTGGAGATCTACGACCTGCTCTGCCGCTGGAATCCGCTGAGACGCCGCCAGCGGGCGATGGCGCCCTACAACGGCCGCCGGGTGCTGGTGGCCGGCATGGGCCCGGCCGGCTTCACCATGGCCCATCACCTGACCATGGCCGGCTGCGCCGTGGTCGGCATCGACGGACTGAAGATCGAGCCGCTGCCCGCGGCGCTGCTGAACGGCCCGGTGCGGCGCTTCGAGGACATCACCGAGAATCTCGACGAGCGCATTCTCGGCGGCTTCGGCGGAGTGGCCGAGTACGGCATCACGGTGCGCTGGGACAAGAACTTTCTCAAGCTGATCTACCTGACCCTGGCGCGACGATCCCTGTTCACCGTCCACGGCGGGGTGCGTCTCGGCGGCACCATCACCATCGACGACGCGCGCCGGCTCGGCTTCGACCACCTGTGCATCGCCACCGGGGCAGGCCTGCCGAGGGTGATCGGCATGGGCAACAGCCTGGCCCGCGGCATGCGCCAGGCCAGCGACTTCCTCATGGCCCTGCAACTGACCGGCGCGGCCAAGGACGACAGCCTCGCCAACCTGCAGATCCGCATGCCGGCGGTGGTCATCGGCGGCGGCCTCACCGCGGTGGATACTGCCACCGAGCTGCAGGTCTACTACCTCAAGCAGGTGCGCAAGGTGCATCGACGCTACCATGCGCTGGTCGAGGCGCATGGCGAGGAGCACGTGCTGCGGGCCCTGGATGACGAGAACCGCGGCATCCTCGGCGAATTCCTCGACCATGCCGAGGCCCTGCTCGCCGAGGAGGCCAGCGCCGCCGCCGAGGGACGCGAGCCGGACTACGTTTCCCTGGTACGCGGCTTCGGCGGCGTCACCATCGTCTACCGACGCGGCATCAACGAGTCCCCCGCCTACCAGCGCAACCACGAGGAACTGGTCAAGGCGCTGGAGGAAGGCATCTTCTACGCCGAGGGCCTGAACCCGGTGCGCCTGGCGCTGGACGAACACCAGCACGTGAAGGCGCTGGAGTGCTGCCGCATGCGACTGGAGGACGGCCGCTGGCTGCGCACCAACGAACCGGTCAGCGTACCCGCCCGCGCCGTGCTGGTGGCGGCAGGCACGCTGCCCAACACCATCTACGAGAGCGAGCACCCGGGCAGCTTCCTGATGGATGGCGACCACTTCCTGCCCCACGTCGACCATCACGACGAGGTACAGCCGGTGCAGGTGGCCGAGCACAGCAAGGCGGCCCGGTTCGGCCCGTTCACCTCCTATGCCGAGGACGACTTCCGGGTCAGCTTCATCGGCGACACCCACCCGGTGTTTCACGGCAGCGTGGTCAAGGCCATTGCCTCGGCCGCGCGCAGCTACCCGGAGGTCATCGACGCGATGAACGTCGAGCCCGGCGATGCCGGCGCCGATGCCGCCAGCGCCTTCCTGGACCATGTCGCCGACCAGCTGTCCCCCACCGTGATCTCGGTGAACGACGACAACCCGGTGGCGCTGGAAATGTGGGTACGGGCCCCGCTGGCCGCGCGCAACTTCCGCGCCGGCCAGTTCTTTCGCCTGCAGACCTTCGAAACCGCCAGCCCGGTGGTCGCCGGCACCCGCCTGCAACTGCCCCTGCAGACCATCAGCGGAGCGGGGGTACGCGGCGACATGGTGCGCCTGATGCTGCTCAAGTGGGGCGCCAATGCCCGCCTGGCGGCCAAGCTTCAGGCCGGTGACCCGCTGGTGCTGATGGGCCCGACCGGGGCGGCCATGGATGTCCACGACGGGCGTACCTACCTGGTGCTCTCGGGCACCTGGGGAGCGGCGGTGATGCTGGGTCTCGGACCGGTGCTGCGCTCGGCCGGGAACCGCGTCATCTACGTCGCCGCCTATGCCGACCGTTCCCAGTTGTACAGCCAGTCGGAGCTCGAGGCGGCCACCGACGCCATCGTCTGGGCGGTGGGCCGCGGGGAACCCATCGAGACCCACCGGCCGCAGGACTGCTCGGTGGTGTCCAGCGACATGATCGGCCTGATCCGCGACTACGGCAGCGGCCGGATCGGTCCGGACAATCCCCTGCTGCGGGCATCCCTGGCAGAGGTGGACGAAATCCTGGTGATGGGGTCCACCGGCCTGCTGCGCGGCATGCAGGAAGCGTTTCGATCCGACTTCCGCGACCTGTTCAACGAGCACGTCAAGGTCAACGGCACCGTCGGCAGCCCCATGCAGTGCATGCTCAAGGGGGTGTGCGGCCAGTGCCTGCAATGGCAGATCGACCCGGATTCCGGCGAGCGCACCCGCGCGGTGTTCTCCTGCGCCATGCAGGACCAGCCGCTGATGTGGATCGATCTCGACAACCTGAAGGCGCGGCAGGGCCAGGCGCGGCTGTCCGAGCACCTCACCGGGCTGTGGGTCGACCACGTGCTGTCGCTGGACGAGGCCCCGTCAGAGCCCGGCGCGTAGCCGCGCGAAATCGAAGCACGGCCCCGGGTCGGTCTTGCGCCCGGGGGCGATGTCGCTGTGGCCGAACAGCCGGTCCGGCCGAAGCGCCGGCCAGAACTCGCGCAGCGCATCGACCAGGGCAGCGGTAGCCTGGTACTGGGCCAGGGTGAAGGATTCGTCGTCGCAGCCGGCCAGCTCAATACCCACCGAGAAATCGTTGACCCGTTCCCGCCCCAGGCACGAAGACACGCCGGCATGCCAGGCACGCATGCCCACGGGGACGAACTGCACGATGCGCCCGGCCCGGTCCACCAGGAAATGCGACGACACGCGCATCGGGGCCACCTCGGCGAAGTACGGGTGGGCCGAAGGGTCCAGGCAGTTTGTGAACAGCGCCGACACCGCTTCGGCATCGTAGCAGGCCGGTGGCAGGCTGATGGCATGGATGATCACCACCTCCACGCCGTCGCCATCGGGCCGGTTATCGCAGTTGGGGGACACCACCCGGCGCGCGGGGGGCAACAGCCAGCCGGTGGCCGACTCCAGCCTCGGTCGCGTGCCTGTCGCCAGGCCGCCACCCGGTCCCGCCACCCGTTCAGCCCGCCGCCGGCGGCGGGTACAGCTCGGCCAGCGACACCGACTGGCCACTGCCGGTGACCATGCGCGCATGTCCCCGCTGCAACTCGCGGGCCTCGCGCACACCGCAGGAATGGGCAATGACGCCGACGTCGTGGACGATGTTGCGGATGTAGTGACCCACGCGCACCGACTTCTCTTCCACCACCAGGCCGCGCTGCAGATCCGGATCGTGGGTGGTGACGCCGGTCGGACAGGTATTGCGATTGCACTGCATGGCCTGGATGCAGCCGAGGGCGAACATGTTGCCCCGTGCCGAGGCAATGAAGTCGGCACCCATGCACAGTGCCCAGGCGACCTCGGTGGGTGTCACCAGCTTGCCCGATGCAATCACCCGCACCCGGTCGCGAAGACCATGCTCGATCAGCTTGTCGACCAGCATGGGCAAGCTCTCGCGCAGCGGCAGGCCGACGTTGTCGATCAGCGGCATCGGTGCCGCGCCGGTGCCGCCATCGGCACTGTCCACGGTGATGAAGTCCGGCGCGTTCTCCTCGCCACGGGCGCGGATGCGCTGCATCAACTCTTCCAGCCAGCCGGAGCCGCCGAGCACCGCCTTGAAGCCGGTGGGCTTGCCGGTGACGCGGCGAATCCGCCCGATCATGTCCAGCAGGTCATCGGTACCCTGGATGTCCACGTGACGATTCGGGCTGATGGAGTCCCTGCCCGCAGGGATGCCGCGAATGGTCGCGATCTCCTCGGTGACCTTGCCGCCAGGCAGGATGCCGCCCTTGCCCGGCTTGGCGCCCTGGCTCAGCTTGAGCTCGAACATGCGCACCTGCGGGTGCGCGGCAATGTCCCGCAGCCGCTCATCCGACAGTGCGCCGTGCTCGTCGCGCACGCCGTACTTGGCGGTGCCAACCTGGAAGACCACGTCGCAGCCGCCTTCCAGGTGATAGGGTGACAGGCCGCCTTCACCGGTGTTCAGCCACGCCCCCGCCGCACGGGCGCCATGGGACAGGGCGCGGACCGCCGGCGCCGACAGGGCGCCGAAGCTCATGCCGGAGACATTGAAGATCGAGTCGGTGGTATAGGGATGGGCGCAGTGCGGCCCCACGGTAACTGCCCGCGGCGGCGCGGCATCCTGGTCGAGGGTCGGGAACGGGGTATTGATGAAGAACACCGTGCCGACGGGACGCAGGTCGCGGGTGGACCCGAAGGCCACCGTGTTGTCGATGTTCTTCGCCGCCCGGTACACCCAGCTGCGCTCGGCGCGGTTGAACGGCAGTTCCTCGCGGTCCATGGCGAAGAAGTACTGCCGAAAAAACTCACCAAGATGCTCGAAGAAATAGCGGAAGCGACCCACCACCGGGTAGTTGCGGCGGATGGCATGCTTCTTCTGGGTCACGTCGAGCACGTACATGGTCGCCACGGCGATGAGCAACACCAGCAGCAACAGCACGAACAGCCCGGACATCACCTCGAAGACGCCGATTGCGAA
>CAYGJZ010000071.1:0-10788 GCA_964350265.1 uncultured Gammaproteobacteria bacterium | reverse complement strand
TCGACGAGCTGAACGAAGGCCATCGGCGCATTGTCCCCGGTGCGAAAGCCACACTTGAGTATGCGGGTATAGCCGCCGGGACGGTCACGGAAACGCGGTCCGAGATCGTCGAACAGCTTCACCACCGCCTCGCGGTCACGCAGCCGGGACAGCGCCAGGCGCTTGTTGGCCAGAGACGGCTCCTTGGACAGGGTGATCAGCGGCTCGGCAATGCGACGCAGTTCCTTGGCCTTGGGCAGGGTCGTGCGAATCTGCTCGTGGCGGAACAGCGACGCCGCCATGTTGCTGTACATGGCTTCGCGATGGCTGGATGTGCGGCCGAGGGAGCGGCCGGATTTGCGGTGTCTCATCGGTGTTACCCTCCCAGACGGCCAATGCCGCCCTCGTTGCTCTCCCGTTGCAGGGAGGCCGGCGGCCAGTTGTCGAGCTTCACGCCCAGCGACAGGCCACGGTTGGCGAGGACGTCCTTGATCTCGGTCAGGGACTTCTTGCCCAGGTTGGGCGTTTTCAACAGCTCCACCTCGGTGCGCTGAATCAGGTCACCGATGTAGTAGATATTCTCCGCCTTCAGGCAGTTGGCCGAACGCACGGTGAGCTCGAGGTCGTCCACCGGGCGCAGCAGGATCGGGTCCACCGGCTCGCTGTCCGGTTCCGGGGTCGATGCCTCGGTTACGCGCAGGTCGACGAACACCGAAATCTGGTCGTAGAGGATGGTCGCGGCGCGGCGCACGGCGGCCTCCGGGTCGATCGAGCCATTGGTCTCGATCTCCAGCACCAGCTTGTCCATGTCGGTGCGGCGCTCCACGCGGGCATTCTCGACACTGTAGGCGACCTTGCGAATCGGGCTGTAGGAGGCATCCAGCTTGAGCGAGCCCACGCCACGGCTTTCCTCGTCGGTACGACGATTCTCGGCAATCTCGTAGCCGCGACCGCGACGCACGGTCAGCTCCATCTCGATGTGGCCTTCCTTGGACAGGTTGGCGATCACGTATTCAGGGTCGACGATCTCGATGTCGTGATCGGTCTGGATATCGCCCGCGGTCAACGTACCCGGACCTGCCTTCGACACCGTCAGCACCGCCTCTTCCCGGTTGTGCATGGTCAGTGCCAGCTTCTTCAGGTTGAGCAGGATCTCGATCACGTCTTCCTGTACACCCTCGATGGAGGAGTACTCGTGCATGACGCCGGCGATGCGCACTTCGGTTACCGCGCAACCGGGCATGGACGACAACAGGATACGCCGCAGCGTGTTGCCGAGAGTGTAGCCAAAACCCCGCTCAAGCGGCTCCAGGGTAATCCTGGCGCGCGTCTTGTCGATGTTCTGCACATCGATCAGGCTAGGCTTGAGAAATTCGCCTGTAGTATCCGGCATGTCGATAAAACCTCTGGAACTCGATGAATGCTAAGTATTCCCGTGCACGGCGCGCAGCCGTCGGCGTCGATGCCGTCGCGGGCTACTTCGAGTACAGCGCGACGATCAGCGCCTCGTTGATGTCCGCGGAAAGATCCTCGCGCTCGGGCAGCGACTTGAACACACCCTTGACGCCCTTGGCGTCCACCTCGACCCAGTGCGGGAAGCCGAGCTGCTCGGAGATTTCCAGCGCGGAAACGATCCGAAGCTGCTTCTTGCTCTTCTCGCGCACCTCGACGGTATCGCCGGCGGACACCTGGTAGGAGGGAATGTTCACCTTGCTGCCATTGACCACGATGGCATTGTGGCTGACCAGCTGGCGCGCCTCGGCGCGGGTCACGGCGAAACCCATGCGGTAGACCACGTTGTCCAGGCGCGACTCGAGAAGCTGCAACAGGATCTCGCCGGTCGGGCCCTTGCGACGATCGGCTTCCTTGTAGTAGTTCGCGAACTGCTTCTCCAGGATACCGTACATGCGGCGCAGCTTCTGCTTCTCGCGCAGCTGCGTGCCGTAGACGGTAACGCGCGGACGACGTCCACCGGTGTGGAATCCCGGCGGACGCTGGAACTTGCATTTGCTGTCCAGCGGGCGAACCGGGCTCTTCAGGAAAAGGTCGGTACCTTCGCGGCGCGCCAGCTTGCAGGTTGGTCCAATATATCTTGCCATGATCAGCTCCTGCTCAAACCCTACGTTTCTTCGGCGGACGGCAGCCGTTGTGCGGAATCGGCGTGACGTCGGTGATGTTCTGAATTTCAAAGCCGAGCGCGTTCAGCGCGCGGACGGCGGAATCGCGACCAGGACCGGGGCCCTTGATCTTCACGTCGAGCTGCTTCATGCCGAACTCGAGCGCCGTGCGCCCGCAGTTCTCCGCCGCCACCTGGGCGGCGAACGGCGTGCTCTTGCGCGATCCGCGAAAGCCCGCACCACCGGCGGTGGCCCAGCAAAGCGCGTTGCCATGACGATCGCTGATGGTGATGATCGTGTTGTTGAACGACGCGTGAATGTGCGCCACGCCCTCGACGACGTGCTTCTTGACCTTCGCCTTGGTACGCTTTTTCGCTGCTGCTTTAGCCATGCTCTTTCCGGATTATCTCTTGATCGGACGACGCGGCCCCTTTCGGGTGCGCGCATTGGTCTTGGTGTTCTGCCCATGTACCGGCAGGCCGCGACGATGACGCAGTCCACGATAGCAGCCAAGATCCATCAGCCGCTTGATGTTCATGGAAACTTCACGCCGAAGATCGCCTTCCACCTGGTAGCGGGCGACGGCGCCACGAAGCTTGTCGGCATCGTCTTCCGACAGTTCGGATACCTTCTTGCTTCGTGCAAGCCCGACCGCGTCACAGATGTCCTGCGCGGTGCGGCGTCCAATCCCGTAGATGGACGTCAGGGCGATTTCGATGTGCTTGTGATTCGGGAGGTTGATCCCTGCAATTCTGGCCACGTTAATGTCTACCCGGTTGAAACCTTCTCTCGATACTTCGTGCAGGAGGGCTGGATCAGCCCTGCCGCTGCTTGTGTCGGGGATCCGTGCAGATCACCCGCACGCTGCCGTTACGTCGAATGATCTTGCAGTTCCTGCAGATCTTCTTGACCGATGCACGTACTTTCATTGCTGCTTGCTCTTCTGTCAGCTGGTGTTAGCGGGGCATGCCCAGCCCGCCGGTAATGGACGACTTCTTCATCAGGCTCTCGTACTGGCGCGACATCAGGTACGACTGCACCTGCGCCATCATGTCCATCATGACGACCACGATGATCAAAAGCGAGGTACCGCCGAAATAAAAGGGCACGTTCCACTTCACGATCAAAAATTCCGGGATCAGGCAGACAAAGGTCAGGTACACCGCCCCGGCCATGGTCAGACGCGAGACGACCCGGTCGATGTACTGGGCAGTCTGGATGCCCGGACGAATACCCGGCACGAAGGCGCCGGACTTCTTCAGGTTTTCCGCGATCTCCTTCGGGTTGAACACCAACGCCGTGTAGAAGAAGCAGAAGAAAACGATCATCGCCGCGTAGGTCAGCGCGTAGATCGGCTGACCGGGAGCCAACGTGGTCGAGATGTCGCGCAGCCAGCCCATGCCTTCCTGCTGGCCGAACCAACTGCCCAGGCTGGCCGGGAACAGGATGATGCTCGACGCGAAGATCGGCGGAATGACACCCGACATGTTCAGCTTCAGCGGCAGGTGCGAACTTTGCCCCTGCATCATGCGCCGACCCTGCTGCCGTTTCGCATAGTTTACCGTCAACCGCCTCTGGCCGCGCTCGACGAAGACCACGAACGCGGTGATCGCGATGGCACCGACGAACAGCACGATCACGCCAATGGGCGAGAAGGTGCCGGTACGGGCCAACTCCAGGGTCCCGGCGACGGCACCGGGAAGCCCGGCAACGATGCTGCCGAAGATGATCAGCGAGATGCCGTTACCGATGCCGCGCTCCGTCATCTGCTCACCGAGCCAGACCAGGAACATGGTGCCGGTCACCAGGGTCGCCACCGCGGTAATCTTGAAGCCGAGCCCGGGGATCAGCACCACGGGTCCGCCGCCGGCGTTCTGGCTCTCGATGGCAATGGAAATGCCCAGCGCCTGGAAAGTCGCCAGTGCCACCGTGAAATAGCGGGTGTACTGGGTGATCTTCCGTCGACCGGCCTCGCCTTCCTTCTTCAACTGCTCGAGCTGCGGAATCACCGACGTCATCATCTGGATAATGATGGACGCGGAGATGTACGGCATGACGCCGAGCGCGAAAATCGACAACCGCTCCAGCGCCCCGCCGGAGAACATGTTGAACACGTCGATGATCGAACCCCGGGTCTGCGCGAACAGCGCCGCAACCGCCGCCGGGTCCACGCCCGGGATCGGAATATGGGTTCCGAGCCGGAACACCACGATGGCGCCGAGCACGAACAGGATGCGCTGGCGCAGCTCGCTCAGCTGCCCCAGCCCACCGGTGGAAGGAGTCGCCCGTGCCATCAGACTTCTACCGTACCCCCGGCCTGCTCAATGGCAGCACGCGCGCCCTTGCTGACGGCGACGCCCTTGAGGTTCACGGCCCGATTGACGGTGCCCGAGGCAATGACCTTGGCCCGGATGGTGTCCCGCGCGACCACGCCGGAGGCGATCAGCACGGCCAGGTCGACCTCGCTGGCCTCGAGCTTGTCGAGTTCGTGCAGGCGAACCTCGGCCACGCGCTTGCGCGACAGGGAACGGAAGCCGCGCTTCGGCAGACGACGCTGGATAGGCATCTGTCCGCCTTCGAAACCGACCTTGTGATAGCCGCCGGAACGGGACTTTTGTCCCTTCACGCCACGACCCGCGGTCTTGCCGGTGCCCGAGCCCGGGCCACGGCCGACACGCTTGCGGTCCTTGTTGGCGCCATCCGCCGGATGGATAGAGTTCAAATACACGTCAGTTCTCCTCGACCCGCAACATGAAGGGAATCTTGTTGATCATTCCGCGCACCGCGGGCGTGTCTTCGACCTCGACGGTCTGGTGCATGCGCCGGAGTCCGAGTCCGTGCACACAGGCAATGTGCTTGCGTCCACGTCCGTACTTGCCCTTGACCAGCGTCACCTTGAGCGTTTTCTTGGTCATCAGTTCAGTCCCAGGCTAGATGTCTTCGACCGACTTGCCGCGCTTGGCCGCCACCTGGGCGGGGCTGCGCAGCGACTGCAGGCCCTTGATGGTGGCGCGGGTCACGTTCACCGGGTTGCTGGTGCCGATCACCTTGGCCAGGATGTTCCGGATACCCGCCACGTCGAACACGGCGCGCATGGTGCCGCCGGCGATGACGCCGGTACCCTCGGAGGCCGGACGGAGCACGACGCGAGCCGCACCATGTCGACCCACGGTCGGATAATGCAGCGTGCCGTCCTTCATCTCGATCTTGAACATGTTGCGTCGTGCGTCTTCCATCGCCTTCTGCACGGCGACCGGCACTTCGCGCGCCTTGCCACGACCCATGCCGACTCGACCCTTGCCGTCGCCGACCACGGTAAGCGCGGAGAAGCCGAAGATACGACCGCCCTTGACCACCTTCGCCACGCGGCGAACGTTGATCAATTGCTCGCGATACTCGTCGCCGTCCCCTTTAGACCTGTTCGGTGCCGTTGCCATTTATTCCACCTTCAATTTCGTCAATCAGAATTCGAGGCCGGCTTCTCGCGCGGCATCGGCGAACGCCTTGGTGCGCCCGTGGTACTTGAAGCCCGAACGATCGAAGGCAACCGCCTTGATCCCCGCCTCGCCCGCTTTCGCGGCAATGCGCTTGCCAATCGCCGTGGCGGCATTCACGTTGCCGCCGTTGGAGATTTCCTTGCGGACCTCCGGCTCCAGCGTGGATGCACTGGCCAACACGACATCGCCTTCTGCGCTGATGATCTGCGCATAGGTATGACGCGGCGTCCGGTACATGCACAGGCGAACCTTGCGGTCGCGCAGGATGCGTGCGCGCGTCTTCCGCGCCCGGCGCAATCGGCTTTCTTTCTTGCTTGCCATGGTATCGATCTACCCGATTTACTGTACGGTTTGCGGCGAACTACTTCTTCTTCGCCTGCTTGCGGACGACGTGCTCGTCGGAATAGCGCACGCCCTTGCCCTTGTACGGCTCCGGCGGACGGAAGGCGCGGATGTTGGCCGCAGCCTGGCCAACGGCCTGCTTGTCCGCGCCGCGCAGCACGATCTCCGTCTGCGACGGGGTTTCCACCGTCACACCCTGCGGCAGTTCGTAGACCACCGGATGGGAGAATCCCAGCGAGAGATTCAGCTTGCTGCCCTGCGCCTGCGCACGGTAGCCGACGCCGACGATGTTCAAGCGCCGCTCGAAGCCACTGGACACGCCGGTGACCATGTTCTGCACCAGGGCGCGGGTGGTTCCGGCCATGGCCCAGCTCTTCTTGTCTTCCTTGACCGGGGCGAAGCGAACCACGTTGTCTTCGAGGGTGATGGTCACGAGCGGATTGCTCGTCATCGCCAGCTCACCCTTGGGTCCCTTCACGTTCAGCTTGTCGCCATCCAGGTTCAGCTCGACCTTGGCCGGCACTTCAACTGGATTTTTCGCTATGCGTGACATTGTTCAAATTCCTCGATACGACCTAGAACACCGTGCAGACGATCTCTCCGCCGGCGCCTGCCGAGCGAGCCTGCTTCTCGGTCATCATGCCCTTGGAGGTGGACACGATGGCCACGCCGAGGCCACCGGCCACGGAGGTCAGTTCGCCGACGCTCTTGTACACGCGCCGACCAGGCTTGCTGATGCGCACCAGCTCCTCGATGACCGGCTTGCCCTGGTAGTACTTCAGGGCGACACGGATCGCCGGCAGGTTGCGCTCGTCGACTTCTTCGTTGAAGCCGGTGATGTAACCCTCGTCCTTGAGAATCTTCAGGATCGCCAGCTTGCTGCGCGAAGCCGGCATCACGACCTCGCGCTTCTGCGCGGACAGGCCGTTGCGGATACGGGTCAGCATATCGGCGATCGGGTCGGACATACTCATGATGCTTTTCTCCGATTACCAGCTCGACTTGACCACGCCAGGCGCTTCGCCTCGCAGGACCAGGTCGCGCAACTTGTTCCTGGAAACGCCGAATCGACGGAAGAAACCGCGCGGGCGCCCACTGATCGCGCAGCGATTGCGCTGGCGACTGGAGCTGGAGTCGCGCGGCAGCTTCTGCAGCTCGATCATTGCCTGCCAGCGGGTGTCGTAGTCGGTCGACTCGTCGCTGATGAGCTTCTTCAGCTCGGCACGCTTCTTCGAGAAGCGGGCCGCCGCCTTGCGGCGCTTCACGTCACGCGCGATCATTGATTTCTTGGCCATGGACCTGCTCCGTTCTCAAGTTTTCAACGGGAAGCCGAATGCGCGCAGCAGCGCTTCTGCTTCCTCGTTGGTTTTCGCGGAGGTGGTGATGGCAATATCCATACCCCGCAATGCGTCAATCTTGTCGTAGTCGATCTCCGGGAACACGATCTGCTCGCGCACACCGAAGGCATAGTTGCCACGCCCGTCGAAGGACTTGTTGGACAGGCCACGGAAATCCCGGATACGCGGGATCGCGACGCTGATCAGCCGATCCAGGAAATCGTACATGCGGGCGCGACGCAGGGTCACCTTGGCGCCGATCGGCCAGCCCTCGCGAATCTTGAAGGCCGCTTCCGACTTGCGCGCGTTGGTGATCACCGCCTTTTGCCCCGCGATCATGGTCATCTCGTCGGCAGCGGTCTGCAGAACATTCTTGTTCTTCAACGCCTCGCCAAGACCCATGTTCAGGGTGATCTTCTCGATCCGCGGAATCTGCATCACGTTGGCATACTTGAACTGCTTGTGCATTTCAGGTGCCACCGTGGACTTGTAGTATTCAAACAGTCTGGTCATGGTTCTATCGCCGTTAGACGTCTACGACTTCACCGTCGCTCTTGTAAAAGCGCACCTTGGTTCCGTCCTCGAGAAAGCGGAAACCAACCCGGTCAGCCTTCTTGGTACGAGGATTGAACACGGCCAGGTTGGACACCTGGATCGGCGCTTCCTTCTCGATAATGCCGCCGGTTTCGCCCTTGTTCGGGTTCGGCTTGACATGTTTCTTGACGATGTTCACATCGTTCACCAGCGCCCGCCCATCGGCGAACACCTTCAGCACGGTGCCGCGTTTGCCCTTGTCCCGGCCGCTGAGCACGACGACATCGTCGCCTTTCCTGATCTTGTTCATCACTACTCTCGAACTAGAGTACTTCCGGCGCCAGCGAGATGATCCGCATGAAACGCTCGGTACGCAGTTCACGGGTCACGGGGCCGAAAATACGGGTTCCGATAGGCTGCAGCTGCGTGTTCAGCAACACCGCGGCGTTCTTGTCGAAACGGATCAACGAGCCATCCGGTCGTCGCACGCCCTTGCGGGTACGCACCACCACGGCATTGAACACGTCACCCTTCTTCACCTTGCCGTTCGGCATGGCTTCCTTCACGGAGATCTTGATGATGTCTCCGATCCCGGCATACCGCCGCTTCGAACCGCCCAGCACCTTGATGCACTGGACGCGACGGGCACCGGAGTTGTCGGCGACGTCGAGGTTGCTTTGCATCTGGATCATCGTTGTTGCCCCTTACTCGCCGTGGGATACGATTTCGACCAGGCGCCATGTCTTGGTCTTGGAGATCGGACGACATTCCTCGATGATGACGTAGTCACCTTCCTGGCAGCGATTCTCTTCGTCGTGCGCATGCATCTTGGTGGATCGGCGAATGTACTTCTTGTACAGCGGGTGCTTGAGCTGACGCTCGACCAGCACGGTGATGGTCTTGTCCATCTTCACGCTGGTGACGCTGCCGTACACCTGCCGAGTGCGAGTCTTGTCGGACTCGTTTGCTGCTTCTGTCATCGTGCTACGCTCTGGAAAGTTCGGTCATCCGGGTCTTGATCCGGGCAATCTGCCGACGCACCACCTTGAAACGGGCGGGGTTCGACAACTGGCCGGTGCCTCGCTGCATACGCAGGTTGAACTGCTCCCTGCGGAGCTCGAGCAGTTCCTTGTTGAGGTCTTCGGCGGTCATCGTCTTGACGTCTTTTTCTGCCATCTTGCTTGCCTCAACGGGAAACGAAACTGGTGGAAACCGGGAGCTTGGCACTGGCCAGGCGGAAAGCCTCGCGTGCCAGCGACTCGTTCACGCCCTCGATTTCGAACAGCATGCGACCGGGCTGCACCAGCGCGACCCAGTACTCCGGGTTGCCCTTGCCCTTGCCCATGCGCACTTCCAGCGGCTTCTTGGAAACCGGCTTGTCCGGGAAGACGCGGATCCACAAACGTCCACCACGCTTGACGTGACGGTTGATGGCACGACGGCTGGCCTCGATCTGGCGGGAGGTCAGGCGACCACGGCCAGTGCACTTGAGACCGAATTCTCCGAAGCTCACCGCGGAGCCACGGGTGGCGATGCCACGGTTGCGCCCCTTCTGCTGCTTGCGAAACTTCGTTCGTTTTGGCTGTAACATGGAACTGATCCGTTATCCGTTTAAGCGGTTGCGGTCTCTGCGGGTGCCTCGGCCGGCGCCTCGGCCTCTTCAAACACCTCGCCTTTGAAGATCCACACCTTCACGCCGATCACACCGTAGGTGGTGTTGGCCTCGGCAAAGCCATAGTCGACATCGGCACGCAGCGTGTGCAGCGGCACCCGTCCTTCCCGGTACCACTCGGTTCGGGCAATCTCGGCGCCGTTCAGGCGGCCGGCAACCATCACCTTGACGCCCTGGGCGCCCAGGCGCATGGAGTTCTGCACCGCGCGCTTCATGGCGCGACGGAACATGATGCGCTTTTCCAGCTGCTGGCAGATGTTCTCCGCCACCAGGGTCGCGTCGAGCTCCGGCTTGCGGATCTCTTCCACCGAAATCTGCACCGGCGCACCGTTCATGCGCGACAGGTTGCGACGCAGCTTCTCGATGTCCTCGCCCTTCTTGCCGATCACGATGCCGGGACGGGCGGTGAAGATGGTGACGTTCAGGTTGTCGCCAAAGCGGTCCAGCTGGATGCGGCTGATCGCGGCATTGCGCAACTGCTTGTGCACGAAGGTGCGCACGTTCTGGTCGCTGGTGAGCTTGCGCGCATAGTCACGACCCTTGGCATACCACTTGGCGTTCCAGTCGCGGATGACGCCAAGGCGAAAACCGTTCGGATGTACTTTCTGACCCATGATGAACTCGTTCCTCCGCTTCAGTCGTCGCTGAGCGTGACGGTAATGTGGCAGTTGCGCTTGTGGATACTGGCGGCGCGCCCCTTGGCGCGGGCCCGCCAGCGCTTCATGGTCGGACCCTCGTCCACCATGATCGCAGCTACCTTCAGATCGTCGATGTCGGCACCTTCGTTGTGCTCGGCATTGGCGATGGCAGATTCCAGCACCTTGCGGATGTGCACGGCGGCCTTCTTCGGGCTGAATTCCAGGATCTCGATGGCACGCGAGACCGGCTGGCTGCGCACCTGGTCGGCAACCAGGCGGCATTTCTGCGGCGACAGGCGCACGTAACGGGCAATGGCGGATACTTGCATGTTGACCAACCTCAGCGCTTGGCTTTCTTGTCGGCGACGTGGCCGCGGAAGGTTCGCGTCGGTGCGAACTCGCCCAGCTTGTGCCCAACCATGTTCTCGCTCACCAGGATCGGCACGTGCACCTTGCCGTTGTGCACGGCAATGGTCAGGCCGACGAATTCCGGCATGATCATCGAGCGTCGCGACCAGGTCTTGATCGGGCGCCTTGAACTCTCGGCCTTCGCTTTCTCGACTTTCGACCAAAGGTGGTAGTCGACGAACGGGCCTTTCTTGATGGATCGAGGCATGGTTACTTCTTCCTTCTGCGAAGAATCATGGAATCGGTTCGCTTGTTGGCACGGGT
>CAYGJZ010000070.1:11029-23328 GCA_964350265.1 uncultured Gammaproteobacteria bacterium | reverse complement strand
GCATCGTGCAGCCCAATGGCCGCTCGGTCTCCCTCGACGAACTGTATCCACCGGTGTCGTCGACACCGTCGCCGGCAGGGGCCGATACCCGCCTCGCCGATGCCCGACTGGCCTGACGCCAGGGCAGGGCGAATTATCCAAAACCGCGAACATCTCACGACGAGTACGCCATGACACGAGACAAGCACGTTTCAACGGACCAGCAACAGGAAATGCAGACCGCCATGAGCCGAGAGACCAACCCACCGGAAAGCGGGAATCAACACGACACGTCGCCCGGTACGCGCAACCACCGCCGCCGCCTGCTGCAGGCCGTTACCGCCGCCGGACTCGGCGGCGCGGCGACGCTGCCGACGCAATGGTCACGGCCGGTGGTGGACTCCGTCTTGTTGCCCGCGCATGCGCAGGCCACGCCGGACCCGTTCGTCTGCGAAGTTCGTTGTACCCGATTTCAGTCGGACTACTACGAAGTTGGACTGAACGGCATCGGAGGCTACATCATCACCGAGGAAGTCCATTGCGTCTCCCAGAACGGCGCAGTGTCTTCGAGCAGTGGAAGTACCTTGACGACCATCGCCGGAGGCACTACGCCGCCAACGGCTTTCAGCCAGTTCACCTCGTTCACTGGGACATTCTCGACCATTGCGACGCTGGAGCCGCTCTACACCGTTGTGACCACCGCGTTCCAGAGCATTTCGACAAGCCGTGCAGAAAGTTCGACGCTCCCCTGCTAGGCGCGGCACGGTAGATGGCGAGGCAGACGATGTTGCAACGAGCGGACAGAAACACGAAGCCCGACGAACCTGGTCTCACCGGGCGGGCGCCGGTGTCGAAAGGCAGAAGCCGGGTACAGGTTACGACAACGAGGCTGCTCGAATGTTGATTCCCGTATCGTTGCAGGCACGTGCACTGGGCAGACCGAGCGTTTGCCGACGCCTGTTCGGCCTGATACCAGGGCAGGACGACGTACTGTCGCGAACATACCGGCCGATCTCGGAAGCGCGGGATCCTGCCGTCGCAGTGTTTGCGACCCGTGGTGGACGCTGCGCTGCGACCCGCCCATGCCAGGCCAACCAAACGGCCTTGCGAGCTCAACCGACGAACTCGGCGTGCTGGCGCATTCCTGCGGCGTGTGCGAACACCGCGAACTGCGCCGTCACCACGCCCGCATCGTGCAACCCAATGACCGCTCGGTCTCCGTCGACGAACTTCTCCCGCCGGTCTTGTCGAGACCGTCGCCGGCGGCCGCCGATGCCCGACGGGCCTGACGCCAGGCCAGGGCGAGTCTTCCACGACCGCGAACACTCAGCGAGGCGAACACCATGATGAAGGACAAGCAGACTACCGAGGGTCAGCAACGCGAACTGCAGCCCACCTTGAACCGAGAGACCACCATGTCGACATCCGCAGGAGAAATGGATGCACCCTGCGCTGCACAGCAACACCGACGACGCCTGCTGCGGGCCGTGACCGCCGCCGGTCTTGGCGGTACGGCGACGTTGCCAACGCAATGGTCACGCCCGCTGGTTGACGCGGTTCTGTTGCCCGCCCACGCCCAGGCGACCCCGGTGATGACGCAGACAGACTGCAACATCACCTGTACGTCCGAGGCCTCGGGGGTCGCTTTTCTCTCGTCGAATGCCATCGATTTCATTGACAACACGTTCGTCGCACAATGTGTTTCGGAGAACGGGGATACGTCCGTCAGCAGTGCCGCATTCACCTACTCAGCGACCGGCACCGGGGGGCAGGGTTCGGCGTACAGCGAGTTTCTCCAGTCTACGGGAACCTTTTCGACCTTCGCGACACTGCAGGATGTATATGGAACCAATACGACGCAGTTCATCATAACGACGTATTCGGGTCTCACGACTACGGATGCTCCCTGCTAGCGATCGGCGGTTCGCATACCGGCCACGCACAGCATGAACCGGTCGTGATCGATCATGCGCGTCATACAGTTTCCAGACGATGACCGGAGATGCGCCTGGTATCTACCTGCCTCCTGACCCTACAGCCGTGCGCTGTTCCGGGATGGTGTTAGCCCCACGGAGTCTGTGCGTGGCTTTGCATGCACGGAGCCCGTGGTGTAGATGTCGCAGGTCGGTCAGGTGTCGTGCATCAGCGTGTTTACCGAGCGCAGTCCGGTTGCCCGCTTGCACCGGGATCACCCTGCCGATTACCGTGGCTTCACGGGGTTCACCGTGTCGTCCCAGTGCTCGGTATTCCCCATTGGCGATGGTTTTCCGTCGCGTGCCCGTGGAGGCGGAACACAGCCACCGACTTGCTGATGACTGTACATGCACATGGATCGAAACCACCGATGGTCAAAAGACGACCATGAACGGCCACAGTTCATCGATGGATTCGCTAGCTTAAGAGTCGGGTTGCTGGAAAACATTACGGTGTCCGTGAATTGGCCAGGAAAACCTGTCGCACATCCCAGCGTAGCCGCGTATGGTAGTGGGAACACCCTAACCGAGGGCTTCTGTCATGACGAGAAAACAGTCATTTCGTTTCGCACTACGGGATCAAGGGAAAAGGAATGCATGCGTAGCATGTCCGGAAAGTGCGATGCACACGGATATCAACCCCCGCGCGGATCGTCGTCGCCTGTTGCAGGCCATCACCACGGCAGGCGTTGGCGGTGCAACGGTCCTGCCCGCGCACTGGTCCCGTCCGGCGGTAGACGTGGTACTGCTGCCTGCCCATGCCCAGGTCACGCCGATGGATGTTCCACCAACCTGCCTGCTTACCTGCACCCGTGCAAGTACAGACATCGTGTTCATCGTGCCTCAGGGTGTTGGCGGCATAGTCCGGACCGAAGCGCAACAGTGCGTGTCGCAGAACGACGAATCTTCGTCCACCAGCAGCGACACTGTCACCAGTGGTTTCACGGCGTTTTCCGAGTTCACCTTGTCCACAGGAACCTACTCCACGCTGTTTACATTGTCTGCATTGACTGGAACCAGCAGCGATGTCACGGTGTTCTTTACCAGCGTGGCCGCAACGCTGGAACAGGCATGCCAGGCGTAGTCGACACAAGCGGGTCCTTTGTGTGAGAGGTTTCGCGCAGCAAGTCCATGCGGAGCTAGACGGGTAGGGGAGCACGAATGCGGGTTGCTCGAGTACGTGAAGAGTCTTCACGAACCTCGATATATCGAGGTTCGGAGCCATGAATCGCTAGAATCAGTTGTTTCCACGCGTTGTAGTTGTACAACAGTTCAACAGCGGAAGATTCGATAAAGAGAACACATGACAGGATCGCTGTTCTGCGTGTACAGTGAGGAAACAGAAACGATAAATGGAGGGACTTCGTCATGTCGAATCACTTCCAACCCCGCCCGTGCCCCGTACCCGGCTCTACGTCCCTTTCCACCACTTCGCCCAATGCCGCCGACCTTGCCCGGCGTCGACGTCTGCTGCGTGCCATCGCCGGAGGCAGCATGGTGTCGCTGCCGCAGCACTGGTCGCGTCCGGTGGTGGACAGTGTGTTGCTGCCCGCCCATGCACAGGCTTCCGCGCCCCTGGACGGCGTGGAGCACCGTTGCGGCGTGACCTGCACCAGTGCAGTGGATGAGTTCTGGTTGCTGGGCAACGTGGGCTTTCAGGGCCTGCCGTCGCTGGGGGTGATCGGCCTGACCCGTACCGCTGCTCTACGTTGCCAGGACACTGGCGGCATGAGTTCCGAGTCGGTGACCACCAACTTCACCTCCTACATTCTCGCCTTCGAGTTTCTTTCCACCCAGCCTGGCACACTGTCCACCGCGGCCACGCTCTCGGCGTTCGCCGATACGGGGACCAGCACCACCACCGTATCGCTGAACAGCCAGTCGACGTTGAACAGTGGCTGTTGAGGAAACAATGATGCGAAAGCTGAACCATCCGCAAAACGCCCTGGTCTCGCTACCGTGGCGATGGCCACCATCGCGCACTATACTTACCGGTTCCCTTATCGCCTCGATGGATCGAGATGGAGTCTCCTCATGGATGATGTCCCGCGCCAACCGGCCGCAGACCATGATGCCGGGGTAGATGCCCTGCGGCGCGCCGCCGAATCGGCCATCGAGGCCGGGCGGCTGGATCGCGCCCGACCGCTGTGGACCCGGCTGTGCGAACGCGAGCCCGCCGATGCCGGCCACTGGTTGATCCTCGCCGCCATCGACGAACAGCTTGGCTTCCTGCCCGCCGCCCTCGGTCACCTGGGCTATGCCCGACAGCTCGCCCCCGACGACGTCGATGTCTGGGTGCAACTGGCCCGTACCCACTGGAAGATGCAGTCCATCGGCGCGGCCCTCGACGCCCAGGCCATGGCCCTGACCCTGGAGTTCGGCGATGCCGGCGTGCGTGACACGCTGGCGGACTGGCAGATGCGCTGCGGGCACTTCGCCGAGGCGCTGGTGCATTTCCGCTACTTCCACCGGGTCGGCGGCATCGACGGCGAACCCCGCCAGGTGCTGGCGCTGGCCTGTGCCTGGTGCGCCGGGGAGGAGGGCGACTTCCGTCGCTGGTCGATGCATACCCGCGCCGACGACGAAACGCTGGTCGCCGCCATTGTCGATCGCCTGGTGCATGACCACCCGCGACCGGGCAACCCGGCCCTGCGCAACCTCGGCTGGCAGGCGCCCCTGGCCCTGGCGGTGCGCGATGCCCTGGAGGACTGGCCCCGGCGGGTGCGCTGGCGGGACTGGTTCGAGCGCCGCGCCCACGTCGATGACCATGCCGCGCCGGACGCGTGGCGGGCAGTGACGCGGAGACTGGCCGATGCCATTGCCCGTGACCATGGCGGCCGCGAACTGCGCCTGCTCGATCTTGGCTGTGGCACCGGACGCCTCGGCGATGCCCTGTCCAGTGCCGCCTGCGCCGGCTTCGAACTCACCGGGGTGGATTTCGCCGATGGCTGTGTCACCGCGGCCGCACGCAAGCAGCGCTACGCGCAGTTGCTGGTGCGGGACCTGGACGACGGCCTGCCCGAGGAACTGATCACCGCGGCCGACGTCATCGTGCTCGGCGAAGTGCTCGAATACCTGCATCGTCCCTTTTCCCTGCTGCGCGACGTGCTCGCCGCGCTGGCTGCCGAGGCGGTGGTCTACCTGGCCTGGCGGCCGGTGGAGGCCGGGGTGGACGAAGTGGTGGAAGGGGTGCTCGACGCGGTGGCCCGTGTCCACCAGCGCGAGGGCCGCCTGCACCTCGACGAGCTCGGCAGCCCGCGGGTTCGCGTGCTGCGCATCAGCCATGTCGGCTGGCGCTCGCCGCGACCCACCGCCAGTGGCACCCGCGACCGCCGCGAGTTCATGGCCAATGCCCTGGTGCAGGCAAAGATGGCCTATGAGCAGAACCGCTACGACGACAGCGCCGCATTGGCGTCCAAGGTGTTGCACCAGTATCCCTTCGCCGCCCAGGCGCATTTCTTCCTTGGCGTCGCCGCCCAGCATCACCGCGACTTCGACACCGCCCTGCATCACTACCGCCAGGCCCTCGTCAATCACCAGGGCTACCCGGAGGCATGGTTCCACGTCGGCACGGTGTACCAGCAGACCGCCCGTTCCGCCCGCATTGCCATTCACGCCTACCGCCGCTGCCTGTCGCTGCAGGCCGGTCATGCCGCCGCCATGACCAACCTGGTGACCTTGTACCTGGCGCGAGGTGAGATCGGCCAGGCCCTTGGTGTCATCCACACCTGGCGCTGTCGCGTGCTGGCCAGCCCGGTGCAGCGCGAGTCGCTGGTGCGCATGCTGGCTGCCGCAGGTGACCCGGCGGCGCAGGCGGTCACCGCCTTCGATGAGGATCCGGCCATCCGCATGGCGGAGCTTGGCATGGCGCTGGAGGCAAAATTCCTGGCGCGCGCCGCCGACCTGCTTGCCGCCCTGGAACGGGACGACGTGCTGCCCGCCGACGACCCGCGCCGCGGCCTGTTCCGGGCACGACTGGCGGAGAAGGGCGGCGCCCTGGCCGAGGCGGAGCGCCACTGCCGGGAAGCCCTGCGTCTGCGCCCCGGTGACAGCGCGGCCTGGCAGCAGCGTGCCGGGCTTGCCGCCAGTCGCGGCCGGCTGCACAGCGCCATGCGGTTGTGGCGCCAGGCCGCGTTGCGCGCGGAAGGCCCGCTCGATCCACAGGCCGACGTCGGTACCCACGGCGCCGTCGAGGTGCCCGACCCACTGCCCTGGCATCCCAATGCGCTGTTCTTCAGCAACTATGCCCACTGGCTGCCCGATGCGGCCATTGCCCGTGCCCACGTGCAGTGGGGCGAGGCCCTGCTGGCCGGGCTGCCCCACGCCGAAACCGCCGCCGGGGAGGGTGTGCAGGCGGCGAAGCCGGGCAGGTCGGGTGGCCGGCTGCGCATTGGCTACGTCTCTGGCGACTTCCGCGCCCACAGCGTGGCCATGTTCTTCTACGACGTGCTCAAGTACCGCAACCATCGCCGCTTCGAGGTGTTCTGCTATGCCAGCCATGGCGGCGCCGACAACCTCACCGTGAAACTGCGCCTGTTCAGCGACCACTGGCGGGACATCTCCGCCCTGGACGACGATGCCGCCGCGGCACAGGTGCGACGCGACGGCATCGACATCCTCGTCGACCTTGCCGGACACACCGCCTACAACCGTCTTGGCCTGTTCGCGCGCAGGCCGGCCGCGGTGCAGTGCACCTACCTCGGCTACTGCAACACCACCGGCCTGGCCAACATCGACTACCGCATCACCGACGCCGTGGCCGATCCCCCGGGGCCGGCCGATGCCCTGCACAGCGAGACCCTGGTGCGACTGCCCGGTGGATTCCTCGGCTACTCGCGGCACATGCCGGGCACCCCGGTGGTGGTGGACCGGGCCAGCGACCGCGAGCAGCGCTACACCTTCGTCTGCTGCAACAATGCCTCGAAGATCAACGACGCCGTCATCGACGCCTGGTCACGCATCCTCGCCCGGCTGCCCGAGGCACGGCTGCTGATCAAGTCCCACAACCTGGACAACGACGACATTCTCGGCCACTTCCGCCGCCGCTTCGCCGCCCGCGGCATCGGCAACGGCCAGCTGCACCTGATGAACACCCTCGACGTGGCCGAGCACCAGGACCTGTACAACCGCACCGACATCGCCCTGGATCCCTTTCCCTACAACGGCACCACCACCACCTGCGACGCCCTGTGGATGGGTGTGCCTGTACTCACCCTGGCCGGCAGCCGCCATGCCGCCCGGGTCGGCGCCAGCATCCTCACCCGGGTCGGGCTCACCGACTGGATCGCCCACGACATCGACGACTACGTGGAACGCGCCATCCACCACGCCCGCGATGCCGACAACCTGCGCGCGGTGAAGATGACCCTGCGCCGCCAGATGCGCGAATCCCCGCTGATGCAGCCGGGTCGGGTCGCGAAAGAACTGGAGACGGCCTACAAGTGGATGTGGAAAAGGTGGCGCCACCGAGGCACACGCGGGTCGCTGGCCCAGGGGACGGCTTCGTCCCGTACCACCGCCCATGCGGTGGTTGAGGCAAGGCAGAAAGGGGGCGCTACGGGCAGTGTGTCAGGGGTGCCGATGGAAACAGGCTGAGCGGGCATTGTTGCCCTGCAGGTGGTGATGGTTGGCGGGGCTTTCAGGAGTGTACTGAAATAGTTCTGAGCCGCCCCCGTTTTCCCTGTTCCCCCGCGTACTCCACAACCGTGTTTCCATTGTCGCTAGGCAACTGCTAGCAGACGGATTGGAACAGGGAAGAGTTCTCGAACGAAATAAAGGTGTTACCTGGGTCCGTACCCGTGAGTGATGCCAGGGTTGTCGCCGTGCTCAACGTGCCGGGGAGCACACCCACCGAGGTTTGGAAAGTCGTTGACGAGACAGACACCATCCCGTTAGCAGACTCACACTGAACGATCGTTGCGCTGGTATAGCCAAGAATAAAGGCGCCCGCAGTAACTGCATTTCGAACTACAACCCAAGTTTCCTGCTGTGCTCGCGAACATGTCAATTCACAGACTTCAACAGGAGTAACCTGCGCATGCGCAGGCAGCAACACTGAATCTATCACTGGCCGGCTCCAGAGGTCGGGCAATGCGGCGCTGGTGGCGCCGACGGCAGTGATGGCCTGCAACAGTCGTCGGCGGTGGCTGCGGTCGAGGGGCGTGGCGTGGCCGGGTTGGGGCGCTGCGTGTGGACTGGTATCGCCAGCCGAAGGCGTATTCCGTTTCATGACTCGACCTCGCGAACTGTGCTTCCTGGTTCGTTACCTGTCAGTGTATGCCCGGGTTGCCAGGGGATCAAATCTCTTTGGTTGTGGATACCGTCGGTTCTATCGATTTACAACGGTGATCTTGCGGTACGGACGATGGATGATTTCGCCAACAGGCAGAGTCGTCGTACGTTCAGGTCGATCCGGAGTGTAGAGGGTAGAGCAATTGACACTTGGTTTCTCTGAAGGCCGATGCCCGTCGAGACGGGTACGTGCCGCCTAGCAGGCGGACTGGAATCCCGTGGAGGTTGCGACGGTGACGAATGTTCTCGTCGGGTTGGCGTGTGTGTCGGTGATCGATGTGCCCGTCGAGAGAATGAACGCGGTGGAGATGGTTCCCCCGGAAAAAGCCAGATTGGTGATTCTGCCCATGGCGTCAAATCCCGAATCCTGGAAGGACGTCGAAGAGATGGCGATGGCGCCGTTGTCGGATATGCACTGCACGATGGTTGCTCGGCTGAGCCCATTCACCGCAAGATTCGACACCTGATTGTTCACTTGTTCGAGTACCCAGGTTTCCTGGATTTCGCTGGTACAGGTCAAGCCACAGGCAGCAGGCGTTGCCTGGGCATGCGCGGGCAGCAACACCGCGTCCACCACAGGTAGGTTCCATCGGTCGGGCAGTGCGGCGCTGGTAGCGCCCGCTGCGGTGATGGCGGCGAGCAGTCGTCGTCGGCGGCCGGGATCGGATGCGGCGCGGTGTGTAGAGACATCGGGTGTTGCGTTGCGCGACGCGTCAGTCGGATTGCGTGGGTGGCTTGGCGTCCGTTTCATCTGGGTATTCCCCGGGATAGGAATCCTCGTTACATCTTGAACAGCAGTCGATCAGAAAGCGGTGCAAGCGGTTCGCTTGCCGATTTCACGATTGGTATTGCACGTGTTGCATATCGACAGGATGCAGAAATAGTTCTGTCCCCTTTTCCCCGCCTTTTCCCCGTGCGAACAAGGCGTACGTTTTCTCCAGGTCGGTGCTGCCCGTGCTGAACATCGACAGTGCCAGTTCGTCAGCAGGCGGACTGGAAACCGGTTGTGGTCGCCAGTGGAATGAACGAATTGACGAAAGAGGTGCCAGTGTACGTGGTGTCGGCATACGTTCCGAGAATGGATGCGGTCGAGATCGTGCCCGTGGAGAAGGTCAGCTCGGTGATGCGTCCCTGGGCGTCAAACCCGGAGTCCTGGAACGTGGTCGAGGAAATCGAGATGTCGCCGTTGGCGGATATGCATTGCACGATCGTGGCCCGCGACAGGCCGTCCACGGCCAGGTTGGATGTCTGGCTGTTACCTTCCAACACCCAGGTTTCCTCGATTGCGCTGATGCAGGTCAGCACGCACCCGGGGGTGGCCTGCGCATGCGCGGGCAACAAGACCGCGTCCACGACCGGCTTGCTCCAGCGATCCGGAAGCGTGGTGCCTGCGACACCCGCCGCAGCTATGGCAGTCAGCAGTCGTCGACGATGCTGGACCTGGCCACAGGAGGGCTTGTCGCGCTGTGGGTCACGAGTTGCAATTTTGGAACGACGGCCGGGATGCGTCGAATGCGTCATGGTCCGATTCATGCGGATACTCCGTGGAATGCCTTTTTATCAGGTATTGCTGGCCAGTGTAGGCCTGTCCAAAGGTTCAGATAACTCGCTTCGCCTACCGTGTTAACGGTTCGATCGATACTGTGCGCGTGTGATTGCGCAGTACTTCGGAGTGTTTTCTCGATAAGGGTTGTGGTTCGTGCAATCCGATGTAGATGGTGTTCCTGTTTTGAAGGTCGGGCGTGTTTGATGGCATCACGACGACGCCGGTGAACGATTGTGCGCCAGGGTTCATTCACGAGGAAAAGCAGGAAGTCGGTACAGGAAAGGGGCAGAACCGCGGAGCCAGGCCCGTTCCAAACCGTTGCAAGCGACAGATGTCGCGACGCGATCCGTGCATGTGGTGGAGACACTCGGGATGTACGTTCTCCCGGCGCAGCCGAGTGATTGGTTAGTCGAGTCGTCTCCACAGCGCGCCCTCATGGCGCCGGTCCGGTTGCACCACGTAGTAGTGGTTCTCGCCGATGGTGAACGCGGCCGGTGACGGATAGTGGCCGCCGGGCCGGGAGAAGCGGTAGGTGGGCCGGTTGCCGTTGGTGCGGCCCACGGACCTGCCGGGTTCTCCTTCGATGCTCACCGCGGTGTTCTCGTCGAAGGAGGCGGGCAGCAGAACGACCAGCTTGTGGTCGCCTTCAGAGACGGGCTTGAAGACGAAGCCGGTGCCGATCTCTACCCGTTCACCGACCTGTCCGCCGCCCTGCGGAGGTGTTACGCCGCAGCCCCAGGTGCGTCCCTCCGCGCGACCCCAGTGGTTGTAGTGCTGCTCCGCCCAGCCGCGTGCCTCGTCGTCGTTGAGGTTGCGTTCCTTGGCGACGTTGCGCACGTCCTTGTAGGCGGCGAGGTAGCAGCGCCAGTCTTCCCCGCCCGGGTCGGGCTCGGTTGGGGGTTGCCCGGGTGACGTGGGAGGATCGACGGGCGCGGGTTGTTCGCGCAGGTAGGCATCGAGCCCGGCGATGTGGCGGCCAAGGTCGACATGACCCTCGAGGATGCGCTGCCACAGGGCCAGGGCCTCGGCGCGGTTCATCGCGGACCTCCGGATGCCGGGCATGGGTGGGCGTCGTGGTTCGTGCGCGATGCCGGGTTCGGCATGGTCATGACGTCCCGGGCACACGGCGTCCGTGTCTCGATGCGGGTTCGTCGGGGATGGGGGTCGGTGGTGGTCCGTTTCATGGTTCGCTCCTGGGTCCGCTCCCGTCGACCTCGCGGCCAGTGTACCCACAGGTGGAGCCCGCGACAATCGCCTGTGGCGGTCGCCGCGGGTGCCATCGGGTCGACGGAGTGGAATGCCCACGGGCCGGTGGTGCATCCCGGGGTGTGCGCGATTGGAACAGAGACAGGCATCAAGAAGTTTGCACAGTAGGTTCCATCGAATCGGCATGGTCGGCATCGCGTACGGGTGCTTTCGTGGACGGTGTGCGCCGGGTCACCACGATGGACAGACAGGCGTGAAGGCGCGTGATCCGCTGCGGGGATTCCTTGGTAACTAATTACCAAAAGCACGCGGAAGGTATTGTTGTTACGTCGATCCGATTTTTGCATGAGAAAACCGCGAAACCTTTTGCCACGATCGTGGTCGGAAACGTGAATCACCGCGCAGTCCGTCCTGGCCCGCGCAGTGTGACAGAGATCACGAAACAACGATTCGATGGAAGGTGGGGTTGCCTTCGGTGCAGGTCGGTATGGAACGTTAGAACACTAAGTTTTTACGTGTGTGCACAAGGCGAGTCGCACGGCATGGAAATTTAGAACGCTAACTCAATATTGGTGACAGGTGATGTTTGGTATGGCGTGGGAACTGGAGTATGATCCGCTCCAGTGGACCGTCGATCGTCATGCCGGGGTTTTACCATGAGTACTTGCAGGCACGGCATCGGGCGACCCCGTAGAGGCCGCGGATGAACCGTCGAAACCAAGCCAGGGAGGCCCATGCGGCAGACAGCGAACGAATTGATTCCCTGCTGCAGACCATCGTCTCGGGCACGGCGGGGACCACCGGCGAAGACTTCGTGAAGTCGCTGGTGCAGCATACCGCCAACGCCCTCGGCGTACGTTATTGTTTCGTCGCCGAATTCACTGCCTCCCGTCAACGTGTACGCACCTTGGCCCTGTGGTCCCGGGACGGCTTCCTCGGCAACGTCGAGTACGACCTGCAAGGCACGCCCTGCGAGCAGGTGCTGCGCGGAGAGATGCGTCACTACCCCGAGAAGGTGGCCGACCATTTCCCCTCCGAGCGCGAAAGCCTCGAGGCGCTGTCGGTGGAGAGCTATCTCGCCATCCCGCTGTTCGACTCCGGTGGCCGGGTGGTGGGCCACCTCGCGGTGATGGACGACGTACCCATGCCCGAACGGCCCACTGACGTGTCGGTGTTCCGCATCTTCGGCGAGCGGGTGGCCGCGGAGCTGGAGCGGCGCAACGTCGAGCGCGCCCTGCGGGCCAGCGAAGCGCGGCTGTCCACCATCCTTTCCCATGCCTTCGACGGCATCGTCGCCATCGACG
>CAYGJZ010000070.1:7157-10929 GCA_964350265.1 uncultured Gammaproteobacteria bacterium | reverse complement strand
TGTGGGCGGCGGAGAGCCTGACGGCATTGCGTGCCGATGGCGAGGAGTTTCCCATCGAGGTCACCCTGTCCACCTGCGACGATCCCTCCACCGCCGGCGACACCCGTCTGACCACCATGATCCTTCGCGACGTCTCCCTGCGCCAGCAGGCCTACGAGGACCTGGCGAGGCTGAAGCAGACCTGCGACTACTTCCAGTGGGAGTCCACCCGGGAATACACCCTGGACGACATCGTGCGTGGTCACGAATCCATGGAACGCATGCTCGACGACGTGCGGCGCATCGCCCCGCACGACTGCACGGTGATGCTGCTCGGCGAGACCGGCGTCGGCAAGGAACTGGTGGCTCGCTCCATCCATCACCTGAGCGAACGACGCGAGCAGCCGTTGATCAAGCTGAACTGCGCGGTGCTGCCCTCTGAACTGATCGAAAGCGAACTGTTCGGTCACGAGAAGGGTTCCTTCACCGGCGCCACCAGCAAGCATATCGGCCGCTTCGAGCTGGCCGACAAGGGCACCTTGTTCCTCGACGAGGTCGGCGAACTGTCGGCCAGTGCCCAGGCCAAGCTGCTGCGGGTGCTGCAGGACCAGGAGTTCGAGCGGGTGGGCGGTTCGCGCACCATCGCCGTGGACACCCGGGTGATCGCCGCCACCAACCGCGACCTGGAGCAGATGGTGGAGGAGGGCACCTTCCGGCGCGACCTGTTCTACCGATTGTTCGTCTTCCCGATGAAACTGCCGGCGCTGCGCGAGCGGGGTTCGGACATTCCGTTGCTGGCCAACTTCTTCCTCGACCGCCAGGTGCGCAAGATGCGCAAGAACCTCACCGGCTTCAGCGAGGAAGCGCTGGAGCAGATGTGCCACTACCACTGGCCGGGCAACGTGCGCGAGCTGCAGAACGTGGTCGAGCGGGCCGCGATCCTGGCACCGGGTCCGCTGGTGGACTGCGACAGCCTGCTGATCACCCGCGACCGCCTGGTGGCGCCGATCACGCCGGCGTCCGTCGACGAAGACGTGGTGACCACCCTGGCCGAGGCCGAGCGTCGTCACATCAGCGCCATCCTGCAGCGGACCAGTGGCCGCATCGAGGGCGAGAACGGCGCCGCGCGACTGCTCGACATCAACCCGAGCACGCTGCGTTCGCGGATGAACAAGCTGAACATCCCGCGTCCGGGTGCTACGCCGGGTTCCGGTTGAGGGACGTGGCGGGCCGGATGATGTGGTGCCGCGAGTGCTCGTCGCCATTCCGCGATATCCAGCGGATTCGCGGCGACACCCGCGACGTTTCGCGGCACCGGGGCGGTGGGTCGCCTGCGGGCGAGGACGAATTCGGATCGAAGAGCGCCCGTGGTGGGCGCATTGCGTGCGCAAGGCAGACTTGGCACGCCACTTGCGTATCTTTCGGGGCGGTCCGTCCTCCGGGTTGCGCGCCACTCGCGCGCCGACGGGAACGCAGGCCGCTTCCATGCCACTGAAGCCGGAGACAGATCATCATGACACAGGACACGGAACGTCAACGTACCCCGCCCGCCGATGACGCGGCGACTCGCCGTCCCACAGCGACCGGCCCGGCGCACACCGCCACGGGCGCGGAGGAGGGCGGATCGGCCAACGACGACCGCCGCCGCACCTACCACAAGCCGCGCATCGTCTACCGTGGCCGGCTGGAGGCCATGGCCGCGGTGTGCCAGCCGCCCACGGGCAAGGAGGGGGCGGCCTTCGGCTGCGCCGCGCCGAGTTCCTGACATGGACCCGGGGAACGGGGCGGCACGGATGAACCCCTACCAGGCCCTGATGCAACGCGCCTGGACGGCAGACCTGCCAATGAGCGCGATGCTGGAGCTGACCTATCGCTGCAACCTGGACTGTCTTTTCTGCTACAACGACCGGCCCCGCGAACAGCACGGGCAGGCCTTGTCGCTGGACCAGTACCTGGCGCTGCTCGACGGGCTCCGTCGCCTGGGCGTCATGAACCTGTCCCTCAGTGGTGGCGAACCGCTGGCGCACCCGGATTTCTTCGTCATCGGCGCGGCCGCCCGCAAGCGCCGCTTCGCGGTGCGGGTGAAGAGCAACGGCCATGCCCTCAATCACCGCCTGGCGCGTCGGCTGCGCGAGGAGGTGGATCCCTTCCAGGTGGAGATCAGCCTGCATGGCGCCAAGGCCGCCACCCATGAACGCCAGACCCGGGTGGTCGGCAGTTTCCGCCGGCTCGAGCACAATCTCGACGTGCTCGCCGAGCTGGGTCTGCGGGTACGGTTGAACGCCACGTTGACACGCTGGAACGAAGACGAGCTGGAGGACCTGTATGCCTTCGCCGACCGCCGCGGCCTGCCGTTGACGGTGTACCCGCAGGTCTCGCCCCGGGACGACGGCGATCGTTCGGTGCTGTCGCTGACCGCCAGCGCGGAGGGACTGCGGCGACACTACCGGTTGCTGGCCCGTCGCCAGGGAGCGACATCGGTGCGCGTGGCCTTCGGCGACGACGGCGAGAGCGGATGCGCCGGCACCGAGGCGGCCGGCGGCGGAGCCGATGCGGCGCCGGCCAAGTTCTGCGGTTCGGGCAGCAGCACCCTGCTGGTGGACCCGGTGGGGGATGTCCTTCCCTGCGTGCAGTGGCGACGTCCCCTGGGCAACCTGCACCAGCAGGACATCGAGACCATCTGGCACGAGTCCACCGAGCGGCAATGGATCCGCCGGCAGACGGCGCTGGTGGCCGGCGACATGCAGGCCCATGGCAGCGCGGGCGCGGCGGCCGGCTTCTGCCCCGGCCTGGCCGAGTCGGCGGGCGGCAGCCATCGCCAGGCGGATCACCAGACCCGCAAGCGCATCGACGTGTTGCAGGAACTGGCGGCCGCCGACGGTTGACGCGCGCCGCGCTGATCGCGGGCGAGGTCGGCTCAGTAGTTCCTTGCCGACTGGTGCGGCAGCGAGAGGTGCTCGGCAACCTTGTTGAGTACCGCCGGGTGCCGACGGAAGCACAGCCGGTAGGCGGGTACGGTGGTTACCACCGCGCGCAACGTGTCCGACAGGCGATGAAACAGCGGTCTTGAACCGTTCACCACCAGGCTCAGTCCGAGCAGCCGGGAGAAGGCCAGCTGGGTGCCGACCGGGATGATACTGTCCCGGCTGGCCTGTTCCAGCAGGCACACGGCGCGCAGGTAGCGCGCCTCGCCGTCGTGGGCGATCACCTTGGCGTCGAGGGTGCCGGTGAAGGGTAGCTGGATGACCTGCACGCGTTCGTCCCGGGGCGCCAGCGCATTCATGTCGTCGCTCAGCACCGGGTATCCGGCGGCCAGTGCCATGCCGGCCAGGGTGGACTTGCCGGCCCCGGAGTGACCGGCGAACAGCACCACCCCGCGGTCCAGGCAGATGGCCGCGCTGTGCACCAGCACACGCTCGCTGGCGGCCAGGTGACAGGCGGTCAATGCGCGCAGGTAGTTGTGCAGGGCCTGGCGGGCATACCAGTCGTCGGCGGCATCCAGCCACAGCCAGCCCCGCGTGCCCTTGCCGCGCTGGATGCGGGCAAAGAAGTGCGCCCCGGCCAGTTCGGTGATCATGCCGTCGTGCCGGATCTGGTAGGTGTACTCGCCGCGGTCAAAGTCGCCGTGGCGGAACAGTCCCGGCATGGCGCGCAGGATGCGGGTGTCGGCACGGGAAAACAGCGCGGTGCCCGCCGGTGGTGTCACCAGGTTGCCGGGGTAGTTGGCGGCGAGGTCCGCGGCCTGGTCCGGGTGCAGGCCGGAGAAGCGATAGATGTCCCCGGCCAGGGTGAG
>CAYGJZ010000070.1:0-7057 GCA_964350265.1 uncultured Gammaproteobacteria bacterium | reverse complement strand
CGGCCTGGTCCGGGTGCAGGCCGGAGAAGCGATAGATGTCCCCGGCCAGGGTGAGGTAGGTGGTGGCGTTGCCGAAGCCGGCGGCGCCGTCCGGCTGCGGTGGCGGCGCCGCGAGGAAGCGCGCACCGAAGCCCGTGTTCACGGGGTCGATCCCGGGTCCGGCTTGTCGGTGCCCGGGTCGTCGGTGGTCGGGTCGTCGGTGGTCGGGTCGTCGGTGGTCGGGTCGGTCCGGGTCGGTTCGTCGTTCTCGAGAATGCCGGCCTGCCACAGCGCGATGACATAGTCGAGCACGTCGCTGTCGAGGGTGTCCTGGTCGCAGGCATAGCGCGCGGCGAGTTCGTCGGCCACCGCGTCGATGTGGTAGCCGCGGTCGATCAGTTCCAGCACGTCGATGGCGGTGGCATTGACCATCACCACTTCGGCGCGATCCTGCAGGATGATGACGCCCTCGTCGAAGATGCGGCGATAGCGGATCTCCCGGGCCAGTCGGTAGCGGCCGCTTTCCGACAGGCCGAAGGGCAGCAACAGCGAGATCATCGCCACGTCCCCCGGCCCAGGCGGGCCATGGCCATGCGGCCCAGTGCGGCCAGGCCGCGCAGGCGGCAGCGCAGGCGCAGCAGCGGACCGGGGCGCGCACCGGGGTCGCGCACCACGCCGACGACGTGGTGCGCGGGTACCGCGGTATCGATGCGGCTTGCGTGATCGGCAGCGGTCAGCACCATGGCGCGACGGCGGCGTCGGTAGCGTACCAGCAGGCGATGGGCGAGCAGCCGTCCTTCGTGATCGGCGAAGACCACGATGTCCCCGGGGCGGGGATGGGCATGCAGTTCGACGGGAACCCGCTGGCGATGGTGAATGGCCGGGGACATGCAGTGGCCCTGGATGCACACGGGCAGCGACTTCGCGCCGGGCGCGCCATGCAGGGCCTGGCGCAGAGCTTGCGAGACTTCCATGTAGGTTGAACCAAAGTGAAGGAATCCGTGTTCGCCGGAGAGGCGTCTACACCGCAAGAACGTCCATGCCGGCTCCTGCTGCGCAGTCTATCGTCGTTGCTCCCCGCCGGCAACCGGCAACGTGTCCGCCAACCCGGCCGTCACGGCTTCCCGGCGGTGCGTCCACGCGCATACAATCAGGCCGACCCGGCCACACGGAAACAGTGCATGAAACTCGACGGCCACGACGCAAGACGACAGGGCCTGGTCGGCCTGCTGGATCGCGATCCGGCGGACGACGGCATCGACCTGCCCGCGGTGCGCGCCTGGCGCCTTGGCCGGGTTCGCGGGCAGATGCGCGAGCGTGGCATCGACGTCCTCTTGGTATTCGATCCGGTCAACATCCGCTATGCCAGCGGTGCGCGCAACATGCAGGTGTTCAGCCAGCGCAACCCCGCGCGCTACCTGTTCCTGCCCGTCGACGGTCCACTGGTGCTGTTCGAGTTCACCGGCTGCGCCCATCTCGCCGAGGACCTGGAGACCATCGCCGAAGTGCGGCCCGCCATCACCGCAAGCTACGTCGCCGCGGGCGAGGACATCGTCGCGCGGGAACGGGCATGGGCGCGGGAAACCGCGGCGCTGGTGCGCGAGCGCTGCGGCGCCGGCGCCACCATCGGCATCGAGCGGGTCAACGCCGGTGCCGTGCGGGCGCTGGCGGACGAGGGCTTTCACCTGGTGGACGCGCAGGCGCCGCTGGAACGGGCACGCTGCATCAAGTCGGCCGGGGAGTTGCAGTGCATCCGTTCCTCGGTGCGCGCCACCGGCCGGGCGGTGGCGGCACTGCGCGAGGCGCTGCGCCCGGGCCTGACCGAACAGCAGTTGTGGTCGGTGCTGCACCAGGCGGTGATCGCCCAGGGCGGCGACTACGTGGAGACCCGGCTGCTGAACAGCGGTACACGCACCAATCCCTGGTTCCAGGAAGCCGGGGCACGGGTCATCGGCGAGGACGAGCTGGTGGCCCTGGACACCGACGTGGTGGGCTGCTTCGGCTACTACGCGGATTTCTCGCGTACCTTCCATGCCGGGCCCGGCAGGCCCAGCGCCGCGCAACGCACCCTGTACGCCCTGGCCATGGAACAGGTGCAGCACAACATGGACATCATCCGTGCCGGGGTCGGCTTCCGCGAGTATGCCGAACGTGCCTGGGACATCCCCGCGCGCTACCGCGCCAACCGTTACTATCTCTCCGCCCACGGCGTCGGCATGACCGGCGAGTACCCCTACCTCTACCACCGCATGGACTACGACCAGTCCGGCTACGACGGCGTCATCGTCGAGGGCATGACGCTGTGCGTGGAGAGCTACATCGGCGAGGACGGCGGCCGCGAGGGTGTCAAGCTCGAGCAGCACTGCCTGGTCACCGAAGACGGCCTGGAAGTGCTTTCCGACTTTCCCTTCGAGCCGGGCCTGACCGCCAACGCCTGAACGTCTCCCGCCGTCGCCGCTGCGATATGTCGCGGTCGCGGCTTCCTTCCAATTTCCTCGGTTTGGTGGGCGATGACCGTGGCATATCGTCGCGGCCACGACGAAATGTCACGGTCATCACCTCGCCGCGCACCCGGGTCGGCCCCGTGCATCATCGCGTGGTTGGCAATTGTCGTTGAATCCTTTGGGGATCGAAGCGGACACCCTTCGGTTGGCATGTGACTTGCATCACATTCTGCCGGATCCCGTGCGCATGGCGAGGTCATGCCATCCGCGGAGTCTTCGTCCGGTGGTTGACCAGGGCAGTCCTGGTCCGAACACGACACCAACAGGAGATGCAGCGATGAAGATTCAATCGAATACCCGCCTGATGCCCAACCCGCTTCCCGGCGAAGCGCCGAGTCAGGCCTTTGACAAGATCATCATGATGCCCGCCGACAACGGGCAGTCGTTGCTGTTCACCTTGCTGAACGGCGACCTGCTCGTGTGGATCACGAAAGGATCGGGTTTCGATCATTGGGACACGATGTTTTTTCTTCCAGCGGAATATGATCTCGAAGGAGTCTATGTACACGATTTCGATGTCCGCGTGAACGAGGATGACAAGCTGGACGTGATCATCATGGGGGTCGTCAACGTTGTCGAAACCCCGGTCATCTTCTGGCAGGGCGCGATCGATGCCCAGAACAGCAGCGACTACTGGATGACGAAGCTGAACGCATTGCCGTGGGAAGGAGGAGCCAACAAGCTGATCCTGCCACAGCGGCAGCATCCACTGGAGCGGGTCGAATGGGGTGTGCTGGAAACAGACTGGCACCAACAGGCGAGACTGTTCATCACCTGGGGTCGAGAAGAAAACGACGACGGAATCGTCGAGGCCGTGTCGGGCTACTGGGGGGTACCCGATCCGAAGAGCAAGGACAGTTACGATTTGAAGTCCTTCCGGCAGAAAATCGCCGAGCATTTTCCGCAATCGGGGCCAACGGATGCCTTCACCCTGCGTACCGGGGCCTTGCCAGCCGAGCTGCAGGGCGAGGTTTCCGAAGGGGCCTATGTCTGCCTCTTCACCCACCAGCAAACGGCGCCCGGCCACTTTCGCGGCAACGCCGGCTTCATGCCGGTGGGAGAGGATATCCGCTGGATGCCCGGCTTTGATCGGGGCATCGCCAATGTCATGGTGGATCCAGACCAGCACTTCGGCCGCAAGTACGGCACCGGCCTCTACCTGTCCAATGTGCGCGGGAAAGGACCAGAAGTTGACAACGGGATGTACTACGACAGCGCCTTTCAACAGGTGAGCGGGGAATTCACGCACTGGCGTGCGCTGATCGACCCGGACTTCGCGTTGGACAGTGACATCGTGCCGGTGGTCAACAGCCCCTATACGTTCGTGAATACCTATCCGGACCCGGAAAACCCCAATGCGCTGAAGCACATCTTCGACCTGGTCCATGATGCCAGCAAGGCGACCAACTACCTGCGCCTGACCGTGCTTGGCCCCACCGACCAGTGGGCGATCCCCTACATCCTGGCCAGCGACGTGGCGACCTTCCATGCCTGCCTGTGCGCCAATCCATCCCTCGGCGAAGGCGTGGAGGTCATTCACGTGACGGTGTCCTATACCAATGGCCGTACCGAGATCCTCTACCAGGACCAGCTCAGCCAGATGTGGCAGCGGCGCGAGTTGCTTCGCGACGAGCACATTCTGGAAGGCCAACTTGCCACGGAGGTGCCAGCCTACACCACCCACCTCAAGATCCTGGATGACCATAACCTGCCGCAACCGTTCTGGCACGTGGCGGTCACCGCCCAGTACCCGACCACCATCTACGTGGGCGGCCAGGTCCAGCACATCAGCAAGGTGATCCCCTCGCAGACGTTGCTGACCGATGCCGATGGCACCGTGGACATCATCACCCCCGTCCACAACCTGGGTGCGCCGCAGTACCAGTTGCACCTGTATCCGCCGACCAACCCGCAGAATCCGCTCGAACCGGTTGCCACCGCGGAAGCGAAACCCGAGCTGGTGCACGACCTGGATGTTTCCTCGTCGCTGTTCCTGCAACTGGACAAGGTAAAACGCTGGCAGGATATCCAGGATGCCAGGCGGTCCGATGGAAAGAAGCTGTTTCCCAACGGCATACCGGAACTCACCTGCAAGTCAGCGTACGCCAAACTGGATATGCTGCGAAAGGCCAGGGAGGGCATCCTGGCGTCGTCGACGCCGTTGTCCCCCGAGGATCACCGAAAGCCCTATGCTACGCCGGTGCCCATCGAACGAGCCAGCGTGTGCTGGTTCGAGCAGGGTCAATGGCACAGCCGGCAGGTTGCCGGCGGAGCGTTTGAAGTCAATGGCGTGTCCTTCGCCGGATTCGCCGGCGTGGGTGATGGGAGCGACTGGGGCAAGCCGGGCGATGTCCTGAACTGGCTTTCCGTGTACCTCCAGCAGGGAGTGGAAAACTTCACCTGGGCCATCAAATGGACGGCGGAGAATACGTACCAGTTCGTCGCGAACATCGCGGGCAAACCGTATTCCTTCATCATGACGGTGCTGTCCCAGGTCATGGATGTGCTGGCCTGGATGCTGGAAACGGTGCTGGGCCTGAAGTTCTCCGACATGATGGCGTGGCTTGGCTACGTGTATGACTGGAACGACATCGTGAACAACCAGGATGTGATCCGCCAGTTGTACGCCCTGTCCCTGGATGGAGCGGTCGGCTTCGGACAGATCGCCCAGGGCCAGATCGGGTCCATGGCGAACAAGCTCAAGGAGGAGTTGAGCGGCAGTCTGAAGCTGCCGGACAACCCGGATTTCCAGGAGCTGTTCGATCGTTCCATCAACGACGGACCCGCCAAGCAGGACCCGATGAGCGATGCCTTCGACTTGCCGTATGCACAGCTCGGTCTGCGAAAGTTCGTGGCCTACGGCACTGGAATGTCCATGAGCAACGTGGATCTGACGGCCTACGACACGGGATTCCTGCCGTTGACCGATGAACAGCAGAAGGAGGTCGAAGAGCTGGGTAGTCAGGTCAACGCTGAAACCATCGAGGAATGGGCGAATCTCCCGCTGAACAAGTTGGCCAGCGATATCCAGTCGCTGCTGAGTCCGGCACTGGATACCGTGATCGATATCAGCGCCACCTTCCTTCACCAGGTCATCAGCAGCCTGGAGACGACGTTGACCAATGTGCGGACCATTGCGGCGACACCCATTTGGGTTCCGGTGCTGTCGGCGTACTACAAATCGACCATTCGGCCGGGCAGAGACCTGACGATGGAGGATGCGGCCTGTCTGTGCGTCTCGATCATGGCGACGACCGCGTACAAGGCATCGCAGGGAAAGGACCTGTTCACCGACGCCCAGCGCGAGCTGATCATGGCTTCGACGGACTACAACGACTTCGTCAGGCGTCTTGGAGGTCTCGGCGAGAATCCAGCCGGTGGATCGCAGGCGGTGGGGTGGGAGGATCGCACCGACCAGGAGCAACGGGAACTGCTGGTGACCATCAACATCGCGGTCTACTGCATGAAAGTCGTTGATCGCGTTTTGAGCCTGGTGAACTCGGGCCTGAAACTCGCGAAAATCACGGTGCGCCCGCTCGCGCAGTTTGCGGCATTCATGATCTTGGTGCGCATGTTGGCCCTGCTGGCCATGCAGGCGACCTGGTACAACCTGGGTCAACAACCCCCAACCTGGCAGACGGTATCGTCTTTCTCAGTCGCGGCTGGCTGGTTCGTGCAAGCCATCGTAGAGCTTTTGCAGGCTTTCGAGGAAGAAATCAAGGCGGCCGGGGGAAAGCTTTTCGACGTCTCCGATAGCGTCGTGGGCATCGTGATCGGGTTGTGCATGGTGGCGGAGTTTATGATTGTGCTCTTCAACGCCGTCGCCTTCATTGTCAACGGGCCACCCGAGGGAACCAAGGAACAACAGTCGAGCTGGAATCTTATCGGTGTGTTTGCATCCGCGTCACAGGCCTCCGCCGCCGTCTGGCTTGCGGCGGCCTATTTCGGCTTGGCGATTAAGGACCCCGATGAGAAGTTCATAGCTTTCATGGTGCAACTCTTTGGATCGGTGGTGGACCTGGTGCTTTCGGGATTTGCGAACGGGATTTCGCTTTCAGCCGCCAGAGAAGGCAAATTCGTGCCCGGCCTGGCACTCTCGGTTTGAGCCGCCGTGGTCCGTGATGTCGATGTCGTCTCGTGTCCGGGATCGGATTCCACGAGCCCGCGGGAAAGGGACGCGGGATAGCGCGACACCCTCGATATCCCGCGCCCAGGCCGTCGACCGTTCGTGGCCTGGGGCGGGAACAGGGCGGTGAAGTGCCGGAATTCGGCTCTTCTCTGGCTGGCACGGGACTTGCTTCCTGGTTTCGTGCAGGGAGGTTGTCACGGCCGTGGCGCCCGTTCTGCTACTGAACCAACCACAGGAGAAACCATGTTGCCTCACCATCGGCCGGTCTTGCCGGCCATGCTCGCCCTGGCGGTCTTCGCCGCCAGTCCCGCCATTCCGGCCAGCGCCGCCGAGCCGGTGACCACCTTCTATCTCGGCATCGACGCCGCCTCGCTGGCCCTGGACAGCGACCGCGTGCCGGGCGTGCCGACCCGCTCTCCCGGCCATGCGCCGCGGGTGGGCAGCA
>CAYGJZ010000069.1:0-23552 GCA_964350265.1 uncultured Gammaproteobacteria bacterium | reverse complement strand
GGCGAGCGCCGGGTGGGCGTTGCCGGTGAACACCGCCATGTTCTCTAGAGCCACTGGTATTCCTCTTGATCCGCGTACATCATCGGTCTGCTGCCATGGGCAGCGCCGATCGTGGGCTGGCTGGGGCGCCAGGATTCGAACCTGGGAATGCCGGAATCAAAATCCGGTGCCTTGGACCTCTTGGCTACGCCCCAAATGATACCCGTCGACCCGCCTGTCTCCTACCCGCCAACGGCGAGCGGGTGGACATTGATACCGCGGGCAACGAAGCCGCGACCGGGTCTTGGAAGACGCGCGAGAATCCGCTCGCCGGCGCTGCGATCCGCCACTTCGGCGAATACCGCGGCTCCACTGCCGGTCATCCGTGCCGGCGCATGGGAGGACAGCCAGTCGAGCGCCTCGCCCACCGCGGGAAAACGCCGACGCACCACGGCTTCCAGGTCGTTCCGGGTCCGGCCCGCCAAAAAATCGCGTATTGTGATCACCGGCGTGTTGCGTGTCAATTGCGCATCGCCAAACACCGTCGCGGTGCCCACGTGCACCGGCGGCGTGACGACGCAGTACCAGCGTTCCGGCGGGTGGGCCGCCGCCAGCCGCTCGCCGATGCCCTCCGCCCAGGCGGCGTGGCCGAACACGAACACCGGCACGTCGGCGCCGAGACCGGCGGCGATGCGCCGCAGCGCGTCCGTGCCAAGCCCCGTGCCCCACAGCCGGTCGAGGGCCAGCAGGGTGGTGGCGGCGTCGGAGCTGCCGCCGCCAAGACCCGCCCCGGCCGGGATGACCTTGTCGATGGCAATGTCCACGCCGAGGCGGCAGCCGCTGGCCTGGGCGAGGGCGCGGGCGGCGCGCACGGCGAGGTCTTCCGCCGGCAGTTCCGGGTTGGTGGTCCTGCGGATGACGCCGTCGTCGCGCACCGCGAAGCGCAGCCTGTCGCCGACGTCGAGAAACTGGTAGAGGGTCTGCAGTTCGTGGTAGCCGTCGTCGCGGCGGCCGTTGACGTGCAGGAACAGGTTGATCTTGGCCGGCGCCGGCCAGTGGCGTTCGGGCTTCATCGGCGGGAAGCCGGCGGCGATGGCGTGCTCATCCCGGGCCGGGCAGCACCTGCCAGCGGCGCAGCACCACCTTCACGTCGAGTCGGTCGCCGAGGTCCTCGCCCTCCTCGCCCACCAGGTGCACGGTCCCCGGCAGGGCGCTGAGGAAGACCCGGCGCGGCATGGCCGGCTCGCCGGCGGCATAGTCGAGGATGCTGACCTGCCAGCCGTCCTGGTCGAAGCCGATGGCGCGGCCGGACTCGTCCAGGCTCAGGGCGCTGTACGGGGCCGGCGAGGGCACGCCCTTGAGCCAGTAGTTGAGGGAGCGGAACGGCACGTGCCAGCCGACCCGGCGATACAGCAGGGTCTCGGCATTGCCGGCGCTGTCGGTGTTGTCGTCGCCGTCGCGCAGGGTGGCGGTGCCGTCGCGCTCGACGATGGTTACCCGGCCGCTGCCGAAGGGGCCGAACATCTCGATGCGGTGGTCGTCGCCCTCGCGCTCCCAGATGAAGGTGGCCGAGCCGCCGTCATCGGCGGTGCGTACCGCCATGCGTCCCTTGATGTCGAAGTGATCGATGTCCGCGACCTCGGCCTGGCGCGCCTGCCAGCGGGCCAGCAGCTCCGGCGACAGCGTGCCGGGGCGCGGCGTGGTGGCGCAGGCGCCGAGCGCCAGCGCGGCGACGAGGACGACGGCGACGCGCATCATCGCGGGTCGAGGCGGTCGAGGGTGTCGCGCAGGGTCTTGTTCTGCGGGTCGCGGTCGAGCGCCTCGTCCCACAGCCGGCGGGCTTCCTCGTGCATGCCGTCGGCCCACAGCACTTCGCCCAGGTGGGCGGCGATCTCGGCATCGCTGCGGATCGCCAGGGCGCGGCGCAGGTATTCCTCGGCCTCGCGCAGGCGCCCGAGTCGAAACTGCACCCAGCCCATGGAATCGAGGATGAACGGGTCCTCCGGGGCCAGCTCCAGGGCCCGGCTGATCAGTTCCAGCGCCTCGTCGAAGCGACTGGTCTGGTCGGCCAGGGTATAGCCCAGCGCGTTGTAGGCATGGGCGTTTTCCGGCTCCATGGCGATGACCTGGCGGATGTCCCGCTCGTGCTCGGGCAGCCGGCCAAGCTCGGCGGCGAGCAGGGCACGGGAATACAGCAGGTCGCCGTTGTCGGGGATGTCCTGCAGGGCACCGTCGACCAGGGTATAGGCGTCTTCCAGCCGGCCGAGCTGGCGCAGCACCTGTTCCTGGCCAAGCAGCAGGTCGACTTCCTCTTCCAGGCTGGACGGCACCAGGCCGGCGAGGTGATCCAGCGCCGCCTCCGGGCCGTCGCGCTCCAGCAGCGCCGACCCCAGCCGCCGCTGCGCCTCGAACACCAGCGTCTCGTCGATGACCTCGCCGTACCAGGCGATGGACTCGTCGTAGCGCTCGCGCAGGTAGGCCAGCTGGCCGAGCTGCATGCGCGTCTCGTCGCTGCGCGGATTCAGTTCCAGGTGACGCAGCAGCAGGCGCCGCGCGCCACTGTACTGCTCCAGTTGCATGCGCGTCAGCGCGGTGGCGATGAGCAGTTCGCTGTTGTCGCCCTGGCGGCGCAGCACGTACTCGAAACGTTCCAGCGCCGCGGCCATCTCGCCGGAGGCGGCGAGCAGCCGGGCCTGGCGCTCGGCCAGGGCCAGGGCCTGCGGGTGGGTGTCGATGAACTGGTCGGCGAAGGCCTGCGCCTCGGCCGCGCGATCGCTTTGCACCAGGTGGATGTAGCGCACGATGGCGGCCTGTTCCCAGTCCGGATCCAGCGCCAGGGCGCGGTCGATGGCCTCGCCGAGCGCCTCCGGCCGGCCCACCCGGCTGGCCAGGTAGGCGAGGGCGAAGTAGCCGTGGCGATCGTCGGGATAGGCATCGGCCAGCGTCTGCAGCCGGGGCAGGAAGCGCTCGGGGTCGGCCTGCTGGGCGAAGGCTTCGCTGGCATTGTTGAACACGCGCTCGCGCTGGTCCGGCCAGTCGGCCAGCATCGTGCCGACCTCGGTCACCGCCTCGTCGTCGCGGCCGGCGCCGAGCAGCGCCTGGACGCGGGCGAAACCGGCATGCACCGGGTCGTCGCCGGTTTCGGCGAGCAGCCCGGCCATGGCCAGCGCGGCATCGGTATCACCGGTCCGCAGGGCGGCACGGAAGGCGCGCAGTACCAGCAGCGGATCGCCGGTGCGTTCGGCGACGCGCACCGCGGCCGCCACCGCCACCTGCGCCTGGCCACGTCGCTCGGCAATGTCCGCCAGCAGGTAGTCGTAGACGAGGTCGCCGTCGAGGCTCACCGCGGGACGGGACGGGGTCGGCTCCTCCGGCGGCGCGGCGTCGGCGACGGGTTCCGCCACGGCCGGCGAAGGACCGGTCGCCACGCAGCCGGCAAGCCAGGCCGCCAGTGCCACGACGGGCACCACGCGCCACGCGTGCGCGCCGGTCTGGGCAACGGGATATCGGTGGCGAGTCAAGGACTTTCGGCTCTGTTCAGGCGGGTAGGCAACGCGATGAGAATAGCAGATTCGCCGTCGACCATGGTGCCTGTCGGCGGCCCCCGGCCATGAACATCGCGTCATCGGGCATCGCATCGCGCACCCCTTCGCGAGCGCCGTCGCGGGCGCCGCCATGCTATCCTCGCGCAGGCGCCGCCCGGCGCCCGTTACGCGCACCACGAACCCATGAACACCCTTTTCCTGCTGCTGATCGCCGTCGTGCTGTTGCTGATGAGCCACCGCTTCTTCGGCCGGGTGCTGGCGGTGTTCGTCTTCCCGCCGCTGGCGGCGGACAACCGGTCGAGAACCACGGCGGTAGCCGGTCTGGACATTGCCGCCTCCGGCGGCGTGCTGTCGCTGGTCGGCATGTCCCTGGCCCTGACCTGGGGCTGGGCGCCGATCTATGCCTGGGTCCTCGCCGCCTGCGCCCTGCTGTCGGCGCTGCTGTCCTCGGCCATGGCCTGGACCGGCGCCGTCAGTGGCGCCAACGGCCTCGCGGCCATGGGACGGGTCGGCGGCGAACCGCTGGCCACCGCGCTGCGGGTGGCCCTGGCCGGCGCCCTGCTGGTGTGGGCCCCCTTCGTCGCCGCCATGCTGGCCGGCCTGGTGGCGCGCTACCCCGCCGCCGCCGCCACGCTCCTGGCCTGGTGCCTGCTGGCCATGCCGCTGTCCCTGGCCAGCGGACGCACCGCCGCGGTGACCACGGTGCTGGCCGCGCTGGTGGCGCTGCCGGCCGGCGTCGGCATCGCCCATGCCCTGGGGGCCGTCGGCCCCTCCACTGGCACCGCGTTGCCGGTGATCGCCGCGCTGGCGCCGCTGCTGGCGGCCGCCGCCGCCTTCGCCCCGCGCCTGCTGGCACCGCTGGGCAACCTGGTGGCACTGTCGCTGGCGGCATTGCTGGTGCTCGCCCTCGCTGCCTTCGTCGTCGAACACCCGCCGGTGGCCTACCTCGGCTACGCCAGCTCGTCGACGGCACCGTCGGCGCTGCCGCTGGTGGCGATCTGCGCCGGGGTCGGCATCCTGCCCCTGCTCGGCGCGGTGGAGGGTCATGCACGCCGGGCGCCGGTGGCCGCCTCCACCTTTGAAGGCCTGCTGGCGGTGGTGCTGCTGTGCGCCCTGCTGGCCGCGCCCGCCCTCACCGGGGAAGTGCCCGATGCCCTGCCCGACTGGAACCGGGGCATCGACGGTGTCGCCACCCTAGACTACGGCATCGGCGCCCTCGCCGCCCTTGGCTGGCGGCTGCCGCTGCCGCCGGCGCTGGTCGCCGACGGCATCGCCGCCGTGTTCGCCGGGTTGCTGCTGGCATTGCTGGTGCGCGCCACCGCCACCGTGCGCGAGCTGGCCGGGCAACTGGCGCCCGCCGCCGGCGGCATGCGGCTGGGATCGGCCATCGCGGTGGTCGCGGTGCTGTCGGCACTGGCCGCGGTGTTCGCCTGGCGCGGCATCATCCCGGTGGGCATCTGGCTGCTGGCCGGCGAGCTGGCGCTGCTGTTCGCCGCCGGTGCCCTCGGCCTCGCCGCCTTTGCCGCCTGGCGCCTGCGCCGCAACGGCCTGCCGCTTGGCATTGCCGCCACCCTCCTCGCCGTGGCCTTCTGGTGGGGCTGCCTGTGGCAGGCGTTCGGCGCGGTGCTGGCCGGGGACTACCCGGCGCTGGCGGTACAACTGGCGGTGGCCGCCCTGGGCACCTGGTGCACGGTGTTGTTCCTCGCCAACGCGGCGCGCCTGCGCGCACTGCGGCAGGTGCGGTGAAAAGCGTCCGGCGACCCTTGACAAGCACCGGACAACTCGATAAATAGCGCGTTTGATTTCTTATTTTTCAACGAGATGCACCTGCTCGCCTTCGGTCTGAACCACACCACGGCGCCGCTTGCCGTCCGCGAGCGCGCGGCCTTCGTGACCGAACACCTGCAAAACGCGGTCCTGGACCTTGCCGGCAACGACGGCGTCAGCGAGGCGACCATCCTGTCGACCTGCAACCGCACCGAGATCTACTGCCGCCTGAACCGCCACGACCCTGCCCTGGTCAGCCGCTGGATCTGCAACTACAGCGGGTTGAGCAGCGAGGAGATTCGCCAGACCGTGTACGGCTACCCCGACGATGCGGCGGTCAAGCATGCCTTCCGGGTCGCCTCCGGTCTGGACTCGATGGTGCTCGGCGAACCGCAGATTCTCGGCCAGATGAAGGATGCCTTCGCCGTCGCGCACAAGGCCGGCACCACCGGCAAGATCCTCAACCGGCTGTTCCAGCACACCTTCTCGGTGGCCAAGCAGGTGCGCACCGACACCGCGGTGGGCGCCAACGCGGTGTCGGTGGCCTATGCCGCGGTGGACCTGGCGCGGCGCATCTTCGCCAGCCTCGCCGAGCAGACGGTGCTCTTGATCGGCGCCGGCGAGACCATCGAGCTGGTTGCCCGCCACCTGGTCGAGAACGGGGTCGGCCACATCATCGTCGCCAACCGCTCCATCGAGCGTGCCGAGTCGCTGGCCTCGCAGTTTTCCTGCGAGGCCATCTCGCTGGCGGAAATGCCGGCCAGGCTGCACGAGGCCGACATCGTCGTCGCCTCCACCGCCAGCACCCTGCCCATCCTCGGCAAGGGCGCGGTGGAACGGGCCACCCGCGCGCGGCGACACAAGCCGATGTTCATGGTCGACCTGGCGGTGCCGCGCGACATCGAACCGGAGGTCGGTGCGCTGCGCGACGTCTACCTGTATACCGTCGACGACCTGACCGACGTGGTCGACCGCAACCTGCATGCCCGGCGCGAGGCGGCGGTGGAGGCGGAGAAGATCATCGACCTGCAGGTGGTGCGTTTCATGCGCTGGATGAAGTCGCTGGACGCGGTGCCCACCATTCGTGACTTTCGCCAGCAGGTCGACCAGATGCGCGATGCCGAGCTGGAGCGCGCCCGTCGCCGGCTGCGCGCCGGCGAGGATCCCGAGCAGGTGCTCGAGCGGCTGGCCTGGAATCTCGGGCGCAAGTTCACCCACCAACCCAGCCAGGCATTGCGCAAGGCCGACGAGGCCGGCAATGCACAGGTCAACACGGCGATGCGGGCGCTGTTCGGACTGCGTCGACGATGAATCCTTCGCTGCTCAACAAGCTCGATCACCTGGGTGAGCGCGAGGAGGAGATCAATGCCCTGCTGGCCGAGCCCGACGCCTTCGCCGACACCGATCGCTACCGCGAGCTGAACCGCGAACTGGCCGACATCGCGCCGGTGGTGGCGCTCTACCACGACTACCGCTCGTTGTCGGCGCAGGCCGCGGAAACCCGCGACATGCTCGAGGACGGCGACCCGGAGATTCGCGAACTGGCGGCAGCGGAACTGCCCGGCCTGGCCGAGCGCATCGAGCAGGCCGAGGCCGAGCTGCAGCGACGCCTGCTGCCCAAGGACCCCAACGACAACCGCAACATCTTCCTCGAGATCCGCGCCGGCACCGGCGGCAACGAGGCTGCCCTGTTCGCCGGCGACCTGTTTCGCATGTACTCGATCCATGCCGAGCAGATGGGCTGGAAGGTGGAGGTGCTCAGCCGCAGCGAGGGCGAGGCCGGGGGCTACAAGGAGATCATCAGCCGAATCGTCGGCCGCGGCGCCTATTCGCGCCTGAAGTTCGAATCCGGCGCCCACCGCGTGCAGCGGGTGCCGGAAACCGAGGCCCAGGGCCGTATCCACACCTCGGCCTGCACGGTGGCCATCCTGGCCGAGGCGGACGACATCGACGAAGTTGCCATCGACCCGTCCGACCTGCGCGTGGACACCTACCGCGCCTCCGGGGCAGGCGGCCAGCACGTCAACAAGACCGACTCGGCGGTGCGCATCACCCACCTGCCCACCGGCGTGGTGGTGGAGTGCCAGGACGAACGTTCGCAGCACAAGAACCGCGCCCGGGCGATGAGCATTCTCGCCTCGCGGCTGCTCGAGGCCGAGGTGCAGCGCCAGCAGGCAGCCGAGGCGCAGACCCGTCGACAACTGGTCGGCAGCGGTGACCGCTCCGAGCGCATCCGCACCTACAACTTCCCGCAGAACCGGGTCACCGATCATCGCATCAACCTGACCCTCTACAAGCTCGACGAGATCCTCGCCGGCCAGCTCGAGCTGGTCATCGATGCGCTGGCGGCGGAGTACCAGGCCGACCAGCTGGCGGCGATGGCCGGCGGCTGAGACGATCGTGGCGAAGGTCGCCACCATTCGCCAGGCGCTGGCGCGGGCGCGCCGGGTCCTGTCCGCGCACAGCCCCACCCCCGGCCTCGACGCCGAGGTGCTGCTGATGCATGTCGGCGGACTCGACACGGTGACACTGATGGCCCGCGACGAGCAGCCCCTCGATGCCGCCACGCTGCTGGCGTTTGAACAACGGGTGCAACGGCGGGCCCGCGGCGAACCGGTGGCCTATCTCACCGGGCGGCGCGAGTTCTGGTCGCTGTCCTTCGCGGTGCGCCCCTCGACGCTGATCCCGCGACCGGACACCGAGACGCTGGTGGCCCTGGCCCTGGACGGGCTCGACGGCGAGGCCGACATTCTCGACCTGGGCACCGGCAGCGGCAACATCGCCGTGGCCCTGGCGCTGGCCTGCCCGCGCTGCCGGGTGACGGCGGTGGACATCGACGCCGACGCGGTGGCCCTGGCACGGGAGAACGCGGCCCGTCTCGGCGCCCGTGTCGACGTGCGCCAGGGGGACTGGTTCGCGCCGCTGGACCCTGGCATGCGCTTCGACCTGGTGGTGTCCAACCCGCCCTACGTGGCCGAGGGCGACCACCACCTCGACGAGGGAGACGTGGCCCACGAGCCACGCAGCGCACTGGTGGCCGGCGTCGACGGGCTCGACGACATCCGTCGCATCGTCCACCACGCGCCGGACTGGCTCAGGCCCGGCGGCCGGCTGCTGTTGGAACACGGTGCCGAGCAGGCGGCGGCGGTGCGGGCCCTGCTCGCCGAGCGCTTCCAGGACATCGCCAGCCGGCGCGACCTGGCCGGGCACGAGCGGGTGAGTTTCGGCAGGAAGCCGTCCAGCTAGGCGTCGTCGGCGGACTCGAACAGTCGCGTGAGGACGTCGCCGATCTCGCGTTCGCCGAGATGGTCGAAGTCGATGAACTCCACCCCGGCACCCCGCGGCCGTCGCCAGCGACGTGTCCAGCGCACCAGCGCGCGGGCCTCGAAGGGCGGTTCGCCGTCGACGTCGATGGCCAGGTGCAGCAGGTCGCCCACCGACAGTTGCGCGTCGGTGGCCACGAACAGTCCACCGTAGCTGTAGTTCTCCACCAGGCCGGAATAGTAGTCGCGGCTGGCCGCGTCCGGCCGGTCCAGCTGAAAGTTGATGCTGACGCCGCTGGCTGCGCGGCGGTACTTGCGATGATCCATGTGTGCTCCCATAACCCGAGATGCCGGTGCCCGGCAACCCGGCTCCAACCCCCCGGGCGACAGTGTATCACCGCCACCGGCACGGCCGGCTCCCCTTGTTCGCCGGCAGCAAAGGGAGTACCGTTTTTTCCTCGTTCCCGCCGGGTGCGCAGCCAGACAAGGAGAACCACGCCATGTTCTTTCGAGACAAGACCACTGCGGTGACCGCCGAGCGTGCCCTGGTCGGTCGCAGCCAGCCGATGGCCGTGACCAACCGGCACTTCGTCAACGGCCATCCCATCCAGCCGCCCTTCCCCGCGCATCTTCGCGAGGCGGTGTTCGCACTCGGCTGTTTCTGGGGGGCGGAACGGAAGTTCTGGATGATGGACGGCGTCTACACCACCGCCGTGGGCTATACCGCCGGGTTCACGCCGAATCCCACCTACCACGAGGTGTGCAGCGGCCAGACCGGTCATGCCGAGGCGGTGCGGGTGATCTTCGACCCGGACAAGGTGACCTACCGGACCCTGCTCGCCGCCTTCTTCGAGGCCCACGATCCCACCCAGGGCATGCGCCAGGGCAACGACGTCGGCAGCCAGTACCGATCGGGCATCTACACCGCCGACGAGGAACAGGCCGGCGAGGCCAGGGCGGCGATGGCGGCCTACCAGGAGGCGCTGTCGACCCGTGGCGATGCCGTCATCACCACCGAGATCCGTCCGCTGTCCCCGTTCTACTACGCCGAGGACGCGCACCAGCAGTACCTGGCCAAGAACCCCGGCGGCTACTGCGGCCTCGGCGGCACCGGGGTAAGCTTCCCGGCCTCGGCCTAGGCGCCGGGAAAGACGCGACGACGCGGCGGGCTCAGCGCCCGCCTTCCACCGCGCTCTTCAGCCGGGCCAGCCCGGCCTCGTAGTCCGGCGCCAGCATCGACTCGATGACCAGGCCGAAGTAGCGGCCCAGCAGGTTGTTGCCGAAGTCGGTGACGAAGCCCCAGGTGACCTCGGTGCCGGCCTCCACCTCGGCCAGGGCGAACCAGGCCTCGGCCTGGCCCTGCGCGCCGAAGTCGAGGCTGGTGCGCACGTACTCGTCCACCCGGCTTTCGATGATCTCCTGGCTGCCGCTGCCGACCTCGGGGTGATCGCTTTGCCACGCCACCCGGGCACCCACGCCGCGCTCGGCGCCGTCGTAACGGTAGACGGCGTCCGGGTCGCGCTCGTACCACGGCGCCCAGGTGCGCATGGCGCGCAGGTCGTTGACCAGGGGAAAGACCGCCGACGGCGGTGCCTCGATCACCACCTGCCGGCTCATGGTCGCGGTGGCGGGCAGGAACAACCCGACCACGACGAAGACGATGGCCAGGACGGCCACCGCCGAAAGCAGCATCTTCAGAATCTTCATCACGGCATCCCTGGCGGGTTGAACAAACTATTCCTTGCGTCCGGGTGGTGTCATCGGCATCGGGAAGGGCGCCACGTTGCCGCCTTCGGCGGCGACGATCTTGTTGCGCCCCTCCTTGTCCACCTCGTCGATGCGGATCACCGCGTGGAGGGGAATCCAGGTGCGCTTGACCCCGGAGAACTCCGCCTTCAGGCGCTCGTCGGAGGGATCGACCACCACCTTGGATCGCTCGCCGAAAATAATGTCGCCGACCTCGACGAAGGCGTACATGCTGGCCTGGCTGACCTCGCGGGCATGCAGTTCGTAGACACTGCCCTGGTTGTGGAAGACCACCTTGTAGATGCGTTTGTCTGCCATGCGAGGCTGCTTTACCATGTAGCGGTTGAGGTCCCTGCCGCCGCGTGGCGCACTGTAGAAACGGCGCTTCGGGACGTTGCCTGCGTCGTGGGCGGTCACCGTCGTGACGCTCGCGGGACATGGCGCTGGACACTGGCCGCTTCGGGACAACGGAATTCGTGAGTATAGCAGCAATCCTTCGCACCCCAGGCGGGCGCGCGCTGGCCATGGCCGCCGCCCTGGCTTGGTCCACCGGCGCCTTCGGCGAACTGCCCGGTGCACTGTCCGAGGTGCTGGCACGACATCGACTGCCGGCCGAGTCGATCAGCCTGCTGGTCACCACCACCGACGGCCGGGTGCTGCTGGAACACCTTGCCGACACCCCGCGCAATCCCGCCTCGGTGATGAAGCTCGTCACCAGCTATGCCGCCCTCGACCTGCTGGGACCGGCCTACACCTGGCGCACCGACTTCCGCGTCGACGCGCTGCCGCGCGACGGTGTCGTCGACGGCAATCTCTACATCACCGGCGGCGGCGACCCGATGATCCTGGTGGAGGACTTCCTGCACATGCTGCTGGCACTGCGCCAGCGCGGCATTCGCCATGTCACCGGCGACCTGGTGGTGGACGACCGCTACTTCGACGAGGCCAGCATCGACCGCTCGCCCATCGACGAGCAGCCCGAGCGCGCCTACAACGCCTGGCCGGCCTCGCTGGTGGTGAACTTCCGCGCCACCCGCTTCGTGCTGGTGCCCGGGGCCGACCGCGTCGAGGTCATCGCCGAGCCGCCGTCCACCACCTTGACCATCGACAACCGCCTGCGCGCCGTCGCGGGTCCCTGCCAGCGCCGCAACAACCACGTGCAGGTGGAGGTCAGCCGTCGCCAGCCGGTCACCGTGCGGGTCAGCGGCCGCTACGGTGTCGAATGCGGGGAATACGCCGTCACCCGCAGCGTACTCGACGCGGACGCCTACCTGCTCGGCGTCTTCCAGGCGCTGTGGTCGGCACTCGGCGGACGCTTCGACGGCACCCTCGTGCATGGCCCGGCACCGGTCTCGGCGCGCACCGTGCTCGCACACGACTCGCCGCCGCTGGCCGATGTCCTGCAGGGCGTCAACAAGTTCTCCAACAACCTCATGGCGCGCAGCCTGCTGCTGACCCTGGGCGCGGAAATCGTCGGACCACCCGGCAGCGTGGATGCCGGGCGGGTGGCCATCGCCGACTGGCTGCACCGCCGCGGACTGTCGCTGCCGCACCTGGTCATCGACAACGGCGCCGGCCTGTCGCGGGACGCGCGCATCACCGCCCGCGGCCTCGCCGACCTGCTCGTCGATGCCCGGGGGCACCCGTTCGCCGACGAGTTCGCCGCCTCGCTGTCCCTGGTCGGCATCGACGGCTCCACCCGTCGTCGCCTGCACGACCACGACGAAACCGGGCGCTACCGCCTGAAGACCGGTCTGCTGCGCGACGTGCGCGCGGCGGCAGGCTACGGCACCACCGGACGCGGCACCGCCCTGGTGCTGGTGATGCTGCACAATGCGCCCGGGCTCACCTATGCCAGCGGCAACGCGGTGCAGGACGCGGTGCTGTCCTACCTCTATCGTCACTATTAGCGCCGCCTACGCGCCGCTCGCTACTCCGGGTCGAGAAAGCGGTTGAGCCGCTCGGCCACCGTCGCCGCGTCGTCCATGTGCACGTGGTGATGCCCCGGCAAGGTATCCACCGACAGGGACGGCATCGCCGCGATGCGTGCCGGGGTGGAGGTTCGGGTGACGATGGCACCGTCGTCGGCGATCAGCAGCAGTGCCGGACAGGTCACCGCCGACAGGTGGGCCAGCACCTGCGCCTCGTCGAGATAGGACAGCGACGGCAAGGTCAGGCGGCCATCGGTGCGCCAGGTGAAGCCGCCTTCGACGGCACGAAGGTTGCGCTCGACGATCAGCCGCGCATTGGCCTCGTGCATGCGCGTGGCCGCCAGCCGCGCACGCACCGCGGTGTCGATGCCGGGATGCACGCGGGTCTTGCGACTGGCCTCGGCGAGCCGCGCGTCGACCCCGCGACGGAGTCGCGACGGTGCCTCTTCGGCACGGCCACTGATCGGACCGATGCCATCGAGCAGGCACAGTCGCTCGACCCGCTCCGGCCACGCCGCCGCCACCAGGCTGGCCAGCCCGGCTCCCAGCGAGTGACCGAGCAGGGTACACTCACGCCAGCCCAGTGCATCGGCCACGCCGATCACGTCGGTGATGTAGTCCAGCAGGTGATACCCGGTCCCCGGCGGCCGGTGATCGGAATGGCCATGGCCGGCGAGGTCCAGCGCCACCACGCAGGCGTCGTTGAGCAACGGTGCCAGCGGCGCGAAACTGGCGGCATTGTCCAGCCAGCCGTGCAGTGCGAGCACGCGACGCTGGCCGCGCCCGAACGTGAGCGTGCAGATGTCGCCAGCGGGCAGGGAAAACGAACGCGCCCTGGCGGCGCCAAGCAAATCATTCATGGGAACGGCTTCCTACTTCACCTTGCTACGCCTGTACCGGGACCTGAAACGGATCCTGGTGGTGACCGAGAACCTGCTCTTCCTTTCCGGACGGAGCCTGCAACGGCGGGCCATGCGCAACGGCGTGCTGATTACGCTGGCGATGAGCTCGAGCATCATCAAGACCAACTATACCAGTGCGCAGACGCTGAGCAGCGACCAGCTGACCGCGCTTCTCGTCGGCGCCTTCGCCTCCTACCCGGCCGGCACCTTGCTGGTGCGCCTGGCCGGCTTCCTGACCCGCGACAAGATCGACGCCGCCGCCGGCGGCTACCTGCACCTGACCAGCCACTACAAGCAGTCGCGCATGCGTCTTCACCTGCACTACCTGTGGCACGAGGTGTTCGGCAACGATCCCACCGTGACCGGGCGCGTGGACGATGGCGGCGCGGTGGTCGGCGAACCGCTGATCCGCGACACCGACGACTTCGGCCTGTTTCGTGAACAACATGCCGATGCCGCCGACGCCCGCGCCCACGACCGCTTCGTGCAGGTCGGCCTGTCGGCACTGCGTTCACCCCTGCCGATGGGCGTGCAGAGTGCCCGCATCGGCTTCCACCTCGGCCCGGTGGAGGACTGGTACGAGAAGGGCTTCTTCGCCTACGAGGACTTCCCCGCCAAGGCCTTCGTCCGCGACCCGCTGATCAAGCGCGCCCGCGCCCTGGTCGACTCGCCGGGCCGGGCGCGCCTGCGCCGGCTGCTGTCCACCGACGCCGCGCCGTCGTTCTGGTACGCCTTCACCGCGCGTCGCTTCGCCAGCCTGCTCGGCAAGGCCATCTCGCGCATCAACCACGATGCCGAGGCCGCCGCTGCGCCGGACTACTTCGACGCCCAGCACTTCACCTGGCCGAGCGAGGCCCTCGACGACGAGGTGCGCCGACGCTTTCCCGGCGACGATTCGCTGGCCGACCGGTTGGTCGCGGCCCGGCGACAGGTGATGCGGGAAGTCTTTTCCGACGAGGGGGAGACCGCCCGCCGCCACCTGCTGCGCATGTTCGCCCGCGACTACGCGATGATCTTCGACCTGCGCATGCGCTTCGACGGCGCCTTCGCCGCCGGCCTGCTGCCCGCCACGCCGCGGGCCGAGCTCGACGCCCTGGCCCGCGCCTTCTCCTTCACCCCGCCGAACCGCAAACGTGTCGAGCGGCAGATCGCCGACGCCGGCGAGCGCCAGCGCCGCCTCGGCGAGGCACTGGCGCAGGTCCCCGACGCCGGCGTCGACGCGGCCGGCCTGGCCTTGATGCAGGTAGCGGCACAGATCGATTATCATGGCTTCGCCGAGCGCTGCCTCGGCGACGACGACGGCGCGGCACTGGCAACCGTGCTGGCCGAACCGGGGGAATTCACCGCGCATGCCGCCCTGCTCCACGAACTGCTGCAGCGGGTGCGCATCTACCACGCGCTGATCAAGATCCAGCTCCTGGACTACTGGAGCATCATTCACCGTGTCGGTGAAATCGACCCCGTCAGCGCCCGTGGACCCACCCCGGGGGAGGACCGACAGGAAAGCGGAAAAGTCAAGTAAAACAATGTCTTGACCATGCTGGCGGATTGCCGGATCTTCTATTAAGATGCATAGGGATTCACGAATCAATACATTAGTTTTTTCAATACTTTGTATTAAGGGTCAAGGTTGCACATGGCACAATCACGTTCTGAAAAGAAACCCGCGGCAGAGGCCGACAAGAAGACGTTCACCCTGGTAGACAACCAGACCGGGGAGTCCTACGAACTGCCGGGACTGTCGGGAACCATCGGCCCGCGGGTCATCGACATCCGCAAGCTCTACGCCCAGTCGGGGCTGTTCACCTACGACCCCGGCTTCACCTCCACCGCCTCGTGCTCGTCGGCGATCACCTACATCGATGGCGAGCAGGGCCTGCTGCTGCACCGCGGCTACGCCATCGCCGACCTGGCGGAAAATTCCGACTTCATGGACGTGTGTTACCTGCTGCTCTACGGCGAGCTGCCCTCGCCGGAGGAAAAGCAGGAGTTCGAGGACTCGATCACCAACCACACCATGCTGCACGAGCAGCTGGTCACCTTCTACCGCGGCTACAAGCGCGACTCCCACCCGATGGCCATCATGGTCGGCGTGGTCGGCGCGCTGTCGGCCTTCTACCACGACAGCACCGACATCCACGACCCGATGCAGCGGATGGTGGCGGCCCACCGCATGATCGCCAAGATGCCCACCATCGGCGCCTATGCCTACAAGTACGCCCTTGGCCAGCCGTTCATGTACCCGCGCAACGACCTGTCCTACTCGGCCAACCTGCTGCGCATGATGTTCGGCGTGCCGACCCAGGACTACGAGGTCAACGAGGTGCTGGCAAGGGCCATCGACAAGCTGCTCATCCTGCACGCCGACCACGAGCAGAATGCCTCCACCTCCACCGTGCGGCTGGCCGGCTCCTCCGGCGCCAATCCCTTCGCCTGCATCGCCGCGGGCATTGCCTCGCTGTGGGGACCGGCGCATGGCGGCGCCAACGAGGCGGTGCTGAAGATGCTCAACGAGATCGGCAGCGTCGAGCGCATTCCCGAGTTCATCAAGAAGGCCCAGGACCCCAACGATCCCTTCCGCCTGATGGGCTTTGGCCACCGCGTGTACAAGAACTACGACCCGCGTGCCACGGTGCTGCGCAAGTCCTGCCACGAGGTGCTCGAGGTGCTGGGCGTCAACGACCCGCGCCTGGAACTGGCCATGGAACTGGAACGCATCGCGCTGGAAGACGACTACTTCGTGCAGCGCAAGCTGTATCCGAACGTCGACTTCTACTCCGGCATCATCCTGAGCGCGCTGGGCTTCCCCACCAACATGTTCACGGTACTGTTCGCCATCGGCCGCACGGTCGGCTGGATCGCCCACTGGAAGGAAATGCTGGGGGACTCGGAGAACAAGATCGGTCGTCCGCGCCAGCTGTACACCGGCCAGACCGAGCGCCCGTTCACCGCGGTGGAAGGACGCCAGCACAGCGAGAACAAGATCAGCTGGTCCTGGCTGTGGCGCAGCAACCGTAACGAGCACGAGATCTGACCCACGCGGAGCCCTGCCGGGCGCGTCGCCGCGAGCCCGCGGCGGCGCCCGGATCACCGAACATGCACTGTACTGTCTACAAGAGCCGGCGCAAGGCCGACACCTACCTCTTCCTTCGCCGACGCGACGACGCGGACGATGACAGCGTGGAACTGCCGTCGGCCCTGGCCGAGATGCTCGGGCCGCTCGAGGAAGTGATGGTCCTTGAACTTGCCCCCGGACGACACCTGGCCAATGCCGATGTCGACGAGGTCATCGCCAGGCTGACCGAGCCCGGCTACTACCTGCAACTGCCACCGGCGGAGGGCAACCCGCTGGACAAGCCGGCCTGCTGACGCCAACGGCATGCTGACCAAGATTCTCTTCACCCTGGCGGTGATCATCGTCATCGCGCTGGTGTTCCGGCAAAAGGGCGCGAAGCGGCCGGCCAAGGCATCGAGCAAGCCGGTGGAAGCGGGTGGCGTGCAGACACGCACCGTGATCTACGCGCTGCTCGGCCTGGTGCTGGCCATCTCGGCGCTGCTGTTCGTGCTGCACTGGCAGGACCAGCACCAGATCGTCAACATCGACGTCACCGACGGCGCCGGCCAGAAAGTCACCTACCAGGCCTACAAGAAATCCATTTCCGGCCGCCACTTCGAAACCCTCGACGGACGACGGGTCACCCTCGGCGACAGCGACCGCGTCGAGATGACGGCCACCGAGTAGCCATGCTGCGCGGACGTCACCCCCTCACCACCTATGCCCTGGTCGCGCTGTGCGTGCTGGTGGCCCTGTACACCCGCTTCGGCGACCATTTCGACGCGCTGCGGCCGCTGTTGATCACCAACTTCCTGCATGCCGGCCTGCCGGAAGTCGCCGCCGGGCAGGTCTGGCGCCTGCTGACCCCGGTGCTCATCCACTTCGGCATCCTGCACGTGATGCTGAACATGCTCTGGCTGTGGCAGCTCGGCGGCGCCATCGAGTTCTCGCGCGGCCCGCTGGTGCTGGTGGTGCTGGTGGTGGTCACCGGCGTGGTCTCCAACCTGGCCGAGTTCCATGCCACCGGCCCGCTGTTCGGCGGCATGTCCGGGGTCATCTTCGCCCTGCTCGGCTACCTGTGGATGCAGGGCCGTTTCAATCCTGCCTTCAGCGTTCGCCTGAATCCCTCGCTGGTAACCATGGTCATGGTCTGGTTCGTGGTCTGCTGGTCCGGGCTGCTGGAACTGGCCGGCATCCACATCGCCAACTACGCGCATACCGCGGGGCTCGCATGCGGTGCGCTGATCGGCCTGGTGGCGGCGAAAACCCGCTGGAAAATCATCTAGAATAGATCCTTCCACGGTACGACCAATACCCGGGAGGTGGACCATGCTGACCGATACGCCGATCTCGCGGCGAGACAAGGAACCTGCCACCTTGCCCGCCCCTGCCCCGACCTCGAAGGCCGCCGGCGCCCTTCGCCCAAGGCCGGCCATCAAGCTGGCCCTGCCATTGGCCATGCTGCTCGCGATGACGCTCACCTTCGTCGCCGGCCCGGCACTGGCACAGGAGTACGAACGCTTCTTCGGCACCTTCACCGGCGAGGTCACCGTTGCCGACAACGACAAGGAGATCCGCCGCGACCTGTCGGTGACCATCGCGCCGATCCGCGACGGCTTCCAGGTGACCTGGGTGACCACCACCTTGCGCACCGACGGTGAACAGAAGACCAAGTCCTACACCATCGACTTCTTCCCCAGCGACCGCGAACACATCTACCGCTCGGCGATGAAGGCCAACCTGTTCGGCGGCCGCGAGCCGCTGGACCCGATAAAGGGCGATCCCTACGTGTGGGCCCACTTCGTCGGCGACACCCTGGTGGTCAATGCCCTGATCATCAACGAGGAAGGCGGCTACGAGATGCAGACCTACAACCGCACGCTGGTGGACGGCGGCATGGCGCTGAAGTTCAACCGCATCCGCGACGGCGAGCCCCTGCGCGAGATCACCGCGACACTGACCCGCGTCGATGGCTAGACGCGCGGCGCGCGCACTGCTCGCCGCCTGCCTTGCCACCGCCTGCTGCGCGGCCGGCTTGGCAGCCGGCGACGGGAACAACCCCGACGACATCGAGGCGGCCGGCTGCCTGGTGGTGACGCCGGACGGCTTCGTCATGGGCATCAACCGCCTGATCAACCGCCTGCAACTGCCCGCCGGCCGTCACCTTGACGGCGAGTCCGCGGCGCAGACGGCAGCCCGGGAGACCCGCGAGGAAACCGGTCTCGCGGTGGAGGTCGGCGAAATCGCCCTGTCGCTGGAAGACGGCCGGGTACTGTTCTTCTTCTGCACCCCGGTGAACGGCCCGGTGGAACCGCACAGGCTGGCACCCACCGACCGCGTCGAGGTGTCGCGGGTGCTGGTGGTGAACCCGGTCACCATGACCACCCCGGACGGCGCGCCGGTGACCACGCCCTGGCGATTCCCGGAAATGCACTGGCTGTTGCGCACGCTGTTTTCCAGCGTCTCGGCAAGTCACCGCTAGGCGGGCTGGGCCAGTCGGAAGTCCCGCAGGTTGACGCCCAGTTCGACGTCCGTCTTCAACGACAGCAGCTCGTAGGCTTCCAGCGCCGCCTCGCGGTCGGCACGCAGGCGCGAGCCGACATGCCCTTCCATGGTGCGCGCCGCTTCGAGGATGTGTTCCAGGTCGCCATGGGCCTTGATCAACTGGGCGGCAGTACGCAGCCCCACCGAGCGTACCCCGGGCACCCCCACCGAGGTATTCCCGGTCAGTGCGAACAAGGTGGCGAGCCTGTCCGGCTCGACTTCGAAGCGCTGGGCCACCCAGGCGGCATCCCGGTCCCGGTTGGAAAAGTGGTCGAATACCGACAGGCCCTCGCGCAGGAGCTGGCAGAAGCTCTTGTCGGTGGAGGCTATGGTGACCCGGGTACCGGCTTCGACCACGCGCAGGGCCATGGTGGCGATGACGTCGTCGGCCTCGTAGCCAGCCTTCTCGATGGCGTGCACGCCGAGATCCTCGAAGGCGGCCAGCACCGTGGGCAGGGCATCGCGCAGGGCATCGGGCATCGGCGGACGCTCGGCCTTGTAGGCGGGGAAGCGGTGGTGACGCCAGGACGGCGGCGGCGCGTCCATCACGCAGGCGGCGTGGCTGAAGGCATCCCGTCGCAGCAGCCGGACCATCGATGCACGGCAGGAGGTCAGCAGCCGATCCACGTCGAGCGGATCCACCGGGGTCGATTGCACGGCCCCGTGCACCCGGCGGATCAGGTTCAGCCCATCGATGATCACGACATGCATGGCGAAACTCCACGCGACGGACGGTGCGCCGCGCCTGGACGTTGCGTCCAGTATACGGTCGGCGCCGCCCAGGGGACAGCGCCGGGAGGTTTCGCCTACAGGATGTAGCGGGAGAGATCCTCGTCGCCGGCCACGTCGGCAAGCTGGCTGTCGACGTAGTCGGCATCCACCTTGAGGGTGCCGCCAGTCATGTCGGTGGCCTCGAAGGAGATGTTCTCCAACAGTCGCTCGAGCATGGTGTGCAGTCGGCGCGCACCGATGTTCTCGGTTCGCTCGTTGACCCGCCAGGCATACTCGGCGATGCGCCGCAGGCCGTCCCCGGTGAACTCGATGGCCACGTCCTCGGTGGCCAGCAGGGCGGTGTACTGCTCGGTCAGCGAACCGTCCGGCTCGCCGAGGATGCGCACGAAGTCCTCGACGCCAAGGGCGTCGAGCTCGACGCGGATCGGCAGCCGGCCCTGCAGCTCGGGGATCAGGTCCGACGGCCGGCTGAGCTGGAAGGCGCCGGAGGCGATGAACAGGATGTAGTCGGTACGCACCATGCCGTACTTGGTGCTCACGGTGGCGCCCTCCACCAGCGGCAGCAAATCGCGCTGCACGCCCTCGCGGGAGACGTCGGCACCGGACCGGCCGGCCTCGCCACGGCTGACGATCTTGTCCACTTCGTCCAGGAAGACGATGCCGTCGTTCTCCACCCGCGCCATGGCGCGGACCTTGATGTCCTCTTCGTTGACCAGCTTGCCGGCCTCTTCCTCGGTGAGCAGTTTCAGCGCCTGGGCCACCTTCACCGTGCGCGCCTTCTTGCGCTGCGAACCGAGGTTCTGGAACATGCTCTGCAACTGCGAGGTCATCTCCTCCATGCCCGGCGGGCCCATGATCTCGACGCCGCCGTGGGCGGCCACCTCGATCTCCACCTCCTTGTCGTCCAGCTTGCCTTCGCGCAGCAGCTTGCGAAAGCGCTGCCGGGCGGCGCTTCCGGCGTCCTCGTCACCGGCCTCGCGGGCACGGGGCAGCAACAGGTCCAGCACGCGCTCCTCGGCGGCATCCTCGGCCCGCGGCTGCACCTTGCGAATCTCCTCTTCGCGGGTCATCTTCACCGCCATGTCGGCCAGGTCGCGGATGATGGAATCCACTTCGCGCCCGACATAGCCGACCTCGGTGAACTTGGTCGCCTCGACCTTGATGAACGGCGCCCGCGCCAGCTTTGCCAGGCGCCGCGCGATCTCCGTCTTGCCCACCCCGGTGGGGCCGATCATGAGGATGTTCTTCGGCGTGATCTCCTCGCGCAGGGCGGGATCAGCGATCTGCGAGCGACGCCAGCGGTTGCGCAGGGCCACCGCCACCGCGCGCTTGGCCGGGGCCTGGCCGATGATGTGCTTGTCGAGTTCCTCGACGATTTCCCGGGGAGTCATTTCCGACATGGGTGAGGAAGTCTCCAGCGTGGATGCTCAGGGGGTTCGGCGGTGCGCGGGATGGTGCACCGCCGATCATCTCATGTGGTGCGAAGGGGGGCGCTTTTCAAGCGGCGTCGAGCTGCTCGATGGTCAGGTTGGCGTTGGTGTAGACGCAGATCTCCGAGGCGATGCCGAGGCTGGCCTCGACGATGGCTCGCGCCTCCATGTCGCTGTTGCGCACCAGCGCCAGTGCCGCCGCCTTGGCGAAGTTGCCGCCGGAGCCGATGGCCATGACGCCCTCTTCCGGCTCGATCACGTCGCCGTTGCCGCTGATCACCAGGGTATCGCTGGCATCGGCCACCACCAGCAATGCCTCCAGCCGACGCAGCATGCGGTCGGTGCGCCAGTCCTTGGCCAGTTCCACCGCGCTGCGCACGAGGTGTCCCTGGTGCTTTTCCAGTTTCGATTCAAATCGCTCGAACAGGGTAAAGGCATCGGCAGTGCCGCCGGCGAAGCCGGCCAGCACGCGCTCGCGGTAAAGCCTGCGCACCTTGCGCGCATTGCCCTTCATGACGGTATCGCCCATGGATACCTGGCCGTCGCCGCCGATGACCACGGTATGGCCGCGGCGCACGGCGAGAATCGTGGTTCCGTGCATTTCACTGGACATGATTCGGCTCCTTGCTCAGACCAGGCGCAGGTTGGGTCGGCCGCGGGACGGCGTGTCGGGCGCGTCGTCGGTACCGGTTTCGCCATCGCCGGCGGGCTCGTCGCCGCCGGGAACGGCCTCCTCCGGACCGGGCACCTCGAAGAACAACCCCTGGCCGTTCTCCCGTGCATACACGGCGACGATGGCCTCGGTGGGCACGTACAGCCGTCGCGGCTGTCCGCCAAAGCGGGCCGAGAACGACACCGCGTCATTGTCCATCACAAGCTCGCGCACCGCGCGGTCGTGGATGTTGAGCACGATGGCACCGTCCTTGACGTACTCGGTGGGCACCTGCACGCCGGGATAGCCGGCCTGCACCAGGATCTGCGGGGTGAAGCCGGCATCCATGCACCACTGCCAGATGGCACGCAGCATGTACGGGCGCTTGGAGGGCGTGTTGTCGTGTTCGTCAGTCAAGGCATTGCATCCATCGTTGGTGCGGCACACAGCGCCGGCGGATCAACCCTGGCGCAACGCGGACTCGGCCTCGGTCAGGCTTTCGGCGAAGGCGGGTCGCTCGAACAGTCGGTCGGCGTACTGCCGCAGGGGTGCCGCCGGCCGCGGCAGCTTGATTTCCAGCGCCTCGAGCCGCCAGAGAAGCGGCGCCATGAAGGCGTCGGCCATGGTGTAGTCGTCCCCGATCAGGTAGGCCTGTTCGCGGAATACCGGGGAAATGGAGATCAGGCCGTCGCGAATCAAGGTGCGGTTGGTCGCCGACAACCGGTCGTTGCGGCCGGCCAGCTTCTTCACCGGGTCGATCCAGTCCCGGCGCAGGCGATGGATCAGCAGCCGAATGCGCGAACGACCCACCGGGTCCACCGCCATCAGCGGCGGGTGGGGCAGTCGCTCGTCGAGGTACTCGCAGATCAGCGCGGCGTCGTAGAGCACCACCTCGCGATCGAGCAGTGTGGGCGTTTCGGTGTAGGGGTTGAACTCGGCCAGGGACTCCAGCTGGCGGGCGCCATCGAGGTAGCGGTACTCGCACTCGACGTCCTTCTCGCGAAGAACGATCCTCGCGGCGTGGCTGTACGGACAGTCCTTGCCCGAGAACAGGGTCATCACACCACGTCGATTGACAGTACCGCTCACATCATTTTCCCCGGGGCGACCCGCGCGAGAAACTCCCGCGCGGGGTTGGAGGTCCGGCCGCGCTGCACGTCGGTTCGGACCTGTAAGGTCAGTGCACGTCGCGCCAGAACTCCTTCTTCAACCCGTAGGTCAGTCCCACCATGATCAGCAGGAAGACGATGACCCAGAAACCGATGGTGTAGCGTTTCAGTTTCGCCGGCTCGGCCAGGTAGACCATGAAGTTCACCAGGTCACGCATGGCGTCGTCGTACTCGTCGGGCGTCAGCTTGGCTTCCTTGACCAGTTCAAAGCGCTCAAACTCGCGGCGGCCGTCGTCGTCGGTCACGAACACCGCCTTCTGGTTGCCCTGCCACTCGTACATGGCATGGGGCATGGCGACGTTGGGGAACACCGTGTTGTTCCAGCCACTCGGCGTCGACTCGTCCAGGTAGAAGCTGCGCATGTAGGTGTACAGGTAGTCGGCGCCCTTGGAGCGTGCCATCAGCGACAGGTCCGGCGGCGCGGTGCCGAACCATTCCCGGGCATCATCCATCGGCATGGTGGTGGTCATCAGGTCGCCGATCTTGTCGCTGGCGAACATCATGTCGCGCTCGACGATGTCGCGGGCGATACCCAGGTCGTCGGCCATGCGCTCGTAGCGCATGTACGAGGCACTGTGGCAGGACAGGCAGAAGTTGACGAAGATCCGTGCGCCGCGCTGCAACGAGGCCATGTCGGTCAGGTCGACATGCACCTTGTCGAGGTTGGCATCGCCGCCACCGGCACCCTGGGCGGTCAGCGGCGAAAGCATCAACAGGAAAATGGCCAGCGCTTTTCTCATTTGTCCGTCACCCTGTCCGGTTCGGGTTTGGTGGCGTCCCGGGAGGTGTACCAGGGCATCAGCAGGAAGAACAGGAAGTACAGGATCATGCACACCT
>CAYGJZ010000068.1:0-23947 GCA_964350265.1 uncultured Gammaproteobacteria bacterium | reverse complement strand
GTCGAGGTCGGCTACACCCACACCGGCGGCATGCCGATGAGCGTGCACACCTTCTGCCTGTCGTCGCGTCGCGCCACCGCGCGCATTCACGCCGACGGCCGCATCGCCTACCGCACCGACCCGAACTGGTTCACCCCCTACCTGCGACGCGACACGGTGGACTGGCACGGCACCGTCGCCGGCCAGGAGGTGGCGTCATGAGCGGACTGACCGAACACCGGCTGACCCTGCCGGTCCGCCCCGAGGACATCGCGCCGCTGGCACCGGGCGACATCGTCTACTTCAACGGCGTGGTCTACACCGCCCGCGAGGGCGTCTACCAGAAGATCCTCGGCGAGGACCAGGCGCTGCCGGTGGACCTGGCCGCGATCAGCAACTGCAACTTCCACTGCTCGCCCGCCGCCGCGCCCAATGCCGACGGCAGCTACAACGTCGGCGGCGTCACCGCCACCGCCAGCTTCCGCTTTTCCAAGTGGATGCGCCGCTGGCTGGAACTGACCGGCACCCGCATCGTCATCGGCAAGGGCGGCATGCCGGCCCGCGACTACAAGGAGATCCTCGCGCCGATGGGCGCGGTCTACCTGACCACCGTGGGCTATGGCACCGGCGCCCTGCTCGGCCGCGGCATCACCGCCGTGCGCGACGTCTTCTGGCTCGACGAACTGGGCATTGCCCAGGCCATGTGGCTGTTCGAGGTTCAGGACTTCGGCCCCTTCATCGTCGACAGCGATCTCGACGGCAACTCGCTGTTCGCCAGCCAGGGCGAGGAGATCAACCAGGGCATCGGCCGGCTCTACGAGGGGCTGAAGCCGCCTGCCCTGCACCGCTACGGCGAAACCGACAACCGCGAGGACGAGGTCCTCTAGCCGCCCCGGCCGCGCTGCCCGGTCACGGCGAGATGCCGAGCGCGGCCGGGCCGTAGCGGTCCGGGTCGACGCCTTCGACGACGCCGAGGGTGGGCACGTTGGCCAGTTCCCGCGGCGTGACCGTGGTCACCGTCAGCGGCCAGCCGTTGTCGCGGGCCAGTTCCGGGGCCGGCACCAGGTAGCGGCCGCGCGGACCGACCAGGTAGACGGTGATGCGGTTGTCCTCGCCCTTGTCGATGCCGACCACGCCGCGCAGCGGCGGCGGCAGGGCGGCGGCGACGTCGTCGACCAGGGCATCGGCGATCACCGCGTAGCCGGCGGCCAGCGGGTGGCCATCGGCGGAAGAGGCATACAGCCCGGCGTCCTCGACCCGGTCGCGCAGCGCCGCCGCCAGGTCCACGTAGCGCACGCCGTCGAGGGCCGCCAGCCGCGCCGCCAGCCCGGCGATATTGCGCGACTCGTCCGCCACCAGCCGGGCATAGGCCGGTGCCGCCTCGCCCTCGACGTACTCGGCATAGACCCACTCCTTGGTGGGGATGATGCCGAACACCAGCGTGACCCCGGCCAGGGCCGCCAGTTCCGCCATCTCCGCCGCGGTGCGCGCCATGATCTCGTAGCCGGCCCGCACCACCGGGTCGTCGCGGTGGTTGGCGGCCAGCCGGTAGGCCGGGGTGAAGGTCGCCTGTCCGCCACCGACCAGGGTCGCCGTCCAGTAGTCTTCCGGCTTCGAGGGAAAGGCCACCCCGGGGGCATCGCCGGGGGACAGCGTGTCATCCACCCGGAAGCGTTCCCAGCGCGGGTTGCCGTAGGCGCCGGTGAAGTCGGTCAACGGGTCGTTGCCGGTGTACAGCGCGACCACCACCACCTTCGGCTGCAGGTACAGCGCGTACTTGAACATCTCCAGGTACTGCAGCGAACCCCAGCCCGCGGAGGCCATGTTGTAGACGCGGATGTCGTTGCGACCGATTGCCGCCTGGAGCGCCGCCGGCCAGGCCTGCTCGACGATGGCGTTGTTGCCGTAGGTCTGGCTGTCACCGATGGCGACGACATCGGCCACCGCCGGCACCGCGCGGTTGCGAAAGCCGAGCACGTCGTTGGGACCGATCTCGCCGACATCGGGGAACAGCGGCCGGGTGCGGGTCAGCAGTTCCGGGTCGTTGAGCAGAAACTCCGCGGTGCGGCGGTCCCCGGCGCGGAACACGTTGCGGTAGAACGGCGGGACCTGCCGGCTGGACTGGACCAGGGTGAGATCGGTGGGTACGCCAAGAAGACCTGGCGCCAGCCAGCGCAGCAGCGCCAGCACGCCGGCCAGGGTCACCAGTACGCTGCATACCAGCAGCAGTGCTTCCCTTCGATTGGCCATGACAACTCCCTTTCGTGGTTTCGGCGGCCGGCCATTCTACCGCCAATGCCCGCTCAGTCGAAGAAGCGGGCGAAACCGCGCACCGGGTCGCGCGGCGTGCGGTAGCCGTTCACCGCCGCCGAGGTGTCCTCGTAGCCCAGCGCCAGGCCGGCCAGCACGTGCATGCCCTCATCGAAGCCGAGGCGTCCGCGGACGATGTCGGGGTATTCGCCCAGGGCCGCCTGCGGACAGCTCGCCAGGCCGTGCTCGGCGGCGGCCAGCATCACCGACTGCATGAACATGCCCATGTCCAGGTAGCTGCCACGCTGCATGGCCTGGTCGACCAGGAAGAACAGCACCATCGGCGCACCGAAGGCGCGGTAGTTGGCGACCCACTGTTCGCGTCGCCGCACCTTGTCCTCGCGCTCGATGCCCAGCGCCTGGTAGAGCTGCGCGCCGCAGGCAAAGCGGCGGGCGCGGTAGGGGTCCCGCCAATCGTGCGGGTAGTAGCGGTAGTCCATGCTCGCGGCGACGCCGTCGCGCCAGGCCTGCTCGATGTCGCCGAGCAGTCGCGCCAGGCTGGCGCCGGACACCACCGCCACCTGCCAGGGCTGGGTATTGGCGCCGGACGGCGCGCGCGCGGCCACATCGAGCACCCGTTCGACCAGCGCGGGATCCACCGGCCGAGCAAGAAAGGCGCGGCAGGAATGGCGACGGCGCAATGCCTGGTCCACGCGCATGGGCCTAGCCGCCCTCGCCGCGGAAGACCATGAAGGTGGCGCTGCCGCTGGCCAGCAGCCTGCCCTCGGCATCGTAGAGGGCGCCGTTGGCCACCGCGAAGCGGCGCCCCAGGTGGACCACGTTCGCCTCCGCCCGCATCGGCGCACCAAGGGGCGGCGGGCGCACCATCTTCAGCTCCAGCGCGGTGGTGGTGTAGGCATCGTCCGCGGCCATCTGCGTGTGCACGGCACAGCCGGTGACGGTGTCGATGACGGTGGCGGCGAAGCCGCCGTGGACGCCGCCGGCATTGTTGCGGTGGCGGTCGTCGGCGATGGCCTCGAGCTCGGCGAAGCCGGCCGCGAAGGCGGTCAGGCGCATGGGCACGGTGGTGGCCATGGACGGCAGCGGCCGGCGACCCTCGAGCACCTGCTGGAAGTGCGCCATGCCCGACAGCGCCGCCGGGCCGGACGGTGCCCCGCTCATGCCGCGAGGAAGAACCGCTGCAGGCGGTCGATGACGTGGTCGGGCTGCTCCTCGGCGAGGAAGTGGCCGCAGGCAAGCGCTTCACCGCGCACGTCGTCGGCATAGTCGCGCCACACCGACAGCACGTCGTAGCTGCGCGCGATGAAACCCCGCTCGCCCCACAGCACCAGCAGCGGGCAGGTCACGCGTCGGCCGCGGTCGGCCTCGTCGTGGACGAGATCGATGCCGGCGGCGGCGCGGTAGTCCTCGCAGGAGGCATGGATGCTGTCGGGGCGGGAGAAGCAGCGGATGTACTCGGCCACCGCGGCCTCGTCGAACTCCGCCCCCGGGGCACTCCAGTGGGCCAGCTTGCGGCGCAGGTACCAGGCCGGGTCGGCGCCGATCATGTGCTCGGGCAGGCCGTTGCCCTGGACCAGGAAGAACCAGTGGTAGTAGCCGGTGGCGAAGGCCTGGTCGACGTGGCGGAACATGTGCAGGGTCGGCGCGATGTCGAGCACCGCCGCCCGCGCGACCCGCTCGGGGTGGTCCAGCGCCATGCGGTGGGTGACGCGGGCACCGCGGTCGTGACCGGCGACGAAGAAGGTGTCGTGGCCCAGGGCCGCCATCACCTCCACCATGTCCTGCGCCATGGCGCGCTTGGCATAGCCGGCGTGGTCGTCTCCCGCCGGCGGTCGGCCGCTGTCGCCATAGCCGCGCAGGTCGGCACAGACGACGAAGAAGTGGCGTGCCAGCGACGACGCCACCCGGTGCCACATGACGTGGGTCTGCGGGTAGCCGTGCAGGAGGAGCAGCGGCGGACCCTCGCCGCCGGCGCGCAGGAACACCCGGGTCTGTCCGGTGTCGATGGTCCGGGCGCGGAAGTCGGCGCCGAACAGGGGGTCGGGATGGTGGCTCATGAGGCCGGCGATTGTAGCGGACACGCGCGGGCCCGGGGACGGGAATCCCTCGACTTGCCAATACGAATGGATTTGTAAATACGAATGATTCTCATATATACTTTTTCGCCGCCGGCCTCGTGCTCGCCAACCCCCGTCTCCTCCACGGTGCCCAACGTCCATGTGTTACGACCCTGAAACCGTCAAGCGCTACCTGATCTCGGCCGCCCTCAACGAGTCGGAGATGGTCTGCGACTACATCGAAAGCTACGGTGTCTATGCCGACGCCACCTGGGGCGGCAAGCCCACCGCGCTGTGCTACGCGGCGCTGCATGGCAATGTCGCGCTGGTCACCTTCCTGCTCGGCCAGGGCGCGGATGCCAACCACCGCGACGCGCTGGACATGACGCCGCTGCACTATGCCGCCCTCGGCGGTTGCCCGGCCTGCAGCCGGCTGCTGATCTCCGCCGGCGCCGAGGGCCATCGGCGCAACCGCTTCGGCAAGACGCCGGCGGCGCTGGTGCCGGCACGACTCGCCGCCGAGGCCCGACAGGTGCTGCTGGCGCTGTTCCGCCAGCCGGTTGCGCCGCTGGCGCTGGCCCACTGACCGACGTCCTTCGACGCTGCCAGCGGCCGGAGAATCTCCTATGATCGGGGGTTTGACCACCACACGGGAGACACCATGCTGGATGCGGCAGGGGCGGCGCGGCTGGCGCGGCAGCACTTCGCGCTGGACGGGAAGGCTTCGCCGCTGGCCGGCGAACATGACCTGAACTTCCGCCTGCGCACGGCGGGCGGCGACTACGTGCTGAAGGCCCATCGCGGCAACCAGAGCGTCTCGCTGACCTGCCAGGACGCGATGCTCGCCCACCTTGCCGACGGCACGCTGGCGGTGCCGCGTCCACGCACCGCGGTGACCGGCGGCCACGGCGTCGCCGTCGAGGTGGACGGCAACGCCTACTGGCTGCGCTGCCTCGGCTGGATCGACGGCAGCCCCTGGGCGAACGCGACGCCGGACCCGGTGGAGGGACCGTGGTCCCTGGGCCAGGCGCTGGCCGACCTCGACCGGGCACTGGCCGGCTTCGTCCCGGGCATCGACGAAGAGGCCTTCGTCCGTCGCGACTTCGACTGGGACATGCTGCAGGCGGTGCAACTGCGCGCCGACCTGGCGCGGGTCGAGCCGGCGTCGCTGCGCCGTCGCCTGCAGGACGTCCTCGACCACTTCGAGAACCACTGCCTGCCGCGGCTCCTGGCACTGCCGTGGCAGTGGATCCACAACGACGCCAACGATCACAACGTGATGCTGGTGGACGGGCGGGTACATGGCCTGATCGACTTCGGCGACATCACCCGTGGCCCGCGGGTGATCGAACTCGCGGTGGCGCTGGCCTATGCCATGGGCAACCAGGCCGACCCCCTGGGCATGGCCGCGCGCATCGTCGCCGGCTACCACCAGCACGCCCCCCTCGACGCCGAGGAGATCGAACTGCTGCCGCCGCTGGTCGAGACCCGCGCGGCGATGAGCCTGCTGGTCAATGCCAGGCTCATGGTCGAGCAGCCCGACAACGCCCACCTGCGGCTCAGCCAGGCACCGTTCCGCGCCCTGCTGGAACGCCTGCAGACGGAGAACCCGGTGCTCGCCCGGGCACGGCTGCGCACCGCCTGCGGCCTGCCCGCCGATGCCGCCAGCGGCGCGGTGACCGCCTACCTGCGCTCGGGCCGCGCCCAGCGCGCCGACATCTGCCGTCACCGGCTCGATGATCCCGGCCGCCTGCTGGTGTTCGACCTCGGCGGCGACGGCCCGCATGCCGATGCCCTGCGCGACCTCGACGGCAGCGAGGCCTGGACCACCTACCTGTTCGACGCCATGGCCAGGGCCGGTGCCTCGGTGGGTCTTGGCCGCTACCTGGAGAAGCGCAGCCTCTACCAGGCGGACGCCTATGCCACCGCGGACCCGGCGGAGCGGCGCGACCGCCACCTGGGCGTCGATCTCTTCCTGCCCGCCGGCGAAGCCATCCACGCACCGCTGCACGGCGTGGTCGAGGCACTGGCCGACAACCGTGCCCGGCAGGATTTCGGCCCCACCGTGATCCTGCGCCATGTCACCGACGACGGCACGCCGTTCTTCACCCTCTACGGGCACATGAGCCGGGAGACGCTGTCGGGCCTGGCCATCGGCCAGGCCGTCGCCGCCGGCGAGGTGCTCGGCACGGTGGGCGATCGCGAGGTCAACGGCGACTGGCCGCCACACCTGCACTTCCAGTTGATGACCTCCCTGCTCGGCATGGGCACGGACGTGCACGGTGTCGGCCACGACGCCGCCCTCGACGCCTGGCGCGGCATCTTCCTCGATCCGCAGCTGGTGCTGCATGCCGCCGCCGATCTCGCCGCGCCGCTGCAGCGCGGCGGCGACGCCCTGCGCCTGCGCCGCCGTGTCCGTCTTGGCCGCATGCTCTCGCTGGCCGGCGATCCGCCACTGAACATCGTGCGCGGGCGCGGCCAGTACCTGTTCGACGAACACGGCAACCGCTACCTCGACATGGTCAACAACGTCTGCCACGTGGGCCACTGCCATCCGCGCGTGGTGGCCGCGGGCCAGCAGCAGATGGCCCGGCTGAACACCAATACCCGCTACCTGCACGACCACATCATCGCCCTTGCCGACCGCCTGGTGGAGACCTTGCCGGAGCCGTTGTCGGTGTGTTTCTTCGTCAACTCCGGCAGCGAGGCCAACGATCTCGCGCTGCGCCTGGCGCGGGCCCACACCGGGGCCGACGACGTGCTGGTGCTCGACCATGCCTACCACGGCCACCTGTCGTCGACGCTGGCCGTGAGCCCCTACAAGTTCCAGCGCGCCGGCGGCGCCGGTCGCCCGCCGGGTACCCGGGTCTGCCCGCTGCCCGACGCCTACCGCGAAGGCTTTCGCCGCGACGATGCGAAGGCCGGCCGGCGGCATGCCCGCTCGGTGGCCGGGGCGGTGGCGGCCCTGCGCGATGAACAGCGCCGGCCGGCGGCCTTCATCGCCGAGTCGGTGGGCGGGGTGGCCGGGCAGGTGGTGCTGCCCGATGGCTACCTGCAGGCCGCCTACGGCCATGCCCGCGACGCCGGCGCGGTATGCATCGCCGACGAGGTGCAGGTCGGTCTTGGCCGCATGGGCCACGTCTTCTGGGGCTTCCAGACCCAGGGCGTAGTGCCGGACATCGTCACCGTCGGCAAGCCGCTGGGCAACGGCCACCCGGTGGCGGCGGTGATCACCACCGCCGCCATCGCGCGCAGCTTCGACAACGGCATGGAATACTTCAACACCTTCGGCGGCAACCCGGTGTCCTGCCAGGTGGCGCTGGCGGTGCTCGACGCCATCGACGCCGACGACCTGATGCACAATGCCCGCGAGCGCGGTCGCCAACTGGTCGAGGGCCTCAAGGCGCTGGCGAACCGCCATGCGCTGATCGGCGACGTGCGCGGCATCGGCCTGTTCGTCGGTGCCGAACTGGTGCGTGACCGCGACACGCTGGCGCCGGCCACCGACGAGGCCCGTGCCCTGGTTGCCCATGCCCGCCGTCGCGGTATCCTGCTGTCCACCGACGGTCCGCTGGACAACGTGCTGAAGATGAAGCCGCCGATGTGCCTGACCGCCGCCGACATCGATCACCTGCTGACGGTCGTCGACGACGGTCTTGGCAGCCTCGACGGGCCGCGCAGCTAACGGCGCCTTGCCACGGCTGCCGCGGCCACACGATGACCCACCATGTACCAGGAGAATCCGCACCATGATGCACCACGCCAGCCGAAGACTCGCCGCCTTCTCTCTCGCCGTGCTGTCCACCGCCCTCGTCGCCACTGCCGCCGAAGCCTGCTCGCGGGTACTGTGGAACGACAACCCGCTGGCCGTGGTGGTGGGTCGCACCATGGACTGGCCGGAATCCACTGAACCGAGGATCACCGTGCTGCCGAGGGGCATGCAGCGCGATGGCGGCCTGACCGGCGATGAGGTCACGGTGGCCGAGAACCCGGCCCGCTGGACCTCGCGCCATGCCAGCATGGTCACCACCGTCTACGGCATCGGCTCGGTGGACGGCATCAACGAGCGCGGCCTGGCCGGCCACCTGCTGTACCTCAATGCCACCGACTTCGGGCCCCGCGACCCGTCCTTGCCCGGCGTGCAGGCCGGGCTGTGGCTGCAGTACGCGCTCGACAACGCGGCCACCGTGGTCGAGGCGCTGGCGGCGCTGGAGAAGGTGCAGATCGTCGCCACCGAGGCACGTGGCCATGCCGCCACGCTGCACCTGGCGATGGAGGACGCCAGCGGCGATTCGGCGGTGATCGAGTACATCGACGGCCGGCCGCGGGTGCACCATGGACGCGAGTACCGCATCATGACCAACGACCCGACCTACGACGAGCAGCTTGCGCTGCTGGCCAGCCAGGACTATTCCAACCCGAGCAGCGACATGCCCCTGCCAGGCAACGTCAAGGCCACCGACCGCTTCCAGCGCGCCGCCTACTACATGGCCATGCTGCCGGAGCCGACCGACGAGCGCCAGGCCATTGCCGCCATCCTCGGCATCATGCGCAACGTCTCGGTGCCCTTCGGCGCGCCCTACCGCGGCTTCGGCATCTACAACACCGAGTACCGCACCGCCATCAACCTCGACAGCCGTCGCTACTTCTTCGAGCTCACCACCAGCCCGAACGTGATCTGGGCCGACCTCGACGGCTTCAACGTCGAGGCCGGCGCACCGGCCATGATCCTCGACCCGGACAGCATCGAGCTGTCCGGCAACGTCACCGATCGCTTCCAGGCCATGGCGAAGGCGCCCTTCTAGTCCAGCCGCTCGAGGCCGCCGGGCAGGTAGAGGAGATCGGTGACGCCGATGTCCTCGCCGGCCTGTGCCAGCAGCGTCGACAGCTGGCCGCGGTGGTGGGTCTGGTGGTTGAAGAAGTGGGCGACGATCAGCCACATCGGCCCGCGCCAGCGCACCGGGCGGGTGGTGGAGGTGAAGGCGAAGGGGGCGGCGAGACGGTCCTCGTCGAGGCCGTCGGCGAAGTCGACGATCTCGCCGTCGAAGGCCACGCGCGCGGCGCGCAGGGCATCGAAGTCGTGGTGCAGTTCCTGGTCGAGGGCGGTGATGCGCGGCGCGCGGCCGGCGAAGCGGTCCATCCAGATGTGGTCGCCCACCAGCAGGTGGTTCATGGTGCCGTGGATGGAGCCGAAGAAGGCGCCGCGGTCACGGCGGCGCCCGGCATCGTCCAGCCGCCCGGCGGCGGCATAGAGCTTCTCGTTCATCCACTGGTTGTAGCGGGCCATGGCCCGCGCCTGTTCTGCCCTCATCCGCTCGCTCCGCGTTGCACGACGCACACCGCGCACAGCATCGCCAAATCCCTTGTCGCAGTCCCCGAATGGGCGTACATTCTGCGCGCCCCTCCCCTCGCGGTGCCATCACGATGCACGATGCGCTGTCCTTCAAGATCAAGCCCCAGCCGGACGACACCACCTGCGGTCCGACCTGCCTGCATGCAGTCTACCGCTACTACGACCGCGACATCGACCTCGACCAGCTGGTGGCGCAGACGCGCACCCTGCGCACCGGCGGCACCCTCGCCGCCTGGCTCGGCAGCCATGCCCTGCAAAGCGGTTTTCGCGCCACCTTGTACACCTACGACCTGAACGTCTTCGACCCGACCTGGTTCGGCCTCGAGCGCGACGAGATGAAGGCGCGCCTGGCCGCGCAGTTGAAGGCCAAGAAGGACAGGCGGCTGGCCGAGACCAGCGAGGCCTACGGCGAGTTCATCGATCGCGGCGGGGTCGTGCGCTTCGAGGACCTGACCACCGCCCTGCTGCGTCGCTACCTGCGGCGCGGGGTGCCGATCATCGCCGGGCTGAGTGCCACCTACCTGTACCGCACCGCCCGCGAGTACGGCCCCAACGACGACTTCGACGATATCCGCGGCCACCCGTCCGGCCACTTCGTGGTCATGCACGGCTACGACGCCGACCGCCGCGAGGTGCGCATCTCCGACCCCACCCGGCCCGGCGAAATCGTCGATGAACAGCTCTACCACGTATCCATCTACCGCGCCATCTGCGCGGTGATGCTCGGCGTGCTCACCAACGACGCCAACCTGCTGATGATCGAGCCGACCCGCAAGGGCAAAGCCGATGGCCACGCTGATCGTCGTTGACCGGCCCGGCGAGTGGCCACTGGACATCGCCGGGGTGGAGGTGGTGGCGGCGCGTGACTACCTGACCTCGCCCGAGGCCAGCGCGCTGCGCAATACCCGCATCTTCAACCTGTGCCGCTCCTATCGCTACCAGAGCACAGGCTACTACGTCTCGCTGCTCGGCGAGGCCCGCGGTCATCGCCCGATGCCCAGCGTGGCCACCCTGCGCGACCTGCGCACGCCGGCCATCGTGCGCATTGCCTCCGACGACCTGGCACGCCTGCTGCATCGCGCGCTGGCGCCGCTGCGCTCCGACGAATTCACCTTGAGCATCTACTTCGGCCGCAACATGGCGGCCCGCTACCAGGCGCTGTGCACGCGGCTGTTCAACCAGTTCCAGACCCCGCTGCTGCGGGTGCAGTTCCAGCGCCTGCAGGACGAGTGGCAGATCCGCTCGGTGCAGGTGATTGCCGCACGGGACATTCCCGCCGCCCACCATGCCTTCGTGGTCGAGTCGGCCAACCAGTACTTCAGCGCTCGCCAGCGTGGTCGGCGCGCCAGCAGCAGCCGCTACGACCTGGCCATCCTGCACGACCCGAAGGAGGACAGCGCGCCGTCCAACGCGCGCGCGCTGGAACGATTCGCGCGGGCCGGCACCAAGCTCGGCATCGCCACCCGCCTGATCACCCAGGACGACTATGCCCGTCTCGGCGAGTTCGACGGCCTGTTCATCCGTGCCACCACCCGGGTCAACCACTACACCTACCGCTTCGCCCGCCGCGCCGACGCCCTCGGCCTGGTGGTGGTGGACGCCCCGGGCGACATCATCCGCTGCTCGAACAAGGTCTACCTGGCCGAGCGACTCACCCGTCACCGGGTGGCCACGCCGAAGACCCTGGTGGTCCACCAGGGCAACCGCCAGCTGGTGGCCGACACCCTCGGTCTGCCCTGCGTGCTCAAGCAGCCCGACAGCGCCTTCTCCCAGGGCGTGCACAAGGTCAACGACCCCGCCGAGCTGGAGTCCACCCTGGACTACCTGTTCTCGCTGTCCGACCTGGTGGTGGCGCAGTCCTTCCTGCCCACCGACTTCGACTGGCGCATCGGCGTGCTCGACGGACAGCCGCTGTTCGCCTGCCGCTACTACATGGCCAAGCGCCACTGGCAGATCGTGCGCCGCGAGGGCGGCCGGGTGATCGAGGGCAATGCCGACACGCTGGCGGTGTCCGATGCGCCACCGAAGGTGATCCGCACCGCGCTGCGCGCCACCCGGCTGATCGGGCGCGGACTGTACGGCGTCGACCTCAAGCAGTCCGGCGACCGCTGCTACGTGATCGAGGTCAACGACAACCCGAACATCGACGCCGGGGTCGAGGACGTGGTGCTGAAGAACGGTCTCTACGAGCAGGTCATGACGCACTTTCTCAACGCCATCGAGAAGCGCAAGGCGGCGCGCGGCACGTGAGCGGACCCCTGCACCTGTTCGAGGGCTTCGGCATCGAGATCGAGTACATGATCGTCGACCGGGACAACCTCGACGTCGCCGCCCTCGCCGACCAGGTCATTCGCAAGGTGGCCGGGGACTACGTCAACGACGTCGAGCGCGGCCCGCTGGCCTGGTCCAACGAGCTGGCCGGCCACGTGATCGAGATGAAGACCAACGGCCCGGCGCCTGCGCTGGCGCCGCTGCCGGCACTGTTCCAGGCCGGCGTGGCCGACATCAACGCCATCCTCGCCGAGTTCAATGCCACCCTGATGCCCGGCGCCATGCACCCGTGGATGGACCCGGATACCGAGACCCGGCTGTGGCCGCACGGCGACAAGGCCATCTACGCGGCCTACCACCGCATCTTCGACTGTCGCGGCCACGGCTGGTCCAACCTGCAGAGCATGCACGTCAACCTGCCCTTCGGCGACGAGGCGGAGTTCGTCGCCCTGCACGCGGCGATTCGCGCAGCACTGCCACTGGCACCGATGCTCGCTGCCAGCTCGCCGTTCGCCGATGCCCGTGCCACCGGCTACCGCGACTACCGCATGCAGGTCTACCGCCACAATGCCGCGCGCATCCCGTCGATCACCGGCCAGGTGGTGCCCGAACCGGTGCGTGGCTTCGACGACTACCGGCAGGTGATCCTGGCGCCGATGTACGCCGACATCGCGCCCCACGACATCGACGGCCTGCTCGGCGAGGAATGGCTGAACTCGCGCGGCGCCATTGCCCGCTTCGACCGCGACGCCATCGAGATCCGTGTCCTCGACACCCAGGAGTGCCCGCTGGGCGACCTCGCCGTGGCCAGCGCCATGGTCAACCTGGTGCGGGAACTGGTCGCTGCCGGCCCGGCCAGCACCGAGCGGCTCAATGCCCTGCCCACCGAGGCGCTGGCCGCCCTCTTCCTCGCCGCCATCCGCGACGGCGAGGACACCGTGATCGAGCATGGCGACTACCTGCGCGCCCTCGGCCTCGGTGACTCGGCCATCGACGGCCGCACCGCCTGGTCGCGCCTGGTGGAGCGCCGGCCGCCGGAGGCCGAGCCGCTGGCCAGGGCACTGGAGCACATCCTGCGCCACGGCACCCTGGCCAGCCGCATCCTTCGTGCCGCCGGCGATCGTGGCGATCGCGCACGCCTGTACCCGGTCTACCAGGCCCTGTGCGAGCACCTGGTCAGCGGCGAGCCGTACGTGCCCGGCCGGTGATCGACTCAAGTTTGACGGCGCCGCGCCGACAATCGACTATACCGGGCCTGCGCAATCCAAAGCGCCCGGAGAGTCCGCCATCCACCAGGGGAGCCGCTGACTTGACGCCGAATCTCGCACAACGGCGGCGCCGCGAAGGATGAAGACCTTCTCGTCGCGCACCGCCCAGGACCCGGCAGGCCGCGTGGATACGGCGGCGGACGAGTCCATGCTGCGCACGGTGATGCGCCACTCCGCCATCGGCATGGCCGTGCTCGACCCGGACGGCTTCTTCCTCGAGGTCAATCCATCGCTGTGCCAGCTGCTCGGCTATTCCCGCGACGAGCTCACGGGGATGAACTTTCGCGACGTCACCTACCCCGACGATCTCGCCGCCGACCAGGAGCAGGTCGCCAAACTGCGAACCGGCGAGGGCGAGACCTACGAGATCGAGAAGCGCTACACCCATCGAAACGGCGGTGTCGTCTGGGCGCGCCTGAACGTGTCGGTGATCCGCCACGCCAACGGCACCCCGTGGCGGTTCATTTCCCAGATACTCGACATCACCGCCAGCCGGCAGGAAGAACGCGTAGCGTCCGCGGTGTTCACCCGGCTGCAGTTCCTCGACGGCATCGGCTTCTACCATGCCGCCGCCCGCGAGCTGGCCGAACTGCTGGACGCGGAGGTGGCCTTCATCGGCCGGGTCGACGCCGACCGGCCCGACCTGCTGCACATGATCACGGTGATCGAGGATGGCGAGCTGACACCCAACTTCAGCTACCCGCTGGCCGGGACCCCCTGCGCCGAGGTGGTGGAAGGCTTCATCCACATCATCGAGGACGATGTCCAGGCGCGCTACCCGGACGATTCCTACCTGGTGGAACGGGACATGCGCGCCTATGCCGCGACCCCGCTGATGTCGCCGGACGGGCGTGTCTTCGGTCATCTCGGCGTACTCAAGCGCAGCCCTTTCACCAGCCTCGCCAGCATCGGCCCGACCCTGGGCACGCTGGGCCTGGCGGTGGCGTCGCAGATGACCCGCGACCGCAACCGGCGCCAGTACCAGGACCTGTTCGAGCTGGCGCCCGACGCCCTGCTGATGGTTCAGCGCGACGGCACCGTGGTCAAGGCCAACAAGCAGGCCGAGCAGTTGTTCGGCCTGCCGCGACTGTCGCTGCACGGCCGCGACGTGCGCAGCCTGTTGCCGATGCCCGGCAACGACCCCTGGCTGGCCGTGCTGGAATCCGAGTCGCCGCGGCTGCAGGGCATGAACAACGGCGAGATCAAGGCCCGGCGCGACGTCGGCGGCAGCATTCCCGTTGCCCTGCGGCTGCGCTCCCTCGATACCGAGGACGGCGCCAGGCTGCTGATCTCCATCCGCGACATCGCCGACCAGATCGAGAACCGCCGCGAGCTGATGATGCGCGACCAGGCCATCGACGCGGCCGGTGTCGGCATGATGATCGTCGCCGCCTCGCGCGACAACCTGCGCATCGTCGACGTCAACCAGGGCTTCGAGAACATCACCGGCTTTCATCGCAACGAGGTCGTCGGCGCCAGCATGCACGCCATACTCGGCACGCTGGAGACCTCGGCCCAGGTGGACAACATCCGCGCCGCCATCCGTCACCAGGTGCCCGCCTTCGAAGTGCTCAAGAGCCACCGCCGCGACGGCAGCACCTTCTGGAGCGAGGTCAGCATCGCCCCGGTGACCGGCAACGCGGGCGACCCGGTACGCTTCGTCGGCATCATTTCCGACGTCACCGAGCGCATCGACACCGAGCAGAAGCTGCGCATCATGGCCGATGCCCTGCCGGTGCTGCTGGTCTACTTCGACCGCGACAACGTCATCCGCATGGTCAACCGCACCGCGGAGAACTGGTATGCGCTCGACGCCCGCCGGATCATCGGCAAGCGCATCACCGACATCCTGCCTGCCGAAGTGGTGGAGAGCTACCGCACGAGGACCCGCGACGCTCCCGCCGATCGCGGCATCGTGTTCTCGCACCAGGTACGCTACCCCGACGGCAAGACGCGCATGGTGGAAGTGCACCACGTGCCGCACCTGGATACCGACGGCGTCGTCTCCGGTCACTACACCATGGTCATCGACATTACCGAGCGCGAACGGGAGCGTGACCAGTTGCACCACGCCCAGCGCATGGAATCCATCGGCCAGCTTTCCGGCGGCGTGGCCCACGACTTCAACAACCTGTTGTCGGTCATCCAGGGCAACCTGCAGCTTTTTGCCCGACGACAGGAGGTCGTCGACGACCCGGTCGGCAATCGCTGGCTGCATGCCGCCCTCGACGCGGTCACCCGCGGTGCCGACCTGACCCAGCGCCTGCTCGCCTTCTCCCGCCGGCAGCGGCTGGAAAGCACGGCCATCGACGCGGCCAGCCACCTGCAGGAGATCCGTCCGCTGCTGCAACGCGCGGTGGGCGAGCAGGTCGAGGTGCAGATCGAGGTGGACGACGACCTGCCGGCCATCGTCGGCGACCTGTCGCAGTTCGAGAACGCCATCTTGAACCTGGCCGTGAATGCACGCGACGCAATGCCCAGGGGCGGTGTCATCCGCATCGGCGCGCAACGCGTCGAGCGCCAGGTCGCCGAGGTCGAACTGGCCACCGCGCTGCCCGCCGGCGACTACGTGCGCATCGAGGTCAAGGACCAGGGCGAGGGCATGCCCGAGGAAGTACGCAGTCGCGCCTTCGAGCCCTTCTTCACCACCAAGGACTCCGGCGGTGGCACCGGACTCGGCCTGGCCTCGGTATTCGGCTACGTGCGCCAGTGCGGCGGACAGGCCGTGATCCACAGCGAGCCCGGTCGCGGCACCACCGTGCAGATGGTGTTCCCCGAATCCGACGGCGCGGTGGAAGTCGCCAGCGCGCAGCGGCGCGACGCCAATGCGGCGGCAAAGGTCGGCGGGGAAACCGTGCTGGTGGTGGACGACAACCCGGAGGTGCGCGAGGCCGGCGTGGAACTGATCCGCAGCCTCGGCTACACCACCCTCGAGGCGGACTGTGGCGCCGCCGCGCTGTCGGTGCTGGCCCGCAACCGTGTCGACCTGCTGTTCACCGACGTGGTCATGCCCGGCGGCATCAACGGCCTGGAGCTGGCCGAGCAGGCCCGCGCCCTCTACGCGGAGCTGCCGGTGCTGTTCACCTCCGGCTACGCCGAGGAAACCATGCAGCGGGCCGGCAATGCCCTGCCCTTGAGCGCCTGGATCCACAAGCCCATCGACATGGATGAACTGGAGGCCAGGCTGCACCGCCTGCTCGAGGCCGCTGCATCCGTGCCGGGCGACCGCGACTAGCGGCCCGGCTCGGCCACCAGCAGGCGCAGGCCCAGCGCCACCAGCACCGCGCCGCTGACCCGGTTCATCCACGCCTGTACCCGCGGGTGCCGCCGGAACATGCCCGCCATGGCCCCCGCGGCACAGCCCAACGGCGCCTTCACCAGCAAGGTCAACAGCGCGAAGGTCGCACCAAGCAGCAACAGCGAGGCGGTGGGCCTGGCCACGTCCACCGGCACGAACTGCGGCAGAAAGGCGATGTAGAACACGGCGATCTTGGGATTGACCAGGTTGGACAAGGCGCCGTGGACGAACAGGCGCCGGGGGCGCAGCCAGGGCACCGGCACGGTGGCGGAGGCCACCACGCCGGCGCGCATCGCGGCGACACCGAGCCAGACCAGGTAGACGGCGCCGGCCACCTTCAGCACGAAGAACAGCGTGTCGGAGGCGCGGATGACCGCCCCCAGCCCCACCGCCACCAGCAGGGTATGGCCCAGCAGCCCGGTGCTGATGCCGGCGGCGGTGACCACCCCGGCGCGCATGCCCTGGGCCAGGGAGCGGCTCATCACCAGGTAGAAGTCCTGTCCCGGGGTGAGGATCAGCGCCAGCGAGGCGACCAGGAACAGTCCGAAGTTTTCCAGTGGCGGCATGCTTGGGTTCTCGATGCGCGGTGACAGGACAGCCGGCCCGAGACTAGCGCGTTCCTCGGCATGCGGCCAGCGAGTCTTGAAAGCGCCGCGCAGAAGCGGCATAACGGGACGATGAAGAAACTCCTTGTCGGTCTTGTCGCCCTGCTGCTGGTGCTGCTGGCCGGTCCGCTGCTGGTGGTGGCCACCGGCCAGGCCTCGCTGGCCGGCGACTGGTCCAGCGCCGATCGTCGCTCGGCGCGCATCGCCCCGGAACCGGCGCAGCATGCCGCGGCCATTGTCCAGGTCTATGCCGCCCGCGCCTTCAGTTGGCGGGGCATTTTCGGCGTGCACACCTGGATCGCGATGAAGGAGGCCGATGCCGACCACTACGAGGTCGTCGAGGTGCTTGGCTGGCGCGCACGCGGCGGCGGCCTGGCGGTGCGCAGCAGCCGGCGGGCGCCGGACATGCGCTGGTTCGGTGCCGAGCCACAGGTGCTGTTCGACCGACGCGGCGAGGCGGCGGCACGCCTGGTCGAACCCATCCGCGCGGCCGCGCGCGACTATCCGTGGTCGCGCCGCTACGGCGTCTGGCCGGGGCCGAACAGCAATACCTTCGTCGCCCACGTCATTCGCCAGGTGCCGGGACTGGACCTGGAACTGCCGGTCACCGCCATCGGCAAGGACTACCTCGGCAAGCGCTGGTTCGCCCGGGCCACCAGCGACACCGGCTACCAGTTCAGCCTGGCCGGCCTGCTCGGCGTGACGTTGTCGCTGGACGAGGGCCTGGAACTGAACCTGCTCGGCCTGTCCTTCGGCGTCGACCTCCTGCGCCCGGCACTGAAGCTGCCCGGCATCGGCCGCATCGGCATGGCCTGAGCCGGGGGCATCACCGTCCGCCCCGCTCCACGCGGCGCGTCGACGATCGCTAGCCGAGCCAGCCGGCCAGCGCCGCCACCGAGACGTAGCGCACCGCCTTGCCCAGTGCCACCAGCACCAGGAACAGCGGCAGCGGCGTGCGCATGATGCCCGCCACCAGGGTCAGGGCATCACCGCCCACGGGCATCCAGGCCAGCAGCAGGCACCACACGCCGAAGCGCCGGAACCAGCGCTGCGCCCTGTCCACCTGGGCACGGCTGAAGAAGAACCAGCGACGGTCCTGGAAGCGCAGCAGGAAGCGGCCGAGCGCCCAGTTGACCACCGCGCCCAGGGTGTTGCCGGCGGTGGCCACGACCACCAGCAGCCACGGCGTGCCACCTGCCTCGAGCTGGGCGAACAGCAGCACCTCGGAATAGAACGGCAGTATGGTGGCGGCGAGGAAGGCTACGCCGAACAGCAACAACAGCGAGGCGATCATGAGGCGGCGTCGATCTCCGCCACCTGCAGCGATACCTGCTTGCCGCCTTGCAGCGTCTGCCGTGCCACCTCGCGGAAGCCCATCCGTGCATGGAAGCCGCGCGACGCCTCGTTCAGCGGCTCGACATCGTACTCGCAGGTGACGTAGGGCACCTGCGCCGCCGCTGCCAGCTCGAAGATCTTCCGGTACAGCGCCCGCGCATGTCCCAGGCCGCGGGCGGCGGCGTCGACCACCACCCGGTCGATGTAGACAAAGCGCGCCAGGTGCTGGTCGAACCACTGGTAGTTGACGCTGTCGTAGTCGGCATCCTCGCGAAAGGCGATGAGGAAGGCGACGACGCCACCGTCGTCCACCACCAGGTGGCGATGGCAGTGGGCGTGGAGGTCGGCGAGACGGGCCCCGTCCATCGGGCTGGTCAGGTGTTCGAAGGCCAGGTTCAGCGCCAGCACGGCGTCGAAGTCGTCGACGACGGCCGGGCGAATCCGCGCGGCCTGTGGATCGGGCATGGGATCGTTCCGGGGTTGCACGGCGTTGCAGTCTACCCGCCTTTGACGCCGCTGCCGACCATGCCGCGAGCGCCGGCGCGGGGGCGGCGATGCTATGCTTGTCGCCTCGTCCACAATGCCGGGGGTCGTCATGGGTTGCCAGTACTTCGAAGCCACCGAACACGGCGCCACCAGCTTCACCGTGGCCATGCCGCGACTGACCTTCGGTCGCGGCTGCCTGGCGGAGCTCGGTGCGCGGGCCGCCGGCCTTGGCATGACCCGGGTGGCGCTGTTCACCGACCCCTACCTGGCCGACGGCCCCTACGTGGCCACCGCGCTGGCCGCCCTCGGCAGCGCCGGCATCGACGTCGCCGTGTTCTCGCAGGTGTGCATCGAGCCCACCGACCACAGCATCGCCGAGGCAGCCGCCTTCCTCGGCGACGGTCGCTTCGACGGCGTGGTCTCGGTGGGCGGCGGCTCGTCCATGGACACGGCCAAGGCGGCCATGCTCTATGCCCGCTACCCGGTGGAGGCATTCACCGATTACTTCGGCCCGCCGGTGGGTGCCGGCCGGCCCGCCCCCGGCCCGGTGCTGCCGCACATCGCCTGCCCCACCACCTCGGGCACCGGCTCGGAATGCACCTCGGTGGCGGTGGTGCGACTGACCGCGCACAACTGCAAGTTCGTCATCGGCTCGCCGCACCTGCTGCCCGACGAGGCGCTGGTGGACCCTGCCTGCGGCGAGTCGCTGCCTGCCAACGTGGTTGCCTCCACCGGCTACGACCTGCTCTGCCATGCCCTGGAGTGCTACACCGCGCGGGCCTACACCCAGTGGGAGAAGGTGGATGACCCGCTGGCGCGAACCATGCTGCAGGGGGCCAACCCGTGGAGCGACATGGCCGCGCGGCAGGCATTGACCATCGCCGGCGCCTTCCTCGCCCGCGGCGTCGCCGACGCCGCCGACCACGAGGCCCGCGACCAGTTGATGTGGGGCGCCACCCTGGCCGGCATGGCCTTCGGCAATTCCGGCACCCACCTGCCCCATGCCATGTCCTACGGCGTCACCCACCTGATGCACGACGTCACCACCGAGGGCTACCGGGAAGCCGCGCCCTTCGTGCCCCACGGCATCAGCGTGATGGTGAATGCACCGGCCATCTTCCGCTACCTGGCGCCGGCCGCGCCGGCGCGTCACCTGGAGGCGGCGGGCTTCCTCGGCGCCGACCGCCGTGGCGCCACCGTCGACGATGCCGGCGAGGTGCTGTCGCGCCGCCTGGTCGCGCTGATGCGCGATACCCATGCGCCGAACGGCATCAGCGGCGTTGGCTTCGGCGAGGACGACATCGCCGCCATGGCCGCCTCCTCGGCCCGCCACCGCCGCGCCATCGGCAATGCACCGCGGGTGGCCGACACCGCCGACATGCAGAGCATCTACCGCGAGGCGCTGCGCTACTGGTAACCCGCGCGCCGCGCTCCGGCGGCGGTCATGCGCGCCAGCAGGTCGCGGGTGGCCGCGGCCCAGTCCGGGGCATGGGTAATGGCGCGGATCAGCGAGACGCCGTCGGCACCGGTGGCCAGCACCGGCCCGACCCGGCCGGCGTCGATGCCGCCGATGGCCACCAGCGGGTAGTCGGCGAGAATCCGCCGCCAGCGCCGCAGCGCCTCGAGTCCCTGCGGCGCGAAGGCCATGACCTTGATCTTCGTTTCGTAGATCGGCCCGCAGGCAATGTAGCTGGGCCGCAGGGCATGGGCCCTGGCCACCTCGCGGTAGCAGTGGGTGCTCACGCCCAGGCGCAGTCCGGCGCGCTCGATGGCGCCGACATCGGCATCGTCGAGATCCTCCTGGCCGAGATGCACGCCGTAGGCGCCGTGGCGGATGGCGCTTTGCCAGTGATCGTTGATGAACAGCCGAACCCGGTGACGGTTGGCGATGCCCACCGCCGCCGCGATCTCCCGTTCCAGCGCCTCCCCGGCCAGGGTCTTGTTGCGTAGCTGGATGGAGTCCACGCCTTCCCCGGCCAGCCGCGCCACCCAGTCGGCGGTTTCCACGCAGGGATACAGGCCGATGGGGGTGTCGCCCGGCGACGGGAAGCGTGGCCGCTGCCGCGCCGCCTGCGCGTCGCCGGTGAGCCAGGGCAGGTCCACCGGGTCGTCCGGCCACGGTCCCTGGCGGACCGGGCCCGGGCCGGCACCGATGGACAGCGACTCGCGGATGGCGCGGTTCACCACCATGCGCGCGATGACCACCGCGTCGAGCAGCGGGTAGCCATGCGCCAGGGCCGCGGCGATGGCGCTGGACTGGGTGCAGCCGGTGCCGTGGGTGTTGTCGGTGGCGATGCGCGGCAGGCTGAGCCAGGCACCGGACTCGCCGTCGTGGACGTAGTCCATGCACAGCGGCCCGTCGCCGTGTCCGCCCTTGATCACCACCGCCCGGCAGCCGCGTTCGAGGAATGCCGCCGCCGCCCGTTCCACCGCCGCCTCGCCGCGAACGGGGTGGCCGAGCATGGCCGCCGCCTCGTGCAGGTTGGGGGTGACGATGGTGGCATGCGGCGCCAGCATCCAGGCCGGCTCGCCGGCCGGGTCGTCGGACAATGCCGAACCGGACGTGGACACCAGCACCGGGTCGAGCACCACCGGGGCGTCCGTCGCCGCAAGCCGCTCGGCGATCACCCGCGCACTGTCGCGGTCGGGCACCATGCCGATCTTCACCGCCGCCGGCGGCAGGTCGTCGGCCAGGGCGTCGAGCTGCTCGCGCAGCGCCGTCGGTCCCGGGCGGCGCACCGCGTGCACGCCGACGGTGTTCTGCGCGGTGATGGCGGTGATCGCGGTACACGGGTGCACGCCGAGACCGTGGAAGGTCTTCACGTCGGCCTGGATGCCGGCACCGCCGCCGGCATCGGAGCCGGCAATGCTCCAGGCAATGGGCGGCTGGCTCATGTCTGGTGCCAGAACGGCGTGCCGATCACCGGGGTGCTCGGCACGGCGGTGTCGTGGCGGGCCATGATGCCGGCCTCGCGGCCCAGCCGCCCGGCCTCGATGGCATGGCGGAAGGCCCGCGCCATGGTCACCGGGTCGGCGGCCTGGGACACGGCGCTGTTGACCAGGCAGCCGTCCATGCCCAGCTGCATGGCCAGCACCGCGTCCGCCGGGCTGCCGATGCCGGCGTCGACGATCAGCGTGGTGTCCGGCAGTCGCGCGCGCAGCACCTCCAGGGCATAGGGGTTGGCGATGCCGCGGCCGGAGCCGATGGGCGATGCCCAGGGCATGACGATGCGGCAGCCCGCCTCCACCAGTCGACGGCAAAGCACCAGGTCGTCGGTGGTGTAGGGGAAGACCTCGAAGCCGTCGTCGATGAGCTCGCGGGCGGCGTCCACCAGCGACAGTGGATCGGGCTGCAGGTTGTAGTCGTCGCCGATCAGCTCGAGCTTGATCCAGTTCGTGCCGAACACCTCGCGCGCCATCTGCGCGGTCACCATCACCTCGCGACGGCCATGGCAGCCGGCGGTGTTGGGCAGGATGCGGCAACCGCTTTCCCGCACCAGGTCGAAGAACGGGTTGCCCCGCGCGGCGGCCGCCTGGCGACGCAGCGACACGGTGAGCACCCCGGCGCCGGAGGCGCTGACGGCGTCGCGCAGCACCTGCGGCGAGGGATAGCCGGCGGTGCCGAGCAGGAAGCGGCTGTGGAGTTCGGCGTCGGCCAGTTGCCAGCCCATGCTCAGCCCCCCGCCATCGGTGACACCACCTCGACCCGGTCGCCGTCGCGCAGCACGGTGTGGGCGCGTTGCTGGCGGTGCACCAGTTCCTCGTTCACCGCCACCGCGGCATGCCGCAGGTCGTAGCCGAGGGCCCGAAGCGCCGCCTCCAGCGAGGTCTCGGCGACGCGCACCGGCTCGCCGTTGACGATGATGTGCAGGGACGCGGTCATGCCGCCTCCCGCGCCAGCCGCGCACGGGCCAGGGCATCGTCCACCAGTGCCGGGGCCAGCAGGTAGCCGTGGCGGTACAGCCCGTTGATCCGCGTCAGCCCGTCCCCGCCGTCCACCCGCGGCAGGTTGTCCGGCAGGGCCGGGCGCAACTGGGTGCGCGCATCGACGATGCGCGCCTCGAGGAAGGCCGGGTCGATGACCGCGCTGGCCGAGGCCAGCTCCATCATCCCGCGCACCGATACCGGCGAGGTGTCCTCGGACTCGATCTCGGTGGCGCCGACCACGAACACCTGGCCGGGCCGTGGCACCACGTAGACCCGGTAGCGCGGGTGCATGACCCGCACCGGCCGTTGCAGCACGACTTCGTCCGTGTGCAGCCAGAGGACCTCGCCACGCACGCCGCGCAGCGGCAGCCCGTCGGCACGGGCACCGAGGCCGCGGCAGTCGAAGACGTGGTCGAACCGCCGCCGCGTGCCGTCGGCGAAGCACAACTCGCCGGCCGCCAGCGTGGTGACCGCGCGGCCGTGCACCACCTCGGCATCCCGCGCCAGGCGCGCCGCGCTGGCGCGCATGAAGGCCTGGGCGTCGAGATGCGCCTCGCCGGCGAGCAGCCAGGCCGGGCCGTCGCCGGCGAGGCCGGGCTCCAGTGCACGGATCGCCTCGGCATCCAGGCTGCGCACCGCGTCGTCGTCGACGCCGGCCTCGGCGAGTCGGTGGCGGATGCGCTCGACCAGGCGCAGCGCCATCGCCCGGTCGCCGGGGTGGCAGGTCACCAGGCTGCCGCGGCAGGCGAAGTCCACCGCCTCGTCGAGACCGTCGAGCAGCGAAGGCCACCGGGCAATGGAACGCAGGCCGAGGGCGTGGATGCGGGCATCGCCGGTCTCCAGCTCGGCCAGCGGCGAGAGCATGCCCGCCGCCACCTCGGCGGCGGGGCGTTCACCGGGGCGACGGGCATCGAACAGGCTGACCTGGCAGCCAAGCTCGAGCAGGCGCAGCGCCAGTACCCGGCCGGCCAGGCCGTTGCCGGCAATGCCGAGGTGCATCGCTCAGCCCTCCGGCGCCACGTACAGCTCGCTGCCCCCGGCGCGGAACTCGCGGGACTTCTCCGCCATGCCCTCGTCCACCGGGTCCAACGGGTCCA
>CAYGJZ010000067.1:8925-24318 GCA_964350265.1 uncultured Gammaproteobacteria bacterium | reverse complement strand
GTGCCCGGTGGCGGTAAACCGTTCAGCCGCCGCCAGACCGCCCATCCGGCGTGCCGTTGCCACCGTCGGCGACCCGTGCGCACACGCCTCCGAAAGAAGCGAACATGCCAGGCAGGACCAGCCTCCAACAACGGCGCACCGGGCGCATCCCCGGTCGCCGCCGATGACCCTGCCGGGCGCCCAGCGCAGGGTCTACTCGGTCTCCGGCTTCAGCGGCGAGGTGCGCCGCCTGCTCGAGTCCAGCTATCCCGAACTGTGGATCGAGGGCGAGATCTCCAACCTCTCCTCGCCCGCCTCCGGGCACAGCTACTTCTCCCTGGTCGACGACAAGGCACAGGTGCGCTGCGCGCTGTTCCGCCAACGGAAACTGCGTTCGGCGGTGGCGCCGCGCAATGGCCTGAAGGTACTGCTGCGCGCCCGCGTCTCGTTGTACGAGGCGCGCGGCGACTTCCAGCTCATCGTCGACTACATGGAGGATGCCGGCGAGGGCGCATTGCGGCGGGCGGTGGAAGAACTGCGCCGCACGCTGGAGGCGGAGGGCCTGTTCGACCCTGCCCGGCGCAGGCCGCTGCCGGCGATTCCCGCCCGGGTGGGGGTGATCAGCTCTGCCACCGGGGCGGCGCTGCGCGACATCCTGATCACCCTGCGCCGCGGCGCACCCTGGCTGCCGGTGGTGGTCTACCCGGCCACGGTGCAGGGCGACCAGGCCCCGGCCGCCATCGTCGCGGCACTTCGTCGCGCGGTGCGGCGCGCCGAGTGCGACGTCCTCCTGCTGGCCCGCGGCGGCGGCTCGCTGGAAGACCTGATGGCCTTCAACGACGAGTCGGTGGTGCGCGCCGTCTCGGACTGCCCGATTCCCCTGGTCAGCGGCGTCGGCCACGAGACCGACACCACCCTGGTGGACTTTGTCGCCGACCACCGCGCCGCCACCCCCACCGCCGCCGCCCAGTTGCTGGCCTCGGTGGGCGAGGTGCTCGCCAACCGCCTGGAGCAGCAACAGTCTCGCCTGGTGCGGGCGATGGAAAACCGCGTCTACCGCGCCAGCCAGGGGGTCGATCGCCTGGCCGGCCGCATGCGTCACCCGCTGGAACGCCTGCGCCACCAGCGCAGCCGGGTGGAGCATGCCGGCGAGCGCCTGCAGGCCTTCGCCCGGCACCGGCTCGCCACCAGCCGTGGCCAGGTGGAGGCAATGGCCGCACGCCTGGCCGGCCGGGCGCCGTCGCGACGGGTCGCCCAGGCATCGGCGGAGGTGGATGCCCTGGCCGGGCGGGCGGGCCATGCCCTGCGCGCCCGCCTCGCCGACGCCGGCCGACGCATCGAGGCGCGGGAGTCGCAACTGCGCGCCCTGAGCCCGCGCCACACCCTCGGTCGCGGCTTCGCCATCCTGCTCGACGACGCGCACGGCACGGTGGTCAGCCGCGTGGACCAGGCCCGGCCCGGCCAGCGCCTGTCGGCACGGGTGAGCGACGGGACCCTTGGCCTGCAGGTACGCGACGACGACAACGGCGACGGGAGTTCTTCGTGATTCGGCAACTGCTGGCACTGGCCCTGCTGTGGCCGATGATCGCAGGCGCCTTCGACAACTTCACCGCCGTGCCCGGCGGCATCGCCGGCATCGTGGTCGGCGACGCCACCACGGAACCGCCACGGGTGCTGTTCGGCAACCACGAAGTGCCGGTGCTGAAATTCGACCAGGGCTGGACGGCACTGGTCGGCCTGGCCCGCGACCTGGCCCCCGGCAACTACGTGGTCAACGCGGTGGACGGCGAGTCGGACTACGCGTCGCATACCTTCGCCGTCAAGCCGGTCAGCCGACCGATCTACCCGGTGGACGCGCCGGAGGCATCGACCCTGGCCGACGTGGTCGCCCGCCATCGCCGTGCGCTGCGCGACCTGCCCGGAGAAGATCTCGGCCAGCACGACGACCCGCCGGACCTGGATTTCGTGCTGCCCGCCGACCTGCCGATCCGCTTCCAGTACGGCCTGCTGCACTTCAGCGGCAGCGGCTACACGCTGGACTTTCCCGGGCTCGGCTTCGAGCCGGGCGAACCGGCGGACGTGGTCAGCCCGGCCTTCGGCCAGGTGGTCGCCATCGACGAGCGCGATGGCCGCTGGCGCCTGGTGATCCACCACGGCGCCGGCCTGGTCAGCGTGTTCCGCAACCTCGGCGGCGTGTCGGTCACGCTGGAAGACTGGGTGCCCAAGGGGGCACGCATCGCCACCCTGGCCGGTGGCGCGGGCATCAAGCTGCTGCCCGACTGGACGGTGCGCCTGGGCGACGCCGACATCGATCCCCTGTTGCTGGTCAGCCAGCGGATCAGTCTCGAAGCCGCGCCCGCCGCGGAACCGCCGGCGCCCCTTGTGCCACGGGCGAATACCGACTAAAACCTCACCATCGAATCCACCGCGAAGCGACATGACCGAATTCCTCAAAGACCTGTGGGCCTTCATGCGCGAGCGCAAGAAATTCTGGCTGGCACCCATCATCCTCGTCATGCTCCTGCTCGGCGTGCTCATCGTCTTCGCCCAGGGCTCGGCGGTGGCGCCATTCATCTACACGCTGTTCTAGTGTCCCACCCGGTGCGCTGAACGGCGTTGTCATGCCGCGCCGCCGGTCGCGCCGCCGGCCGGCAGCGAGATCCTGCGGTAGCGCAGGTTCAGCAACACCGAGGCCAGCACCAGCGACACCACCAGGCCCAGCCACAGTCCGCGTGGCCCGAGGTCGAAGACGAAGGTGGCCAGCACCGACAGCGGCAGCCCGCACAGCCAGTAGGACACCAGGCACAGGAACATCGGCCGCGCGGTGTCGCGGTAGCCACGCAGGGCGGCGATGGCGGCCACCTGCAGGCCGTCGAAGAGCTGGAAGACCGCCGCCAGCACCAGCAGCGAGGCGGCCAGCGTGGCCACCGCCGCGTCCGCCGTGTACATGGCGGCGATGGGATCGCGCAGCAGTACCATCACCAGTGCCGAAACCGCCATGAAACCGCCACCGGTGAGAATGCCGACGAAGCCGCGGAAGCGCGCCCCGACCCGGTCGCCGGCGCCCAGCGCCTGGCCGACACGCACGGTGATCGCCAGCGACAGGCCCACCGGCACCATGAACATCAGCCCGGCATAGTTGATGGCGATCTGGTGGGCCGCCAGCGGCACCGCGCCGAGGGTGCCCATCAGCACCGCGACCACCGCGAACAGGCTGGTTTCCATCACCATCGACACGCTGATCGGAAAGCCCAGCCTGAGCAGTTCGGCGATCCGCCGCGGGCGCGGCCGGGCCAGCGCGACGGCGGCATGGATGTTGGGGAACTGGCGGCTGCGAAACAGCCAGCCATGGATGCCGAGCGCGCCCAGCCACAGGCCCATCACCGTCGACCAGGCCGCGCCGGTGGCGCCGAGGGCGGGAAAGCCGAAGTGACCGTAGATCAGCACGTAGTTGCCGGCCACGTTCAACGGCAGCAGCAGGGCGAGGATGATCATCATCGGCTTGACCTGTCCGCTGCCCTCGGCGAGGAAGCGCGGCACCATGGTCAGGCAGGCCGCCGGCGCCCCCCAGGCGATGACGTCCAGGTAGTCGTGCAGCCCGGGCATCACCGCCGCATCCACCGACATCCAGGTGGCCACCGCGGCGATGTGCCGCACCGCGAGAAAGGACATCACCGACACCAGCAAGGCATACCACAGGCCCTGCTGGTAGAGACGCAGCAGCTCGCCGTGGGCGCCCGCGCCGACGTGGTGGGCGGCGATCGGGGTGATCGACAGCAGCATGCCGAGGGCGCCGAGGTAGACCAGGATCCACAGGCTGGAGGCGATGCCCACCACCGCCAGCTCGGTGGGGCCGGCGCGGCCGACCATCACCGTGTCGATGAAGCCGAGCCCGGCCTGCAGCAACTGGGCCAGGATCATCGGCCAGGCCAGGCGCAGCAGCGCCACCAGTTCCAGCCGCCCGGCGATAGGCACCGGCGCCCCGGCCAGGGGCTTCATGCCAGGCCGTGCTGCTCGGCGCGCACCGACTGGCTGACGCCGAGGTAGGCCGAGACGATGTCCCGCCGAGACACCATGCCGGCGTAGGCACCGCCCGGCGCGGTGACCGGGAAGCGCTCGGCGGTACTGCGATTGGTCACGTGCATGGCCTGCCACACCGGGGTGTCCGGCTCCAGCGTGGTGACGGCCCGGGTAATCCACTGGTCCACCACCGCATCGTCCGCGGCACCCACCATGTGCACCAGGCGCAGGCTGCCGATGACCCGGTCATCGTCGTCCACCACCGCCAGCGAGGCGACGTCGGCGTCGTGCATCAACTGGCGCGCCCTGCCCGCGGTTTCCCCGGCGGTGACCGCCGGCGCATCCTCGTCCACCAGGTCGCGTACCGAACGCACCGAGAGCATCAGCTTCTCCCGTCCCATGGACAGGTCATGGCCATTGCGCGCCAGCTGCCGATCGAAGAAGGAACGCCCGAACACCCGGTAGGAAACCAGGTTGGACATCACCGCGGTCAACATGGCGGCGGTGGTGACGTCGTAGCTGCGGGTCAGTTCGAAGATCAGCAGGATGGCGGTCAACGGTGCGCCGATCACCGGGCTGACCACCGCCACCATGCCGCAGGCGGCATAGGTCAGGATGTCGCTGTGCTCGGTATCCAGGCTCATCTCGAAGGTGGTGCCGCACAGGGTGCCGAAGACCACGCCGATCAGTAGCGCCGGGCTGAACACGCCGCCGACGAAGCCGAAGCCCAGGCACAGCGCGGTGGCGACCAGCTTGGCCACCAGCACCAGGCCCAGTTGTTCCGGCGAGAACGCCCCGGCCAGGGTCGAGCGCAGCGAGCCGAAGCCCACCCCCAGCACCTCGGGCACCTGGCTGGCGATCAGCGCCAGCACCACGCCGGCCACCAGCGGGCGCAGGACCTCCGGCACCCGGCTGGCCCGGGACAGACGCTCGAAGGCGAAGATGGCACGCATGTAGACCACCGCGATCAGGCCGCCGCCGATGCCGATGGCAGCGAAGAACAGGTACTCCGGTCCGTAGACGAACACCGGGTCGATGAACTCGAACAGCGGGTCGTGGGATTCGACGAAGTGGGTGAAGACGAAGCCGATGCTCGATGCCACCGTGACCGGGGCGAAGGCGCGCAGCGAGAAGTGGCGCAACACCACCTCGTGGGCGAAGACGATGCCGGCAATGGGCGCGTTGAAGGCGGTGGAGATGGCCGCCGCCACGCCGCAGGCGAGGCCGATGTTGCGCCGCGCCGCGTCGCCGCCGGTGGCGCGGGCGATCTGGTGACCCAGCAGGCCGCCGAGATGGGCCAGCGGGCCGTACTGCCCCACCGACGCCCCCGAGCCGATGGACACCAGCGTGGCCAGCAGGGTGCGCAGGCCGGCGGCACGCGGCATCAGTCGCTCCAGGCCATGGGCGGCGGCGATGACGTGGGCCGGGCCCTGCATGGTCGCCGGCCGGTTCCAGCGTCGCACCAGGCCTACCAGCAGGCCACCACCGGCCAACAGCGCCACCAGCGGCAGCCAGCCGGCGATGGTGCCGTCGCCCTGTGCCAGCGGCAGCACCAGCCAGCGCTCGGAGGCCTGCACGAAGGCGACGAAGGCGCTGGCGGCCGCGGTGGCGACGATGCCGACGCCACCGCCGATCAATACCGTTGCGGCCAGGCTGCGGGCCATGGCATGCAGCATCGTGACGCGGTGGGAGACGGCCATTACAGTCGATCGCGCAGGCGGAACCAGCCGAGCAGCAGGGCCAGCGCCGGACGAAAGGCGAAGCGTGGCAACGGGATGGCCGGGTTGGGAATGCGCGTGGCCAGGTCGAAGCGCGCATCCTCGCCGGCGGCGGCCTCGGCCAGCAGCTTCCCGGCGATGCCGCTCAGCACCATGCCGTGCCCGGAATAGCCATGGGCATAAAGCATCGCCCCGCGTCTGCCCAGGCGCGGCGCGTGGCTGCGGGTAACCGCTACGTGGCCGCCCCAGGCATAGTCCATCTCCACCCCCGCCAGCGCCGGGAAGACGCGGGCGATGCGCTGTGCCATCACCGCCATCAGCTGCAGCACGCTGGGATCGAACAGGCCCACGCGGCCACCGAACAACAGGCGGTGGTCGGCGCTCATGCGGTAGTAGTCGAGAATCCTGCGGGTATCGGAGACCGCGGCATTGCCCGGCAGCAGCTGCCGCGCCAGTTCCTCGCCCAGCGGACGGGTGGCCACGATGTGCGAACCCACCGGCATGAAGTGCCGGGACAGGGCCGGCGCCAGCCGCCCCAGGTAGGCATTGGTGCACAACAGCACCCGCTCGCAGCGCACCGTCCAGCCGGCCCCGTGCACGCGGCAGGGACCATCGCCGTCGATACGCTCCACCGGGCTGCGCGCATGCAGCGCGACCCCGGCCCGGTGGGCCAGGTCGGCCACCGCCAGGGTGTAGTTCAGCGGGTGCAGGTGGCCGCTGTTGGCGTCGTACAGGCCGCCGGCATAGCGGGTCGAGACCACCTGGGTGGACAACGCGTCGCGATCCAGGTAGCGCACCGGGTAGTCGTAGACCTCGGCCAGGTGCGCCGCCTCGCGGCGCAGCGCCTCGGCCTCGCGGCGGTTGTGCGCGGCCACCAGGTGACCGTCGACGAGATCGCAGCGGATGCCGTGACGATGGATGCGCCCACGCAGTTCGGTCATGCCTTCCAGGGCAAGCTCGAACAGGGCGCGGGCCGTGTCGCGGCCGAGGGCACGCTCCAGCGGCGGCATGTCGACGCCGAGTCCGGCGATGACCTGGCCACCGCTGCGACCCGATGCGCCCCAGCCGATCTCGTGCTGCTCGATGACGCAGGTGGACAGTCCCCGCCGGGCCAGCTCCAGTGCCGCGTTGAGACCGGTCAGGCCGCCGCCGATCACCGCCACGTCCACCGTGCTGTCCCCGGCCAGCGGCTGGCCCGGCGCATCGCCATGACGACTGGCGGCGTAGTAGCTGTCCAGGTAACCGCTCACGGTTGGGTTCGCTCGCCCTGGTCGTCCATCCACGCGGAGAAGCGATCGAAGAAGTGGTCGATGTTGCGGACCACGGCGCCACGCACGAAGTCGATGCCGTATCCGGCGATGCGGCCGCGCACGCCCACCGATGCCCGGTAGGCCAGCAGGACACCGCCGTTGGCCTCGGCCAACTGGATGCGCGCCTCGCCCTCGGCATCGCCGAGCATCTTCATCGACAGCGTGCAGCACAGCCGGTAGCGGTACGGCGGGTCTTCCGCCACCACCGACAGGTCGGCACCGACCGGCACCTTCAACGGCCCCACGCCGATGCGGAAATGCGCCCGGTAGCAATCCGGGGCGCGTTGTTCCACGCGCTCGCAGCGACGAATGGAATAGGCCAGCGCATCGGGATTGTGCAGCTCGCGCCAGGTGGCATGGAGTTCGGCATCGAGCTGGCGACGTCCCTCGACGTCGACGGTATGGCTGGGCTGGGCGGGCATGGCCGGATTAGATAGAAAAGGCGTGCGCCACGCAACATGGCATGACACGCCGCCGCGACCGACGGCCGCGGCGGCACCACCGGGGGAGGTTCGCCTAGGCGGCGTCGCGCACCGTGGACGGCGCGCGCAGGGCTTCGAGCGCGCGCTCCCGCTCGGCGCGGGCGCGGGTGATGTTGTCGCGCTTCACCGGGCCGAAGCCACGCACCTGGCGCGGCCAGTCCAGCGCCTCCACCGCGCGGCCATGGTTGTCTGCGTCGAGGATTGCCAGCACCGCGTCCACGCTGTGCTCGAACTCGCCCACCAGGCGACGCTCCTCGCGTCGCTCGTGCTGGTAGCCGAAGGGGTCGAACAGGCTGCCGCGCAGCTTGCGACAGCGCGCCAGCAGCCGGAACACGGGCAGGATCCAGCGCCCGAAGGAACGCTTGCGCGGACGCCCGGTGGCCTCGTCGTGGCCGGCCAGCAGCGGCGGCGCCAACTGCAGCTCGATGCGGTAGCCCGGTTCGAACTGCTCGTCCAGCCGGGCAAGGAAATCACCCTCGGTGTACAGCCGCGCCACCTCGTACTCGTCCTTGTAGGCGAGCAACTGGAAGTAGCGCCAGGCGGCGGTGCGGGCCAGCGCGGTCTGTCCGGGCGCGCGGGTCGCCTCGGCTTCGACCACCCGCGCCACCAGGGCGCGGTAGCGCTCGGCGAGGGCGCGATCCTGGTAGCGTTCGAGAAAGGTCGCGCGGTGCTCGACCAGTGCCTCGACGCTGGCCGGGGCCGCCGGCTCCACCTCGTCGTCGGCCACCGCCGCCAGCACGGTGCGCGGGTCGTGGGCCAGCCGCCGGCCGAGCTCGAACGCCTCCAGGTTGAACGACACCGCCACCCCGTTGAGTTCCACCGCCCGCTCGATGGCCTGCCGGCGAATCGGGACCAGGCCCTTCTGCCAGGCGAAGCCGACGGTGAGCAGGTTGGCGCCGATGGAATCGCCGAGCAGCTTCTCGGCGATGTGCGAGGCGTCGAAGAAATCGCAGGCATCGTCGCCGGCGGCCTCGCCGAGCACCGCGCGGATCTCGCGCGCGGGGAATTCCAGGTCCGGCTGGCCGATGAACTGGGCGGTGGCCGAACGGTGGTCGTTGACCACCACCCGGGTATGCCCGGCCTCGATCTTGCTCAGCGCATCGAAGGAAGCCGCCACCACCGAGTCGCAGCCGAGCAGCAGGTCGGCGCCACCGGCGGCCACCCGCACCGCCTTGACCTCGCCGACCTTGGCGGAGACCTGCACGTGGCTGGTCACCGCGCCGTACTTCTGCGCCAGGCCGGTCATGTCCAGCACGGTGGCACCGCGCTGGTCGAGATGGGCGGCGACGCCGAGCAAGGCGCTGACGGTGACCACGCCGGTCCCGCCGACGCCGGTAATGACGATGCGGTAGGGATGATCCAGCACCGGCAACCGCGGCTCGGGAAGCACCTCGCGGGGGCCGTCGATGCTGCGCCTGGCGGGCTTCTTCAAGGTGGCGTCGTGCACCACCACGAAGCTCGGGCAAAAACCCTTGAGGCAACTGAAGTCCTTGTTGCAGGCCGACTGGTCGATGGTGCGCTTGCGACCCAGCGGGGTTTCCAGCGGCACCACCGACAGGCAGTTGGACTGCACGCCGCAGTCGCCGCAGCCCTCGCAGACCTCGGGATGGATCACCACCCGCCGGGGCGGGTCCTGCAGCAGGCCACGCTTGCGGCGGCGACGTTTCTCGGCGGCGCAGACCTGTTCGTAGATGATCACGGTGGTGCCCTTGTGCTCGCGGAATTCGCGCTGCACCAGCGGCATGCGGTCGCGGTGATGCACCTCCACCACCTTGGGCAGGTCGTCGACGTCGTCGTAGCGCTCCGGCATCTCGGAAACGATGGCGATGCGTCGCACCCCCTCGCTGGCCAGCGCGCGGGCCATCTGTGGCACCGTCATGCTGCCTTCCACCGGCTGGCCGCCGGTCATGGCGACGGCGTCGTTGACCAGCAGCTTGTAGGTGATGTTGACCCCGGCCGCCACCGAGGCGCGGATCGCCAGCGATCCGGAATGGTAGTAGGTGCCGTCGCCGAGGTTGGCGAAGACGTGCTCGGTGGTGGTGAACGGCGACTGGCCGATCCACGGCGCGCCCTCGCCGCCCATCTGGGTGAAGGTCTCGGTGTTGCGGTTCATCCAGGTGGCCATGTAGTGGCAGCCGATGCCGGCCATGGCGCGACTGCCCTCGGGCACCTTGGTGGAGGTGTTGTGCGGGCAGCCGGAACAATAGTGCGGGGTGCGTTGCACCGACAACGTGGCATGTTCCAGCGCCGCTTCCTTGCCGGCCAGGAAGGCCAGCCGCTTCTCGATGCGCTCGCTCTTGTAGAACGGCGCGATGCGCGCGGCGATGACCCGGGCAATGCGTGCCGGGGTCAGCTCGCCCGGCGACGGCAGTACCCAGTTGCGGTGCTCGTCGAACTTGCCGATCACCCGTGGCCGGACGTCCTCTCGCCAGTTGTAGAGCTGCTCCTTGAGCTGGTTCTCGATGATGGCGCGCTTCTCCTCCACCACCAGCACCTCTTCCAGGCCCTCGGCGAAGTGACGCACGCCCTCGCGCTCCAGCGGCCAGGGCATGCCCACCTTGTACACGCGGATGCCGATCTCGCCGGCATGCTGCTCGTCGATGCCAAGATCGGACAGGGCCTGCATGACGTCGAGGTAGGACTTGCCGGTGGTGACGATGCCAAGCCGCGGCCGCGGGCTGTCCAGCACCACCCGGTTCAGGTGGTTGGCACGGGCGAAGGCCAGCGCGGCGTAGATCTTGTAGGCATGCAGACGGTATTCCTGCTCCAGCGGCGGGTCCGGCCAGCGGATGTGCACGCCGCCCTCGGGCAGCACGAAGTCGTCGGGCAGCAGGATGGACGGACGCGCCGGGTCCAGGCGCACGGTGGCCGAGGAATCCATGGTTTCGGCAATGGTCTTCATCGCCACCCAGCAGCCGCTGTAGCGGGACATGGCGAAGCCGTACAGGCCGTAGTCCAGCACTTCCTGCACCCCGGCCGGGTTCAGCACCGGGATGCCGGCGTCGATGAAGGCATACTCGGTCTGGTGCGGCAGGGTCGACGACTTGCAGGTGTGGTCGTCGCCGGCCAGCGCCAGCACGCCGCCGTGACGGGAGGTGCCCGCCGCGTTGGCGTGCTTGAACACGTCGCCGCTGCGGTCCACGCCCGGGCCCTTGCCGTACCACAGCCCGAAGACGCCGTCGACGGTGGCGCCGGCGAACAGATTGACCTGCTGCGAACCCCAGACCGCGGTGGCGGCGAGGTCCTCGTTGACCCCGGGCCGGAACACCAGCTGGTGCTTCTCCAGGTGGGAAGCCGCCTTCCACAGGGCCTGGTCGTAGCCTCCCAGCGGCGAACCGCGGTAGCCGGAGATGAAGCCGGCGGTGTTGAGGCCGGCGGCGCGGTCGCGTTCTCGTTGCAGCATCGGCAGGCGCACCAGCGCCTGGATGCCGGACATGAAGGCCACCCCTTCGGTCAGGGTGTACTTGTCGTCAAGGGTGACATCGGTGGAAACGGTCATCGGTCGATCCTGCGGTGGGGGCGGATTGCCCGGGCAGGCGCGAGGCCGCCCGGGGCCGGAATGCCATGGCGGCGCACTGCGCCGCGGTCATGGCTCAGTCCACCACCGCGGGTCGCCGGTAGACGGGGATCGAAACTGCGTTGCTCATCGGTACTCTCCCAAAAACAGGATCACTGTCTTTCGCCAATCGCGAAACCTTGGGGGGTGAATGGACCCTTTTGGGGTTTCACCCGTATCGTGACCGGCAAGGCTGTGGCTACAATGCCGGCCCTACCGATCTTTGACAACAGAATTTATACCATATCCAGCCGGCATGAACCCATCCATCTACCACTACACGCGCGCCCTGCGAGAGGGTCGTGCGCAGGCAATTTCCATTGTAAGACAGGCCCTTGACGCCATTGCCGCGAACGAGGAACGGCTCGCGGCCTACCGCGTCGTCAGTGCCGACCGGGCCACCAGTGCCGCCGGCGCCACCGACGCCGCGCTGGCGGCCGGCGCGGATCCCGGTCCGCTGGCCGGCGTCCCGGTATCGATCAAGGATCTGTACGGCATCGACGGCCTGACCACCTTCGCCGGCACGCCGCGGGCGGTGCCGGATGCCTACAACACCGAGGGGCCGCTGGTGCGCGCGGTGAAAAACCAGCTCGCCGCCCTCTGCGGCAAGACCCACACGGTGGAATTCGCCTTCGGCGGGCTCGGCGTGAACAGCCACCACGGCACCCCGCGCAATCCCTGGGACGCCAGCGTCCACCGGGTTCCCGGTGGTTCCAGCGCCGGTGCCGGGGTCAGCCTGCATGAAGGCGCCTGGCTGGCGCTGGGCACCGACACCGCCGGCTCGGTACGCATCCCGGCCAGCATGACGGGCACCGTGGGACTGAAGACCAGCGCCGGTCGCTGGCCCCTGGAGGGCATCTTCCCGCTCAGCCCGACCCTGGACACCGCCGGGGTGCTGGCGCGCAGCGTCGAGGACGTGGCCTTTGCCTTTGCCGCCCTCGACCCGTGGATCGAGGAGTCCCCCTGGCGCTTCGTCGACCGGCTGCGCGAGGAGATGGTCGACGGGCCGGTACTGGGCACCGGCGAGTCGGCCCTGTGGCAGGACTGCCAGGCGTCCATTACCGGCATCGTCGAATCGACCCTGCGCGAACTGGCCGGCCTCGGCGCCACCTGCATCGAGGCCTTGCTGCCCGAGGCCGCCGACGCCCAGGAACTGCTGCGGCTGGGCAACGTGGTGTCGGCGGAACTGGCCGAGATGCTGGCCTCGGAAATGCCCGGCTGGCTGGAGACGCTGGACCCGCTGGTGGGGGTGCGCATCCGCGACGGCGGCGCCATCAGCGCCTCGGACTGGCTGGCACGCAGACGCCGCCTGGATCGCATTGCCGCGACCTCGGCGACGCGCTTCGACGACTGCGACGTGATCGCCTGTCCCACCGTCGCCATCGGCGTGCCGCGACTGGACGCGGTGAGCGAGTTGTCCGCCTACCGCAGCGCCAACCTGGCCTGCCTGCACAATACCTGCGTGGCCAACTCGCTGTCCCTGTGCGCGCTGACCCTGCCCGCAGGGCTCGACGAGGCGGGCATGCCGGTGGGCCTGCAGCTGATCGCCCCGCACGGTGCCGAGGAGCGCCTGCTGGCCGTCGCCCTGTGGATCGAGGACCGCCTTGGCACGCCCGCCCAGCGGCTCGGCGCGGCACCCGGCGCGACCCAGGTGGCGTCATGACCGACGCACCGGGCTTCGACCGCGATTCGGTGCGGGTCCATCGGCGGGAAGTCGCCTGGCAGGGGCATTTCCGCATCGACCGGCTGGCCCTGGACCATCCCCTGTTCGAGGGTGGTCGCAGCGAAGTGCTGGTGCGCGAAGTGTTCGAGCGCGGCGCGGTGGGCGCGGTGCTGCCCTACGACCCGCTGCGCGACGAGCTGGTGCTGGTGGAGCAGTTCCGCCCCGGGCCATTCGCCGCCGGCGACGACTGCTGGCTGCTGGAAAGCGTGGCCGGGGTGCTCGAGCCGGGGGAGAGCGGCGAGGAACTGGCGCGGCGGGAAGCCCGCGAGGAGGCCGGCTGCACGATCACCGCGCTGGTGCCCATGTACCGCTTCTACACCTCGCCCGGCGCCTGCACCGAACACGTGGAAATGTTCTGCGGCCGGGTCGACAGCAGCGACATCGGCGGCGTGCACGGCCTCGCCGACGAGGGCGAGGACATCCGCGTGCACGTGGTCTCGCGAAGCGAGGCCGCGGCGTTGCTGGCCAGCGGCCGCATCGTCAACGCCAAGACCATCGTCGCGCTGCAGTGGCTGCTCCTGCACCACCAGTGGCTGCGTGGACACTGGGCCGCCGGGCCCGGTTGAATCAGCCCTCGCGCAGCAGCCGGATCAGGCTGGAGGTATCCCAGCGTCCGCCACCGCGCTGCTGCACCTTGCCGTAGAACTGGTCCACCAGCGCGGTCACCGGCAACAAGGCGCCGTTGTTGCCGGCCTCGTCCAGGCACAGGCCGAGATCCTTGCGCATCCAGTCCACCGCGAAGCCGAAGTCGAACTTGTCCTCGGCCATGGTGCTGCCGCGGTTCTCCATCTGCCAGGACTGGGCCGCGCCCTTGCTGATCACCGCCAGCACCGCCTCGACATCGAGCCCCGCGCGCTCGGCGAAGGCAATGCCCTCGGACAGCCCCTGCACCAGCCCGGCGATGCAGATCTGGTTGACCATCTTGGTCAGCTGGCCGGCGCCGACCGCGCCCATCAGGCGCACCGAGCGGGCATAGCTGTCAATGACCGGCTCGACACGGCCGTAGGGACCGGGTTCGCCGCCCACCATCACCGTGAGCACGCCGTTCTCGGCACCGGCCTGGCCACCGGATACCGGTGCGTCGAGGAAGTCCACGCCGCTCTCGGCGGCCGCCGCGAACAGTTCCCGCGCGACGTTGGCCGAAGCGGTGGTGTGATCCACCAGCACCGTGCCGGACGCCATCGCCGACAACGCGCCGTCCTTGCCGGCGACGACTTCGCGCACGTCGTGGTCGTTGCCCACGCACAGGAACACGATCTCGGCACCCGCGGCGGCCTTCGCCGGAGTCGCGGCGTGCTGGCCACCGTGCTCGGCGCACCATGCCTCGGCCCGCGCCGCGGTACGGTTGTAGACCGTGACCTCGTATCCCTTGGCCGCCAGGTGGCCGGCCATCGGGTATCCCATGGTGCCGAGGCCGAGAAAGGCGACGCGCTTCACCGCCGGTTGCTTGTCATTCATGGTGTTCTCGCTGTTGGGTTGGAAGGATGCGCGTCCCTGCCGTTCCGCGCGGATCGCGCCCGCGCGATTTCACGCCAAGCGCCCTATTTTATAGAATCAGGCGCCAGCCCGACATCACTGCCCCGGAACGCCGCCATGTGCCCAGACAACCACCCCGCCGAAACCGTCGAGATCGTCGTTGCCGATCACGGCGCGCGCGACGACATCGCCGCCTTCAACGTCGCCATGGCGCGCGAAACCGAAGACCTGGCACTGGATCCGGCCCGGGTCTGCAAGGGCGTGGAGGCGGTGCTCGACAATCCCCGCCTCGGCTTCTACCTGGTGGCGCGAAGCGCTGGCCGCACCGTTGGCTGCCTGCTGATCACCCACGAGTGGAGCGACTGGCGCAACGGCATGTTCTGGTGGATCCAGAGCGTCTACGTGGCACCGGATCATCGCGGCCGCGGCATCTACCGACGACTCTACGAGGACGTGCGCAGCCGAGCGCTGAACGATGGCAACGTGTGCGGCATTCGCCTGTACGTGGAACGCGACAACCGCGTCGCCCAGGACGTGTACGGCGCGCTGGGGATGGAGAACAGCGGCTACCTGGTGTTCGAGAACATGCTGCCCGGCAACTAGAACTTTTTTCTCCGTCGCGGAAACTTTGCGCGGACACGGCGGTCACAACGAATGCTGGCGCTTGGTTGCCACCGGCCTCGCCGACGGGCGCCGCCAGTATTCAACGAAATCTGCTTCGACCCAAGGAGAGAGAAACCATGTATAGCGTCAAGAAAGCCACCGGCCTCGCCATTGCCACCGCCGCTGCCGGCATGTTCGCACTGGCCGCCCCGCTGTCCGCCACCGCCGCCGAAGGCGACGTGCATTGTATGGGCGTGAACGCCTGCAAGGGGCATTCCAGCTGCAAGACCGCGAACAGCTCGTGCAAGGGACAGAATGCCTGCAAGGGCCAGGGCTTCGTCGCCACCAGCGAGGAGACCTGCGAGCAGCTCGGCGGCACCGTCGGCTAACCGACTCGTCGACTCGGCAAGGAAACGCCGGGCGCCGAGTGCGTCCGGCGTTTTTTTTCCCCGTCACGGCACCGCCTGCGAACACACTTCATGAGCGAGCACCACGACAGGCCCTTCCTCGGCTTTGGCCTGGGGCT
>CAYGJZ010000067.1:0-8825 GCA_964350265.1 uncultured Gammaproteobacteria bacterium | reverse complement strand
CTCGACGTACCGTGGTTCTCCGACCACCTGTGCTGGACCGGCACGGCACACAGGAACCTGCACGACCTGATGCCGCTGCCCTACAACGACGATGCCGTGCGTCACGTGGCGGGGCGCATTCGCCAGGCCCAGGAGATCGTCGGCCGGCGCATGCTGATCGAGAACCTGTCGAGCTACGTGACCTACAAGGATTCGGTGATGAGCGAATGGGCGTTTCTCGCCGCCATTGCCGAAGAGGCCGACTGCGGCATCCTGCTCGACATCAACAACATCTACGTCAGCGCCTTCAACCACGAGTTCGATGCCGCCGACTACCTCGCCGCCATGGATCCGGCACGCGTGTACCAGTTTCACCTCGCCGGCCACCACAATGCCGGCGACTACATCGTCGACACCCATGACCACCCGGTCATCGACCCGGTCTGGTCGCTGTACGAAGACGCCGTGCGCCGCTTCGGCGCCGTTTCCACCATGATCGAGCGAGACGCCGACATCCCGCCGCTGGCCGACGTCATGACCGAGCTGGAACAGGCACGACGACGGGCGCGGCCGATCCTCGGGGAATGCGCGGCGTGAGCGCGCTGGCCACCCTGCAGGCACGCTTCCAGGCGGCGGTGCTCGGTGCGCCCGAACGCTTCACCGACGCCATCGTGTCCACCGGCCGGGTCAGTGCCGAACAACGGGTGGCGATCTACGCCGACGCCTATCGCCTGCGCTTGCTCGAAGTGCTCGAGGACAACTATCCTGGCCTCTACCGGCTGCTCGGCACCGATGCCTTTCGCGCCCTTGGCACGGACTACATCCATGCCCACCCGTCCACCTTTCGCTCGGTACGCTGGTACGGCGACCGGCTGGCGGACTTCATCACCGCCCGCCGGGACGTGCCCGCGGGCGAGCTGCTGGCCGAGATGGCCCGGGTGGACTGGACCATGGGCCTGGCCTTCGATGCCGCCGATGCCGATGTCCTCGAGGAAGCGGCGATGGCCGCCGTCTCGCCGCAGCACTGGGGTTCCCTGGTCTTCACCCTGCACCCGTCGGTATTCCGGCTCGACCTGCACCACGACCTGCCGCCGCTGCGCGAGCAACTGCGCGCCTCCGACGACCAGCAGGATCCGCCGGCCCGTCGCGACGCACCCCTGCCCTGGCTGTTCTGGCGCCGCTCCCTGCGCGTGCACTACCGCAGCCTCGACATCGACGAGGCGCACCTCCTCGACGCGCTGCGCCGGCAGACCCCGTTTGCCACGCTGTGCGAAATGCTCACCGAGTGGGTGGACGACGAGCACGCGCCGATGCGTGCCGTCGGCCTGCTCAAGCGCTGGCTGCTGGACGGACTGATCAGCCATTACCATGTCGCGGAACATTCCGCGCCCGACGCGAGATCGCCAACATGCTGATTCGACGAAAACCGGACCTCACCGACAACGACGTCACCGATTTTGCCCTCTATCGCCAGCGCCGGCGTTTCCTCCAGTCCGGCTTCGCGCTGGCTGCCGGCGCGATGCTGCCGGGTCTTGGCCACGCGGCCACGATGGACGGACGCAAGTTTGCCGACCTCGCCAAGAGCCCCTTCTCCACCGACGAGGCGATGACCGACTTCGAGTCGATCACCACCTACAACAACTTCTACGAGTTCGAGGTGGACAAGCGCAGCCCCGCGCGGCTGGCACAGAAGATGGAAACCCGTCCCTGGCAGATCACCGTGGACGGCGAGTGCAAGAAGCCCATGACCCTGGACATCGAAGACGTGCTGGCGGACTTCGACATGGAGGAACGCATCTACCGCCTGCGCTGCGTGGAGGCCTGGTCGATGGTCGTTCCCTGGGTCGGCTTTCCGCTGTCGGCACTGCTCGACAAGGTGGAACCCACCATGAATGCGAAGTACGTGGAGTTCCGTACCCTGCTTGATCCCGAGCAGATGCCGAACCAGCGCCGCGGCCTGTTCGGCCACGTGCTCGACTGGCCCTATCGCGAGGGCCTGCGCATGGACGAGGCGATGAACCCGCTGACGTTGATGGGCACCGGCCTGTACGGCGAGCTGATGCCGAACCAGAACGGCGCGCCGATCCGGCTGGTGGTGCCGTGGAAGTACGGCTTCAAGAGCATCAAGTCCATCGTCTCCATCAAGCTGGTGGAGAACCAGCCGGTGAACACCTGGCAGATGCAGGCGCCCAACGAGTACGGCTTCTACGCCAACGTGAATCCCGAGGTGGACCATCCGCGCTGGAGCCAGGCGCGCGAGCGACGAATCGGCGAGATCCTTCGCCGCGACACGCTGCCGTTCAACGGCTATGCGGACGAGGTCGCCTCGCTTTACAATGGCATGGATCCGAAAACCCTGTACTAGGCGGCCAACCGGGCCGCCCGAGCGCGCCATGGTAATCCCCGCCACCCAACTCGACCTGTTCGGCGAAGTGCGCATCCGTACCCTGAAATCCGCCCTGTTCGTTCTCGCCTGCCTGCCCGCGGCCTGGATGCTGTTCTCCCTGTTCAGTGGCCGCCTGGTGGAACCGGTGGACGAACTCACCGAGGGCACCGGGCAGTGGGCGCTGCGCCTGCTGCTGGTCACCCTGGCGATCACGCCGCTGCGCAAGCTGACCGGCTGGGGCAAGCTGGTGCGCCTGCGCCGCATGCTGGGCCTGTTCGCCTTTGCCTACATGCTCGCGCATTTCTCCATCTACCTGGTGCTCGACCGCTTCTTCCACTGGCCGGAGATCATCGCCGACCTGACCGAGCGTCCCTACATCATCGCCGGCTTCACCTGCCTTGTGCTGTGCCTGCCCCTGGCGCTGACCTCCACCGACGGCATGATCCGCCGACTCGGCGGCAGGAACTGGAAGCGGCTGCATCGACTGGTCTACCCCGCCGCCATCGCCGCCATCCTGCACTTCGTCTGGCTGGTGAAGGCCGACCTGGTGGAACCGGTGGTGTACGGCATCGTCCTCGCGGTGCTGCTCGGCTGGCGACTGCGCGATGCCGGCCGGCGCCGCGCCGACAAGCCCAAGCCCCGTTCGACCCCGCTCATGGGCCAGGGTTGATCGGCATGCCGACCACGCCCTGACCCTCGACCCGACCATGGACGACAGCCAACGCACCCGCTACAGCCGACAGGTTCGGCTGCCACAGATCGGCGAGGCCGGCCAGCAGAAACTCCTCGACGCCCGGGTACTGGTCATCGGCATGGGCGGCCTGGGATCGCCGCTTTCCCTGTACCTGGCCGCGGCCGGGGTCGGACACCTGGTGATCAGCGACTTCGACCGGGTGGACGAGTCCAACCTGCAGCGCCAGATCGTGCATGCCGAGTCGAGCGTCGGCGAATCCAAGGCGTCCTCCGCGCGCCAGCGACTGCTGGCCCTGAATCCCCGCGTGGTCGTCGATGCCATCGACTACGAACTGGACGACGACGAACTCGACCAGCAGGTCATGCATGCCGACGTGGTGGTGGACTGCACCGACAACTTCACCAGTCGCTTCGTGCTCAACCGCGCCTGCATCGCCCGCCGCACGCCGCTGGTCTCGGCCGCGGCGATTCGCTTCGAGGCGCAGTTGTCCACCTTCGATTCGCGGCGCGAAGACAGCCCCTGCTATCGCTGCCTGTACCCCGACACCTCGGTGGAAGGGGCAACCTGCGCCGCGGAAGGCGTGGTGGCCCCGCTGGTGGGCATCGTCGGCAGCCTGCAGGCCGCCGAGACCATGAAGCTGATCACCGGCGCCGGCGAAGTTCTCTGCGGCCGGCTGCTGCTGATCGATGCCTTGAGCATGGAGTTCCAGACCATGCGGCTGAAACGCAACCCGCACTGCCCGGACTGCGCCCCGGCCGCGCACCAGGCACCCCTGGCCGGCTAGGCCGAGGTAGCGGGTCGACACCAGCACCACCGACCCGTAGCGCCGTGCATCATGGGCGCGCGAAGCGCCCCCGGTGTGCGCTATGATCCGGCCCCGTGCATCCTTCCAGCCCCGACCACCCGACCCGACTGCGCATCGCCGCGACATCGCCGTGTCGCGCGGTGAACCTGCGCCCATGACCGCCGGCAACGATCCCGTGCCGCCGCTGGAGCTCGACGATGCCATCGAGCGGATACTGGCCGACGCCTGGCGGCTCGAGGGCACCGAAGCCGTGCCGTTGCAGGCGGCGCGCGGCCGGGTGCTGGCCGAACCGCTGGTCGCCGCGGTCGATGTGCCCGGCTTCGACAACAGCGCCATGGACGGCTATGCCCTGCGCGCCGCCGACCTGGCCGACGATCCGCGCCGAGCGCTGCGGGTCACCCGCCGCATCCTCGCCGGCGACCGGCCCGGCCCGCTGGCTGCCGGCGAAGCCGCGCGCATTTTTACCGGTGCACCGCTGCCCGCCGGCGCCGATACCGTGATCATGCAGGAAGAGTGCCAGTGCGTGGACGACCTGCTGCACTGCCACCGGCCACCGCTAGCGGGCGAGTACGTGCGCCGACGCGCCCACGACTTCGCCCGCGGCGCCACTTTGCTCGACGCCGGACACCGGGTACGGCCACAGGACGTCGCCGTCGCCGCCGCCACCGGCGCCACCACCCTGGCGGTGGTGCGTCGCCCGCGGCTGGCCCTGTTTTCCACCGGCGACGAGCTCGCCGCCCCGGGTACCGCGCTGGCCGCCTACCATCGCTACTCCAGCAACAATGCCCTGCTCGCGACACTGGCCGGAGGCCTGGGCTGCGAGGTCACCGATGCCGGCATCGTCGCCGACGACCCGCAGGCGACCCGTCGCCGCATCGGCGAACTCGCCGACGGGCATGACCTGGTCATCACCAGCGGCGGCGCCTCGGTGGGCGAAGCCGACCACGTGCAGCAGGCACTGCGGCAGGTGGGTGATCGACGGTTCTGGCGGATCGCCGTGCGGCCCGGCAAGCCGGTACTGTTCGGCCGCCTTCCCGATGCGCTGTTCCTCGGCCTGCCGGGCAACCCGGTATCCTGCTTCGTCACCTTCCTGCTGCTGGTGCGTCCCCTGCTGCTGGCCATGCAGGGCTGCCACTACCAGCCGCCCCGGCGCTACCGCGTGCAGGCCGGGTTTCGCTGGCCAAGGGCAGGACAGCGACGGGAATTCGTGCGCGCCCGCATCGAGCACGACGGCGACAGCGAGCAGGTGGTGCTCTATCCCAACCAGAGTTCCGACGTGCTGAGCTCGACGGTGTGGGCGGACGGCCTGGTGGACATCCCGGCCGGGACCACCATCGAGCGCGGCGACGCGGTCAGCTACCTGCCCTTTCGCGGGCTCCTCGACGACTGAGCCGTTGCCGCGGCGGACACCTAGCCGCCGATGTGGGACATCTCGACCTTGCGCACCGGGGTGGTGACCCGGGCGCGCAGCTCCGAGTAGCGATCCTCGCGGTGACGCCAGATGCCGCTGACATACTCCTTCAGTGCCTGGTCGTCGCCACCGGAACGCAGGTAGGCGCGCAGGTCGAAGCCGTCAGCCGCGAACAGGCAGGTATACAGCTTGCCCACCGCCGACAGGCGGGCGCGGGAACAGTCGCGACAGAAGGGCTGGGTCACCGAGGAGATGATGCCGATCTCGCCGCCACCATCGCGGTAGCGCCAGCGCCGGGCCACCTCGCCCGGATAGTTCGGCTGCAGGGTTTCCAGCGGGAACTCGGCATGGATCGCGTCGTGGATCTCGCGCGCCGAGAAGACCTGGTCCAGCTGCCATTCGTTGGTGGAGCCGACGTCCATGTACTCGATGAAGCGCAGCACCACCGGGGTACCGTGGAAGTGCCTGGCCATGGGCAACACGCCATGTTCGTTGAGGCCACGACGCACCACCATGTTGACCTTCACCGGATCGAAGCCGGCCTCGGCCAGCGCGTCGATGCCGTCGAGCACCCGGCGCACGCTGCAACCGACATCGTTGATGCGCACGAAGTCGGCATCGTCCAGGGAATCGAGGCTGACGTTCACACGCTTGAGACCGGCATCGTGGAGTTCCCGGGCCCGTTCCCGGGACACCAGAGAGGCGTTGGTGGTCATGCTGATGTCGTCGATGCCGGGAACCTTCGCCAGTCGCGCGACCAGTTCGACCACGTCGGTGCGCAGCAACGGCTCGCCGCCGGTGATGCGCAGCTTGCGCACGCCAAGCTCGGCGAACACGGTGGCGACGCGCTCGATCTCCTCGAAGGAAAGCAGTTCGCGGCGGGCGAGGAACTTGTGGTCGCGGCCGAACTTCTCCTTCGGCATGCAGTAGACGCAGCGGAAGTTGCAGCGATCGGTGATCGAGATGCGCAGGTCATGGATGGGCCTTTGCAGTCGATCGACCACGGCTGGATTGTCGGAAAGCTTCGAGGAAGTCATGGCATGGTCTTCGAATCAGTGACGGCGCGGCCCGCCGCGAACTCCACTATACGCGCGGTGCCCGGTACCGGCAATGCGGACCCGGTCAGCCACCGCCGCGCTGGAACGAGCGTCGAAAGGCGGTGTCGAACGCGCTCCTGCGTGTTGCATCGAGGTTCTCGAAGCAGAATTCAACCTCGGTACAGGGCAGTGCCAGCGAGGCGATGCGCCGCACTCCCTCGGGCCCCAGCCGGATCAGCACCCTGCCCTCGTGCAGCGGGATTTCCACCACCGTGCCGTCCTCGCTGACCTGGTAGCCATCGCCGAACGCGGTACGCAGGTTGACATGGAACTCGCGGTGGGAAAAACCCATTTCGCGGCGAAAGCACTCGGGAACGGCGTCATCCGCCACGCTCAGCCGCCGGCCACCGGTGGCCACACCGCCACCGTGTCGCCCTCGCCGAGCATCGGCCGGGCGCGGTCCTCGGCATCCTGGTAGACGCCGTTGACCAGCACCAGGTGGGCCATCTCCCGGGGCACGCCGAACCGCTGCAACAACGCGTCCAGGCTGCTGTCGGTGTCCACCTCGATCTGCACTGCGTTGTTCACCGCTCCCGCCGGCAGGTAGCCGGCGAGGCTGGCGTAGAGCTTGAAGGTGATCTGCATCAATTGGCAATCGCCGCGCCGTGGGTTGCCTTCAGGTAGGCCTCGGCAACGTTCAGCGGGTTGTCCATCAGCGCCTGGCGTCCCTTCCGCCCGAGCTGCAGCCGGGTCTGGATGAGGCCACGCAGCACGCCCACGTGCTGGGTCAGGCCAAGGGTATTGGCGCCGACCAGCACGTCGCCGTCGAACTGCAGGTTGATGTAGCGGAAGCGCTGGTCGTCGAACAGCTCGGCGCTTTCACCACCGTCCACGCCCTGCCACTCGCCGAAGGACGCCGAGATCAGTCCCATGGTATCCAGCACGTTCATGTTCAGGCTGCCCGGGTGCACGATCTCGCGGCCGTCGGCCATGTTGATCGCGGCCACCCGGCCATGCTCCACCGCGGTGGGCTGGATGGCCTGGACGACGAACTGGTGACTGGAGAAATCCTTGCCCTGGGCGACGTCGCCGGCAGCATAGATGTCCGCGGCGCTGGTACGCAGGCGGTCGTTGACCACCACGCCGTTGTCGACCTGGATGCCACTGCCGTCGAGGAAGCCGGTATTCGGCTTCACGCCGGTGGCGGCGATGACCAGGTCGGCCCGCCGTTCACCGGCATCGCCGAGGTCCACGTGGAGGGCGCCGCCGGCCGCGGCGGTGATGCCGCGCACCCGGGTCGAGGTCAGCACTTCCACGCCCTTGTCCTGGCACCAGCGCTTGATCAGGCCGCCGGAGCGCTGGTTCATCATGCGCGGCACCATGCGGTCTTCCATCTCGATGACGGTGAGCTTCACCCCCCGCGACGCCAGCGCCTCGAGGATGATGCAGCCGATGAAGCCGGCCCCCATCAACACCACGTGGGCATCGGGCCGGGCCAGCTTGATGATTTCCCGGGCATCGGCCAGCGTCCAGCAGTTGTGCACGCCGGGCAGGTCGACGCCCTCGATGGGCGGCTTGACCGCCGATGACCCGGTGGCGATCAACAGGCGGTCGTAGGACAGCTGCTGGCCCGACTGCAGACGCACCACGTGCGCGGCGGGATCCACCGAGCTGACAGTACCATCGACCCGCTCGATGGCGCGCTCGTCGTACCAACCGGGACGCTTGCGCAGGTAGGTGCCGTCCTCGCCGATGTTGTCGACCAGGTAGTAGGGGATGGCCATGCGCGAGTACGGCGGTTCACCCTCGTTGCCCACCAGGGTAATGCTGGCAGCGGCATCCAGGGAACGCAGGGTCTGCGCGGCCACGACACCGGCGGGGCCGGTACCGATAATCACGTGTTTCATGTCAGGCTCCATGCCACGGGCCGCGGACGCGACCCGTGGCCGGGAAATGCCGGCCGCTCAGCCGGGCAGGTTGAAGCGCTCGCGGACTTCGCCGGTCAGTTGTCCATCCGCCGTCCAGCCACGCAGGGCATAGTACTCCGGCAGCATGGTGGCGAGACCGTTGACCTTGCCTTCGGCCGGGCCGGTGTTGGCACCCTCCTCCAGCAACCGCTTCGGCAGGGTGTCGTCCTTGCCGGTGAGGCCGGCCTTGAGGTTGAAGTCGCGCTCCAGGTTCCAGATGCGCTCGCCCACTTCCAGCAACCTGTCCGGGGTCCATTCACCGTCGCAGGCGGCATCGATCTGCGGCGCGATGTTCTCCAGCGTCCAGGCGAAGGTGGTGAACACGCACAGGCCGCTGGAGTCCACCGCGGCGGTGGCGTCCTGGAAGGCCTTGACCAGGCCGGCCTTGCCGTCGGTGACCAGCGGATCGGTCTTCTCCGGGATGCCGAGGACCTCCGAGGCCACGGTGTAGCTGCGCAGGTGGCAGGCACCACGGTTGGAGGTGGCATAGGTCAGGCCCATGCCCTGGATGCCGCGCGGATCGTAGGCCGGGAACTCCTGGCCCTT
>CAYGJZ010000066.1:0-24398 GCA_964350265.1 uncultured Gammaproteobacteria bacterium | reverse complement strand
CGGTGGAGTGCATGTAGCGGATGAACCATCCCCAGGGCACGTCGCGCATGATGTATTCCACCGATGCGAAGGCCAGCTGCGAATCCGGCTTGTAGTGCATGGTGAGAAAGATGCCGGTGAGGATCTGGATGACCAGCACCAGCAGCGCGAGGGAACCGAAGTAGTACCAGAAGTTGAAGTTCTTCGGCGCGTAGTAGCGGGCCATGTGCTCCTGCCACACCTTGGTGGCGGGGAAGCGGGCATCGACCCATTCCATGAACCTGGCCATTACGCTGCCTCCTCCGGGTCGACGCCGACCAGTACCTTGTTGTCGCTGACGAAGGAGTACGGCGGCACCACCAGGTTGGTGGGCGCGGGAACGTTGCGGTAGACGCGCCCGGCGAGATCGAACATCGAGCCGTGGCAGGGACAGAAGAAGCCGCCCTTCCAGTCCGGCATGACGCCGGAAGCGGCGCCCATCTCGAACTTGCGCGTGGGCGCACAGCCCAGGTGCGTACAGATGCCGACCACCACCAGGTACTGGGGCTTGATCGAGCGGAACTCGTTGCGCGCGTAGTCCGGCTGCTGTGGCTCATCGGAAGCCGGGTCGGACAACCGTTCGGACAGGGTGCCGAGATCTTCCAGCATTTCCTCGGTCCGGTTGATGATCCACACCGGCTTGCCGCGCCATTCCACCGTCAGCATCTGTCCGGGCGCGAGCTTGCTGATATCCACCTCCACCGGCGCGCCGGCGGCGCGGGCGCGCGCGCTTGGCGTCATGCTGGCCACGAACGGCACGACCGCCGCGGCTGCACCGGCGAGGCCGACCCCGGACGTGACCGCCGTCAGGAATCGCCGGCGGCTGTTGGGTTGGCTAACATCGCTCATGTGTTCCTCACACGAAAAGGGAGTTTTTTCGTCGAACCGGTTCCCCCGGGGACCGGTCCACCGCATTGGCAAAGCCGTCGAAGTATATCAAAACCCGGTTGGCGTCGGGGAATCAGGCCGCCACCGCTCAGCCGGTGAGCAGTGCACGGATCCCGGCCAGGTGCGCCTTGCCCGCCTGCCGGTCGCCGTCGCGCGCCTCGTCGCCCGGTCGCTGCCAGTCGAGGTCCTCGGCCGGCAGCTCGTCGAGGAAGCGACTCGGCTGGCAGTCGAGCACCTCGCCGTAGCGGCGGCGCCGGGCGGCGTAGCTCAGGGCCAGGGTCTTGCGCGCCCGGGTGATGCCGACGTAGAACAGCCGCCGCTCCTCCTCGATGCCGCTGGCGCTGGCGCTGCTGTTGGCATGGGGCAGGATGTCCTCGGCCACGCCGACGATGCAGACGTGGTCGAATTCCAGCCCCTTGGCCGCGTGCAGGGTCATCAGTCGCACGGCGTCGGTCTCCTCGTCGTCGCTGGCGCGGTCAAGCATGTCCACCAGGGCCAGGGCCCGCACCGCGCCGGCCAGGCCGTCCTCGCCGTCGCCGGCCAGCCGGGCGATCCAGGCCGACAGCTCGACCACGTTCTGCCAGCGCCGGTCGGCCAGTTCCTCGCTGTCGCTGCCCTCGCGCAGGTAGTCGCGGTAGCCGATTTCCTCGAGCAGCTCGTCGATCAGCCGCCCCGGCTCGCCGGCTTCGGCGAAGTCCTGGTAGCGCACCAGCAGCGCGGAGAACTCCGCCAGGCGGGCCGCGGCGCGGGCCGACAGCCGTTCGCCAAGGGCGCTGTCGTGCAGCGCCAGCGCCAGTGGCTGCCTGCGCTCGCGGGCGTATTCGCCGATCCGCTCCAGGGTGGCGGCGCCGATGCCCCGTCGCGGCGTGTTGACGATGCGCATCAGGGCGCTGTCGTCGGCCGGGTTGGCGACCAGGCGCAGGTAGGCCAGCACATCGCGCACTTCGGCCCGGTCGAAGAAGGACTGGCCGCCGGAGAGCTGGTAGGGAATGCGCATCTCCATCAGCTTCTGCTCGAGCAGCCGCGACTGGTAGTTGGAACGGTAGAGAATGGCGAAGTCGCCATGGCGATAGCGGTGCTGGAACTGCGCCGTCATGATGGCGCTGACCACCCGTTCCGCCTCGCGCACCTCGTCCGGGGCGACCAGCACCTGCACCGGGTCGCCGTAGCCGAGCTCGCTCCACAGGTTCTTCTCGAAGGTGCGCGGGTTGTTGCCGATGAGCTGGTTGGCGAGCTTGAGAATCCGCCCCCGCGAGCGGTAGTTCTGGTTCAGCTGGATCACCGACAGGTTGGGAAAATCCACTTCCAGCTGGCGCAGGTTCTCCGGCATCGCGCCACGCCAGGCATAGATGGACTGGTCGTCATCGCCCACCGCGACCAGGCCGTCGCCGCTGCCGGCCAGCGCGCGCACCAGCTCGTACTGGGCGGCGTTTGTGTCCTGGTATTCGTCCACCAGCAGGTGTTCGATGCGCTGGCGCCAGCGGTGCAGGGCGCGCGGATCGTCGCGGAACAGGTCGCGCGGCAGGCTGATCATGTCGTCCAGGTCCACCGCGTTCAAGGCGCGCAGGTGGCGCTGGTAGGCCTGCTGCAGCCGGGCCAGGCCGGCGGTTTCCTCGCCGGCGCCGTTGCGCCAGGCCGACAGCGCGGCGGCCACGGCGTCGACCTGTCCGGGATCGGTGTTGAATTCGCGGCCGAGCAGGTCGGCCAGGATCACCCGCGCATCCGCCGGGCCGATGATGCTGAACGACTCGGTCAGGCCGAAGCCGGCGAACTCCTCGCGCAGGATGCGCAGGCCCAGCCGGTGAAAGGTGGACACGTGCACCTTGCCGGCGCGCCGGCCACCGCTGAGCAGCGCGGCCACGCGCTGCTTCATTTCCCGCGCCGCCTTGTTGGTGAAGGTGACGGCGACGATGCGGCGCGGATCCACCGACTGCTGCTCGATCAACCAGGCGATGCGGCGGGTGATGACACCGGTCTTGCCGCTGCCGGCGCCGGCCAGCACCAGGGCCGGGCCACCGCGATGGGTCACCGCCTGGCGTTGCGCGGGATTGAGTTTCACAGGCGATGGGCCGGTTGGAAAAACGGGGCGGCAGAGTCTATCGGATCGCACCGGGCGGACGCCAGCGCGTCACCGTTGAACCGAGCGCGTGCCAGGGTTGATAATCGTCGCCCGACTTGTCCCGCGTAGCCGTCATGATCCTGTTGCCCCGCACCCGCCTGGTCCTCGCCGCCGTGTTCGGCCTGTACGCCATCGCCGTCCTGGCGCTGGCACCTGCCACCACCGCGGTGTCGCTGGCCGGGGAAACCTTTCACCTGGAGCTGGCCACCGATCCGGCGGCGCGCAACCAGGGCCTGATGTACCGCGAGGAGATCGCCGCCGACGGCGGCATGCTGTTCGTCTTTCCCAAGCCCACCGCGCGGAATTTCTGGATGGCCAACTGCCTGGTCGACATGGACATCCTGTTCCTCGACGCCGACGGCGTGGTCACCACCCGCCACGAGATGTTCGCCGAGCCGCCGCGCGGCGAGGACGAGGCCATCGCCGACTACTACCGCCGCCTGCCACGCTATCCCAGCGAGGGCGAGGTGCAGTTCGCCATCGAGCTGCGCCACGGCACCGCCGACCGCCTGGGCATCGCCGTCGGCGACCGCATCGACCTCGACATCTCCGGGCTGGTGGCGCTGGCCCGCTGACCCCTACCGCGCCAGCGCGGTCGCCGCGCGGATGGCGGTGGCGTGGAAGAAGGCATTGCCGACCAGCTGCTCGTCGCCGTTGAGCAGGATGTCGGCGGCCAGTGCGCGGCGTTCGGCATCCTCGTGCAGACGGGCCATGTCCGCGGCCAGTTCGCCGAGCACCGCGGTGGCCGAGGGCAGTGCGGCGTCGGCCATCCGCGCCACCGGCGGTGGCGCCGCCAGCCAGGCATCACCGTCGCGCCAGCCGTCGCCGACACGGAACGTGCCCAGGGCGGCCTGCAGCACCTGCTCGGCGACCCGCCGGTCGCCTCCGCGGTTGCCGTCATGGTCCCACAGCCCCCGCGCCACCAGGGCATAGTCCGACAACGCGGCGCGTCCGCCGCCCTCGGCGCGGGCCAGGGTTTCACCCGACCACAGCACCCCGACCAGGAAGTCGCGGATCTCCCGGGCCATCGCCGCGTCCTCGGCCCGGCCGTCGACGCGGGCCGCCTCGCTGAAGGTCGACAGCGCCAACCCGTTCCAGGCCGCCAGCCGCTTGCCGTCCCGCGGCAGCACGCGCCCCTGGCGCAGGGACAGCAGGTGCGCGCGGGCCGCTTCGAAGCGTGCCATGGCCGCCGCCGGGGTGATGCCGAGGTTGGCGGCCACCGCGTCCAGCGGCCGGTGACAGCGCAACAGGTAGCCGCCAGGCGGCGCGGCGCCCACCGTGCAGCGGGCCCGCACCACGCGCCGTTCGTCCTCGGCGAGCACGGACGCCAGCGCCGCGTCGTCGAACCGGTAGTAGCCGCCGTCGACGCCGTCACCGTCCACCGCCGACAGCGAGGCGATCATGCCGCCGTGCGGGGACCGCATCTCCCGGTGCAGGAAGGCCAGTGTCTCCCGCGCCACCTGGCCGTAGCCGCGGCCGGGAAACACCGCCTCGGCGCGCAGGTAGAGCCGCGCCAGCAGGACGTTGTCGGTGAGCATCTTCTCGAAGTGGGGCTCAACGAATCCGGCGTCGGTGGTATAGCGGAAGAATCCGCCGCCGACATGATCGTAGAGCCCGCCCGCGGCCATGGCCGTCAACGCCCGGGTGAGCATGTCGCCGAGCGCCGCCGAGGGCGCGTCGCGGTACAGGGAGAGCAGGGCCAGCAGGGCCGGCGAGCGCGGATGCTGGGGACCGGCGCCGAAGCCGCCGGTAAAGTCGTCGTGCAGCACGCTGGCCTGGGACAACAGCGCCTGTCGCAGGCCAGCGGCACGCGCGGCGTCGATGGCGAAGCGCTGCGCGGGGGCCGGCGTGTCGTGCAGGCGGGCGGCGGCTGCCGCCAGCACCGGCCCGCGCTGGCGCCAGCGCATGGCCACCTGCTCGAGCAGGCGCAGGAAATCGGCACGCGGCAGGTAGCCGGTGGCGAACAGCGGGTGACCCGCCGGGGTGACGAAGACCTGCAGTGGCCAGCCCGCCTGGGCACCGGTGCGTTCGGCGAAGGCCAGCAATTGCGCGTCGAGCACCGGCTCCAGCTCGCGGTCCACCAGGACCGGGACAAAGTCCCGGTTGAGCACCGCCGCGACCTCGTCGTCGGCGAAGCTCTCCTTGCCCATGACGTGGCACCAGTGGCAGGAGAGGTAGCCGGTGGAGACCAGCAGCAGGCGGTTGTCGGCCCGCGCCAGCGCGCGGGCCTCGTGGTCGGCGCCATGCCAACGCACCGGGTCGCCGGCATGGGCGGCATGGTAGGGCGATGCCGCCGGTGGCGGCGGCGCCGCCCACGCCCCGGCCAGGGCGAGGCCGAGCGCAGCGACCAGCGCCGCCCGGCACGCTCGCCGGCGGCAACTCATGATGGCCCGGCCAGGCCGCGTCACCCGCTGGCGGGGACTACTCGGCGAGGGCGTTGTTGACCGCGGTGGAGGCCTTGTCGACGGCGCTGAGCAGCTTGTCGGTGGCCTCGGTGCTGACATCGCGGATCTTGTCCACCATGGACTTGTACCAGTCGGCTTCCGGCTCGTAGGCATCCTGGTTCTCGCGCAGCAGGTCCACCTGCTCGCCCAGGGTCTGGGCATCGGACAGGTCGTCACGGGACGGGTCACCGGCCATCACCACGACCTGGGTGCAGGTGGTGGTCAGCGTCTTCGGCGTGCCGAAGCCGCCCCAGGTTTCCTCCACCGGCACGGTGTCGACGTCGTAGATGCGGGTGCCGTCGACCTCCTGGCGCAGCATGGCGCGGTCGCCGACGCCGATCCACAGCAGGGACTTTTCCTTGACGAAGCGGAACAGCTGGTTGGTGGTATCGGGCATCTGCACGAAGAAGGCCACGTCGGCCTGGTCCAGGGCCACCGCGTTGATCGCCGCGTCGGCGGAATCGTAGTGGGTGATCTTGTCCGCCTTGGCCAGCGATTCGTTGATCGACTGGATGAACTCGAAGGTCTTGGCGGAGCCGGACGCCTCGCCGGGCAGGGCCACGCGCATGCGCCGGGCCAGGCTCATCATGTTGCCCCAGCCGTCGCCGGCCTGCTCGCCGGCAATGCCGGCATTGGCGGTGACCGCGAACAGGCATTCGCGCACGCCGGTGGGCACGCTGATCACCTTGCCCGGCTGCTGGGCATTCATCAGCGCGTAGACATCGGCCTGGCCGAGGGCCACCACCAGCGGGTTGTCGACGATGGCGCTGAAGTTTCCGGCCGAGCCCTTGCCCGCCTTGAGCGGGTAGCGGAACAGTGCGCCGCTGAGTACTTCGTGCACTTTCGGGCCGATGTCGTTGTAGTAAGCGCCCGAGGTGCCGCCGGTCAACAACTCGTCGGCCTGTACGGGCAGGGACAGCAACGTGGCCGCGGCCACGGCAAGGGGGGTGCAACTTCGCTTCACGATGGATTCTCCGCGTGGATCATGGATAACGGTCCGCCGCGCGGGCGCGCGACGGCTACTGTGCCTGGGGCATCGGCTCGTCGCCCACGGCTTCGCCGCCGGCGTCGTCCCCGAAGCCCGGGGTTGGTTCACCTTCCGTGGCCAGGACCGGGATGCTGTCCGCCGGCAGGTAGCCGGCGCCGGCCAGCACGCCGAGCAGTTCGTCGCGGTCGAAGCCGAACAGCGGCTGTTCGCCGACCAGCACCACGGGGACGCGGTACTCGCCGGTGGCGTCGCGCAGGCGTTGCTGGTTCTCGATGTCGCCCTGCACGTCGACTTCCTCGAAGGGCAATTCGCGCTCGTCGAGGAACCAGCGGACGAAATCACAGGTGTCGCAGTTGGGCACGGTGAACAGCACCAGCGGCGCGCTCTGCGCCGCCGCCAGCACCCGGTCGCGCTGGCCGTCATTGGCAGCCGGCGTGGCCGCTGCGGGCTCTTCCACCGTCAACGACTCGGTGCGGCTGCCGGCGTCCTCCGCGGGCGGCTGGTCCTGGTAGGTGACGTTGCCCTGCGCATCGACGACCTTGTACAAGGTTCCCTGTGCCTGGGCCATGGTCGACAGCGCGACCATGGCGACGACGAACAGGGTGCCGGGGATGAGGGGAACCATGCGATGCCTCCTGGATCCGGTTCAGGCGGCAAGCCCGCTTTGCCGCAGCAATGCGCCGACATCCGGCGCCCGGCCACGGAACGCGGTGAACAGTTCCATGGCGTCGCGGGTACCACCCGGTTCGAGTATGTTAACCAAAAACGACGCGCCGGTGTCGCGGTCGAAAACGCCGCGTTCCTCGAAGCGGCCGAAGGCGTCCGCGGCCAGCACCTCGGCCCACTTGTAGCTGTAGTAGCCGGCCGCGTAGCCGCCGCCGAAGATGTGCGAGAAACTGTTCTGAAAGCGGTTGTAGGACGGTGGCGCAAACACCGACACCCGCGCACGCACGGCATCGAGCACCGTCTGCACCGGGGTGTCCCGGGCATCGGCGGGCAGGCTGTGCAGGTCCAGGTCGAACAGGGCGAACTCCACCTGTCGCAGCATCTGCATGGCGGCCTGGAAGTTGCGCCCGGCGCGCAGCTTGTCGAGCATCTCTCCGGGCAGTGGTTCACCACTTTCATAGTGCGCCGAGATCAGCGCCAGCGCCTCGGCCTCCCAGCACCAGTTCTCGAGAAACTGGCTGGGCAGCTCCACCGCGTCCCAGGCCACGCCGTTGATGCCCGCCACCGCCGGCTCGTCCACCCGGGTGAGCATGTGATGCAGGCCGTGGCCGAACTCGTGGAACAGGGTCACCACCTCGTCGTGGGTCAGCAGCGAGGGCCGGCCGTCCACCGGCGGCGAGAAGTTGCAGACCAGGAAGGCCACCGGCCGCTGCAGGACGCCGCCGATGCGGCTGCGGTTGACGCACTCGGCCATCCACGCGCCACCGCGCTTGCGCGAGCGCGCGTACAGGTCGACGTAGAAACGCCCGCGCGCTTCGCCGTCGGCGTCGACCACCTGGAACAACTGCACGCCCTCGTCCCAGGTCTGCACTTCTTCCACCGGCAGCACCTGGATGCCGAACAACCGCCCGGCCACCTGGAACATGCCGTCGAGCACCCGCGGCAACGGGAACCACGGACGCAGTTCCTCCTCGCGGAGATCGAACAGCGATTCCTTCTGCTTCTGCGCGTAGTAGGCGATGTCGTGGGCCTCAAGCTGTTCCGGGCCGCCGTGTTCGCGGGCGAAGACAGCCAGCTCGGCCAGCTCCGCGCGTGCCGACGGCAAGGAACGGTCGGCGAGGTCGAGCAGGAATTCGCGCACCGCGTCCACCGACGACGCCATCTTGGTCTGCAGCGAGTACTCGGCATAGTGGGCGAAGCCGAGCAGGCCGGCCATCTCCTGGCGCAGGGCGAGGATCTCGTCGATGGTGCCGGCGTTGTCGAAGCGATCGCCACCCGGCCCCTGCGCGCTGGCGCGGGTAACATAGGCGTGGTGGAAACGCCGACGCAGTTCGCGCGAATCGGCATAGGTCAGCAACGGGATGTACGACGGTGCCTTGAGGGTGAAGGTATAGCCCTCGACGCCGCGCGCGGCGGATTCCTGCCGGGCCAGGTCCAGCGCCGATGCCGGCAGCCCGGCCACCTGGTCGACATCGGTGATGGTCTCGACGAAGGCGTCGGTGGAATCGAGCAGGTTCTGGCCGAAACGGTTGCCCAGCTCCGACAGCCGTTCGCTGATGACCTTGAAGCGATCGCGTGCCTCGCCGACGAGGGCAACGCCGCCGAGACGGAAGTCGCGCAGCGCATTGTCCACCACGCGCCGGCGAACCGGGTCGTCAGCGAGGCTGGTCTCCTGCGCACGCACCGCGGTGAAGCCGCGGAACAGGCCCTCGTTCTGGCCGAGGTCGGTGTAGAAGTCGGTCAACCAGGACAGGCATTCGTCGTGCGCCTCGCGCCAGGCCTCGCTGTCCGCCACCGAGTTGAGGTGGGACACCGGCGCCCAGGTGCGATCGATGCGATCCTCGACGGCGGTCAGCGGAACGACGAAGTTGTCCCAGCGGGCAGCGTCGCCGAGCGTCTCCAGCGTGGCGACCGTGGCCTTCGCCTGGTCGAGCACGGCCTGCATGGCCGGGCGCACGTGGTCCACCGAGATCTCGCGAAAACGCGGGAGCTCGACATCGGCGAGAAGGGGGTTGTCATGGGACATCGATGCGGGGCCTGCTTGCCAGGAAAAAAGGAAATGTCGCACACTGTGAAGCCATCCCGCCTCAAGCCGCGATCGGCCCGCCGGGGTTCCACCCAGCCGAACAGGACAAGGACAACGCGTGACAGACAGCTATGATTTTATCGTAATCGGTGGCGGCAGTGGCGGCATCGCCGCGGCCCGCCGGGCCGCCGCCCACGGTGCGCGCACGGCCCTGGTGGAATCCGGTCGCATCGGCGGGACCTGCGTCAACGTCGGCTGCGTGCCGAAGAAGGTGATGTGGCATGCCGCGCACATCGCCGAAACCCTCGTCGACCTGCCCGACTACGGCTTCCAGGCCGCCGACGGCGCCTGCCACTGGCCGGTGCTCAAGGCCCGACGGGATGCCTACATCGAACGCCTGAACGGCATCTACGACCGCAACCTGGCGGCCTCCGGGGTGGATCGCTACGACGGCCACGGCCGGCTCGTCGACGGCCACCAGGTCCGGGTCGGCGACCACCTGCTGCGCGGCGATCACCTGCTGGTGGCCACCGGCGGTCGACCGGTGGTGCCGCCGGTGCCCGGCGCCTCCCTCGGCATCACCAGCGACGGCTTCTTCGAGCTGGCCGAGCGCCCCCGCCACGCGGTGGTGGTGGGTGCCGGCTACATCGCCACCGAGCTGGCCGGGGTACTGCATGCACTGGGCGCCCGCGTCACCCTGGCACTGCGCAAGCAGACCGTGCTGCGCGAGTTCGACAACGCGCTGCACGAGGTGGTGATGGAACAGATGCGCGCATCGGGCATCGACATCGTCACCGGCTTCGCCATCGACTCGGTGACCGGCGAGCCGGGCAGGCTGGTGGTCAACGCCGTGGACGGTCGCCGGGTGGAGGACATCGACTGCCTGCTGTGGGCCATCGGCCGACGGCCGAACACCGACGATCTCGGCCTGGCCGAGGCGGGGGTGGACACCGACGACAACGGCTTCGTGCGCACCGACCGCTTCCAGGATACCAGCGTCGCCGGGATCCACGCGGTGGGTGACGTGACCGGCCGGGTGGCGTTGACACCGGTGGCCATCGCCGCCGGCCGCCGTCTCGCCGACCGGCTGTTCGGCGGCGACACCGACGCCCACCTCGACTACGAGAACATTGCCAGCGTGGTCTTCTCCCACCCGCCCATCGGTACCGTCGGGCTGACCGAGGACGAGGCCCGCGAGCGCTACGGCGACGACGCGGTCAAGATCTACCAGGGGCGCTTCACCAACCTCTACTACGGTGTCACCACGCGCAAGTCGCCCAGCGTGGTCAAGCTGGTGACCACCGGCGCCGAGGAACGGGTGGTCGGCTGCCACGTGGTCGGCGAAGGTGCCGACGAGATGATCCAGGGCTTCGCCGTGGCCGTGAAGATGGGCGCGCGCAAGGCCGACTTCGACAATACCGTGGCCATTCATCCCACCGCCGCCGAGGAGCTCGTCACCCTGCGCTAGCCTGCACCCGGCTAAAACGCCCCGCCGGCTCTCGCCGACGGGGCGTCCAGGCAAGGCGCGGGCCTAGCGCTTGAGGGCGATGTAGCGGGAACCGCGCTGGTCCTTGACCAGCAGCAGCACGGAGCTGTCCTCGGCGCTGTCGCGGATGGCGGCGTTGAAGGCGGCGACGTCTTCCACCGCCTCGCGGTTGACCTCGGCGATGACCATCCCCGGCCGCAGTCCGGCCTGGAAGGCCGGCGAATCGTTGTCCACCGAGTTGACCACCACGCCGCGATCATCCTCCAGCTCGAGACGCTCGGCCAGCTCCGGGGTCAGCGCCTGCACCGAGAAGCCAAGATCCGGCACCGTCTCCTCTTCGCTGGACATGGCGGTGGCGTCCTCGTCGGGCAGGGTGCCGACGGTGATCTTCAGGTCCACCGACTCGCCGTCGCGCATCACCGTCATCTCCACCACGCTGCCAGGCGTCACCATGGACACGCGGTTGCGGAAGGAACCGACCTCGACCACCTCGTGGCCGTCGAACTCGGTGACCACGTCGCCCTGGCGCAGGCCGCCGGCCTCCGCCGGGCTGCCCTCGGTGACGTTGGCAATCAGCACGCCGCGCCGGTTTTCCAGGCCGAAGGACTCGGCCAGCTCCTGGGTCAGGTCCTGGATCAGGATGCCGAGGAAGCCTCGGGTCACCCGGCCGCTGTCGATCAACTGGTCCATGATGTTGCGCACCATGTTGATCGGGATGGCGAAGCCGATGCCCATGTAGCCGCCGCTGCGACTGAAGATCGCGGTGTTCATGCCCACCGCCTTGCCGTTCAGGTCCACCAGCGGGCCACCCGAGTTGCCCGGGTTGATGGCGGCGTCGGTCTGGATGAAGTTCTCGTAGTCGGTGATGCCGACGCTGCTGCGGCCCTTGGCCGAGACGATGCCCGCGGTCAGCGTGTGCGACAGGCCGAAGGGACTGCCGATGGCCAGCACCCATTCGCCGACTTCGAGCTGGTCGGAGTCGCCGAGCTCGAGCACCGGCAGGTCCTCGCCGGCCTCGACCTTGATCACGGCGACGTCGGAGCGCGCATCGCTGCCCACCTGGCGGGCCTTCAGCTCGCGGCCATCCTGCAGGTGCACGGTCACCTCGTCGGCATCGCCGACGACATGGTTGTTGGTCAGGATGTAGCCATCCCTGGAGATGATGAAGCCCGAGCCCTGGCCCTGCACCCGGCGCTGCCGCGGCTGGTTGCGGAACTGGTTGTCCGGCATCGGCTGGTCGAAGAAGCGGCGGAAGAACTCTTCGTCGAAGGGGAAGCCGGGACGTCCCTGGGAAACGTCCTGGAGCTTCTCCACGCTGATGTAGACCACCGCCGGCGAGACCTGGCGGGCCACGGAAGAGAACGCCTTGCCGGCCAGGCGCAGGTTCTCGATACCGTTGTCGGCATGCGCCATGCCCGCCGGTGCCAGCATCGCGAAGGCCACCAGCACCAGGGCCGGTGCACGAAAAAAGGAATGCGCTGTTCGTTTCATGGATATCCCCTGTCGCATTGTTCGTAGCGAACGCGGAACCAACGACCACGTCGATCCGCGGCCACCGGCAGAGCGGCGGCGGTGGCGCACGATGCGCCTTGCGCGACTTATTATGCGTTCGCCCCTGTCATTCTAAAGTTAAAGCGTGGTAAATGACGAAAACGTAAACGGTTGAATGGCAGCACCTTCCGGACGAGGCCCGGGCGGCAAGGACCGAGGAGATCGACGTAACAGACGAACCACCGGCGAACGGCGACACGCCCCCGCCCTATGTCGCCCCGTGCCGCAATCTCGAGCCGACGGCACCGTTTCGCTGGCTGCGCGCGGGCTGGAACGACTTTCGCCGGGCCCCCGGTCCGGCGCTGGCCTTCGGCATCGGCCTGGCGGCGCTGAGCTGGCTGCTGGCGTCGGCGGCCTGGCTGTTCGGCGGGCTGTTCGTGCTGATCGGGCTGGTATCGGGATTCATTTTCATTGGCCCGGTGATCGCCCTGGCCCTGTACAGCGTGAGCCGCCAGCTCGAGCGGGGACACAGGCCGAGCCTCGCCCGGTGCCTGCTCGAAGGCAGGCGCAACCTCGGCAACGAGGCGCTGATGGGCCTGGTCCTGATGGTGGTGGTGCTGCTGTGGGCGCGGGCAGCATCCATGGTGCACGTGTTCTTTCCCCTGGGTGCCGCCGGGATCGGCGACGTGGCCGCCTTCCTGGCCATCGGCTCGGCGGTCGGATCGCTGTTCGCGCTGATCATCTTCAGCGCCACCGCGTTCTCCCTGCCCATGGTCATGGATACCCGGGCGGACATGATCACGGCCATCATCTCCAGCGTCAACGCGGTGCTGCGCAACAAGGTGGCCATGGCGGTGTGGGCAGGGATCATCGTCGCCGGCCTGCTGGTCGGCTTCGCCACCGCCTTTCTCGGCCTCGCCGTGGTGATCCCGGTGATCGGCTTCGCCACCTGGCATGCCTACCGGGACACCATCGACAGCGCCGCCTGGGCGCGTCGGCCCGTGCCGCGAGCGGACTGAACGCGACAGTGCCTGCCTACACGTGCCGGGGTTCGGTGTCGTTGCCGGCCGCGTAGTCGGCGCCGTCGCCATCGCAGATCAACCCGGCGCTGGCGATGCCGGCGGCCGCCAGTCCCTGGAACAGGCGGCGACGATCGGCGGGGTCGCGCAGCGGCAGCAGGCGATCCAGCCAGGCCAGGCACTGGGCGTCGGTGGGCGCGACGTGGTCCACCCACTGCGCGGTGACCAGGTCCAGGAAGCGTCTCGCCACCCGGCGGGCCGCGCCGCACTCGCCAAGCAGGCCGTGGGCCGCCGCCAGCACCGCGAGATTCTCCGCGCCAGAGCCATCGTGGATGACCATGCTGTGCACGCAGTCGTCGTAGCGGCCGGCGAAGAACTTGATCTCGCCCATGTCGTCGAGGTAGTGACGCGGCTGCACCGGGTTCAGGCGCATGGCCCGGCCGGCCAGTTCCACGCCCCGCCGGGCATTGCCGAGCAGGCTCTCGGCGCGGGCGCGCATGACCAGGATGTCGGCGTCGTTGGGATGGAGGTCGCCGGCCATGTCGTAGTAGCGGCGTGCGCCGGCGAAGTCGCGTCGCAGCAGGCAGCCCCAGCCGACACCGGCATGGGCACGGCCGTCCACCGGGTCCAGCCGCAGCGCGGTACGACCGTGGTCGAGGGCCTGCTCGATCTTCAGCTCGACGTCGTTGCCTCCGGCCACGCGCAGGGCCTGGTGGTAGCCGATGGCGGCCAGGCTGGTATAGGCCCGGGCAAAGCCGGGATCCTGCGCGATGGCCTTGTGGAACCAGTCTTCGGCCTCGTCCAGGCGGATGCCCTGCTCGACCAGCTGGTGGCCGCGCAGCCAGTCGTCGTAGGCGCCGCGGGTCTGCGGACCGCCGCGCGACGAGGCCCGCAGGCGATCCTTCAGCAGGCGGTTCTCCAGCATCGAGACGATCTGGCTGACCACCTCGTCCTGGACATCGAAGATGGCCTCGGCGTCGTGGGTGTAGTGGTCACCCCACAACTGCTTGCCGGTCTCGCACTCCACCAGCTGCGCGGTGATCCGCATGCGCTCGCCCACGGTGCGAATGCTGCCTTCCAGCGCGTACTGCACGCCGAGTTCCTCGTTCAGCCGGCGGTACCGGTCCTGTCCGTCCCGGTAGCTGAAGGAGGTGGCGCGGGCCATCACGTGGATGGTGCGAAATCGCGACAGCGCGGTGATCAGGTCCTCGGCCAGGCCATCGCCGAGGACCTGGCCATCGGCCTCGCCGCGACACTGGAAGGGCAGCACGGCAATGGCCGGCTCGTCACCCATCGGCAGGTGGACCGGCACTGCGCCGGAGACCGTACCCTGGCCGGCCTCGTCCCGGGCCAGCAGGCGGAACACCCGCACCTGGCGGCTGCGGTTGCGCACCCGCTGTTCGCGCAGGAAGTGGAACTGGCAGTGCGCCCTGCCCTCGACCAGCTCGCGCACGGTGCCGGAGACGCAGACGCCACCGCGCGGCGCGAGCTTCTCGATGCGCGCGGCAATGTTGATGGCATCGCCGTAGATGCTGGCGCCGTCGTCGAGCACGTCGCCGACGTTGACGCCGATGCGAAACTCCATCCGCGACGCCGGGTGCAGCGCGCGGTTGCCGCGCGCCACCGCGCGCTGGAAGTCCATCGCGCATTCCACCGCCCGCTGCACGCTGGCGAATTCCACCAGGACGCTGTCGCCGGAGGTGTCGATGACGCGGCCGCCGGCGGCCACGGTGAGCTCGCGCATGCGCGCGCGGTGCACGTTCAAGGTGCGGCGGGTGGCCTCCTCGTCGCGCTCCATCAGCCGGGCATAGCCCTGCACGTCGGCGATCAGGATGGCGGAGAGCTTGCGGGTCACCTCGCTCATGGGTGCAGCCGCGGGCAGGCCGGCCACGGCGTGGATGCCGCGGCGGCGGAACGGAAGAGCTGTACTGGCAGTCGATTGCGTGTCATATCCCTGGCGGCACGGGGCTCCAGCCAACGCCGTGGCAGGGGTGACAATGCGCCGCTGGCGCGCGACCACCTCGCTGCCGTCCTGTTGCGGGTGTACGACCACCCACGGGGGGCAGTGTACCACCGCCGGGGCCGGGGACGAAAAGGGTCGCGCGGGCGCCGTGCCGAGCGGCCGCTCAGGCGCTGCGGGTGGCCTCCAGGTGGGCCATGATCTCGTGGTGCAGGGGGCGGTCGGCGAAGCGCGCGGCCTCCTGCAGGCCGGTGGGGCTGGTCACGTTGACCTCGATCAGGCGGCCGCCGATGACGTCGATGCCGGCGAAGACGATGCCGGCCTGCCGCAGCGCCGGGCCGACCTCGGCGCAGATCGCCAGGTCGTCCGCGGTGAGCTCGGTGGGATTGGCCGAGCCGCCCTGGTCGAGGTTGTTCAGCTCGGCGCCCTCGGCGTGCAGGCGCAGCACCGCGCCCAGCGGTTCACCGTCGAGCAGCAGGATGCGCTTGTCGCCTTCGCGGGCCAGCGGCAGGTATTCCTGCACGATGGTCCAGCGGCGACCATCGGCGGTGGCCTCGGCGATCACCCGGGCCAGTGCCGGATCGTCGTGGCCGGAGAAGGTCACGCCCTTGCCGCCGTGGCCATCCACCGGCTTCAACGTGATGCGCTCGTAGTCGCGGGCGAAGGCGGTGATCTCCGCGGCCGAAGCCGACACCAGCGTGGCCGGGGTGCAGCCCGGGAAGCGCAGGGCCGCCAGCTTCTCGTTCCAGTCGCGGATGGCCGCCGGCCGGTTGATCACCCGTACCGACGGCGGCAGGAAATCGAGGAACATCGAGGCATAGAAGTAGCGCCGGTTCACCGGCGGGTCGGTGCGCTCCCAGACCACGTCGACATCGGCCAATGCCATCTTGAGCTCGTCACCTTCGCCGAACGGCTGGCGGTGATCGGCGTGGACCGACACCGGCAGCACCCGCGCCTTGAGTCGATCGTGGTGCAGGGAAAGCCGTTCCTGGCCGGTGACGAAGACTTCGTGGCCACGCTCGGCGGCGGCCAGCATGAGGAAGTAGGTGGTGTCCTTCCACGGCTTCACCCCGGCCAGCGGGTCCATGACGAAAACATGGCGCATCGGCGTATCGACTCGACGTGGGAGAGGGCGGTGCCGGTCAGCCGGCGCGGCGACGGCGACGGCCGGGTCGACGCGGCTCGGCGTCGCCGGCGGCGCCGGTGCACCAGCGCATGGCGCCGGCGCTGATCGGACCAAGCTCGGCCACCACCGCGTCCACCGCCGGCCGATCCCCTGCCGCGGTGTCGGTGAGCGCCTTGCGCATCCCCGCGATGTGTTCCGGGGTGGTGCCACAACAGCCGCCGATGATCCTGGCGCCGGCATCGCGCGCCATGACCGCGTAGCGGGCCATCAGTTCCGGGGTGCCGTTGTAGACGATGTTGCCGTCGTGGTACTCGGGAATGCCGCAGTTGGCCTTGGCCACCAGGTTGGCGACGGCGCCGTCCACCGCGGCCTGCATGCTGAGAATGGTGGCCACCACTTCCGAGGCGCCGACACCGCAGTTGGTGCCGAAGGCCAGCGGCGCCGGCTCCAGCGCCAGGCAGGCCTGGGCCAGGCCCTCCGGACTGACGCCCATCATGGTGTTGCCGTTGGTGTCGAAGCTCAGCGTGGCGACGTAGTCCAGGCCGACCAGGCGCGCCGCCTCGGTGGCCGCGCGCAGCTCCTCGATGGAGGACATGGTTTCCAGCCACAACAGGTCGACGCCGCCGTCCTTGAGGCCACGGGCCTGTTCCTTGAAGGCGGCCACGGCGTCGGCGTGGGTCAGCGTGCCCACCGGTTCGAGGATCTCGCCGGTGGGTCCCATGGAGCCGGCCACCAGCACCTCGCGGCCGCTGGCATCGGCCACCTCGCGGGCAATCCGCGCCGCGCCGGCATTCAGCTCGTGCACCCGGTCATCGGCCTTGTGCAGCTTCAGGCGGTAGCTGGAACCGCCGAAGGTATTGGTCAGCACGATGTCCGAGCCGGCCTCGACGAAGCGGCGGTGCAGGTCGGCGACCCGCTCGGGATGCTCGATGTTCCACAGCTCCGGGGCGTCGCCGGGACCCAGTCCCATCTGGAAATAGTTGGTACCCGTGGCGCCGTCGGCAAGTAGCCAGCCCCGGGATTGCAGCAGCTCGGAGAAACGGTTCATCGGCAGGTTCTACGGTCGGCATGGAGGGCGATGCGGGCGCGGATCGTCGCCGCCGCGTCGGCAGGCGGCGCATTGTACCGCAAAGACATTTCGCGGTTCACGCGTGCCGGCCGAGCCAGTCGGCGGTGGCGGCGATACCGCGAAGATCCACCTCGGGCCGGCTCACCGCCGCCGTCGCCGCCGCATGCACCGCCGCCAGCAGCGTATCGGCATCGAGGCAGTCTTCGTCGACCACGCCGCAGCGTCCCAGCTGCTGGAAGCAGGCGGCGCGCTGGCGCTGCTCGGTCTCGCCGCTGCCGGCGAAGGGCACCAGCACCGAGCGCACACCGCTGACCAGCACGTCGACCACGGTGTTGTAGCCGGCCTGGCTGACCAGCATGCCGGCCTCGCGCAGCAGGTCGCGGAAATCGCTGCGATTGCGCTCCACCCGGGCGTCCCCGGCCATCCGGCGAAGCGCCTGGAAGTCTTCCTCGCCGATGCCGGGCCCGACCAGCAACCGCCAGCGGCGATGATCGCGGCGCGCCGCCCCGGCGGCGGCCTGGTACAGGCGCAGGCCGGCCGCGCCGCCGCCGGCGGAAACCACCACCTCGCCCGACGCCGCCCTCGGCGCGCCGAGGACCGGGGACGGCGACACGTAGCCGGTGTAGACCAGCCGCTCGGCGATCCGCTCGGCGGCGGCAAAGGACACCGCGAGCGACGCCACCCGCGGGTCGCCGTGCACCAGCACCGCGTCGAAGTCGCGCAGCAGGCGTGCCACGGTCTCGTCTTCCCGGCGCGGCGAACGGCGTTGCAGGATGTCGCGGATGGAGACCGCCACCGTCGGCGCCCGGCCCTGGTCGCGGGCCGCCCCGAGCAGGGCATCGATCTCCCCGGCGAAGGGCCGGCGACCGAAGGGAAAGGACTCCACCACCACCACCGTCGGCCGTGCCTGCCGGCAGGCCGATACCACCGCCTGGCGCCGACGGTCGAACAATGCCGGGCCGGCGACGACGCCGTCGCCGTCGACCAGTTCGCTGAAGGCGAGGTCGCGGCTGCGCACCGGCTCGAGCTGGACCCATGTCACCCCGGGAGGTGGTCGGTGCGCGGTGGGCATGCCGCCGCTGAGCACGGTGACCGGGAAACCGCGGCGGGCGAGCTCTTCGGCGAGGAGATGTATCCGCTGCACGTGCCCGGTGCCGAGCAGGTGCTGAACGTGGAACAGGATCAACGCGAGGCGGACAGGGCGCGTCGCGAACCACCGTCGCCGATCAACGTCCCCACCCGGGCATTGATGTCGTCGAGGCCGTGCAGCATGCCTTCGATGCCGCGGGTGGATGGCAGCGGCTGGTCGGGCAGTGCATTGAGGGCCGCCACCATGTCGGCGGTGCGGCGCGGGCCATCGCCGTCGAGGTAGCTGAGCAGGCCGAGCTCGCTGGCACGCTCGGCGCGGATCAGCTGCTCGCGACGGGGCTTCGAGCGCGGCACCACCAGGGCTCGCTTGTCGAAGGAGAGAATCTCGCAGAAGGTGTTGTAGCCGCCCATCGCCACCACCGCCGCGGCCCGTTCGGTGAGCACTTCCATGATCGGCGAGAAGGTGCGCACGGAGACGTTGTCGAGGGCCTCGATGCGCCGGGTGAAGTCGTGCCGATCCTCGATGGGCATGAACGGTCCGAGCACCACCAGGGCCGGCAGCCGCATGGCGCTGCCGCATTCGTAGGCACGCAGTACCCAGTCGATGAACTCGGCGCCGTCGCCGCCACCGCCGGCGGACACCAGCAGGTAGGGGTCCTCGGGCACCTGCCATTCCGGCGCCGATACCCCCGGCACGTGGCGCATGATGTAGCCGGTGAAGCGCAGCGAGTCGAGCACGCTGTCGGGCAGGCCGATGTCGTCGAGGGGGTTGCCCATGCGTCGATGCCCGTAGACCCAGACTTCGTCGTAGTAGTCTTCCAGCACCGCCGCGATGTCGCGCCGCGACCACTCCCGGCGCAATGCCTCGGCATCGTCCATGATGTCGCGCAGGCCGAGCACCACGCGGGTGTCGCCGTGGCGGAACCGCTCCAGTGTCTCGCGCACCTCGCCGCGCAGGCCGAGGGGTTCCTTGTCGACCAGGAACAGGTCCGGCTCGAACACCTCGGCGGTGTGACGGATAATGGCCGAACGGATGGCCAGGGTCTGCTGCAGGTCGATATGGGTGTTCAACGAGGTATAGTCGCCATTGCGCAACTTGACCACGCTGGGTATGCGCACGAAGTCGACCCGGGCGCGGAAATCGAAACTGCCGATGATGGGCGACCCGGACAGGATCAGGACACGAAGGCCCTTGTAGTGATCAACCAGCGAATGGGCGATCTCGCGGCACCGTCGCAAGTGCCCGAGCCCGAAGGAATCATGGCTGTAGATGAGGACGTTGGCGTCGTCCAGGCGCCTGGACGTCGTCATCGAACCGGTTCGCTGTTCAGGGTCATCTGGCGGCCCCGCGGCTGGAGGTTTGGCCGTTTTCGTGGACTCGGGGCCGAATCGCGCGCAATCGTTCCTGCATCCGTTTCGGAACCTGGCACCGGTTCACGGTTCTATCGTTGTATCGGCTCCCCGCGAGCAATGCACCGGGACTGCGCGTGAAGGCAAGGATCAGGAAGCTCTACGACTGGCTGGAAGGCTCCACCTTGACCGCCAGTCTTCCGCAAAGGGTACAAGATACAATACTTGCTCGCCAGCATGCCAGCGAAATCCTGATCGGCTGGGTACAGCTCACCTTCATCCTCACCATGGCGGTGCTGTACGCGGTTTCGCCGAAGGCCTTCTCCGAGCAGACCATGTTCGCACCGGTGCCCTGGGCCATTGCCGCCTACCTGGCCTTCACCCTGGCACGCCTGGCGCTGGCCTACCGCCGCGCCCTGCCCCGTGCGCTGCTGGTGGTTTCCGTGATCCTCGACATGACCCTGCTGCTCGGGCTGATCTTCAGCTTCCACCTGCAGTACGAGCAGCCGGCGGCCTTCTACCTGAAGTCGCCGACGCTGCTCTACGTGTTCGTCTTCATCGCCATTCGCGCACTGCGCTTCGACCCCGGCTACGTGGTGCTGTCCGGTGTCGTCGCCGCCGGCGGCTGGCTGCTGCTGGCGGGCTACGCGGTGATCCATGCGCCGCCGCAGATGGGCATTACCCGCGACTACGCCGAGTACCTGACCTCCAACCGCATTTTGCTCGGCGCCGAGTTCGACAAGATCATCTCCATCATCGCGGTGACCGCGGTACTGACCCTGGGCATGGCCCGCGCCCGCGCCCACCTGGTGGAATCGGCGGCCGAGCACAGCGCCGCGGAGGACCTCTCCCGCTTCCTGCCCACCGAGGTGGCCGAGCGCCTGAAGCGCGCCTCCACCCGGCTGGAGGCCGGCCACTGCGAGGCCGGCGAGGCCACCATCGTCTACCTCGACATCGAGTCGTTCACCCGCATCGGCGAACAACTGGCCGGCAGCGAGCTGGTCGACACGCTGAACGACTTCTTCGCCGCAGTGGCCGAACCCATCGACCGTCACGGCGGCGTCATCTGCCAGTTCCAGGGCGATGCCATCCTGGCCAGCTTCAACGTGCCGCGCCCGGACCCCGACCATGCACGCAGCGCGCTGGCCGCCGCCGCCGAGATCATCACCCTGACCCGAGACCGACGCTTCGGTCACGGCGTCACGCTGAACGTGCGCGTCGGGGTCAATACCGGCGCGGTGGTCGGCGGACTGGTCGGCACGCCGCGCCAGGTGGGGTACACCGTGCATGGCAACAACGTCAACCTGGCCGCCCGCCTGGAGCAGTTGAACAAGACCACCCACACGCGGTTGCTGGTGGCCGAGTCCACCGTGCGCATGGCCGGGGACGCCGCCGCCGGGCTGGTGGAAGTGGGCGAGTTCGAGATTCGCGGCCAGAGCCGGCCGCTGCGCGTCTACACCAGCGCCGGGACCGACAAGGACGCCGCGGCCACGTCCGCCTGAACCGGGCGGGCGTGGCGGACAGCGGTTGCCACGATGCCGCCTACAGCGGGATGTTGCCGTGCTTGCGCCAGGGGTTGTCGATGGCCTTGTCGCGCAGCATGGCCAGCGAGCGGCAGATGCGCTTGCGGGTGAAGCGCGGCTGGATGACATCGTCGATGTAGCCGCGGCTGCCGGCGATGAAGGGGTTGGCGAACTTGGTGCGGTACTCCTCGGTGCGGCGCTCGAGCTTGTCGGCGTCGCCGATGTCCTGGCGGAAGATGATCTCCACCGCGCCCTTCGGCCCCATCACCGCGATCTCCGCGCTCGGCCAGGCAAAGTTGACGTCGCCACGCAGGTGCTTGGAGGCCATCACGTCGTAGGCGCCGCCATAGGCCTTGCGGGTGATCACGGTGACCTTGGGCACGGTGCACTCGGCATAGGCATACAGCAGCTTGGCACCGTGACGGATGATGCCGCCGTACTCCTGTGCGGTGCCGGGCATGAACCCGGGCACGTCGACGAAGGTCACGATGGGAATGTTGAAGGCGTCGCAGAAGCGCACGAAGCGCGCCGCCTTCACCGAGGAGGAGATGTCCAGGCAGCCGGCCAGCACCATCGGCTGGTTGGCGACGATGCCGACGGTGGATCCTTCCATGCGGGCGAAGCCGACGATGATGTTGCGTGCATAGTCGCCCTGGGTTTCGAAGAACTCGCCCTCGTCCACCACCTTGTGGATCAGCTCCTTCATGTCGTAGGGCTGGTTGGGGTTGTCCGGGATCAGGGTGTCCAGGGATGGTTCCACCCGGTCGGAAACGTCGGGGGTCGGCCGCGTCGGCGGCTTGGCAGTGTTGTTGGCGGGCAGGAAGTTGAAGAAGCTGCGCAGCCTCGTCAGCGCCTCGACATCGTCGTCGAAGGCCAGGTCGGCCACGCCGGAACGGGTGGAATGGGTGGAGGCGCCGCCGAGTTCCTCGGCGGTGACCACCTCGTGGGTCACGGTCTTCACCACGTCCGGCCCGGTGACGAACATGTAGCTGGTGTCGCGGACCATGAAGACGAAGTCGGTGATCGCCGGCGAGTACACGGCGCCACCGGCGCACGGCCCCATGATCAGCGAGATCTGCGGCACCACGCCGGAGGCCATGACATTGCGCTGGAACACCTCGGCATAGCCGCCGAGGGATGCCACCCCCTCCTGGATACGCGCGCCGCCGGAATCGCTGATGCCGATGATCGGCGCGCCGACCTTGATCGCCTGGTCCATGATCTTGCAGATCTTCTCGGCATGGGCCTCCGACAGCGAGCCGCCAAAGACGGTGAAGTCCTGGCTGTAGATGAACACCAGCCGCCCGTTGATGGTGCCGTAGCCGGTGACCACGCCGTCACCGGGCACCCGGTTGTCGGCCATGCCGAAGTCGTGGCAACGGTGTTCGACGAAGATGTCCCATTCTTCGAAGCTGCCTTCGTCGAGCAGCAGGTCGATGCGTTCGCGGGCGGTGAGCTTGCCCTTGGCATGCTGTGCGTCGATGCGGTGCTGCCCGCCGCCCAGCTTGGCGCGGGCGCGCTTCTTCTCCAGTTCCTCGACGATTTCGTACATGGGTGTATTCCGGTTCTAACGGTTCAACAGGTTCGTACCAGGGCCGCCTGGCACGGCCCCGGTCGCGGTCACGGGTGGCAGGCCTAGCCGTCGCTCTTGCGGATCAGCCCGAGCACTTCGCTCGCCGCCACCGGGATGTTGGTGCCCGGGCCGTAGACGGCCGACACGCCGAGCTCGAACAGCATGTCGTAGTCCTGCGGCGGGATGACGCCGCCGCAGACCACGATGATGTCCTCGGCGCCGGCATCGGCAAGGCCCTGCATCACTGCCGGCACCAGGGTCTTGTGACCGGCGGCCTGCGAAGAGATGCCGATGATGTGCACGTCGTTCTCCACCGCCTGGCGCACCGCTTCCTCCGGGGTCTGGAACAGCGGACCGATATCGACGTCGAAGCCGAGATCGGCAAAGGCAGTGGCGATGATCTTGGCGCCGCGGTCGTGCCCGTCCTGGCCGAGCTTGACCACCAGCATGCGCGGCCGGCGGCCATGCTCGGTCTCGAACTCGGCAACCTTGCCGGCAATGCGGGCAAAGCCTTCATCGCCGTCGAAGGCCGAGCCGTAGACGCCGGCGATGGAGCGGATCACCGCGCGATGGCGGCTGAAGACCTTCTCCAGCGCATCGGAGATCTCGCCCACGGTGGCGCGCTGGCGGGCGGCGGCCACCGCCAGCTCGAGCAGGTTGGCGTCGCCGGAGGCGGCCTCGGTGAGGGCTTCGAGGGCGGCGCGACAGGCGGCGTCGTCGCGACCGGCGCGAACCGCCTCCAGCCGACGCACCTGCGACTCGCGCACCGCGCTGTTGTCGATGTCGAGGATATCGATCTCTTCCTCGCGCTCGGCGACGAAGCGATTGACGCCGACCACCACTTCCTCGCCGCGATCGATGCGTGCCTGGCGCTCGGCGGCGGCAGCCTCGATACGCAGCTTGGGCATGCCCGAACTCACCGCCTCGGTCATGCCACCCATCTCCTCCACCTCGTCGATCAGCTTGCGCGCCTCGCGCACCAGCGAGGCGGTGAGGCTTTCCAGGTAGTAGGAACCGCCGAGCGGGTCGGCGACGTGGCGGATGCCGCTTTCGTGCTGCAGGATGAGCTGGGTGTTGCGGGCAATGCGGGCGGAGAAATCGGTGGGCAGGGCCAAGGCTTCGTCGAAGCTGTTGGTGTGCAGGGACTGGGTGCCGCCGAGTACCGCCGCCAGTGCTTCCAGCGCGGTGCGCACCACGTTGTTGTACGGGTCCTTGCCGGTCAGGCTGACGCCGGAGGTCTGGCAATGGGTGCGCAGCATCCGCGAGCGCGGGTCGGTGGGGGAGAATTTCTCCTCCATCAGTTCCGCCCACAGCACCCGCGCCGCACGCAGCTTGGCGATCTCCATGAAGAAGTTCATGCCGACGGCGAAGAAGAATGACAGCCGCGGCGCGAAGCGATCCACCGCGAGGCCACTGGCGATGGCGGCGCGCACGTACTCGATGCCGTCGGCGATGGTGAAGGCCAGTTCCTGCACGCAGGTGGCACCGGCCTCCTGCATGTGGTAGCCGGAGATGGAGATCGGGTTGAAGCGGGGCATGTTCTCCGAGGTATAGCCGATGATG
>CAYGJZ010000065.1:18932-24558 GCA_964350265.1 uncultured Gammaproteobacteria bacterium | reverse complement strand
CCGAGACCTTCCGCGGCGCCTTCAAGGGCGTCAATCCCGGCAGCATCGAGGCCGCCCGTGCCCTCGGCATGAGCAACCTGCAGACGTTCTTCTACATCCGCATCCCGGAGATGTGGCGACTGGCCCTGCCGCCCTTCGGCAACCACATGCTGTCGCTGATCAAGGACACCGCCCTGATCTCGATCATCGGCCTCAACGAAACCCTGTTCGTGGCCAAGCAGGCCACCAGCACCACCGGCAAGCCGTTCACGATGTACATCGTCGTCGGCCTGATCTACCTGGCCTTCTCCACCGTCATCACCCTCTCGGTAATGGTGCTGGAGCGCTATGCCAACCGCCACACGCGGAGGACGGCGTGAACCTTGCCATCGTCCTCGACGCGCTGCCCCGCATGCTCGGCGGCATCCTGCTGACGTTCAATCTCCTGCTGCTGTCGCTGTCCATCGGCACCGCCATCGCCCTTGGCCTGCTGCTGATGCGCATCAGCGGACGCTGGTGGCTGTCGTGGCCGGCACAGGTCTATTTCTACGTCTTCCGCGGCACCCCGATCCTGGTACAGATCTTCATCGTCTATTACGGCCTGCCGCAGTTCGAGTGGGTCCGCGAAAGCATTTTCTGGCCGGTCCTGCGCGACCCCTTCGGCTGCGCCATCGTCGCCCTGTCGCTCAACGTCGGCGCCTACGTGTCGGAAATCTTCCGTGGCGGCGTGCTGTCGGTAGAGCGCGGTCTCAACGAGGCCGGCGCCGCCCTCGGCATGTCCGCCAGCCAGCGCTTCATCCACATCACCGCGCCGCTGGCCATGCGCATCTGCCTGCCCGCCTACGGCAACGAGATCATCAGCCTGCTCAAGTCCACCGCGCTGGCCAGCACCATCACCCTTGCCGACATGACCGGCATTGCCCGCACCGTCGTCGCCGAGACCTTTGCGCCCTACCAGGTCTTCCTTTCCCTGGCCATCGTCTACGTGGTCATCACCTGGTTCATCCAGCGCTCGATCCGCTCCATCGAGGGCTACCTGGGCCGGCACACGATCCGTTAGCCATGCACGCCTACGCGAAGAGTTTTCCATGAACCAACATGAACCACCGATCATCCAGCTCGTCGGCGTGGGCAAGACCTTCGGCGACTTCACGGCACTGACCGATATCGATCTTGAAGTGCACCGCGGCGAGAAGATCGTCATCTGCGGGCCTTCGGGCTCGGGCAAGTCCACCCTGATCCGCTGCATCAACCGCATGGAAGAGCATTCCTCGGGCAGGATCATCGTCGACGGCCGGGAGCTGACCGACAAGACCCAGGACATCGATGCCGTGCGCAGCGAGATCGGCATGGTGTTCCAGAGCTTCAACCTGTTTCCGCACATGACGGTGCTGAAGAACCTGACCATCGCCCAGCAACTGGTGCGCAAGACATCCCGGGCCGAGGCGAAGAAGGTCGCGCTGCACTACCTGGAGCGGGTGAAGATTCCCGAGCAGGCGAACAAGTACCCGGTGCAGCTTTCCGGGGGGCAGCAGCAACGGGTGGCCATTGCCCGCGCCCTGTGCATGAAGCCACAGATCATGCTGTTCGATGAACCGACCTCGGCGCTGGACCCGGAGATGATCTCCGAGGTGCTCGACGTCATGGTGGACCTGGCCCGCGAGGGCATGACCATGCTCTGCGTTACCCACGAGATGGGCTTCGCCCGCTCGGTGGCGGACCGGGTGATCTTCATGGACCGGGGACGGCTGATCGAGCAGGCCGACCCGGAAACGTTCTTCAGCCAGCCGAAGAACGAGAGAACGCAGACCTTCCTGCGGCAGATATTGCGTCACTGATGCCAACGGCGGTGCCCGCAGCCGGGCACGCACGGCGGCACGAAACCACAGAGAGAACGAAATGACGAAAGTGCACAGCCTGGAGGAGATCCGGGAAGTGGTCGATGCGACGGACTTCACCGCCGCCATCGAGGAGGGCTTCGTCGCCTACTCCGATGGCAAGGTCGTGGTGCCGCCGGTGGGCGAGATGGTGTTCCAGGATCCCCCGGGGGACACGCACATCAAGTACGGCTACATCGTCGGCGACAGCGTGTTCGTGATCAAGATCGCCTCCGGCTTCTACGGCAACGTCGGCCTCGGCCTGCCGTCGAGTTCCGGCCTGATGCTGGTCTTCTCCCAGCGAACCGGCTTCGTCGAGTCGGTGCTGCTCGACGAGGGCCACCTGACCAACGTGCGCACCGCGCTGGCCGGCCGCATCGCCGCCCGCTACCTGGCGCCGACCCGGGTCGAGGCCATCGGCGTGTTCGGCACCGGCACCATGGCGCGGATGCAGGTGGAATACCTGGCCACGGAAACCGCCTGCCGCGAGGTGGTCGCCTGGGGGCGCTCCCGGGACAGCCTGGACCGCTACTGCCGGGACATGCAGGCCCTCGGCTTCCGGGTACGCCCGACCCTGGACGCCGTCGACGTCACCCGTGCCTGCAACCTCATCGTCACCACCACCCCCGCGGTGCAACCGCTGCTGCTCGCCGACCAGGTCCGTCCCGGCACCCACGTCACCGCCATGGGCTCGGACACGCCGGACAAGCAGGAACTCGACGATGCCATCCTCGAGCGCGCCGACGTGGTCGTCGCCGACAGTCGCCTCCAGTGCGAGGAGCGCGGCGAGATCCATCACGCCATCGCCAATGGCCGACTTGCCATGGACCGCGTGCGCGAGCTCGGCGAGATCATCCGCAGCGGCCAGCGCGCACGCACGTCCGACGACCAGGTCACCGTCGCCGACCTGACCGGCGTCGCCGTGCAGGACATCCAGATCGCCAAGGCAGTGGTGGCACGGCTGGCGCGCTGACGCCGTTGCCGCCGCTTCCACGCCGATCCGTACCCCGTGACTTCAACCTCCAGACAGGGAGAAAACCCATGATGCAGTTCGTCAGCACCCGTGGCGGAATCGAGCCCGTCGGCTTCGAGGAAGCCGTGCTGCAAGGCTTCGCCGCCGATGGTGGCTTGTTCGTGCCCCGGGAAATCCCGGTCCTGGACGCCGCCGACCTGGAACGGCTGTCGACCCTGGACTTCCCGCAACTGGCGCTGGAACTGGTCTCCCTGTACGTGGAACCGTCGGTGATTCCCCGCGACGACCTGCAACGCCTGGTCGAGGACAGCTTCGCCGGCTTCGATCGCGCCAGCGTGGTCGACCTGGTGCCGATCCGCAGCAACCCCGACACCCGCATCCTCGAGCTGTTCCACGGCCCGACCCAGTCCTTCAAGGACATGGCCATGGGCCTGCTGATGAACGTGGTGGACTACTTCCTGACCCGTCGCGGCGAGCGGCTGAACATCATTCTCGCCACCACCGGCGACACCGGGCCGGCAGCGGCCTTCGCGGCGGCGGGCAAGGCGCAGATCGACTGCTGGCCGCTGTACCCGCGCGGCATGATCTCCGGGGAGCAGGAACGCCAGATGACCACCCTCGGCGCCGACAACGTGCACCCGGTGGGCGTCGAGCACTGCCCCGACGGCGGCGACGACCTCGACATCGTGGTGGCCGAACTGTTCGCCGATGCGGAACTGAAGCGTTCCCTCGGCCTGTCCAGCGTGAATTCGATCAACTGGTGCCGGGTCATGGTGCAGGCGGTGCACTACTTCTACGCCTACTTCCGCACGGTGGACAAGGTCGGCGACCCGGTGGTGTTCTCGGTGCCCTCCGGTGCCTTCGGCAACCTGTTCGGCGGCTTCCTGGCGCGCTCCATGGGCCTGCCGGTGTCCCGCTTCGTCTGCGCGAACAACACCAACGACGCCCTGCACACCGCCTTTTCCACCGGGGTGTTCGCCCGTCGCGACCTGGTGCAGACACCGTCCTCGGCCATCGACATCGTCGCGCCGTACAACTTCTGGCGCCTGTTGTACTTTGCCGCCGGGCGCGACCCGCAGCGCATCCGGCAGTGGATGGAGGACTTTCACACCCGGCGCGAGGCGAAACTGGATGCCCGGACGCTGGCATTCATCCAGGACGGCTTCCTCTCGGCGGCGATCGGTGACCAGGCCACCGCCGACACCATGCGTGCCGTCTACCGCTCGGACGCGGGCTACCTGCTCGACCCGCACACCGCGGTGGCGGTCGCGGCGGTGGACGCGCTGGCCGACCAGCTCCCGGCCGATGCGCGCATCGTCTGCCTGGGCACCGCCCACCCGGCCAAGTTCCCGGACGTGATCCGGCAGGTGCTGGACTGCGGCGACGACCTGCCCGCCGCCGCGCGACACCCGGCCATCGAGACCGCGCGGGATGCCTGCCAGCATCTTCGCCTGTGTCGGCTGGACACGCTGAAGGCCAACCTGGTCGACGCCATTCGCCAGCAGGCCGGGCGGCCCGCCTAGTCCGCGAGCGGTTCGCCGTCAGCGTCCGCCTGGTATACCGCCACCGGCGCCGCGATGCCGCGCAGGACGTGGCGGCCGCGATGAACGAGGCGGGCGTCGAGCAGCCGTGCCACCGGCTCGGAGACCAGGATCGGGCAGCCCAGTTCCTTGGTCAGCTGCTCGATGCGGCTGGCCTCGTTGACGGCACGGCCGATGACCGTGAAGTCCAGGCGCTCGGCACCGCCGACGTTGCCGAACAGCACCTCGCCGTGGTGCAGGGCAATGCCGGTGCGCAATGGATGCCCACGTATCTTGTCCGCCAGTGCCGGCGGCGGTTGCCGGTTGATCTCGTCCAGCGCGCGCAACGCGCTGCGCGCGGCGGACAACGCCGCGTGGGCGGCGGCACGCTCACCACCGTCCCGCTGGAAGGGGAACACGGCCAGCAGGCCGTCGCCGATGAACTTCAGCACCTCCCCGCCACGCCGGGTGATGGACGCGGTGAGACACTCGAAGTAGGCGTTCAGCACCGCCAGCACGTCGGTACTGGGCAACCGGTCGGTGAGCGCGGAAAAGCCGCGCAGGTCGCTGACCCAGATCACCGCCACCATCGGTTCCCCGGTTCCCCGGCGGATGGATCCGCTCAGCACCTTGCGTCCCGCCGCCGGGCCGATGTAGGTATCGAGGACATTCTCGGCCACCATGCGCAGGATCTGTCGTTCGACGTGGAGGGCAAACAGTTCCAGCGTGGTGACGATGTCGGCCAGTGCCGACGCGTCGAAGCCACTCTCCCGCACGGTGCCCAGCGTGATCGCATTGTGGTATGCCTTGCCCGTGCCCAGGGGAAGCACGCAGTACTCGCGTATACCCTCGGCGGCGAGGTCGGCGAGCAACGGGTAGCGTGCCTGCAACGCCGCATCCGCCGTGTCGGCACGGAACGTGCGGCCGTGCTCGATGACGCCGGCCAGCGGGCTGCGGCGGTAACGTGGCGCATCGTATCCGTCGATATGCACCTTGAGTTCGTCGACGATGCCGTCGCCGCGCTGGAAGTACCAGTAGAAGCCGAGCAGCTGCGGGTGCAGCGTACCCACGTGCACGGTCACCCGCTCGATGTCGAAGCCAGCCTCGAGCAACTGGCGCAGGTAGTCGCGCAGCAGCAGCAGGAAGTCGTCCTGTCGCAGGGCGTCGTGCAGCAGCCAGCGGCAAATCGATGCCACCGACGTTTCCGCGACGCGCTGTACCGACCCGGTCTTCACCCGTCGCAGCAGCGCAACGAGGTCGGGATACTGCCTCGGCGC
>CAYGJZ010000065.1:0-18832 GCA_964350265.1 uncultured Gammaproteobacteria bacterium | reverse complement strand
GGTCGACAGCCCGGGTCGGTCTCCCATGGGTTCACCTCGCCACACCGTTTCTTGTCGTTGTCCGCCGATCATAACCGAAGGCGGCCAGGACACCGCGGCATTTGCGCAATACCGGGAAGTATCGTAGTTTTCCCTGCGCTCTCGACCAACGGGAGCGAGCCGGCATCGCACCGGCGGGATCAACGCCCGGAACCTCTCCGGCAATTCAGGCAAGGCGCGTGGAACTGCTCGACAGAATCGGCAAACGGCTGCTGCATCGCAACAGGAACCCGGCCCGGGACCCGCAGCGTGTCCGCCGTCCCCGGCATCCGCTGCTGTCCCTGGGCATCGACCTGCTGCTCGATGTCGGCGCCAACACCGGGCAGTACGCCATGCGGGCCCGGCGCAACGGCTATGCCGGCGCCATCGTTTCCTTTGAACCGCTGCCCGATGCCCACGCCGCCCTGGTGCGGAACGCGGCCGACGACCCCGGCTGGACCGTGCACGAACGCTGTGCCCTCGGCGCGGCGCCTGGCACGGTCGAGATCCACGTGTCGGAGAACTCGCAGAGCTCGTCCATCCTGCCCATCCTGGATACGCACCTGCAGGCCGCGCCGACCTCGCGCACGGTGGGCACCTGCCAGGCGCCGCTGCGGTCCCTGGACACGATATTTCCCGGGCATGGCCAGGACGACGTGCGCACCTACCTGAAGATCGACACCCAGGGCTTCGAGTCGGAAGTGCTCAAGGGCGCCGAGCATGCCCTCGGGCGGATCATCGCGGTGGAGGTCGAGCTGTCCACCACGCCGCTGTACCAGGACCAGCCCACCTACCCGTACTTCCTCGACTACTTCACCGGCCGCGATTTCGGACTCTGGTCCCTGTCCCCCGGCTTCTTCAACAAGCGCTCCGGTCGCATGCTGCAGTTCGACGCCGTCTTCGTGCGCAACGACGTGATCGCTTCGACGTGAGGCGGTCCCTGCAGGTGACGGCTGCCCCGTCCCCGACCGGGCGCTGAGGCGGGGGTTCGGCGATGTCCAGGCGCGGCATCATCCGCGACGACGCCAAGGTGGTGTTCTTCTGGTCGCACAAGTGCGCCTGCATCACCCTGTTCAACGTGCTCGCGCAGAACTTCGGTGGCCACGTGCGGGACTACTGGCAGGCCACGGTGGACTGGCCGGACTGCGTCGAGGCCATTGATCGGCACGGTTATCGCTCGGTGGTCGTGGCGCGCGACCCCTGGCGCCGGACAGTGAGCAGCTACCTGAACAAGTTCATCACCCACAAGGGCCAGTCCCTGCGCCGCGTGGGCGACCTGGAAGGATTCTCCCGCAGGCTGCTGCGGGTACACCATGCGCAGGCGCTTGGCCTGCATCCGGCACCGCCGGCGGGGTTCGCCAGCCTGCCGCGCCGGCTCCGTCTGCGCCTGCGCGGCCATGGCCTGGCGGCGAACGATCTTTGCTTCGAAGATTTCCTTTCCACCGTGGCCACGCTGCATCGTCAACGCGCCGACCCGGACCGCAACACGATCAACGGCCACTGGGACACCCAGGTACCGCCTGCGCTGCTGCGCCAGGGCTTTCGCTACGACCACGTGGTTCACGTGGAGCACTTCGACAGCGAGTTCGCGCAGGTCGCCACCCAGCTCGACCTGGCCTACCAGCCGCAGCAGCACAACCGCACCGGCAACCTGCGGTCGACCAGCAACCCCGGCTACATCGGCGACCAGCCGCCGCACCGGTTGCTGGCGTCGCGCATTGACGTCGCCGGCTTCGTCAACCCGGCCAACGCGGCGCTGGTCGGCGAACTGTTTGCCACCGACTACGCGGCATTCGGCTACCCGTTGCCCTGACCGCCGCCGAAGACCCCGTGGCTGTCGCGGGCAATGACCTCGTCCCGCGCGGCCTGGAACCGGGCGGCCCGCTCGCGGACGAACTCGGTGAGCGCGGGCAACGGCGTTTCGAAGGGATCGGGCCTGGCGCGAAAGTCATCGGAACCCGTGCCGTCTCCCGATGGCAACAGGCGGTCGACGAAGCGGGGCAATGTCTCGTAGCGAACGATGCGTTGCCGGCCACTGGCATCCGCGGCCACCGCCCCGCCCCACTTGTCGACGAATCCACCCAGGAAGGTGACCCGCTTCTCCAGCCAGGCGTCGAACTTCTCCTCCGGCGGGTGCTGGTAGAGTTCCGCGAGATGCGCGAACACGACATCGCGCACCGCCGCTTCGTGGCGATAGAACAGCTTGTCGACATCGATGTCGCGCGCCTTCAGCATCCCGGCATGGCGCTTGACGTTGTACAGCACCCACCAGGAGGTCAGCACGTACAGCGGATCGCGCACCAGGATCCAGCGCTCGATGCCGGGCACCGGCGGGTAGACGGGATCCCGCAGGTCCAGGTCATGGGACTTGATCAATCGCCAGTGTCTGCGCGCGGACAGCACGAAGCCGGTGTACAGGCAGGGCAGTCGCCGGCAGCAGCCGGGCTCGTTGTACCACTCGCAGAAGGAAAAGCCGTTGCCCAGTGCCGCGCCCAGGGTTTGCACCAGGTAGTGCAGGCCACTCCTCGGCAGGGACTTGATCTCCACCAGTCGCGACGCCGCCGCGTCCCCGCCCGACCCGGCAAGACCCTCGCGGTAGGCCGCCAACGCCGCTGCCGAGAACCGCTCCGGCTCCGCCTCCTGCCTGGCGGGACGATCGCTGGCCAGACCCAGGAGCTGTCGGATGCGGAACCTTGCCATCGTGCTGCGCCTGCCCCGTGTCTAGCCGTCGGGCAATCGCCCGCGCTGCAGGTGGGCGAAGCCGCGCGCGAGCCCGGCGCCGGGTCGCAGCTTCTTCAGCCGGCGAAGCAACATCCCGGGGCCGGGGTTGAGCAGCGTCGCCTGCAGCAGGGCACCGCTGCCGGCCAGTGGCCGCCGTCGGGCGAACAGGCAGCGCGCCCGTCGCCAGTGCAGGTCGCTGTAGCTGGTCCTGCGGAAGCGCCCGATCCGGCGGCGGTTGCGCGGATCGTCGAACAGCCGGTCGAGGGCCGTCCTGCGTTCCAGCACGCGGTCGAGGCCGGCATTGGGTGACTTCGCCCCCGGCCAGACCCGGGCCTCGGCAAGGTCCCGGTCGAGAACCACGATCTGCGCAGGCTCGAAGCACGTGCAGATGCGCAGCCAGTAGTCCCAGTCCATGGCCAGGTGCAGGTCTTCGTCGAGCAGGCCGACCCGGCGCAGCACCTCGGCATGGAAGAACACCGCCGGCTGGCCCGGTCCTCCACCGCCGGCCAGGAGGTGCCGCAGGGCGAGGTTGCGTGCCTGCTTGGTGCGCAGGTAGTTGCGCGATTCGTCCACCCACAGGCAATTTCCGACCACCACGCGGGCCTCGGGATGCTGCCGGAAACAGCGGGCCACCGCGTGCAATGCCCCGGGCCGGTAGACATCGTCGGAGTTCAGCCAGGCATAGATGTCGCCGCTGCCGGCGGCGAAGCCGGCGTTGATGGCGCTGGACTGGCCGTTGTCCGGCGCCGACACCCAGTTCGCCAGGCGGTCGGCATAGCGCGCGATGATCCGCGGCGAGTCGTCGCTGCTGCCGCCGTCGCGCACGATGTACTCGAGGTTGGGATAGTCCTGGTCGAGCACGGAGACGAGGGTCTCCTCGATGAATGCGCCCTGGTTGTACGACGGGGTGACCACGGTGATTCGCGGCCAGCCATCGTCAACCGGCCCGGGTTGCCCCGGGCCCCCGTCACCCACACCTGCGTTCATGGAACAGTGCCTTGTCTTTGGTCGGGTCACGCCCGCCAAGCCGGCCGCGGCCCCGTCTTTCTATTGCTTTCTACGACATTCGCAGTGTACCGCAGCGTGTATCGTCACGGGAAACGGCGCGCCGATGCGGCCCGGGCGGCGACCCGTGCCGGCATCGCCGTCAGCGCGAAGCGTCCAGTCTGCGCTGCATCGCCGCCTCCATGGACTGGCGGATCTCGTCGTCGGAGTTCAGCCGCTCGCGGGGATTTTCCACCGGGGTGACGGCGCCGGTGGCCGCATCCCACTCCACCGGACCGTAGACGCCCCGGGCCGGATCCTGGCTCAGCACCACCTCGTAGGCGTCGCCCTGGTTGTAGTGCCAGAACTCCCACGGGTAGTCGAGGAAGCCGTGGTTCTTCATGATGCGGGTAATCTCTCGACGATTGGCGCGGGCCGCTTCGTCGATGAACGGCGTCTCCATCGGCGTGACCACGCCGAAGGCAATGTAGGGTGCGCCGCGATCCACCTCCTGGCCACTGTCGAGGTCGTACACCGACACGTCCAGGGCACTGCCGCTGATGTGGGTGCCGACCATCGGGCAGTAGGCGATCAGTGCCATCAGGCGTCGGAACACGAACGCCGATTCGGGCATCTTGCCCTGCGTCTCCCACAGCACGATGTCCATCACCGTGTCGAACAGGGCCGGGACCCGCTGCAGCTTCTTCTGCATCTGCGGCGTGCGGTAGGCGTCTTCCACCTTCAGGCACCAGCCACGCTGGTTCAGTTCCCTGGCCATGCCGACGAAGGCCGGGACCAGGCCACGGCGCAGGTAGAACAATCGTTCCATGTCGCCGGCAATGGGCGCATCGCTGAACAGCACTTCCACCCCCGCGCTGTCCGCGGCATCGCGCAGCGACTCGAAGGGTTCCAGGTTGTCGACGATGGTGACATCGCGCACCTTCGCCATGAAATCCGCTCCCGCGTCCATGGTCCTCGACCAGTATTCGCGCATCGCCTGGCTGTCGTTGTTCAAGCTGCCTCTCCCGTTCTCGTGGTGGATGGCCGACCCCGCACGGCAGGTTCCGGGCGGTGATTCCCGGAGGCATCGGCATGAATTTCTCGTATATCAGATGTTTTTTATTATATCTTTCGTTTTTTGACATGGCTATACTGCTTTGACATACTGACAACCGGTTCCCTTCCCGGCATGGACCACCCACCGTCGTCCATGCCGGGGGCCGCCGAACCCATCATCACCGAGGAACGCACCATGAACAGAACGATTACCCGGCGCCTGCTGGGTCTCGCCGTCGCCGCGCTGGCCACCGTCACCGCCGCCCAGGCCATTGCACAGAGTCCCATCCCGATCCGCGTCGCCAACCCCACCGGCGACGACGATCCCATCGGTATCGCCGCGGCACGCTTCGCCGAGCGCGTGGCCGAACTGGCCGGCGATGCCGTGCAGGTGCGCGTCTTCTCGCGCAGCGTGCTCGGCAACGAGAACGCCGCCCTGGAAGGCACCATGGCGGGGAACATCGACGTCGACATCGTCAGCAACTCGGTGCTGCGCGGCGTGGTGCCCGAACTGGCCGTGCTCGACGTGCCCTACGGCCTGTCGGACACCGACCACGCCTGGCGCGTGCTCGATGGCGAGGTCGGCGAGATCCTCGCCGGCAAGATCCAGGACAAGGGACTGCGCCTGGCCGGCTGGGCCTATGCCGGCAGCCGCTGCGTGATGACCAAGGAGCGCGAGGTGACCAGCCCCGCGGACATGCAGGGCATGAAGCTGCGCGTGCCGAACAACAAGACCTATACCGACATCGCCGAGGCCTGGGGCACGGTGCCGACCACGGTGGGCTGGCCGGAGGTCTACCTGGCGCTGTCGCAGGGCGTCGTCGACGGCATCGAGACCGCGCCCGGGCCGTCCTTCGACCAGAAGCACTTCGAGGTGGCCAGGCACCTGGTGAAGACCAACCACCTGCTCTACTTCCATGTCTGGGTGATCTCGGAGAAGGCCTGGCAGGGCTGGCCGGCCAACGTCCAGGAAGCGGTGATGAGCGCGGCCCGGGAGGCGGCCCTGTACAATCGCGAACTGCGCATCGAGCAGGAGCGTAGCGTCTACGACGAGTTCGCCGCCAAGGGCGTGAACGTCATCGAGCCCGACCGCGCCGCCTTCGCCGCCACCCTGGCCGAAGTGCAGGCCTCGGTGGACCCGGCCCTGCAACCGCTGCTGGAACAGGTCCAGGCAGCCAGGTAACGCCCGCAGGCGCATACCCCCATTGCCCGAACAAGCCGCCGCGGCGGGTGACCTGCACCCGCCGCGGCGGCGCGAGCCAAGCCCATGCACACCATCATTGATCGCCTGGCCGGACTCGTCCGGGTGATTGCCGGCGCCCTGCTGGTCCTGGTCACCGGCTGCATGGTGACCGTCATCGCCGGGCGCTATGCCGGGTTCTCCACCGCCTGGGCCGACGAGGTGGCGCGCATCGCCTTCGTCTGGAGTGCCAGCCTGGGCGCCGCCTCGGGCATCCACAAGGGCATGCACTTTGCCGTCTTCCAGGTCTCCGCGGTGCGCCACCCGCGCGCCCGCCAACTGCTGGAAACGGTCTCTATCGCCATCGTGCTGTCGGTGTGCGCGGCGCTGACCTGGTCGACCACGCAGTCGCTCCCGGTTGCCGCGCTGTCCATCCTGCCCGCCATCGGCATCAGCAACGCCACCTTTCACCTGGCACTGTCCGTGTTCGGCATCCTGTCCATGCTGTTCCTGCTCACCCGGCTGGTGCGGGTCTGGCGTCAGGCCGACGCCATCACCCCGTCCCCCGCACGGTAGTACACCTTCATGGAAGCACTCGCTCTGGTCCTGCTGGCCGTCGCCACCCTCGCCGTCGGCGTCCCCATTGCCTTCGTCATCCTGCTGGTCTGCCTGCTGCTGGTGGCCGGCGACCCGTTCGTGAACCTCGGCGCCATCCCCTCGGTCTACGTACAGGGGCTGGACTCGTTCATCCTCATCTCCATCCCGTTGTTCGTGCTGGTGGGCGTGATCATGAACTCCGGCGGCATCACCCATCGCCTGATGGAGGTGGCGGTGGTCCTGGTCGGCCACCTGCGCGCCGGCATCGCCCAGGTCAACATCGTGGCCAGCATGATCTTCTCCGGCATGTCCGGCTCCACCACCTCGGATGTCGCCGGCCTCGGCCGCATGGAGATCCCGATGATGATCAAGGCCGGCTACCGTCCCGAGTCCGCCGCCGTGGTCACCGCGGTTTCGGCCACCATCGGACCGATCATTCCCCCCAGCGTGCCGTTCATTCTCTACGGTGCGCTGACCAGCACCTCGGTCGGCCAGCTGTTTCTCGGCGGCATCGTGCCCGGCCTGCTGCTCGGCCTGTCGCTGATGACGGTGGTGGCCATCCTTGCCCGTCGCGGCCGGATCTCCACCGCGCGACTGGCCGATGCGCCGCCGGCGTTCTCGCGCGTGGTCGGCGCGGTACGCGAGAGCATCTGGGCACTGGTGACGCCGGTGATCCTGGTCGGCGGCATCGTCTCGGGTTTCTTCACCCCCACCGAGGCGGCCGGCGTGGCGGTGGTCTATGCCATCTTCGTCACCGGCTTCGTCTACCGCACCATTACCCTGCGCGACCTGTTCCGCATGTTCTGCGAGTCGGCGGAAATCGTCGGCGTGATCATGCTGATGGTGGGAGCGGCGGGGATTTTCGGCTGGCTCATCACCCAGGCCGGAATGTCGGGCAGGATCATGGACTTCGTCGATGCCGCCGGCCAGGGACCGATGGTGACCCTGGTGATGATCACCCTGCTGCTGCTGGTCCTGGGCATGTTCATCGAGGCGACGTCGATGATCATCCTGCTCTCGCCCATCCTGCTGCCCCTGGTGCAGCAGACCGGCGTCGACCCGGTGCACTTCGGCGTCGTCTTCACCCTGAACATGATGATCGCGGTGATCACCCCGCCGATCGGGCTGTGCGGCCTGATCGCCTCGGACATCGCCGGGGTGGGCATGCGCCGTTTCGCGGTGGAACTGCTGCCCTACCTGCTGGCCATGATCGCGTTCATGTTCGTGGTGCTGTTCGTTCCGTCCATAGTTACCTTTCTCCCGAACCTTTTTTACACGTAGAATTCCGCAACCGCGGGTCTTAAGACCCCTGGAGACCCGGACTGGAACTGACCGAGAAGCGCAGCACGCCGTGAACGATTCGGACAAGACCCTGTGCCGCAAGGCCTACGAGATCCTGGAAGAAATGATCATGTCCAGGGAACTCGAGCCGGGGGCGAAGATTACCGAGGGCCAGTTGTCGAGCCAGCTCGGCATCGGTCGCACGCCCATCCGCGAGGCATTGCAACTGCTGGCCCGGGACGGCCTCATCGCCACCCGCCCGCGCTCGGCCAGCATCGTGCTGGAGATGACCATCGAGCGCCAGGTGCAACTGCTCGAGGCCCGTGGCGCCATCCAGGAACAGACCGTGCGCTATGCCTGTCGACGGGCCGACGTCGACCAGCGCGCGCACATGCTGCTGCTCGCGCGCACCGTCGAGGACGCCGCCGCCATTGGTGACAGTGCCCTGTACCTGCGCATCAGCCGGCAGATCCACAGCCAGCTGTGCGAGGCCGCCCGCAACGAGTTCCTGGCCAACTTCATGGGCAGCCTGTACACCCTCTCGCGCCAGTTCGCCTATACCCTGCTGAGCGCCGGCAAGGGCGACCTGCGACGCGCCGCCAATACCCACTCGGTGCTGCTGCGCGCGGTAGCCGCGCTGGACGAGGAGGCGGCGGTGCAGGCATCCCGCCAGATGATCGACTTTCTCTCCGAGCTGGTCGACCAGATGAAGCACGAGGCATCGTCGAAGCGGCCGGGGTCCAGGACCCGGTCGGGGAGGAAGCCGAAGTCCGGCCGCGGCGAGGGTGGCGACGCCTAGTCCCCGGCACGCTCGATGATCTCCCGCGCGGCGCTCACGCCCCAGCGCACGTAGCGACTGGGCGCGCTGGCCAGTTCGTCGAGACGGGCAAGCCCCCACTGCCTTCTTCCGCTGTCGGGCACCGCCGCGGCCAGCCGGTCCAGCACCCAGTGGTTGTGCCCGGTGCGGCCGCGGGTCTGCACCGCGGTGTCGCCGCCACGGGCGCTGGCGAAGGTGGGGATGGCGGCACCCAGCGGCTCGTCCGGGTGCAGGTCGGCCCGCGTGATCGACGGCCGGCCGGAGGCCTGCCACCAGGCCCGCGCCGCCTCCGGCCGGTGACCGAAGCGCTCGCGCAGGTAGCGGCAGAACGGACAGTCGAAGTGCCAGTCGCCGCCTTCGACGATGTCGCTGGCAATCTCGCGCAGCAGGCGGCGATCGCCCCCCGCCCCGTGATCGTAGAACACCCGGTCGTTGACCGAGTCGTACATGGGACTGGTGGCATCCATGCTGATCTCCGTGTCCTCGTCGAAACAGGCGGCCAGCACCGGGATCTGCGACGTGGCGCCCAGGCCGAGGGCATGGAAGGCGCGCAGCGGTCGACCGGCGTCGCGGTAGCCGTCGCGGATGCCCAGCGCGATGCCGGTGCCGCGGATGTTGCGGCGCGGCGCACTGCCCGGCAACGGGTAGCGGCTGCCCTGCCAGTAGGAACACGCGAAGGTGGCGTCCTTGTTGATCCCGGCATAGCCCATGGCCACCCGGTCCACGCCCTGCTCGGCGGCACGCCGGGCCACCGAGCGGGCGACGTTGTAGTCGGTGGCACTCAAGGTGGCATAGACGGCCACGTCCCGGCAGCGGGGATCGGCCACCACCCGCTGCCAGTCATCGATGGTGACCTGGTTGAGCCGATGGAAGTAGGACGTGCCCCAGCCGGTGATCTCGCGTTCCAGGCCCAGGGAGAGCAGGCAGGCGGCTCCGAAGTGTTCCTTGGCGATGATGTGGGTGGGCCGCATGCGCAACTGGTCGGACAGCACCGATTCCAGCGACGCCGATGCGCACAGCGCATCGACCTCGTCGAGCACCGCGTGGGCGGCGTCGGAGGTCATCCGGCGCAGGTCGTCGGGCACCTCCCGGGGAAAGGGGATGCGGCGCTGCTCGGGCAGCGAGCGGCGCAGGTCGCGGATCTCGTTGGCGAGGCCGGCGAGGGGCTCGGCGAACTTCTGCACCACCTGCCGAATCAGCGCCGAGGTACCGTTGTCGGCAAACAGGTCCAGCCCCTGCTCGCGGGCCTCGAGCGCATAGGACTCGGTCTGGCGGGTCAGCCGATGGGTGGACAACAGCCAGGCCATGGGCCGGTGACCGCTGTTCTCAAAGCTGGCCACCGTCTGGGGCCGCAGGTTGGTGACGAATCGGAACTTCATGGCCCGGGTGCGGGGGAATGGCCGCCGCCCGCATGCGCGGGCGGGGATCAGTCTTCCTGCGCCTGCTGCAACTGCGACAGCGCCGCCTCCAGCTCCTGGCGCAGGCCGTCGAGTTCCGCCTTCTGCTGGTCGATCTGCGCTTCCAGTTCGCTCAGCCGTTCTTCCTGGCCCTCGTCGGCGGCGCCCTGCTCGGCGTAGACATGGCACATGGCCTTGCACTCTTCCACCTTGGCCCGCGCCGTCGCCAGGTTGCTCTCGGCCTCGTCGAAGCTGTTCATCGCGTCGGCCACCGAGGCCAGGGTCTCGATGATGTCGTCGACCAGGGAGGCCAGGTTGCCCGCGCAGTCGGCACCGGCGGTGATGATGCATTCAACGAAGGTGGTATACGCCTGGCCACCCGCGCCGATGGCGCCACCCACGGCCTCGGCCGAGGCGATCATGCCCTCCACGTAGGCAAAGTAGACATCGTCCGCCATGCCGTCCGCGACGGCGAAACAGGCCTTGATCTCGGCCTTCTGCGCTTCGCTCAGGTACTCGTCCATGCTCAGCTCCGGTACAGGCGGTGGACGTCGAGGGGTTCGTTGACCCAGCTGCCGTCGGCCAGGTTCGAACACCAGCGACCGTCGAGGCCGCCGCGGTAGCGCGGATAGTCCACCAGCACCTGGCGGTGCAGGAAGCCCAGCCAGCTTTCCTCCGCCTGGCGGCTGTAGGCCACCTGGGCGGCGCGGAACTTCACCGTGCCCTCGCTCTCGTAGGCTTCGCCGTTGAGGTTGATCACGCTGCCTGCGGCCAGGGAGGTGCGCAGCAGGTTGCGATAGCTGCTGGTGACCTCCACCTGGTGGCGGGCGCGGAAGTCCTCGACCATGACGGCGGTGACCACCTTGTCGGCACCCTCGCGGAAGACACGCACGCTGCGCACCACGCCATAGATCTCGAGCAGGCGATCGGACGGCGTCAACTCGTCGATGTCGGTGTCCCTGCCGTTGGGCGGCGAATGCGCGAAGGGCAGTGCGGCGGCGGCCTCCTGGTAGTCCTGGGCCATCTCCGCGTCGGGATCGGACTCGGCCAGTTGCAGCAGGCGGTGGGCCACCGCCACCGCGCAGAGGAAGTCGCGCAGGGCATCGTCGATGTCGAGGATGACCTGGGCCTGCTTCTTGTCCAGCCGCCCACCGCGCAGCAGGAGTTGCTGCTCGACCAGCTTCGCGGCGTACTCGGCCACCGCTTCGTCGACCTCGCCGAGAAAGGCACGCGCCAGTTGCCGCAGGCCGTGCGGATCCAGCGACGCCACCAGCGGCATGGCCGAGACCAGGAAGCGATGCACCTGGGCCGAAAGCTCGTCGGTGTCCTCCTCGACCCGGTCGCGATCCACCGCCACCGTGCCGAGACCGTCGAGCCTGGCCCGGGCCAGGGCCTGGATCTCGAAGTTCAGCGCGGCGAGGTACTGCTGGCCGTGGTGACGCACCGCGTGACCGAACAGCACGTCCTCGGCGGGCAGTCGTTCCAGCAGGCGCAACGCGGCGACGATGCGCTCGGGGTTGGCGAGGGCGGCGATGATGTTGTCCTTGCGCGCCTGCGAACGATCCGAGGCAGCCACCTGCTCGGCGATCCTGGCCTGCAGCGCGGCGTTGTCCCGCAGCAGCGGCGCGGCCTCTTCCAGGGACATGGCCGGGGTGTCCACCCAGGCCCTGCGCGTGACCGCGGCATTGGCGAAAACCTTGTTCATCTCGCCCAGCACGCGGTAGCGCTCGTCGTGGCTGAGCTGGTAGACCGCGTAGGCGCTTCCCTCGCCCAGTTGCTCGATCAGCGCGGAAACGATGGGCGTCCTGCCGTATCGTCGTTCCGGATGTAGGGCCAGCAAGCTCACCGTATCCCCTGCCTTTGTCGTTCACAGTCGAACGCCAAGGGTACCCCAATCCCGTCTCGATGCCGTCCGTCGCCGACCGACGGCGGCAAGCGGTGGACGGACGACCTGCTTTGCCGGGGCAGCGGCACCCGCGTCGCGCGACGGCAGCGGAAAGAACTCCCTGCCGCCGCGCGGGCGGGCGTGACCACCGCGCCTGGATCTAGGCGGTGTAGTCGCCGTTGGCCTCGGGCTGGTAGAGGATGGCGGTGAGGGTGGCCGATCGCTCGCGGCCGTCGGGGGTGCGCCAGGAAAAGTCGCTGCCCACGCGCAGGCCAAGCAGGCTGGCGCCGAGCGGCGACAGCACCGAGACCAGGCCGCGCTCGATCTCCACCCGGCCGGGATAGCCCAGGGTGAAGGAGGTCTCGGCACCGGTGCCGTGATCGCGGATGGCCACGCGGGAGTTCATGGTGACCACGTCGCCGGGGATCTGCTTCGGCGACACGGACTCGCAGTCGTCCAGTTGGTCGGAAAGAGACTCGGGGACGAGGGATTCAACCAGCTTGCGAATGCGCACGACGTCAAGATCGGTGAACAACCGATCGGTTTCAACAAGAACGGACATGGATAACCTCGATGGAATGTCCCGGACGGGACCGGGTCGGGATACTGCGCCTGGAGCAGGCCCGACGATCGAGGAAGCGCGCTAGGGGTGAACGGGGGATCGTCGGGCCGTGGAGAGCGTGATGCTGCGATCACGGTATCCGGAACTGGCCAGGTCGGACACGAATGTCCGCGCCATGCCGGGGGCATGGCGACGGTCAGTGGGGCCGGCGATGACGGGAAGCTGCGCTTGCATGCGGCGTAGAGTAGGCCAGCAACCAGGTTTCGTCAACGGCATTCCGGCGCCCGCGGGCGGCATGCCCACAGGCAGCCCGGGGCGGGCGGAACGGCCCGCACCTGTTATAACATGGCACCAACGATCCATTGCTTACTATTCGAATTCGACATGGGTGTGGGAGTGCTGCCTGGTGGACATCGTTCAAGCGCATACGTTTCTTGCCATCGCCGCGCATGGCAGTTTCCTGGCGGCCTCGGAGCAGCTGCACATCACCCAGTCCACGGTGAGCACGCGCATCCGCAACCTCGAAGAGGAACTCGGCACCCGGCTGTTCGAACGCGACCGTACCGGCGCCCGCCTGACGCCGGCGGGCAAGCGCTTCGTGCCCCATGCAAAGACCCTGGTGCTCACCGTCGACCAGGCCCTGCACGACCTCGGCCTGCCGCACCAGTTCCGGGCCAGCCTGCGCATCGCCGGTCGCGTTGCCCTGTGGAGTGACTTCCTGCCGGCCTGGGTCGGCTGGATGCGCGAGCAGGCACCGGACGTCTCCGTGCAGAGCGACATCGGCTTCGAGGACGACCTGGTCCGACGCCTGGTCGAGGGCACGCTGGACATCGCCTTGATGTACACGCCGAAGCACGTGCCCGGGCTGGTGGTCGAGGGCCTGTTCGACGATACCCTGGTGCTCGCCAGTACCCGTGCCGACACGCCCTGGCCGGACCCGGAGTACGTCTACGTGGACTGGGGTCCGGGCTTCTATGCCTGGCATCACACCTCGTTTCCCGACCTCGAGACCTCGGCGCAGCGGGCCAGCATCGGCTGGCTCGGCGCACAGATCATCCTGCGCAACGGCGGCAGCTGCTTCCTGCCCTTCCGCATGGCGCGCAGGGAGTTCGACTCCGGAACGTTGTTCCCGGTGCCGGGCGCTGCGTCCTTCACCCTGCCTGCCTACATGGTCTATCCGCGACACGTGGACAACGACGTGCTTGCCACGGCCGTGGATGGCTTGCGCGAGGTCGCCGCCGGGCTTCCCCCGGAGGACCGCGAACCGCCCCCCGGCTGACGCGCACAGGCCGCGTTGTCGCCGACGCAACGCCACGCTTCGACGTTTTCAATAGCCGGTATCCAGATTATTCGTTTGACGGGCCAAGCCACGCTTCGGACACTTGCCGCCTGTGCATCGCCTGTGCCGGTGTACACGGAGGCGTCGTTCCGCGGGTCTCGCTGCCCGTGCCGTCAACGAAGTCCCGTGCGGAGTTCCACTCCTGTCCGGCATGCGCGAACTGCAGAGCGAGTCGAAGGGATGGCGCAGCACGCCTGGTGCAGCGACCCCGAATCGTTCCTGCATCCCGTCGTCCGCCAACGACGGCGCAGGTAGAAGATGTTCGACGATTACAGGAGTCTTGCACGATGACCTTGTACACAAGCTGATGGAAGATGTCGCTGTTGCCATTCGCGGCATCACCATGGAATTCCCCGGCCCCGGTGATCGCCACGTCACCGTTCTCGACGATGTCTCGCTGACCATCGAGGACAACGAGTTCTTCACCCTGCTCGGCCCGTCCGGCTGCGGCAAGACCACGCTGCTGCGACTGACCGCGGGATTCGAACACCCCACCCGCGGCAGCATCCGGTTGTTCGGCCAACCCATGGAGGGACTGCCGCCGGAGGCCCGACCGGTGAATACCGTGTTCCAGAGCTACATGCTGTTCCCGCACATGACGGTGGAGCAGAACATCGGCTTCGGCATGCGCATGCGCGGCCACCCGGACGGCGAGATCCGTACGCGGGCCCGGGAGATGCTGGCCATGGTCCGCCTCGACGGGCTGGGCCAGCGCAAGCCGTCGCAGCTCTCCGGCGGCCAGCAACAGCGCGTGGCGCTGGCCCGGGCGCTGGCGCCGTCGCCGCGGGTGCTGCTGCTGGACGAACCGTTGTCCGCGCTCGACCTGAAGCTTCGTCAACAGATGCGCAGCGAACTGAAGACGTTGCAGCGCGAGACCGGCATCACCTTCGTCTTCGTCACCCATGACCAGGACGAGGCCCTGACCATGAGTGACCGCATCGCCATCATGGAGGGTGGCCAGGTACACCAGGTGGGTTGCCCGGCGGACATCTACGAGCGCCCGACGAACCGTTTCGTGGCCGACTTCATCGGCGAGACCAACCTGGTCGACGCCACCACGGCAGGCTGCGACGGTGACGCGGTCACCTGCATCATCGATCGACAGGTGACGCTGCAGGCGCGCAGGACAAGGCAACTGGCAAGCGGCGCATCGGTGACGCTGTCCATCCGCCCCGAGAAGATCCGCATTTCCACGCAGGCGGCGGCGTTGGACGGATCCGGGCTGAACGTCCTGCCCGGCGTGATCAGGCGCTGCACCTATGCCGGTGTCAGTTGCGCCTACGACGTGGAGGTCGGCGGCGGCGTGCACTTCACGGTTCGCCAGTCCGACGAGCACGTGGCCGAATCCCGGCACCCGGAGGGCAGCCGGGTCGGCCTGGCCATTCCGCCGGAAGCCATTCGGCTGCTCGAGCACTGAACCCGGTGGGCATCGACCAGTCGAACCGCCTCGGCAAGGCTGCCGGGGCCGCCGGGTTGAAGCCGGCGAAGACGGCGCCGCTCCGCGGCAGCAGGGCCGCTGCGCCCGGCAACCGGCTCGGCCGCCTGCTCCTGCTCGGGCCGGGCATGCTGACCATCGGCATCTTCCTCGGCGTGCCGGTCCTCATCATCGTGGTGTTCTCCTTCCTGACCCCGGCCACCTACGGCGGCGTCGAGTGGCAGTTCTCCTTCGATGCCTACCGCCAGTTCCTGTTCGAGCGGGACATCTTCGACAACACGCTCACCTTCAACACCGCCTACCTGGAGATCTTCCTGCGTTCGCTGTTGCTGGCCATCTTCTCGGTGGTTGCCTGCCTGCTGCTCGGCTTTCCCACCGCGTTCTTCATCGCCACCCGGCCGGCCTCCCGGCGCAATGCCTGGGTGTTCGCCATCACCCTGCCGTTCTGGACCAACCTGCTGATCCGCACCTTCTGCATCCTGCTGATCCTGCGCGAGCGCGGGCTGATCAACAACAGCCTGCTGTGGCTCGGCGTCATCGACCAGCCCATCGAGATGATGTACACGGACTTCTCCATGGGCGTCGGCCTGGTCTACAGCTACCTGCCGTTCATGGTGCTGCCGCTGTACGCCAACCTCGAGAAACTCGATGTCAAGCTGCTCGAAGCGGCCCATGACCTGTACGCCAGCCGCTGGCAGGTGTTCCGCTGGGTCGTCCTGCCCCATGCCCGCTCGGGCATCATCGCCGGCAGCGTGCTGGTCTTCATCCCCAGCCTCGGCACCTTTCTTGCCCCCGACCTGCTCGGTGGCGGCAAGCGGTTGATGATCGGCAACCTGATCCAGCTCCAGTTCATGAGCAGCCGCAACTGGCCGTTCGGCGCCGCGCTGGCGGTCATCCTGCTGGCCTCGATCATGATCGTGCTGGTGGCCTACGTGGTCTACAGCACCCGCCAGGGCAAGGTCGGGGCGGAGGCGAAGTCATGAGCGCGCGCATGCGCCGACGACGCATCGGCAACTTTCCCGGCTTCGCCGCGCTGGCCTGGCTCTGCATGGCCTGCCTGTACGTGCCCATCATCATCCTGGTGGTGTTCTCCTTCAACGCCAACCGCGCGGTGACCATCTGGTCGGGCTTCAGCATCGACTGGTACCTGCGCGCGACCCAGAACGAGGGACTGCAGCAGGCCGCCGTCAACTCGTTGATCGTTGCCGTGGTGGCCACGGTGGTCGCCACCGTCATGGCCACCGGCATTGCCCTGGCGACTTCCCGCGGCCGGCCGCTTCGCGGCAGTGCCGTCATCCTGGCCGTGGTCAGCATGCCGATGATGATTCCCGAGATCGTCATCGCCGTGGGCACGCTGTCGTTCTTCGTCCTCGCCGGCATCAAGCTGGGCCTTGGCAACGTCATCATCGCCCACTGCGTCTTCTGCATTCCCTTTGCCTACCTGCCGATCCGCGCGCGGCTGGAAGTCATGGACGCGCGTCTCGACGAAGCCGCGCGCGACCTCTATGCCAGTCCCTGGCACACCTTTCGGCTGGTGACCTTTCCGCTGCTGCTGCCGGGCATCCTGTCCGGGGCGATGCTCGCCTTCATCATCTCCCTGGATGACTACATCATCACCGCGATGGTCGGTGGCGCCGGCACCAGCACGCTGCCGGTCTACGTCTACACCATGCTCCGGCTCGGCGTCACCCCCGAGATCAATGCCATCTCCACGGTCCTGCTGGCCGTGTCGATCCTGTTCGTTTCCGGTTCCTACTTTCTCGGCCGGAAAGGCAAGTAGTCCTTCCGCGCCCCGCAAGCTGCACCAAGAAGAAACCCTGGAGGAAAAACCATGACCACGAGATCCCTGCTGCTGAACGCCACGCTGGCGCTTGGCCTGTCCACGACACCCGCCGCCGCGTTGGCGGCGGGCAAGCTGAACATCTTCAACTGGGGTGAATACACCAGCATGGAGATGATCGAGAAGTTCGAGCAACAGCACGACGTCTCGGTGACCATCGACGCCTACGATTCCAACGAGACCATGCTGGCGAAGATCAAGGCCGGCGCGACCGGCTACGACATCGCGGTACCGGGCGACTACATGGTGGCGATCATGATCGAGGAGGACATGCTCGAACGGGTCGAACCCAACAAGATGCCGAACTACGTGCACCTGGAGGACCGCTGGAAGAACGTCTACTGGGATCCGGGCAACCAGTACTCGATCCCCTGGAACTGGGGCACCACCACCTTCGTGGTCAACACCAACGTCTACCAGGGCGACATCCACACCCTGGCGCTGCTGTTCGATCCGCCGCCGGAACTGCAGGGCAGGATCAACCTGCTGCGCGACGTCAACGACGTCATCAATGCCGCGCTGCGCTATCTCGACCTGCCGCGCTGCAACGCCAACCCGGACGACCTGCGCAAGCTGATGGACCTGCTGATGGAGGTCAAGCCGCACATCAAGTCCTTCGCCTACGAGTCGAAGGAACTGATCAACTCGGGGGAAGTGGACATCGCGCAGATCTGGAACGGGTTTTCGCTGCGCGCACGGCGTGAGCGCCCGGAGATGCACTATGCCTATCCGAAGGAAGGCTTCACCGGCTGGATGGACAACCTGGTGGTGCTGAAGGATGCCGAGAACCTGGAGAACGCCAAGCTGTTCCTGAACTTCATGATGGACCCGGAGAACGCCGCCATGCAGTCGAACTTCACCGCCTATGCCAACGGCGTGAAGGGCAGCGAGCGGTACATTGACGCGGAAATCCTCGAGTCTCCGGAGTACCAGCCGCCGGCTTCGGCGCCGGAGCCCGAGTTCGTGCCGCCGTGCGGCCCGGAAGTGGTCAGGATGTACGACCGCATCTGGACCAACTTCCTGAAATAGCCAACCACCCACTGCCCGGTCCCGGTGAACGGGCAGTGGTCCCACGCACGGATCGAGAGTCCGCGATGCCTAGCTACCTGCACCCGCAATGGGACGACCTGGATGTCGCCTCGTTGCTCCGCCTGCCCACCGCGCTGCTGCTCATCGACCCGACCAACAGCGTGCTCTCGCCGGATGGCGCACAGGCGCAGTCGCGGCTGTTCGAGCGCGGCATCGGCGCGGACGGCACGGTTGCCACCACCCGGCGCCTGGTCGGTGCGCTGCGGCCCGCCGGGGCGCAACTGTTCTGGATGCGCTACGAGTTCTTTCGCGACCACTACCCGGCGACGCCGATGGATGCCGTGCAGTATGCCTACCAGGCCGGAGGACTGGACTGGACGGCGGCGCGCAAGCAGTGGGATTCGGAGATCTTCGCCGACCTCGACCAGGCGCGGGAGGAGAAGGATTTCGTGATCACCTACCAGAGCTTCGGCAACGTCTTCCTCGGCACGCCCCTGGTGCAGATGCTGTCGACCCTGGGCATCCGCACGCTGCTGCTGTGTGGCTACCACCTCGACGAATGCGTAGAGCAGGCGGCGCGCACGGCCCGCGACTTCGGCTTCATGCCGCTGGTGGTGTCCGATGCCTGCCTGTGCACGGAAGTCGCCGACGAACGCCCGGCGCTGCAGCGCATCGCCGCCCACTGGGCGCC
>CAYGJZ010000064.1:0-24978 GCA_964350265.1 uncultured Gammaproteobacteria bacterium | reverse complement strand
GTCGAGCACGCGGTTGGCCTCATCGCTTCGGGGTGGCGGCGATGCCTCGGGGCGGGGGATGTCCAGGGCATTGGTCGGCGGTCCGCCGAGGGAGGACAGGCCGTTGCCATCCTGCGCTACGGCGGCGGCTGCGCCGAGCAGGCCGACGATGACGATGACGGTGGCGTGGAAGCGCGGACGCAGCGTGGCGACCATCGGCAATCGATGATGGGTTCCAGGGGCTCTGGGGGCCGACTCGAGGCGTTTGCTGGGGCTCATGGACGGGAAATGCTCAGGAAAACCAAGGTGACAGGCTTTCATGAATCTGGCGTGTTGACAAATGTATGCGCATACAGAAAAATGTATGCGCATACATTACGAATGATGGCGATCGCGAACGGACGATACGCCACGGAGGAAAGCCACAGTGAATCGCAAGGCATGCCCATGAGGCCAGCGCCGGGTTCGGTCCCAGTGCGCCGCCTGCCCAGCCAGGCCGACATCGCCGCCGCCGCGGGGGTGTCGACGGCGACCGTGTCACGCGTGGTGAACAACTCCAACCTGGTCAGCGAAGACCTGCGCGACCGCGTGCTCGCCGAGATGGATCGCCTCGGCTACTTCCCCCACGGTGCCGCGCGCGCCCTGGCCGCCAACAAGTCCTGGACCATCGGCGCGGTCATTCCCACCATCGACAGCGACCTGTTCGCCCGCGGCGTCGATGCGCTGATGAAGCGGCTGCGCGAGATGGACTATTCGCTGATGGTGGTGTCCTCGGACTATTCCCTCGACGACGAGGCCCGCGTGGTCCAGCGACTGCTGGAGCGGGGCGTGGATGGCCTGTTCCTGGTGGGACAGGAACGCCTGCCGCAGACCGCCAAGCTGCTGGCACAGTCCGGCCGCCCCTACGTGGAAACCTACATTTCCGACGAGCGCGATCGCGACAACCACATCGGCTTCAACAACGTGGAAGCCTGCATCACCGCCATGGAACACCTGGTGACGCTCGGCCATCGGCAGATCGGCATGATCGCCGGCATCACGCGGGAGAACGACCGTGCCCGGCAACGTGTCGCGGGCTATCGCTCGACCATGGCGAAACATGGTCTCCCGGTGGACGCGCAGGCGGTGGTGGAGGTCGTCTACGACATCGACGCCGCGCGCCGGGCATTCGCCGAGATGGTCGATGCCGGGCGCATGCCGACCGCGCTGATGTGCGGCAACGACCTGATCGCCCACGGCGTCCTGATCGAGGCCCGTTGCCGGGGCATCCGCGTGCCCGCCGAGCTGTCGGTGGTCGGCATCGACAACCATCCCATGTCGCGACTGATCGAGCCGCAGTTGACGACCATCGACATTCCCGCGACCCAGATCGGCCTGCGCTCTGCCGAGGCCCTGGTCAATGCCATCGAAAACGGTGCCGAGGTCGGGCGCCAGGAACTCGAAGCGCCCCTGATCGTGCGCGCCAGCACGGCGCCGCCGTCCGCCGAGTCATCGACATGAGCCGTAACCGATTCTGTTCTGCTGTCGTCCCGCCGTCATGGCATCCGGACAACAGTCCATGCATGCACGTCGGAACCATGATGAACAGGTTCCACGGCATATTCTGATCATCGTCCACGCCACAACCAAGAGGAGGCACATGATGAAAGACAACTTCGATAACGAGTCGAAGGAAACCCGCCAGATTGAGAACGAGAAGCGGCGTCGCTTCTTCGACCTGTCCGGGAAATACGGTTTCACTGCTGCACTGGCGGCGGCCGGCGCCGGCACGCTGCTGAGCAGCGAGGCTTCCGCGCAGACCGCTCGCGAGGAGAAGGAGCGCGAGGAGGCCGCCGAGTACCAGGCCATCATCGGCACTGCCTATCGCCTGGAGCAGCAGCGCGGCATCCCGTTCGCGGTCTCCGAAGCCAAGAACAACATTCAGAACATCACCAATGGCAAGGTCTACGTGAAGATCGCCGCCAACGGTGTGCTGGGCGGCGGCACCGAGCTGGCCAAGAAGACCCAGGCCAACACCATCCAGATCGGCCAGCATTCGATCTCGAACCTGGCGCCCTATGCCAAGGAAGTCGACCTGGTCAACCTGCCGTACTGGTGCGCCGACAACCAGCAGTTCAACAACCTCGTGCATTCCGACGTGTGGAAGGAACTGGTGGAGAAGCCGGCGGCGGCCAATGGCTACAAGATCTTCAGCTACCTGACCTTCGATCCGCGCACCACCTCGGTGGGCAAGAAGTTCGATGCCCCGGTGAAGGTGCCGAGCGACCTCAAGGGCGTGAAGTTCCGCGTACCCGGTTCGAAGATCCTGGCCCAGCTCTACACGCTGCTCGGCGCCAACCCGACGCCGATTGCCTGGGGCGAGACCGCGCCTGCGATCAAGTCCGGCGTGGCCGATGCACTGGACCCGTCCATCGAGGGTCTGTGGGTGTTCGGCTTCGGCGACATCCTGAGCTGGGTGACGTTCTCGGCCCCGGTGCCGGACGGCAACGTGCTGACCATGTCCAAGCAGTGGTTCGACGGCCTCGACGGCGAGACCCAGGAGCAGATCGACTTCGCCGCCGAGGTGACCACCCGCCAGCAGTTGGCCAACGTGCCCGCGGCGCGTGCCTTCGCCATGGCCGAGATGGCCAAGGCCGGCGTGCAGTTCTACGTGCCCACCGAGGAAGAGAAGGCGCAATGGGTGGAAGCGGCCGGTCACCAGCGCAAGGAATGGGAGCCGTTCAAGATCGAGCTGGCCGGTTCGGTGGCCAATTTCGATCGACTGCTCGAAGCGGCCAATACCTTTGACGGCTACTACGTGCACGATCTGAAGGCCTGATCGCGCGGTCGCCGGGCCGCGAACCTTCGCGGTCCGGCGGTTTTTTCTGCCACACCCTTGCCACGGGACGAGACGTGAAACTGATTCGATTCCTCGACAGGAACGGCGAGAAAATCCTCGCGCTTTGGCTGTACCTGTTCATTGTCGTCGTGATCTTCTCGGAGGTCGTGCGACGCTTCGTGCTGTCCTACTCGTCTTTGTGGGGCGAGGAAACCGCGCGCTACTCCTTCATCTACATGGTGTGGATCGGCGCCGCGATGGCGGTCAAGGACCGCCTGCACATCCGCATCACCATCCTGGTGGATCATTTCAACCACCGCATCCAGAACCTGTTTTCCATGGCGGCTTCCCTGCTGGGCATGGTGCTGGCGGTCATCGCCCTGCGCTACTCGCTGGAGCCGTTCCTGCTGTCGATCAAGTACCAGTCGGTGACCGACGGTCTGCGCATCGTGCAGGCCTGGTACCTGTTCGCGGTGCCCTTCGGCTTCTCGCTGATCATGGTCCGGTTTTTCCAGACCCTGCTCGAGGATGGACGCCGACTGCTCGCCAACGAGCCCCCGAAATCCAGAGAAAAGCTTTTCCAGTAGGAGTCGACGTGTACCAATACACCAGTAGCTACGCCGAGATTGCACTGACGCCGGAGATCATCCTGTCGTTGGTTTCCCTGGTCGTGATGTTCCTGTTCGGCATCCCGGTCTGGATTGCGCTTGGCATCTCCGCGTTTTCCCTGTTGTACTTCTCCGACATCGTGCCGCTGAGCCTGATGGGGGAGAGCCTGTTCGCCGGCCTCGATGCCTTCCCCCTGGTCGCCGTCCCGCTGTTCATCCTCACCGGTGACGCGCTGGTCCGTACCGGGCTGTCGAACAAGCTGCTTGACGTTGCCGAGGCCATGATGGGCTGGGTGCGCAGCGGATTCGGCAGTTCCACGGTGCTGGGCTGCGGGTTCTTCTCCTGCATCTCCGGTTCCGACGCCGCCGGTGCCGCGGCCATGGGGCGAATCGCCACCGGCCGCCTGGTGGAGCGCGGCTACCCGCTGCCCTATGCCTCGGCGCTGGTCGCCTCCGGTTCGTGTACCGGCATCCTGATTCCGCCGTCCATCGGCTACATCATCATCGGACTGGTGCTCGGACTGTCGGCCTCGACGCTGTTCATTGCCGCCATCATCCCCGGCACCCTGGTGCTGCTGTCGATCATGGTCGCCAACGTGGTCATGAACCGGGTGATGGGTTACGAGACCAGTACCACGCGCTTCAGCATCCGCCGGCTGGCGGTCACCGTCTACGATGCCAAGTTCGCGCTGTTGATTCCGTTCTTCATTCTCGGCGGCATCTACTCGGGGGTGTTCACGCCCACCGAGGCGGCGGGCATCGCGGTGGTGCTGATCATCACCATCGGCCTGGTGCAGCGGACCATCACCCTCGAGGACATTCCCGACATGCTGCTCTCGTCGGTGAAGGTCAACGGCGTCATCGTGCCCATCATCGCGCTGTCCCTGCCGCTGGCCCAGGCGCTGTCCCTGCTGCAGATTCCGCAGTCGCTGGTGGCCGACCTGACCGCGATCTCCTCCAGCCCGATGTTCATCATCGGCATCATGATCTGCATTTTCATGATTGCCGGCGCCTTCATGGAGGCGACGCCGAACATCGTCATCCTCGGGCCGTTGCTGTTGCCGCTGGCCCAGGAGATCGGCATGGGCGACATCCACTTCTCCATCTTCATGCTGACCACGCTTGGCCTGGGCTTCATCACGCCACCACTGGGGCTGAACCTGTTCGTGCTGTCGGCGATCACCGGTGCATCGTCGATGAGCATTTCCTACCGGGCCATCCCGTTCATGATCAGCATGTTGATGGTGGCCATCGCGATCGCTGCCTTTCCGCAGATCTCCATGGTGTTCCTGAACTAGGAAGCCGTGTACCGATGAGTGCGGGTCGCCGTCCGGCGACCCGTTCGAGGACGGCGCGATCCGGGATCCGGGTCCTGCCGACCGTCTTGTTCTTGACCTGACAGATACGAACCATGCAAACCGAGAGACTGACTATCGAAACCCCGTGGCTGCGGGTGCGTGCCGACGACGATGACTGGAAGGGGGTGGACGCATCGCGTCATCGCCAGTGGCTGGAGCAGATGCTGCTGGTGCGCGACTTCGAGGAAAAGTTGCTGGCGCTGGCCAAGGAGGGCGTGCTGCACGGCCCCGCCCACTCCAGCATCGGCCAGGAGGGCGTTGCCGTTGGCTGCATGTCGATGCTGGGCTCGGCGGACAAGATCAACGGCACCCACCGCATGCATCACCAGTTTCTCGCCAAGGCCCTGAACCACGTCACCGGCGAGGACTATGACCCGCTGCGCGATCCGTTCAGCGAAGACATGCAGACGGTGGTGACCCGGACGCTGGCGGAGATCCTCGGGCTGTCTCCGGGCTTTACCGGTGGCCGTGGCGGCTCCATGCACCTGAAGTGGGATGCCTGCGGCGTGTTCGGTTCCAATGCCATCGTCGGCGGCAACCCGCCCCACGCGGTGGGCTACGCCATGGCCGAGAAACTGCGCGGCACCGGCAACGTGGCGGTGACCTTTTTCGGCGACGGCGCGATGCAGATCGGTTCCGCCTACGAGTCGATGAACCTGGCGGCGCTGTACGATCTGCCGGTGGTGTTCGTGTGCGAGAACAACCTGTACGCGGTGTCCACCCATGTCCGCGAGCAGACCCGGGAAGGACGGCTGTCGGCGCGCAGCACCGGCCTCGGCGTACCCGGCATCGAGGTCGACGGCATGGACCCGGTGGCGGTGCACTGCGCCATGCGCTGGGCGCGGGAGCATATCGACGAGCACGGCGGCCCGGTGCTGATCGAGGCCCTGACCTACCGCTACTACCACCAGTCCGGGCCATTGGCCGGCAGTGCCTTCGGCTACCGCGACAAGGACGAAGAGCAGGCATGGGCGGATCGCGATCCGTTGACGGTGGTGCCCGAGCGGCTGCGCAGCCTGTCGATTCTTGGCGACGGCGATCTCGCGTCCCTGCGCGAGCGCGCGGCGGCGGCGGTGGATGGCGCCATCGGTGAACTGGTGGATGCCTCGCGACCGGGTGGCCGTCAGATTCGCGCGGAACTGTGGCCCGACCCGGCCAGCGTGGAACACGGCATTCGTGGCGACCTGTCGGAACTGGCGGACTGTACCGTGCGCGAGGTCGAGGACCTCGATGCGGCCGACATGCAGGAGATGAAGTACATCGAGGCGGTGTCGCTGGCCGCGCGCACGGCGATGGAGGCGGACGAGTCGATCATCATTCTCGGCGAAGACGTGCACCGTCTGCGCGGCGGCACCGCGGGCGCGACCCGCGGCATCGGCGAGAAGTATCCCGATCGCCTGATCGGCACCCCGATCTGCGAGAACGGCTTTACCGGTCTTGGTGTCGGCGCCGCCCTCAACGGCCTGCGTCCCATCGTCGAGATCATGTACCCGGACTTTGCCCTGGTGGCGGCGGACCAGTTGTTCAACCAGGCAGGCAAGGTGCGGCACATGTTCGGCGGCGATCACCCGTTGCCGCTGGTGGTGCGCAGCCGCGTGTCGGCGGGCACCGGCTATGGTTCACAGCATTCCATGGACGCGGTGGGCCTGTTCGCCCTGTATCCGGGCTGGCGCATCGTCGCGCCCTCGACGCCCTTCGACTACGTCGGGCTGTTCAATGCCGCCATTCGCTGCAACGACCCGGTGCTGATCATCGAGTACCAGAACCTGTTCGGCCAGCGCGGCCCGGTGCCCAACGATCTCGACTACGTGGTGCCCCTGGGCAAGGCCAAGGTGGTGCGGCGCGGCCAGGCCTGCACGGTGCTGACCTATGGCGGCGTGGTGCCGATGACGCTGCAGGCGGTGGAGGCATCGGGGATCGATGCCGAGGTGATCGACCTGCGCACCCTGGACCCCTTCGGCATGGACTGGCAGACCATCGAGGAAAGCGTGCGACGCACCCATCGCCTGCTCATCGCCGAGCAGACCACCCGCGGAACTTCCCTTGGCGCGCACGTGGTGAAATCGGCACAGGAGCGGTTGTTCGACCAGCTCGACAGCGAGATCGTGCACGTGTCCGGCACCCATTCCTCGCCGGTGGTGTCGAAGGTGCTGGAGCAGGCAGCGCTGGCGGGCAGCGACGAGATCGTCGCCGGCCTGCGCGAGGTGACGGCATGAGCACGCCCGCGCTGCTCGACGACCTGGTGGTCTGTCCACACCACACGGCGGTCTGCGTGGAAGACTTCGATGCCGCGCAGGATTTCTTCTGCAACGTGGTCGGCATGCGCCTGGAGAACGAGGCGGCACACCGCGACGAGGAGAACCTCGGGACCGTGGTGGGTCTGCCCGGTGCCGCGATTCGCTGGGCCATGCTGGAGCGAAACGGCTACCGCATCGAGCTGTTCCGCTACTTCCAGCCCGAGGGCAGGACCGTGAACATTCGCCAGAGCGATCGCGGCATCACCCACATCGCCTTCCAGGTCAGCAATGCCGATGCCGCCTACCAGCGCATCGTCGATGCCGGCTACACACCGTACTCGCCGCCCTGCGACCTGCGTGGCGGCGTGACCCGTCCTTTCTATGTCCACGGCCCGGAGGGCATCGTGGTGGAATTCATCGAGATCCGTTCATGACCAGCTCCAGCTTTTCTTCGCGCAGAATCATCATCACCGGCGGTGCCAGCGGCATCGGCGAGGCCACCGCGGCCGCCCTGGTGGAACGTGGCGCCGAGGTTCACCTGTTCGACATCAACCAGCAACGCCTGGACGAGACGGTTGCGCGCCTGGGCGAGCAGGTGAAGCCCTGGCTGTGCAACGTCACCGACGAGGATGAATGCCGCCAGGCCGTGACCCGGGTGCGTGCCGATGGTCCGGTGGATGGCCTGGTCTGCTGCGCCGGCATGCCGGACATCCCGGCACCGGCGGAGGAGGTGCGCATGGGTGACTTCAACCAGGTCATGGAGTCGCACCTGAACGGCACGCTGATCCCGTGTCGCGTGGTGGGTGCGGCCATGCTCGAGGGCGGCGGTGGCGCCATCGTCAACATTGCCTCGGTGCTGTCGTACAACTCCGGCCCGGTGCTGGCCTACGGCGCGGCCAAGGCGGCCATCGTCAACCTCACCGCCTCGCTGGGCACGCAGTGGGCCTCGCGTGGCGTGCGTGTCAACGCGGTGGCGCCGGGCTGGACCGACACCCCGTTCCTGCGTTCGCGCCGCAGCGAAGGCAAGCGGGACCTGTCGCCGATTCTCGATGCGACGCCATTGCACCGGCTGCTGGAACCGTCGGAGATTGCCGAGGTCATTGCCTTCCTGTTGTCGCCCCTGGCCAGTGGCGTGGTTGGCACCACCGTCGCCTGCGACGGTGGCGTGCTGGCGGCAGCCGGCTGGCCACCGTACGGCGGCGTTCCCGGTGCGGGAGCGGCGTGATGAAGAACATCGCATTCATCGGCCTCGGGGTGATGGGCGCGCCGATGGCGAGGCGCCTGGCCGTCGCCGGCCACGCGGTGGCGGTCTACGACATCAGCGACAGCGCCCGTGCCGCCTTCGCCGACGTCGAGCATGCACGGGTGGCGGCCTCGCCGCGGGACGCGGCGGAGGGTGCCGACTACCTGTTCACCATGTTGCCCGAGTCCCGGCACGTGGAGCAGGTGCTGTTCGGCAAAGACGGCGCCGCCGAGGTGCTGGCGCAAGGCGCCCTGGTGGTGGAGATGAGCACGGGCATGCCGGAGATGACCATCGACTTCGCGCGACGTCTCGAAGCCGGTGGACGTCGGCTGGTGGACGCGCCGGTGGGTCGCACGCCCGCCGATGCCGCCGCCGGCACCTTGCTGGTGCTGGCCGGTGGCAGCACGGACGAACTGCAAGAACTCGATCCGCTGCTGCGTTGCTTCGCCAACGAGATCGTGCACGTGGGGGAACTTGGCAGCGGCATCAAGCTGAAGCTGGTCAACAACTACATGTCCATGGTCACCATGGTGATCACCGCCGAGACGCTGATGTTCGCGCGCAAGCTCGGCCTCGACCGGGACACCGTGGTGCACGTGCTGCAGAACACCGTGGCCGGGCGTGGCCAGATCAACGTCAACTACCCGCGCAAGGTGCTGGCCGGCGACCTGTCGGCGGACTTCCCCCTGCGTCTTGGCCTGAAGGACCTGTCGCAGGCGCTGGAACTCGCGCGCACTGTGGGTGCGCCGCTTTCCCTGGGCGGTGCCTCGCGGGAGCTGTTTTCCCTGGCCCGTTCCTGGGGCCGCTCGGAGCAGGACTGCACCGCCATGTTGCTGTTGCTGGAAGACCTGGCCCGCTGCGATGCCGACGAGGCAACCACTGAACCACGATGACTTTCCGGAACCTGTCATGAGTTACGAAACCGAATTCCTGCTTCCCCGCCTCGGTGAAGGCGACGGTGGTGGCCGCATCATCCAGTGGCTGAAGTCCCCTGGCGACCATTTCGAGGCCGACGAGCCCGTGCTGGAGGTGGAAACGGACAAGGCGGTGGTCGAGGTGCCGGCGCCGACCGAGGGCCGCATGCTGGCCTGGATCGCCGAGGTCGACGATCTCGTCGACCATCTCGACCCGGTGGCGAAGGTAGAGTTCGCCGGCGAACCGCCGGCGAAGACCGCCGAACCCGAACCGGCCGCCGAGCCGGTCGCGGCGCCCGCGGCGGATGCCGCCACGCCCGGCACGTCGTCGGCCGGCAAGGCCGGGGACCCCGCGCCGGCGGATGCCGGGCCCGCAGTCCGCGCGGCAAGCGGGGGCAGGGTGCCGTCCTCTCCCTGGGCAAGGACGCTGGCCCGGCAACTGGGTGTCGACCTCGGTGCGCTGCATGGCAGCGGACCCCACGGTCGCGTGGTCGGCGCGGACGTGGAGCGCGCCGGGACGGCCGGCAGCGTGGCACCGGCACGTGCCATGACCTTTGCCGTCGAGGAGCGACAGGTCGACGTCGGTGGCGGCAAGCTGTTCGCCAAGCAATGGAAGCCGCAACAGCAGACCGCCGACGGCGTGGTGCTGGTGCACGGCCTGTTCGGCGACGTCGATGCCTGGTCGGCCAATGCCAGCGTGCTGGCGCGACAGGGCATCCCGGTGACCGCCATCGACCTGCCGTGCCACGGTCGCAGCAGCGCGCTGGCGGAGCGCTTCGAGGAGGCGGTCGAGCAACTCGCACGGGCCCTGGAACAACTGCATCCCGCGCCCTTCGTGCTGGTCGGTCATTCCTTCGGCGGTGGTGTTGCCGCCCGCGTGGCGGCTCGCATCGGTGCACGTCTTCGCGGCCTGTGCCTGCTGGCCCCGGTGGGACTTGGCACCGACATCGACCAGGGTTTCGTCGACGGCATGCTGCATGGACAGACCATCGAGGCGCTGGAACGGGAAATGCGCAAGCTGACCGCCAAGCCCGCGGCGGTGGGGCGCGAGTTCCTCGAGCCGTTGCTGGCGCGTATCGGTGAACGCCGCGAGGCACTGACCCGGCTGTGCAGCAGCGTTTCCGCCGGCGGCGTCCAGCAACTGGACATCGTTCCCGACCTCGAGGCGCTGGATGTGCCCGTGCGGCTGATCCACGGTCGGCGAGACCAGGTCATCCCATTCGTGCACGCGCTCAATGCACCGGCCAAGGTTGCCCTGCACCTGTTGCCGGAAGCCGGGCACATGCCGCAGTGGGAGTCGAGTACACTGGTAGCCGCGATCCTTGCCGCGCTGTGCGCGCGGCAGGCAGCATGAGCGCGCGTCACGCCAGCCATTGCCGGCAGCCGATGGTTGCCGTTCGAGTGATCACCATGCCGGCCGTGCGCGGCCGGCCCGGCCACGGGGAGACACCATGAAGCGTATGTTCCGGATCCTTTCCTACCTGTTGCTGGCGGTCTACGTGGGCGACCTGCTGGGCAAGAAGTTCTTCTCCGGCGGCTTCTACGCCGCCTGGGCATTGCCGGAAACCGCGGCCTACCTGTTCCTGTTCTTCGCCGTCGGCTGCTTCCTGTTTTCCATCGTGCGCATCGAATCCTGACGCGCCTCGCCGACGCCGTTCAGCGGTTGTCGGCGAGGATCATGTCGGCGGCCTTCTCGGCGATCATTTCCGCCCCCGCATGGGTGTTGCCGGACACCAGCGACGGCATGATCGAGCAGTCGGCGATGCGCAGACCACCGACGCCCTTGACGCGCAGGCGCGGGTCCACCACGGTGTTGTCGCCGTTGCCCATGCGGCAGGTGCACGACGGGTGAAAGATGGTGACCCCGGTGTCGCGGGCGAAGCCGAGCAGGTCGGCGTCGTCCACCACCCCGGGTCCCGGGGCGTGTTCCCGGCGGATGTAGCGGGCGAGGGCAGGGGCGTCGGCCACCTTGCGTGCCACCCGCAGCGCCTCCACCACGGTACGACGGTCGAGCTCGGTGGCGAGGTAGTTCGGATGCATGGCCGGGGTGTCGCGCGGGTCGGCGCTTTTCAGCGCCAGGTGCCCGTGGCTCTCCGGTCGCAACTGGCAGACCGACGAGGTGAAGCCGGAGAAGTCGTGCAGCGGCGCGCCGGGCATGTCGGCGGACAGGGCGGCGAAGTGAAACTGGATGTCCGGTTCACCCGGGCGATCGTTCTCCACCCCGGTCCAGGTAAAGGCGCCGGCCTGGTTGATGCCGATGGACAGCGGACCGGAACGGGACAGCAGGTAGCGCAGGCCCATGCGGAACTTGCGGTACAGGCTGCGCAGGTCGTCGTTGGTGGTGATCGGCTGGTTGCACTCGTGGATCAGGCGTATCTGCAGATGATCCTGCAGGTTGCGACCCACCGCGGCATTGGCATGCACCACGTCGATGCCATGGCTGGACAGGGCCTCGGGGTCGCCGATGCCGGAAAGCATCAGCAACTGTGGTGACTGGATGGCGCCGGCGCTGAGTATGACCTCGGCGTTGGCGCGCGCGGTGATGCGCTTCTCCCCCTGCAGGTACTCCACGCCGCGTGCCTGCCCCTGCTCGAGGAGGACGCGGGCGCACAGGGCATCGGTATGCACGGTGAGGTTGGGGCGCCTGCGTGCCGGCCGCAGGTAGCCCACCGCGCTGCTGCAACGACGGCCACGCCAGGTGATCAGCTGGAAGTAGCCGGCACCTTCCTGGCTGGCGCCGTTGAAGTCCCGCGTGCGGCTCATGCCGGTGTCGACGCAGGCGTCGATGAAGGCGGTGGCCAGTTCATGGGGCTCTCCGACATCGGATACCGCCTGCATGCCCTCGGCGCCGTGGTACTCGCTGGCGCCGCGCTGGTTCCTCTCCGCGCGGATGAAGTAGGGCATCACGTCGCGCCAGCCCCAGCCGGGACTGCCCTGGCGTTCCCAGTCGTCGTAGTCGGCGTGCTGGCCACGGATGTAGATCAAGCCGTTGATGGCGCTGGAGCCGCCGAGAACCTTGCCGCGCGGCCAGTAGATGCGGCGACCGTTCATGCCCGGGTCCGGCTCGGTGTACAGGCACCAGTTGTAGTTCGGGTTGAACATGGTCTTGGCATAGCCAATGGGCACGTGGATCCAGGGGTAGCGATCCTCGGGCCCCGCCTCCAGCAGCAGCACGCGGTTGGCCGGGTTCTCGCTCAGCCGGTTGGCCAGCACGCAGCCGGCGGAACCGGCGCCGACGATGATGTAGTCGAATTCGTTCATGTCTGCTTCATGGGTTGCCGGCGCGGCGGCGCCGTGGTTCCGCGGATCACCAGCGAGGTGCTCAGGCGGGTCTTCTCCGCCACCGTGCGGTTCTCGATGCGGCCGAGCAGGTAGTCGGCGGCCAGGCTGCCCATCTGCGCACTGGGGATGTGCACGGTGGTCAGTGCCGGACGCACGTGGCCGGCGATGTCGAGTCCGTCGAAACCGGTAATGGAGATCTCGCCGGGCACGTCGATGCCGCGGTTGAGGCATTCGAACAGCACGCCGAGGGCAAGAATGTCATTGCCGCAGAGGATGGCGGTGGGCGGTGACGGGTGGGAAAGCCAGGCACTGGCGGCCTTGCGGCCTTCCTCGATGGTATAGGCGCGCTCTTCGTAGAACCCCTGGTGAAAGGAGAGCCCGCGTCGCTGCAGGGCGTCGCGCATGCCGTTGGATCGACCCACCGCGCGGTCGTTGCCCTCGTTGATGCCGGCGACCATGGCGATCTTTCGATGGCCGATGTCGATGATGTAGTCGGCCAGTTGCACCGCCGCGCCGTAGTTGTCGAAGCCGACGCAGGGATGCGGGCTTTCCTCGTTGTGAATCCAGATGTTCACGTAGGGCACCTGTTTCTTGCCGAGCAGGGCATAGACGCCGGGCAGGTGCACCTCGCCGATCAGGATGAGGCCGTCGATCCCCTTCTCCAGCAGGGCCTGGGTTTCGGTCTGTTCACGCTGCAGGTTGTAGTCCGAGCTGGCCAGCAGCAGCATGTAGCCGTACTGCGACAGCCGTTCCTGCAGGGTTTGCAGGCTGGTGGAGAAAATGGCGTTGTCGATGGTCGGCACGATGGCGCCGATGGTGCGGGTGCGTCGGCTGGCGAGGGCGCGGGCGGCGCCGTGGGCGACGTAGCCGAGTTCCTCCACCGCTGCCAGCACCCGGGCGCGCAGTGTCTCGGTGACCGAGACGCGGCCGTTGAGCACCCGTGACACGGTGGCGGTGGAGACCCCGGCGCGGGCGGCGACGTCGTCCAGCCTGGGCGTGTTCGACGCCGACTGCTGTAAGCGTTTTCCGTGCCCTGCGCGATCGGGTTTCGCGTCGGCACCTGGCGTGATCATCGTCTTGTCTTGTAATTATCTGTTATCAAAGAATAAATACCATCCTCGCTCAACGCATCGCAGTTTTTCTCTGTGTCCGCGTTGACAGGTCAAGGACAAACTGATTCAATCCTATTACAAATCTGAAAGCGCTTACAAATTATTTCGCCGAGTTTCCGGCGGCAACAACAACCAGGCGCAGACCCGGAGATGATCCGCGATCCCGGCGAGGCCCGGACAAGGGCAGGCAGGGCACGGATCGGACAGCAAGGGAGAAACGCACCAGGGAATGGCGCAATGACAACCGTTCAATCCTTAGGAGGATCCAATTGATGAAAGCCAAGTGGTTGCCCGTAACGGGTGCATTCCTCGCCGCGGCCATGGCCGCGGGTACCGCGCAGGCGGAAGTCACCATCCGCGTGCAGTCGGTGCTGCCCACCAAGGCAGACGAGATCACCATGTTGCGCGATTTCGGCGACACCGTGAGCAAGCTGACCAACGGCGAGGTGAAGATCGAGGTCCTGCCCGACGGTGCCGTGGTCTCCGCGCGCGACGTGCTCAACGCGGTGGATAAGGGCCTGGTCGAGGGCGGCTTTGCCTGGACCCACTACTGGTCCGGCCAGCATCCGGCCGCCATGCTGTTCGGTTCGCCGGTAGCCGGCGCCGGTGTCGGCATGGACAACATCGCCTTCGTCTCCTGGTTCATGTACGGCGGCGGGCGTGAGCTCTACGATCGCCTGTGGGGCGAGATGAACGTGAACGTCAAGGGGCTGATGCTGCAGCCGGTCGGCCCCGAGGCACTGGGCTGGTTCAGGGAGCCGATCAACAGCATGGACGATTTTCGCAAGTACCGCTTCCGCACGCCTCCGGGCATCCCGGGACAGACCTACAAGGATATCGGCGTGGCCTCGGTGGCCATGGCCGGTGGCGACATCCTGCCGGCCCTGGAGAAGGGCACCATCGACGCAGCGGAGTGGTGCTGCCCGAAGCCTGACAGCGTGTTCGGCTTCCAGAAAGTGCTCAAGCACTACTACCTGCAGGGTCTGCACCAGGTGGTGGTCAACGCCGACCTCTACATCAACGGCGATGTGTGGAACAGCCTGACCCCCGAGCAGCAGTACGCCATGAACGTCGCTGCCGATGCTTCGCTGATTCGTTCGCTGAGCTACCGCATCTTCGAAAACGGCAAGGCCCTGAAGGACCTGGTGGACAACCACGGCGTGCAGCTTCATGACACCCCGGAAGACTACTTCCCGGCCTACATGAACGCGGCGCGCGCCAGCCTGGAGAAGAACGCCGAGGAGAACGAATTCTTCAAGGAAGTCTGGAACTCGCAGAAGGCCTTCGCCGAAACCGCCGTGCCGTTCTGGGCCGGCGCGCAGACTTCCAATGCCAACCTGGGCCAGGCCTTCGCGAAGAGCCTGCAACAGTAGTCTGCATTCAAACAGCGGAACAATACACAGTTGTTCATGGCTCATTGAAAGCGGACCGGCAACGGTCCGCTTGTTTTTTGGCGGAACTGCGACATGTCTGAAAAGGCGCCCGAACATCTTGAAGCAGCCGACGAGCTGATTGCCGAAGGGCACTCGGTCTCCCGGGAAACGCTGCCCGACGACATGCCGGGCTGGATGGCCGAAACCATACTCGGTATCGATACCTTCAACCGCTGGGTCGGCTTCGTGGTGAGCTGGCTGGTCGTGCCCATGTGCCTGGCCATGGTCTACGAAGTGGTGGCGCGGAAGTTCTTCGTCGCGCCGACCATGTGGGCCTTCGACATCAGCCGTTTTCTCTACGGCGCCACCTTCACCCTCGGCGCTGCCTATGCACTGTCCAAGGGTGTGCACATCCGCGCCGACTTCATCTATCGCAACTGGTCGCCACGCACGCAGGCGAGAGTCGACCTGGTGCTGTACCTGCTGTTCTTCTTCCCCGGCATGGTGGTGTTCATGTGGATGTCCATCGACTATGCCTGGGAGGCCTGGGAGCGCGGTGAGCGCGGCATGGACACGGCGTGGATGCCGTACATGGGCCCGATCAAGAGCGCGTTGCCGGTCGGCATCGCGTTTCTGCTGGTGCAGGGCATTTCCGAGGTCCTCAAGGCGGCCTATGCCTCCTCACGCAACCGGTGGCCGTTCTGATGATTGACACACTGATCAACCTCCCCAGCGAATACATCGGCCTGATCATGGTCGGCCTCATGCTGTTCGCGATCTTCGTCGGCTTCCCGATTTCCTTCACCCTGATCTTCCTCGGCATGGTGTTCGGCCTGTGGGGCTTCGGCGAGCTGGTCTTCTACCTGATGACGTTCCAGTTCTCCGCGGTGATGCTCGAGCAGACCCTCGCGGCGGTGCCACTGTTCATCTTCATGGGCATCCTGATGGAGCAGGCCGGACTGATGGAGCGCCTGTTCTCCGCGGTGCAGTTGATGCTCTCGCGGGTGCGCGGCTCGCTGTACATCGCGGTGCTGTTCGTGTCGACGATCTTTGCCGCCGCCACCGGCATCGTCGGCGCCTCGGTGACCATTCTCGGCATCATGGCGGCAAAGACCATGAACCGTTCCGGCTACGACGTGAAGCTGGCGGCCGGCAGCATCACCGCGGGCGGCACCCTCGGCATCCTCATTCCGCCAAGCATCATGCTGGTGGTGATGGGGCCGATTCTCGAAGTGCCGGTCACCGACCTGTTCGCGGCCGCGATCATTCCCGGCTTCATGCTGGCCTTCCTGTATACCGGCTACGCGCTGCTGCGTTCCTACCTGAACCCCTCCCTGGGTCCGTTGCTGCCCGAATCCGAGCGCGCCGGGTCGATGGGCGAGGTGTGGAAGGAGTTCCTGCTCGGGCTGGTGCCACCGGCGGCCCTGGTGGGCTTTGCCCTGGGCAGCATCCTGTTCGGCTTGGCCACGCCCACCGAAGGCGCGGGCATGGGAGCCTTCGGTGCCTTCCTGCTGACCGTGGCCTACCGCCGCATGACCTGGGCGGGATTCCGCGATGCCTTGATCAAGACGCTGGAGATCACCGCCCTGATCCTGTTCCTGGTGGCCGCATCGAACTTCTTCGGCGCGGTATTTTCCAGGCTCGGCACACCCGGCATGCTCACCGAGTTCCTGCTGCAACTGGACATGTCGCCGACCCTGATCCTGCTCATGATCATGGCCCTGATCTTCCTGCTCGGCTGGCCGCTGGAGTGGGTGCCCATCGTGCTGATCATCATTCCCATCCTGCTGCCGCTGATCGACCAGCTTGGCTTCAACCTGACCTGGTTCGGCATCCTGGTGGCGGTGAACCTGCAGACCGCCTGGTTGTCGCCACCGGTGGCCTTGTCCGCCTACTTCCTCAAGGGCGTGGTGCCGGAATGGGATCTGAAGGATATCTATGGCGGCATGTTGCAGTTCATGGGCATTCAGCTCATCGGGCTGATCCTGATCATCACCTTCCCGCAGATCGCCCTGTGGCTGCCTGGCGTGATCTACGGCGAATGAACCGCGACCAACGAATTTTTCATCAACCCTTGAATCGAGGAGAACATGGCAACGTCCTACCTCAAGCGCGCTGAGAAGACACCGGCAACCGGTGAAGGCGACACCCGCGAAATCGTTAACCGCATGCTGGCCGAGATCGAGGCCGGCGGCGAGGAGAAGGCACTGGCCTATGCCCGCGAACTGGACCGGTTCGAAGGCCAGGTGGTGGTGGACGATGAGGCCGTGGAGCGGGCAACGGCATCGTTGTCGCAGTCGGTGAAGGATGACATCCGCTTCTCCTACGACCGTGTGCGCGGCTTCGCCGAGGCGCAGTTGGCCAGCATGGGCGAGTTCGAAGTGGAACTCTCGCCAGGCCTGTTTGCCGGTCAGCGGCTGATTCCGGTCAATACCGCCGGCTGTTACGTGCCTGGTGGCCGCTATGCGCACATCGCCTCGGCGGTGATGAGCGTGACCACGGCCAAGGTGGCCGGCGTGCGCAACGTGGTGGTGTGTTCGCCGCCGAACAAGGATCATGACGGCGCCCACCCGGCGATCATCTACACCGCCAACCTGTGCGGTGCCGACACCATACTCAACCTTGGCGGCGTGCAGGGCGTGTCGGCACTGGCCTTCGGCCTGTTCACCGGGCACCCGGCGGACATCATCGTCGGTCCGGGCAACCGCTTCGTCGCCGAGGCCAAGCGAATCCTGTTTGGCCGCGTCGGCATCGACCTGTTCGCCGGTCCCACCGAGATCGCGGTGATCGCCGATGCCAGCGCCGACCCGGAAGTGGTGGCCTCCGACCTGGTCGGCCAGGCCGAGCACGGTCCCGATTCCCCGGCCTGGCTGGTAAGCCTGTCGCGGGAACTGGCCGAGGCGGCGATGGCGAAGGTGCCCGACTACATCGCCCGCCTGCCGGAGCCCAACCGCACTGCCGCGGAGAATGCCTGGCGCGACTACGGCGAGGTGGTGCTGGTGGATACCCGCGAGGAAGCGGTGGCGGTCAGCGACGCCTATGCCCCGGAGCACCTGGAAGTGCAGGCCGAGGATCTCGACTGGTGGCTGCAGCACCTGTCCAACTACGGTTCGCTGTTCCTCGGCGAGGAAACCACCGTGGCCTACGGTGACAAGTGTTCCGGCACCAACCATATCCTGCCGACCAAGGGCGCGGCCCGCTACACCGGCGGCTTGAGCGTGGGCAAGTTCATCAAGACGGTGACCTGGCAGCGCATGACCAGGGACGCCAATCGCAGCGTCGGCGTGGCCTCCTCGCGCATCTCGCGCATGGAGGGCATGGAGGGTCATGCCCTGACCGGTGACGACCGTCTGCACAAGTACTTCCCGGACGAGAGCTTCGGTCTGCACCCATGAGCGATGTCGATTTCCGGCTGGATGGCCGGGTTGCGCTGGTCACCGGGGCCAGCGGCGGCATTGGCCGTGCCATGGCGCTGGCGCTGGCCCGTGCCGGCGCCGCGGTGGTGGTGGTGGCGCGCCGTGAACAGGAGTTGGCCGAGACCGTGGCGCAGGTGGCCGGGTCCGGTGGCCGGGCGCATGCACTGGCGGCCGACCTGGTCGATCTCGACGGTCTCGAGACGCTGGCCCGCACCGCCTCCGAACCGCTCGGCGCGCCGGACATCCTGGTCAACTGCGCAGGGGTGAACCTGCGTCAGCCCTTCGAGGAGATCACCCCGGCGTCGTGGCGCCTGACGGTGGACCTGAACCTGGCGGTTCCGTTCTTCCTCGCCCGCGCGCTGCTGCCGGCCATGCGTGAACGCGGCTGGGGCCGGGTGATCAACATCGCCTCGCTGCAGTCGCGCCGCGCCTTTCCCGACAGCATGCCCTACGGCGCTTCCAAGGGCGGCATCGAGCAGTTGACCCGGGCCATGGCCGAAGCCTGGTCACGCCACGGCATCAACTGCAATGCCATCGGCCCCGGCTTCTTTCCCACCGAGCTGACGCGGGCGGTATTCGACGACGATGCGCGCCGTGCGTGGGCGGCGGGCCAGACCGCCATTGGCCGCAACGGCGTTCTCAATGACCTCGACGGGGCGACGGTGTTTCTCGCCTCGCCGGCTTCCGACTACATCACCGGCCAGACGTTGTACGTCGACGGTGGCTTTACCGCGAGGTAGACAGGCACCATGCAGGCACTGGTTTATACCGCCCCGTGCGAGATGACGCTGCGCGAGGAACCCGAGCCGCAGGCGGCCGCGGGGGAGTCGATGATCGAGATCGAGGCCGTGGGCATCTGTGGTTCGGACATGCATGCCTACCAGGGCCACGATGCCCGGCGCGTGCCGCCGCTGATTCTCGGCCACGAGATCTGCGGCCGGGCCCGTGGCGGCGCCTTCGACGGACAGCGGGTCATCCTCAACCCGTTGATCGTCTGCCATCGCTGTCACTACTGCCGCACCGGCCGCTTCAACATCTGCGCCAACCGCACCATGATCGGCATGACCCGGCCCGGCGGCTACGCCGAGCGGCTGTCCATTCCGGACCAGTGCTTGGTCCCCGTGGCCGAGGACATGCTCGCGGTCCACGCGGCATTGAGCGAGCCGGCCGCCACCGGCCTGCACGCCCTGGTGCTGGCGGCACGGGTGGCGGCGCGACCGTTGTGCGAAGCCCGCGCGCTGGTCATCGGTGGCGGCTCGGTGGGCCTGTTGACGGCCTTGCTGCTGCGCCACCAGGGATGCCGTCACATCGAGATCGCCGAGCGCAATGCCCTGCGCCGGGAGAGCGTATCGTCAGAGGCGCTGGGGCGGGTCTACGACCCGCTGGACGAAGGCACGGAGGAGGGGGGTTTCGACCTGGTGGTGGACTGCGTCGGCGGTCGACCCACCCGCGAACTTGCGATGCGCGCGGTGGCCCCGGGAGGCATCCTCGTGCACGTGGGACTGATGGACAACGATGGCGGCCTCGACGCGCGCAAGCTGACCCTTGCCGAGATCACGGTGATCGGCGCCTATACCTACACCACCGCCGATCTCGCCGCGGCGGCGTCGTTGCTCCACCAGGGGGCCTACGGCGACCTTGGATGGGTGGAGACGCGGCCGTTGTCTCGGGGTGCCGAAACCTTCTCGGCACTGCTGGAAGGGCGGATCGCGGCGCCCAAGGTGGTGCTGTTGCCCGGCATGGAAAGTGTATAAATTCAAACAATAAAGTAATTTATTAAAAGTTCTATAAAGTTGTTTCGAGGTTGTCCAAGCAGCGTGCGGGTCCCTAGCGGAAATCCCGCGAACGCGTGGCCAGCTCGCCGAGGAGGTGGCTGAAGTCACGCAGTTGCCGGGCAATGACGTGGATCACCCGGCCCTCGCGCTGGACCTCGCCGTAGGCGCCGAGCAGCCGCGCACCGACCAGTGCGCGGCGATAGCGTTCGGCCACCCGTTGCCAGACCACCAGGTTGACGTAGCCGCTCTCGTCCTCGAGGGTGACGAAGACCACGTTGCCGGCGCTTCCCGGCCGTTGCCGGCAGGTGACCAGTCCCGCCACCCGTACCCGGGTTCCATGGGCTGCCTGGTCGATGCGGCTGGACGGGCGGATGCGCATCGGGTCCAGGGTGTCGCGCAGCAGGGCCAGGGGATGCGGGCCCAGGGTCAGGCCGGTGTGGGCATAGTCGGCGCGCACCGTTTCCCCGGGGCTAGGTGGTCGCAGCAGGGGCGTTGCCTCCGTCGGCCAGGCCTGCCGCAGGGCCGGCAACTCCGGCACCGCCGCGGCCAGTTCCCAGGCCGCCCGGTGGCGATGGCGGCTGATGGTGTTCAATGCCCCGGCCGCGGCCAGCGCATCGCGGTCGCCGCGGTCGAGGCCGGCACGGTGGGCAAGGTCGCCGCCGTCGCGAAAGGGGCCTTCGGCCCGCGCCGCCAGCAGGCGTTCGGCGCCCTCGCGGGAGAAGTGACGAACCAGTCGCAGTCCCAGGCGCAGTGCCGGTCCCGGGCCGGCGTCTTCCAGCGTGCAGTCCCGAAGGCTGGCATTGACGTCCACCGGCCGGATCTCGACACCGTGCCGGGCGGCGTCCTGGACCAGTTGCGACGGTGCGTAGAATCCCATCGGCTGGCTGTTGAGCAGGGCGCAGGTGAAGGCTGCCGGATGATGCCGCTTCATCCACGAGGACACGTAGACCAGCAGGGCGAAGCTGGCGGCATGGGATTCGGGAAAGCCGTATTCGCCGAAGCCGAGGATCTGCTGGTAGATGCGCTCGGCGAAGCCGGCGTCGTAGCCCCGCTCGCGCATGCCCTCGATCAGCCGGGCATGGTAGTGCTCCAGGCCGCCGCGACGTCGCCAGGCCGCCATCGAACGACGCAGGCCATCGGCCTCGCCGGGGCTGAAGCCGGCTGCCACCATGGCCAGCTTGATCACCTGTTCCTGGAAGATCGGGATGCCCAGGGTGCGTTCCAGCACCTGGCGCACCGCCTCGCTTGGATAGTGCACCGGCTCCAGGCCCCGGCGCCGTTTCAGGTAGGGATGCACCATGTCCCCCTGGATGGGGCCGGGACGGACGATGGCGACCTCGATCACCAGGTCGTAGAAGTTGCGCGGCGCCAGCCGCGGCAGCATGGCCATCTGCGCCCGCGACTCGACCTGGAAGACGCCCATGGTGTCTGCCTGGCAGATCATCTCGTAGGTGTCCGGGTCCTCGGCGGGAATGGTCGACAACGTGTAGCGGGTGCCGGTCTGCTCCTCGATCAGCGCCAGTCCCCGGCGGATGGCCGAGAGCATGCCGAGGCCCAGGCAGTCGACCTTGAGCAGGCCGAGGGCGTCGATGTCGTCCTTGTCCCACTGGATCACGGTGCGCTCGGCCATCGCCGCGTTCTCGATCGGCACCAGCGTGTGCAGCGGCTGGTGGCCGATGACGAAGCCGCCGGTATGCTGGGAAAGATGGCGCGGGAAGCCGAGGATCTCGCCGGCCAGCCACGACAGTTGGCGGAACACCGGGTTGTCCGGGTCGAAGCCGGCTTCGCGAATGCGTTCGGGCAGCACGCCGTGGCCATCCCACCAGGACAGGTTGGCGGACAGTTCCTCCACCTGCCGTGGTCCCAGTCCCAGCGCCTTGCCGACATCGCGCACCGCGCTCTTCGGCCGGTAGCTGATCACGGTGGCGGTGAGGGCGGCATGTTCGCGGCCGTACTTGCGGTAGATGTACTGGATGACCTCTTCGCGCCGCTCGTGCTCGAAGTCGACATCGATGTCCGGGGGCTCGTTGCGTTCCCGGGACACGAAGCGCTCGAACAACAGGTCCATGCGCGCCGGATCGACCTCGGTGATGCCCAGGCAGTAGCACACCGCCGAGTTGGCGGCCGAGCCGCGCCCCTGGCAGAGGATGCCGCGACCACGGGCGAACGCGACGATGTCGTGCACGGTGAGAAAGTAGGCCTCGTAGCGCAACTCGCCGATCAGTGACAGTTCGTGGGCCACCACCTCGCGTACCTTCGACGGCGCACCGCCGGGATAGCGGCGATGCAGACCCTCCACCGCCAGCCGTCGCAGGTGCTGGTAGGGCGTGCGCCCGCGTGGCACGAATTCGCGGGGATACTCGTAGCGCAGCTGGTCGAGACCGAAGTCGCAGCGTTCGGCCACCACCAGCGTCTCGCGCAGCAGGTCGGCGGGGAAACGACGGGCCAGCCGGTCGAGGCTGTGCAGGTACCACTCGCCGTTGGGATGCAGCGACCAACCGGCATCGCCCACCGCCACGCCGAGGCGGATGGCGGTCAGCACGTCCTGCAGCGGTCGCCGCCGGGAGGAGTGCAGGTGCACGTTGCCGCTGGCCACCAGCGGCAGCCGGTGTTGCCGACCGAGCTGGCGGTAGTCCGCCAGTCGCCGGGCATCGAGCCCGTCGCCATGGTATTCCAGCGCCAGCCAGGCGTCATCGCCGAAGCTGTCGCGGATCCAGGCGGCATCCGCGGTGGCGGTGTCGGCATCGTCCAGCATGCCGGCGCGGGTGGCGCGCGGAAGCAGCAGGGCAAGGCAGCCCCGCGCCATCGCCGAGACGTCCTCCCGCTGCAGGGCATAGCTGCCCTTGGCGCTGCGTCGACGGCCCCGGGTGACCAGGGCGCACAGCGACGAGTAGGCTGCCATGTCCGGGGCCAGCAATACCAGGCGCGGGCCGTCGGACAGCACCAGCTCGCTGCCGATGAGCAACTTCAGGCCCACCTCCCGTGCCTTGACATGGGCCCGCACCGCGCCGGCCATGCTGCATTCATCGGTCAATGCCAGGGCCTCGTAGCCCAGCGCCCGGGCGCGCTCCACCAACTCCTCCGGGTGGGATGCACCGCGCAGGAAGGTGAAGTTGCTGATCGCGTGCAACTCGGCGTATCGATTCCCGTTCACTGTATAAAAATACAGTACCAAGAAATGACAGGCAAGAACCGGTGCGGGCAGCGGGAATCCGCGCCGGCCATGGCCCGGCCGTGTCGCCCGGGGGATAGACCGGATTAGTGTGAACGGGCGCTGACGGGTAAAATGGCCCGCCCGACGTTACCCGCTAAGGAAAACTTGATGGACATGCCAAGCGCCCTGAGGGCACTGACACAGAAGCAGAACCTCGACCGCGCCGAGATGCAGAAAGTCATGACCATCATCATGGAAGGCGAGGCCACCCCGGCGCAGATCGGCGCCTTCCTGGTGGCACTGAACATGAAGGGCGAAACCGTTGACGAGATCACCGGCGCGGCCACCGTCATGCGCGGCTTCGCCGCCTCGGTGAAGCCGGCTGCCAGCCGCATCGTCGACTGTGTCGGCACCGGCGGAGACGGCGCCGGGCTGTTCAACGTTTCCACCGCCAGTGCACTGGTGGTGGCCGCCGCCGGCGTCCACGTGGCCAAGCACGGCAACCGCGCGGCGACCGGAAACTCCGGCAGCGCCGACCTGCTGGAAGCAGCCGGCGTGAACATCGCGCTGACCCCGGAGCAGGTGGCGCGCTGCATCGACGAGGTGGGGATCGGCTTCATGTTCGCGCCCACCCATCACGGCGCCACCCGCCACGCCATCGGCCCGCGCAGGGAAATCGGCGTGCGCAACATCTTCAACCTGCTCGGTCCGCTGACCAACCCGGCCGGCGCGCGCGACCTGCTGGTGGGCGTGTTCGACCGCAAGTGGGTTCGCCCGGTGGCCGAGGTGTTCCATGAACTCGGCGCCCACCACGTGCTGGTGGTGCACTCCGATGACGGCCTCGACGAGATCAGCCTGGCGGCGCCCACCACGGTGGCGGAACTGCGCGACGGTGCCGTCGACGAGTACCGCGTGCAGCCGGCCGACTTCGCTCTGGCCGCCATCGACGACATCGAGGAGCTGACCGCCGACAGCGCCGAGGCCAGCCTGCGGATGGTGACCGCGGTACTCTCCGGGGTGCCCGGCCCGGCCGCCGACATGGTGGCGCTGAATGCCGGGGCCACGCTCTACGCGGCGGACGTGGTGGCGGACATCGGCGCGGGCGTGGCCCGTGCCCGGGAAATTCTCTCCGCCGGGGAGGGCATGGCCAGGCTGAAGGCCCTGGCCGCCTTCAGCAGCCGGATTGCCGGCTGAGCCGGCGGGATACGCGAGCGGTCGGCCGGCACGGTCGACGGGGTATCAGATGATGGAACTTCGGAACTAGCGAGATGAAAACACTGTTCGTCAACGTCAAGTGCGTACTGGGCCAGGCCTACGAGGTCGCCAGCCAGATCGTTGAACTGGAAGGGGTATCGGAGGTGTACTCGATCTCCGGCGAGTATGACCTGCTGGTCAAGTGCTACCTGCCGAAGGAGCGCGACGAAGGACGGTTCGTGATCGAGTCGATCCAGCGCGTGCGCGGGGTGCAGGATACCTCCACCATCATCGCCTTCAACGCCTTCAACTGAGCGGGGAAGAGCGCGGCGCGACGGTGGAGTCGCGCCGCGACAGGCGCGCTAGCGAACCGCCTCGAGCATGTAGTCCACGGCGGCGCGGACTTCGTCGTCGCTGAGCTGGGCAAAACCGCCCTTGGCCGGCATCACGCCGGTTTCGCCCTGGAAGCCGTTGATGGCATGGTCGTCGAGGGTTTCCTCGCCCTTGGCCAGGCG
>CAYGJZ010000063.1:0-25702 GCA_964350265.1 uncultured Gammaproteobacteria bacterium | reverse complement strand
TGCGCACGATGCCCACGTAGTCCCACATGAAGTGGCGCAGTTCGTCCCAGTTGTGGGAAACGACGATCTGCTCGTCCGGGTCGGTGACCCGCGATTCGTCCCACGGTGGCAGTTCCACGCGTTGCTTCGCCCGGCGTTGGCTCGATGCCTGGATGTCGGCGGCCGCCGCGGCGGCGAACACCAGGCATTCCAGCAGCGAGTTGCTGGCCAGCCGGTTGGCGCCGTGCAGGCCGGTGAAGGCGCATTCCCCCACCGCGTAGAGATTCTCCACGTCGGTTCTGCCGGCCAGGTCGGTGACGATGCCGCCGCAGGTATAGTGCGCCGCCGGCACCACCGGGATGGGACCGGTGGTGAGATCGAAGCCGAAGCGCTGGCACTGCGCCTGGATGTTCGGAAAGTGGTGGCGGATGTCCTCGGCGCTGCGGTGAGAGATGTCCAGGAACACGCTGTCCAGGCCGTGCTTCTTCATCTCGAAGTCGATCGCCCTGGCGACAATGTCGCGGGGTGCCAGTTCGCCGCGCGGATCGTGCTCATGCATGAAGCGCTCGCCGTTGTCCAGGGTCAGGTGGGCGCCTTCGCCGCGCAGTGCCTCGGAGACCAGGAAGGACTTGGCCTGGGGGTGGTACAGGCAGGTCGGGTGGAACTGCACGAACTCCATGTTCGCCACCCGGCAGCCGGCGCGCCAGGCCATGGCAATGCCGTCGCCGGTGGAGGTGTCCGGGTTGCTGGTATACAGGTAGACCTTGGAGGCGCCGCCGGTGGCCAGCGCCACGCAGTCGGCTTGCAGGGTCTCGACCACGCCGCGGCGCTTGTCGTAGGCATGCACGCCGAGGCAGCGGTTCGGCCCGGCCAGGCCCAGCTTGGCCGAGGTGACCAGGTCGATGCAGATGAAGAAGTCGAGGATGCGGATGTTGGCATGCTGCCGCACCAGTTGCTCGAGGGTGGTTTCCACCTCGCGGCCGGTGGTGTCGGCGGCATGGATCACCCGTCGCTCGCTGTGCCCGCCCTCGCGGGTCAGGTGAAAGCCGGTGGTGGACTCGGCGTCCTCGCTGAAGTGGACGCCGCGCTCGCGCAGCCAGGCGATGGCGCCCGGGGCCTCGCTGACCACCCGCTCGACGGTGTCGCGATGGCACAGGCCGGCGCCGGCATCCATGGTGTCGGCAACGTGGGACTCGAAGCTGTCGGTGGCGTCGAGCACTGCCGCGATGCCGCCCTGGGCATACAGGCTGGCGCCCTCGGTGAGCGCCTCCTTGGCCAGCACGGTGCACTGGCGGCCCTGTTCGGCCAGGTGCAGGGCGAGGCTGAGACCCGCGGCACCACCGCCGATCACCAGCACGTCGCACGAGTGGGTGTCGGGATGAGGCATGGCAGCAGTTCTCCTGGCGCCGGAGCGATCCGGGCATGGTGGTCTGGGGGGCGTCGCCGGGTCCGCTGGGCGCGGGCGCGGGTGACATTATAATCCGAGCGCGGCCGTCGGGCCGTGTCGCGGTGCGACAGTGGCCTGCGAACCGCGTGGTACACTAGCCACGCCCGGGCACGGTAGCGGCCGGCCCGGGCAACCACGCTGCCTCCCGGTCCGCGGGCAGGCCCGAGGGAGGCGCCGAGGGCGCGGCGAACGCCCGCCGGCGACGGGTTCGGAGGAATGGAAACACTCATCCAACAAGGCATGCGCCCCGGCGCGCCGCAAAAACGGACGTGATGGATACACTCGATCAGGACCTGGTGGCGCGCGTACAGCGCGGCGACAAACGCGCCTTCGACGTGCTGGTGCGCAAGTACCAGGGCAAGGTTTCGGCACTGGTTTCGCGCTATGTCTACGACCATGCCGAGGTCGAGGACGTGGTGCAGGAGGTGTTCATCAAGGTGTACCGCGCGCTGGACCGGTTTCGCGGCGACAGCGCGTTCTACACCTGGCTCTACCGGATCGCGGTGAACACCGCCAAGAATCACCTGGTGGCGGCGTCCAGGCGGCCGCCTGGACAGGACGTGGATGCCGAGGAGGTGGTCAATACCGAGGCCGGTGGCCGCTTGCAGGAGGGCGATTCCCCGGAACACAACATCATGACCCGGCAGATTGCCGACGTGTTGCAGGCGGCGCTGCGCGACCTGCCGGACGAGTTGCGCGAGGCCATCACGCTGCGCGAGATCGAGGGCATGAGCTACGAGGAGATCGCCGAGGTGATGACCTGTCCCATCGGCACGGTGCGGTCGCGCATCTTTCGCGCCCGCGAGGCCATCGACCGCGAGTTGAAGGACATGCTGCAATGACCGTCACGAGGTTTTTTTCCAGGGGGTTGGAATTTCCGTTGCCGATCGCTGTCTATACCTGTGGATTTCACATGGGGTTGCACCGCCACGAACCCGGTACCCGGGTTCCTTCACGCCGGGAAGCGTCGGCGGCGACCCGACCGGGGAACACGCATGAGTGAGAAAATATCGCGCCTGCTGGACGGGGACCTTGCCGACGGCGACCTTGCCGACGCCTGCCGTTCCTTCGGCGAGGCGGAACTGAAAACGGTGGAACGCTACCAGCTCATCGGCACGCTGCTGCGTGGCGAGCCGGGCGAGGCCGCCGTCAAGGCCTGTCGCGGTGACCTTGCCGCGCGCATTGCCAGGCAGGTCGAAGCCGAGCCGGACTGGCTGCTGCCGGCCGCCCGCCGTCCTGCTGGTTCGGCGCCGAAGCGGTTGCGCGCCTTCGCCGGCGGCTTTGCCGCCGCCGCTGCCATCGCCGCGGTGGCGGTGATGGTGGTGCCGGACTGGCTGACGCCGTCGGCGCCGCCGTTGGCCGCGGTGGAGACCCGGGCGCCGGCACCGGCGGCAGACATGGATGAACTGAACCAGTTGCTGGTCGAGCACGGCGAGTTCACCGGCTCGGCGGCCTTGAACGGCCTGGTTTCCTACGCCAAGTTCGTCAGCCAGGGAAGCGAGTGAGTGATGCTGGTGGCGCCATGAGCAGGTTCCCGCGAGTCGGCGCGGTTCGGTTCCGCAGCCTCGCGCTGGCCATGTCGGCGCTGGTGCTGATGCTGGCCACGGTGCCGGCGCGCGCAGACGAGATTTCCGACTGGCTGATGCGGGTGGAAATGGCGCCGGAGAAGGTCAACTTCATCGGCTCGTTCATCTACGAGCACGACGGCAAGATGGAAACCATGCGCATCGCCCACCGCGTGCGCGAGGATGGCTTCCGCCAGCGGCTGTTTTCCCTCACCGGCTCGGCGCGGGAGATCATCCGCGACAACGAGAGCGTGTGGTGCTTCCTGCCCGACAAGCGCATCGGCGTGCACGAGTCACGCAAGTCCTCGCGCAGCGCCTTCCTGCAGATTCGCGGCGAGCAGATATCCACCCTGTCGAGCTACTATGCCTTCAAGCTGACCGGCCGCGAGCGCATCGCCGACCGCCCGGCCCAGGTCATCGAGGTGATGCCGAAGGACCGCTTCCGCTACGGCTACCGGCTGTGGGCGGACACCGAGACCGGGCTGCTGCTGCGCAGCGACCTGCTCGACGAGAGCGGCGGCATCATCGAGAAGTACATGTTCGTGGATATCGCCGTCGGCACCGAGATCGACGACCGGGAACTGGAGCCGCGCACCGATCGCGACAGCCTGACCTGGTTCGGCATCGACAAGCCGGCCGGGGGGCAGGCGGAGGGCGACGCGGAGCAGCCGATGCAGTGGGATTCCACCTCGCTGCCGCCCGGCTACATGCTTTCCTACAGCATCAACCGTCGCGGCGCGATGGCCGAGGGGCTGGTCGAGCACCATGTCTACAGCGACGGCCTGTCCAGCGTTTCGATCTTCGTCAAGCAGGCCGGCGACGATGCCACCACCACCGGTCTCAGCCGCATGGGCGCTGTATCGGCCTACAGTCGCCGGGTGGACGACATGGCGGTGACGGTGGTCGGCGAGGTGCCCGGCGATACCGTGTCGATGATCGCCGACGGGGTCGAGCGCACCAACTGAGTCACGGGGCCCGTCCGGGCCTGTCTGCAACGGCTTTTCCACGGGGAATGTCGCGCCGCAACATTTTCGCTATACTGCGGCACGAACCTACTACCGCAGAGAGAACCCGTTCATGAGCAATAATCACGAAGTCGTTGTTTTAAGTGCCGTTCGTACCGCGATCGGGGATTTTGGCGGCAGTTTGAAAGACGTGCCTCCCACCGAACTGGCCGCCTCGGTGGTTGCCGAATCGGTCAAGCGGTCCGGGCTTGCCCCGGCCGACATCGGGCACTGCGTCTTCGGCAACGTGATTCATACCGAGCCCAAGGACATGTACCTGTCGCGGGTGGCGGCCATCGGCGGCGGCCTGCCCATCGAAACCCCGGCCTTTACCCTCAACCGGCTGTGCGGCAGCGGCCTGCAGGCCATCGTTTCCGCGGCGCAGTTGATCGAGACCGGCAGCACCACGGCGGTGGTGGCCGGTGGCGCCGAGTCCATGAGCCGGGTGCCGTACTGGTCGCCGTCGAACCGCTTCGGTCAACGCATGGGCGACACGAAAATGATCGATGCCATGGTCGGTGCGCTGTCGGACCCCTTCGACGCCTGCCACATGGGCGTGACCGCCGAGAACATTGCCAAGCGCTGGGAAATCAGCCGCGAGGAGCAGGACGCACTGGCGGTGGAGAGCCACCAGCGCGCGGCCCGTGCCGCCGAGGCCGGTTACTTCGATGAGCAGATCCTGCCAGTGTCGGTGAAGCAGCGCCGGGAGACCGTCACCTTCAACCGTGACGAGCACGTGCGTACCGATGTCACCGTGGCGTCGCTTGGCAAGCTGCGCGCGGTGTTCGATGCCGAGGGGACGGTGACTGCCGGCAATGCCTCGGGCATCAACGACGCCGCCGCCAGCGTGGTGCTGATGGAGCGCGGTGCCGCCGAGGCCCGCGGCCTGGTGCCGATGGCGCGACTGGTGGGCTATGCCTTCGCCGGCGTCGAGCCGAAGTACATGGGTATCGGTCCGGTACCCGCGGTGCGCAGCCTGCTCGAGAAGACCGGTCTTGGCATCGACGACATCGACCTGTTCGAAGTCAACGAAGCCTTCGCCGCCCAGGCGCTGGCGGTGGTGCGCGACCTCGGCCTGCCGATGGACCGCACCAACCCCAACGGCAGCGGTGTATCCCTTGGCCACCCCATCGGCGCCACCGGCTGCATCCTCACGGTCAAGGCCATGTACGAACTGCAGCGCACCGGCGGGCGCCGCGCGCTGGTCACCATGTGCATCGGCGGTGGCCAGGGCATCGCGGCGATCTTCGAGCGCCTGTAAGCCCACCCGCCAGTCGCGGTCAGCCCCCTGGCCACAGCCAGGCGGCGCCGCGCACCCCGGAGCTGTCGCCGTGCCGGTTGGCGACCACCGGGGTGTCGAAGCGGTCGCAGAAGACATGCCGGGCAATCTCCCGTCGCCCGGCATCGTAGAGCGCGGCCACGTTGGACAGCCCGCCACCGAGGACGATGACGTCCGGGTCGAGGATGTTCACCACCGTGGCCAGGGCGCGGCCGAACTGCGCCAGGTAGCGTTCCAGTGCGCTGGCGGCGGCCCGGTCGCCGGCCGCGGCAGCCGCCACCAGCGCCCCGGCATCGGCGAAGCGGGCGGGCAGGGCCGGGTCGTAGCTGCCGAGCAGGGCAGGGCCGGACAACCAGGTCTCCACGCAGCCCCGCCGGCCGCAGTAGCAGTCCGGGCCGCTGTCGTCGAGCAGGTTGTGCCCCCACTCGCCGGCGACGTGGTGCGGTCCGCGCCGCAGCCGGCCATCCACCACCACGCCGCCGCCGACACCGGTGCCGAGGATCACCCCGAACACCACCTCCGCGCCTGCCGCCGCGCCGTCGATGGCCTCGGACAGGGCGAAGCAGTTGGCGTCGTTCTCGATGCGGATCTCGCGGGCGAGACGCCGGGCCAGGTCGTCGCGAAGCGGCATGCCGTTGAGGCAGCGGGTATTGGCATTGTGCATGCGGCCGGTACGCGAGGAGATGGAACCGGGGGTGCCGATGCCGACCCGGCATGGCGCGCCGGCAACCTGTTCCAGTCCGGCCACCAGTTGGCAGATCGCCTCGATGATGGCCGGGTAGCCCCGGGCGGCCGGGGTGGCCACGCGGCGGGTGTCGACGATGCCGCCATCGTCGGCCATCAGCACGGCGGCGATCTTGGTGCCGCCGAGGTCAATTCCTATGCGCATGGTGCAACGGTATACTGCCGACTTGCCACGACGCGGGGCGAAGGCGTCACCGACCGGTGGCCGCCTGCTCATCGCCTCGTGGCCAGGGGATTTTCTCGATGAAAGCGTGCCCGCGCATTCTACCAGCCCTCGTACTCGTTGCCGCCGCGCATGCGCCCGTGGCGATCGCGGTGGACACCCTGCAGGTCCTGGCGCTGACCCGCGACCGGGTGATCCTGGCGGTGGATGGGGAACGTCGGGTACTGGCGGTGGGCGAGGCATCCCCCGAGGGGGTGGTCCTGCTGGAGGCGAGCAGCGCCCATGCCCTGGTGCGCGTGGATGGCCAGGAGCAACGTCTCGAGCCGGGACCGGTCACCACGCCGGTGGGCATCGGCGCCGGCAGCGACGGTGCCGCGGCGGACACGCTGGTGCTGTGGGCCGATGCCCGGGGCTTCTTCCACGTCGATGGGCGGATCAACGGTCGGCCGGTGCAGTTCCTGGTGGACACCGGCGCCACCTCGGTGGCCATCAGCGGACGGACCGCCAGGGAACTGGGCCTTGACCTGTCCGACGGGCAGCGCGGCCTGGCGCAGACCGCCGGCGGCATCGTCGGCATGACCGGCGTCACCCTCGATGAACTTTCGCTCGGCGCCATCACGTTGTACAACGTCAGTGCCGGGGTGGTGGACGGCGATCACCCGGCGGTGCCGCTGCTCGGTGCCAACGTGCTCAACCGCCTGGACATGCGCCGGGACGGTCAACGCATGGAACTGAGCCGCAAGTAGCCGGCGCGCGCCGCAACCGCGGTGCGCGGGCGGACGTGGCTCAGTGCTTCCCGGTCTCGCGCTTGTCGCGGCTGATGCAGGCGTAGGCGGAGTGGTTGTGGATGGACTCGAAGTTCTCCGCTTCCACCGTGAAGGTCTCGATGCGCTCGTCGTTCAGCAGCTTGCTGGCGATGTCGCGCACCACGTCCTCGACGAACTTCGGGTTCTCGTAGGCACGCTCGGTGACGAACTTCTCGTCCGGCCGCTTGAGCAGACCGTACAGCTCGCTACTGGCCTCCGACTCCACCAGCTCGATCAGTTCCTCGATCCAGACGAAGGCATTGGGGGTGACGGTCACGGTGACGTGGGAACGCTGGTTGTGGGCACCGTAGTCGGAGATCTTCTTCGAGCACGGACACAGGCTGGTGACCGGCACCATGACCTTGATCTCGGTCTGCGCCTTGCCGTTCTCGATGCGTCCGTGGAAGCTGACCTCGTAGTCCATCAGGCTGGGGACGCCGCTGACCGGGGCCTGCTTGCTCATGAAGAAGGGGAAGCGCATCTCGATGTGGCCGGTCTCGGCATCCAGCCGCTCGCTGATCTCGTGCAGCATGACGCGGAAGGTGCGCACCGAGATTTCCTGCTCGTGGCCCATCAGGATTTCCACGAAGCGGGACATGTGGGTGCCCTTGAAGTTGTGCGGCAGCTCCACGTACATGCTGAAGGTGGCAATGGTGTGCTGCTCGTGACCACTGCGGTCGCTGACCCGAACCGGGTGGCGGATCTCCTTGATCCCGACCTTGTTGATCGCGATGTTGCGCGTGTCCGGGGTCGCCTGGACGTCCTCGATGGGAGGCGTGGCGGGGGCGTTGGCGTCCAGCGGGTTGGCCATCGAAAATACCTTAACTAGCGGTCGTTGGTGACGTCGGTCCGCGTGGGCGCGTCGGCGAACCTACAATATACGGGCGATTTTTGCCGGTTCAAGACTGCGCACCGCGCGCACGATGCCGTCGCGGTCGAGGCCGCACTCGGCGAGCAGCTGGGCCTGCGTGCCATGCCCGACGAAGCGGTCCGGCAGGCCGAGGTTGATGATGCGTGTCTCGATGCCGGCGGCCGCCAGCACCTCGTTCACCGCCGAGCCGGCACCACCGGCGACGACGTTGTCCTCGATGGTCACCAGCAGCGAGTGGCGGGCGGCGAGCTTCTCGATCAGCGCCTCGTCCACCGGCTTGACGAAGCGCATGTTGGCCACCGTGGCATCGAGCTCGCCGGCCGCCTGCAGCGCCGCGTCGAGCAGGTTGCCGAAGGCCAGCAGGGCGGTGCCCTGGCCGCGTCTGACGATCTCGCCGCGGCCGATGGGCAGCAGCGTCATGTCGTCCGCCGGCAGTATCCCTGGGCCACTGCCGCGCGGGTAGCGCACCGCCGCCGGCCCCGGGTGCTGGTAGGCGGTGTAGAGCATGTCGCGGCACTCGGCCTCGTTGGCCGGCGCCATCACCACCATGTTCGGCACGCAACGCAGGAAGCTGTGATCGAAGGCGCCGGCATGGGTCGGGCCGTCGGCGCCGACCAGGCCGGCACGGTCGATGGCCAGGGTGACGTCCAGATCCTGGATGGCGACGTCGTGAATCAGCTGGTCGTAGGCGCGCTGCAGGAAGGTGGAGTAGATGGCCACCACCGGCTTGAGTCCCTCGCAGGCGAGGCCGGCGGCGAAGGTCATGGCGTGCTGTTCGGCGATGCCGACATCAAAGTATCGATCCGGAAAGCGCCGCGAGAAGGCCACCATGCCGGACCCTTCGCGCATCGCCGGGGTAATGCCGACCAGCTTGGGGTCGCTCTCGGCCATGTCGCACAGCCAGTCGCCGAAGACGCTGGTGTAGGTCTTGGCGCCGGGCTTCTTCTCGATCTTGCCAGTGTTCGGATCGAAGGGCGAGACGCCGTGGTAGACGCAGGGGTCGCCCTCGGCGGGTTCGAAGCCCTTGCCCTTCTGGGTGATCACGTGCAGGAAGCGCGGCCCCTTCATGGCCTTCAGGTTGCCGAGGGTGGACAGCAGCGTGGGCAGGTCATGGCCGTCGATGGGGCCGATGTAGTAGAAGCCGAGTTCCTCGAACAACGTGCTCGGCATGACCATGCCCTTCATGTGCTCTTCCCAGCGCCGGGCCAGGTTCTTCACCGGCGGCAGGGTGCCGAGCACGGTCTTGCTGCCCTCGCGCACCGAGGTATAGGTGCGCCCGGAGAGGATGCGCGCCAGGTAGTTGGACAGGGCGCCGACATTCGGCGAGATCGACATCTCGTTGTCGTTGAGAATGACCAGCAGGTTGGCATCCATGTCACCGGCGTTGTTCAGCGCCTCCAGCGCCATGCCCGCGGTCAGCGCACCGTCGCCGATCACCGCCACCACCTCGCGGTCGACACCCTGCTGCGCCGCCGCCACCGCCATGCCCAGTGCGGCGCTGATGGAGGTGGAGGAGTGGCCGGCGCCGAAGACGTCGTACTCGCTTTCCTCGCGCTTGAGGAATCCCGACAGGCCGCCGTGCTTGCGGATGGTGGCGAGGGCGTCGCGGCGACCGGTGAGGATCTTGTGCGGGTAGGCCTGGTGGCCGATGTCCCAGACGATGCGATCGTCCGGGGTCTGGAACAGGTAGTGCAGGGCCAGGGTCAGCTCCACCGTGCCGAGCCCGGGGGCGAGATGGCCGCCGGTTTCCGAGACGGTGTCGATGAGGAAGCGACGCAGTTCCTGGGCCAGCCGCGGCAGGGCGTCCGGCCCGAGCGCGCGCAGGTCCGCCGGCGAGTCGATGCGGGGCAGCAGGGGTTGTTCGGTGTGCTCGGACATGCGCGGTGTTGATGGCTCGCCTGGCGGTGCGGTTGGTGTGGCGCGGGGCTCGATGCCGCGGCAGGCGGCGCTAGAAGCGCCGTTCGACCACGAAATCCGCGATTTCGTTCATGACAGCCGTATTATGACGAATTGTGGCAAGGCTTTCGAGGGCGCCGCGATGCAGTTCGTGCACCGTTTGCCGTGCCTGCTCCAGGCCGAGCATGCTGGTATAGGTGGGCTTGTCGCGGGCCCGGTCGGCACCACCGGTCTTGCCCAGGGTCTCGCTGTCCATGACCTCGTCGAGGATGTCGTCGACGATCTGGAAGGCAAAGCCCAGCTTGTCGGCGAAGGCGTCGAGGGCGTCCAGCGTGTGCGCATCGGCAGCGGCACACTGGGCACCGAGCCGCACCGAGGCACGGATCAGGGCGCCGGTTTTCAGGCCGTGCATGGTGGCGAGCGCATCCACCGACAGGCTGGCGCCCACCGCCGCCAGGTCCAGCGCCTGGCCGCCGGCCATGCCGTCGACGCCGCTGGCCCGGGCCAGGGTATGCACCATGGCGGCGCGGATGGCCGGGTCACTGCCGGCACCGGGCAGGGCGAGGATCTCGAAGGCGCGGCTTTGCAGGGCGTCGCCGGCGAGAATGGCAGCGGCCTCGCCGTAGACCTTGTGGCAGGTCGGCTTGCCGCGACGCAGGTCGTCGTCGTCCATGGCCGGCAGGTCGTCGTGCACCAGGGAGTAGGCATGGATCATTTCCACCGCGGCGGCCGCGTGGTCGAGGGCATCGAGATCGCCGCCGAGCATGTCGCCGGCACTGTAGACCAGCGCCGCGCGCAGGCGCTTGCCGCCGCCGAGGCTGGCATAGCGCATGGCCTCGGCGAGGCTCGCGGCGGGTCCCGTCGACGGCGGCAGCAGTCGCTCGAGCGCCGCCTCGGCGCGCGGCGCCCAGCGTTCCAGCACCTGGCTCAACGGCGTGACCCCGGGCTAGTCGGCATCCGGCTCGTCGATGGCGTCGGCCGCGACCAGTTCCTCGTCGCCGTCGCGGCCGGCGAGAATCTGCACCTTCTGTTCCGCCGCCGCCAGCGCCTCGCGCAGGGAGCGGCACAGGGCCATGCCCTTTTCATAGTCGGCCAGCGAGGCATCCAGGGTCTGCTCGGCGGATTCCATCCGCGCGACGATGCGCTCGAGTTCGTCGAACTGCTGTTCGAAGCGGGCGATGCCGGTGGGGGTTTTCCTGGCGGCCATGGGTGCGGTGCGGTTCGTATTGACAGGTATCGCGGGGTTTCTTAGACTGAGTCTAAACCCTTGCCGCATCGTGGGTCCAGCGGCGGGCGCGCATCATAGCCCACTTGGGCGGCTTCAACCAACCAGACCATCGGAGACCAGACATGGAACTGAAGGGCAGCAAGACCGAGCAGAATCTGAAAGACGCCTTTGCCGGCGAATCCCAGGCCAACCGTCGCTACCTCTACTTCGCCTCCAAGGCCGACGTCGAAGGCTACAACGACGTCTCCGCGGTGTTCCGCTCCACCGCCGAAGGCGAGACCGGCCATGCCCATGGCCACCTGGAGTACCTGGAGCAATCCGGCGACCCGGCCACCGGCCTGCCCATCGGCGGCACCTCCGACAACCTGAAGGCGGCCATTGCCGGCGAGACCCACGAGTACACCGACATGTACCCGGGCATGGCGAAGACCGCCCGCGACGAGGGCTTCGACGAAGTCGCCGACTGGTTCGAGACCCTGGCCAAGGCCGAGCGTTCCCACGCCAACCGTTTCCAGAAGGCGCTGGACAACCTCGAAGGCTGAGCAGGCCGCGAGGCACGGAAGAAAACGGGGCCCCGCTGGCCCCGTTTTTTCGTTTCACGGCCCGCCGGTCGGCAGGCCATTTCCCGATTCCGCGAACACGTGGGGCTCTTATGAAAAAGCTCAGCCGCGACGACCTGTATTCCCTGGAGCGCTACGCCGAGGTGCGCGGCGAGTTCCGTGCCCGGGTCATCGCGCACAAGAAACCGCGCCGGGTGTCGCTGGGCGCCCACCTGAACCTGTACTTCGAGGACCGACTGACCATGCAGTACCAGGTGCAGGAGATGCTGCGCGTGGAGCGGATCTTCGAGGCCGCCGGCATCGAGGAGGAACTGGCTGCCTACAACCCGCTGATTCCCGACGGCAGCAACCTCAAGGCGACCATGATGCTGGAGTACAACGACGTCGAGCAGCGTCGACGGGAGCTGGCCCGGCTGATCGGCATCGAGGACCGGGTCTACCTGCAGGTGCAGGGCTTCGACCGGGTGCACGCCATTGCCGACGAGGACCTTGCCCGGGAGAACGAGGAGAAAACCTCCTCGGTGCATTTCCTGCGCTTCGAGCTCGGCCGGGACGCGGCGCGGGCGATGGTCGAGGGCGCGGCCCTGGCCGTCGGCGTCGACCATGAACACTACGTCCAGCGTATCGATGCCGTCGACGAGTCGACCCGCGCGGCGCTGGCGGCCGACCTCGACGGGGACTGAGCCGGCGGACGCCGGCGGACGGTATCCGGCGGCGCTGTTGTATCATTGCCCCGCCGACGGGGGCTTCGCGTCCGTGTTCCCGCCGGCCCCGCAAATCCCGTCGCAGTGCCCGCATGTCCCGAGAATACGATTCCTCCGCCATTGAAGTCCTGACCGGGCTGGAGCCGGTGCGCAAGCGCCCCGGCATGTACACCCAGACCGATCGACCCAATCATCTCGCCCAGGAAGTCATCGACAACAGTGTCGACGAGGCCCTTGCCGGGCACGGCGATCGCATCGAGATCACCATCCACGACGACGGTTCCATGTCGGTGCGCGACAACGGCCGCGGCATGCCGGTGGATCGCCACCAGAAGGAGAACGTCTCCGGCGTCGAGGTCATCCTCACCCGGCTGCATGCCGGCGGCAAGTTCTCCGACAAGAACTATCGCTTCGCCGGCGGTCTGCACGGCGTCGGCGTGTCGGTGGTCAACGCGCTGTCCACCAAGCTCGAGGTCAACGTGCGCCGCGGCGGCGGCGAGTACCGCATGACCTTTGCCGGCGGCAACAAGAAGACGGACCTCGTCCAGGTGGGCAAGGTCGGTGCGCGCAATACCGGCACCACCATCCGTTTCTGGCCGGATGAACGCTACTTCGACTCGGTGAAGTTCTCCGTGTCCCGGCTCAAGCGCCTGCTGCGTGCCAAGGCGGTGCTGTGTCCCGGCCTGCGCATCGACTTCAGCGACGAGGCCGAGCCGGCCAACGACGAGAGCTGGGTGTACAGCGACGGCATGGCCGACTACCTGCGCGCCGCGCTGGGCGACGCCGAGCGCGTGCCCGAGCCACCCTTCGCCGGACACGTGAAGGGCAACGACGAGGAGGCCGACTGGGTGGTGGCGTGGCTGGGCGAGGACGACGAGATCTTCGGCGAGAGCTACGTCAACCTGATTCCCACGCCCCAGGGCGGCACCCACGTCAGCGGCTTCCGCAGTGGCCTGACCGAGGCCGTGCGGGAGTTCTGCGAGTTCCGCGACCTCGTTCCCAAGGGCGTGCGCATCACCCCCGAGGACGTCTGGCACCGCTGTGCCTACCTGCTCTCGGTGCGCCTGCACGATCCGCAGTTCAGCGGCCAGACCAAGGAACGACTGTCTTCCCGGGAAACCGCGACCTTCGTCTCCGGCGTGGTCAAGGACGCCTTCAGCCTGTGGTTGAACCAGCACGTCGAAGACGGCGAGCGGATTGCCCGCATCGCCCTCGACCATGCCCAGCGCCGGCTGCGCGCCGGCCGCCAGGTCAAGCGCAAGAAGGTTGCCGCCGGGCCGGCGCTGCCCGGCAAGCTCGCCGACTGTGCGAGCCAGGACCTCGCACGCACCGAGCTGTTCCTGGTGGAAGGCGACTCCGCCGGCGGCTCGGCCAAGCAGGCACGGGACAAGGACTACCAGGCGATCATGCCGCTGCGCGGCAAGATCCTGAACACCTGGGAGGTCGATCCCGCCGAGGTGCTCGCCTCCCAGGAAGTGCACGACATTGCCGTGGCGCTCGGCGTCGACCCCGGGTCGGCGGACTTCTCCAAGCTGCGCTACGGCAAGGTCTGCGTGCTGGCCGACGCCGATTCCGACGGCGCCCACATCGCCACCTTGCTCTGCGCCCTGTTCCTGCGCCACTTCCGCCCCCTGGTGGAGGCCGGCCGGGTCTGCATCGCGATGCCGCCGCTGTATCGCATCGACGTCGGCAAGCACACCTTCTATGCCCTCGACGAGGACGAGAAGAAGGGCGTGCTCGACCGCATCGCCGCCGAGGGCCTGCGCGGCAAGGTCGACGTGCAGCGCTTCAAGGGACTCGGCGAGATGAACCCGCTGCAACTGCGCGAAACCACCATGGCCCCGGACACCCGCCGGCTGGTGCGTCTGCAGGTTTCCGATGCCGAGCAGACCCTTGGCACCATGGACATGCTGCTGGCGCGCAAGCGCTCGGCGGACCGTCGCCGCTGGCTGTCCGAGAACGGCGACCGCCTGGAGATCCAGTGAGCGGCGCGCTCACCGATCGCTTCCGCGCGCCCTGGCTCGACTTCGAGCGGGGGCATACCTGGCACCCGTACACCGCGGTGCCCGCCGCGGTGCCGCCGCTGCCGGTGGCGGCCAGCCGGGGCACGCGGCTGATCCTCGCCGACGGCACCGAACTGATCGACGGCATGGCGTCGTGGTGGTCGGCCATCCACGGCTACAACCACCCGGCCATCCGCCAGGCCGTGCAGCGACAGCTCGAGACGCTTCCCCACGTCATGTTCGGCGGTCTGACCCACCAGCCGGCGGCGGAGCTGGTGGAGCGCCTGGTGGCGCTCACCCCGGAGGCCCTGTCGCGCGTGTTCCTGTGCGACTCCGGTTCGGTATCGGTGGAAGTGGCGATGAAGATGGCCTGCCAGTACCAGGTCGCCCGTGGCCATCCCCGCCGCACCCGGTTCGCCAGCCTGCGTCACGGCTATCACGGCGACACCATCGGCGCGATGTCGGTGAGCGACCCGGAGAACGGCATGCACGGACTGTTCACCGGCCTGCTGGCCAGCCAGCTGCACCTGCCGGCGCCGCCGGCGCTGTCGGCCGGTCCGTTCCTGCCCGCCCAGCTGGAGGAGACCGAGGCCATGCTCGCGGCGCAGGCCGGCGAGCTCGCCGCGGTGATTCTCGAACCGCTGGTGCAGGGCGCCGGCGGCATGCGCTTCTACCACGCCGAGTACCTGGCCGGGATCCGCGCACTGTGCGATCGCCACGACCTGCTGCTGATCGCCGACGAGATTGCCACCGGCTTCGGCCGCACCGGCTCGATGTTCGCCTGCCAGCGCGCCGGGGTGTCCCCGGACATCCTGTGCCTGGGCAAGGCGCTCACCGGCGGCACCATGACCATGGCCGCCACCCTCGCCACCGCGTCCGTGGCCGATACCATCTGCGCCTCGGCACCGGGCGTGTTCATGCACGGGCCGACCTTCATGGGCAACCCGCTGGCCTGTGCCGCCGCCAATGCCAGCATCGAACTGCTCGCCGATGGCCGCTGGCAGGCCGACGTGGCACGCATCGAGCGCCAGCTCGGCGACCTGCTGGCACCGGCCATGGACCTGCCCGGGGTACGCGACGTGCGCGTGTTCGGCGCGATCGGCGTGGTCGAGACCGAGCAGCCGGTGGACATGGCCGCCGCCACCGAGCGCCTGCTCGAGCTGGGTGTCTGGCTGCGCCCCTTCGGCCGCCTGGTCTACACCATGCCGCCGTACGTGGTGGACGAAGAGGAACTGGCACGCATCGGCGATGCCATGGTTCAATTGGCTCGCATGACGTCTTGACTGTATACACGAGGGCACGACTGCATGGGACGAGTTTCGCCAATGCGGACGCCTGAACGATGGAACTGATGAAGCAACGAAACCTGCTCGACGGCTTCTCCGACGAGCAGGTCGTCGAGTTTCGTCGACGGGCGCGCAGGTTGGTGCTTCCACGCGGTCGCATGATTTTTGACCAGGGAGATGGGGGGCGCGAGATTTTCTGGATCGAATCTGGTTGGGTGAAGACCTTCTACACGTCGCTGACCGGCAACGTAATCACCATCGGGTTGTGGTCCAGCGGAGATGTCATCGGTGCACCGGATGTCGATTTCGATGAGCGCCTGCTGTCTGCCCAGGTAGTGCGCGACGCCAACCTGTTGTTTCTGTCGTCCAGCCATGTCAACGACCTGCTGGACACCAACAAGCGATTCGTCCACAACCTGGTTTCGGCGCTTTCTTTCAAGGTTCGCTGGGCAACGTCCATCTTTGACCGAATCGCCACCGAATCGGTGCTCGCCCGTGTTGCCCAGACCATCGTTGCCCTGGCGCACCTTTACGGCGAAGAGGCGGCGGACGGATCGGTGTCTGTGGTGCAACTTTCCCACCAGGACATTGCCGACATGGTCGGGGCTTCCCGGCCTTCGGTCAGCCTGACATTGCGGCGGCTGGAGGACGGTGGGTTCATTCGCCTGGCGACCAAGCGCATCACCGTGCTGGATTTCGCCGGCCTTCGCGAGAGACGCTACGAGTAGCGACCCGCGCCACCACCCAGGCTTGCCCGATCGATTTGGTCAATCAACCCGGGGGCTTCCGTGGTTCTGATGACGGGGGAGATTCATCCGCTTTCGACTCTTCCGTTGTTTGGTCCCGGTCGCCAAGGTCGCCAACGGACGGGATGTTCCCGCGGTACAGGTTCAACCACGAGGAGCTGCCACGGCTGTTTTCGACCCCGGGTACGTGGATGACTTCCAGTTCCTGCAGGCGACCCATTTGCTTGGCAATACGGTATTTCCGGTTGTGAACGCATTCCCTGTCCTTGAATTCGCAGGCATTGCCGTCGGTGCCGGCACAAGGTCCGTTGGCCAGCCCCTTCGGGCAGGTTTCAGGACATACGTAGAACATGTAGGGAATTCGGCAGAAACCACACATCTCGCAACCCAGGAGACTTTTCTTCACCTGATGCTCGGCATGGGTGATGAACGTCGATCCGCCGGGCAGATGATCGATGCCACGCAAAGTGCCGCCGACCAGTGAGGCACCAGGCGTGCCCGGGTGGAAGAAGGCACGGTCGACAAGATCAAGCACACGGAACTTTCTCATCTCGGACCTGTCGGGCTGAACGGAGCCGATGGTCGGTGGCCCGTCGAGACTGTTGCCGGCCGGGGGTGTCGACCCGAACAGGTAGAGGCCATCGGAGGGGCCAAAGACCAGCGGGGAATCGTCCCTGCCTGGATGAGCGTTCGACCATGCGGTCTTCCAGGCATCCAACGTTGGGTACTGGTACTGCAGGTCTTCCACCGTGTCGATGACCCGAGAGAGTTCGGCATGGGTCTCTATGCCGCTGATCTGGACGCCCGCATAACCCATCCTCTGCACGCCGATGACCTGAAGCGCGAGTCGTCGAACCTGCCGGGAGACCCGCTCTTCCTTGTCCAGGTCCTTTTCCTGTTCGAGCAAAGCAAACAGTTCGTCACTCATGAACACGCCGGGAAGGCGTCGTTCGTGGATGGCCTTCGCCCAGCCCAGGGCGGGGAGCAGCAGATTCGCGACGATAGGGATTGTGAAGCCGCGAGCATCTCGATACCAGATGAGTTCCTGGTACTTGTCCATGTCCCAGCCGCAATTCGTAACCAGGTAGTCGGCGCCTGCATGGATCTTCTTGACCATCTTGAGGTACTGGTTCATCAGTTCCTCTTCGCGGTACTTGAACGGCGCGACCCCCGCTGCGACCAGGCAACGTGGGTTCATTTCCTTGGCCATGACGATGGCATTCACCGAATCCACGTAACGGGTACGCGTACTGGCGGCCGCCTGCTCCGGAGTGTCGATACCACCGGTCGGCGAGCAGCCTTCTGGCGTCGGCACACCATCGCCGGTAACCAGCAGAAAAGTGTCAAGTCCCTTGTTGAATGCGTCGTAGAAGACGGAACGTGCCTGCTCAGGGGTCCGGTCCTTGCCGGCGAGGTGCAGCAAGGGCATCTTGCCGCTGTGCTCGGCTGCAACGACGCCGCAGTCCACGGTGCTCAGGGACTGCATGGACTTGACCCGGTCGCCGATATTGACGCCAACCACCCGTTCGTCACGGGCGACGGAAGCTGCCTCGGCAGCGAGGAACGCGAAGCCACGTTGGTCAGGTTGGGAACACCTGGCGGGAACATGCTCCAGGGTGTAGAGGAACTTTCCCGAGTACAGGGATTCGCGGATCTCGTTGTTGGTTGTCGTGAGTGTCATCGGAGGAACCTGTGTCCGGTTCGGGTCGTTGTCGATTGGCGGCGTCGCCCCCAGGAACGGGAGGGGGCGACACTGCGGGCTGCCAGTCTAGGAAACGAGGTCGAGAAACCGCTTGTGTTCATCCTCGGTCATGTGCTGGGTAAAGGACTCGTCGGGATACTTGCTGGACAGGACGGCATCCTTGTACTGCGACAGACCGTCGGCGATGATCGGGCGAACGTCGACGAAGCTCGCTTCGTTCTTTGGCCTGGGGAAGGCGCTGTAGCCGACCGCGTCGCCACTGATCAGGTAGATGCCATCAGCCGATGGACCTCCGCCTACACTGATCACCGGTATCGGCAGGGTCTGAACCAGGAACGTCGTGATCTCCACGGGAACATACTCGATGATCAGGGCGAAGGCACCAGCTTCGTGGAAGGCGCGAGCATCATCGACGATGGACGCGGCGTCTTCCGCCTTTCGGCCCTTGAAGCCGTAGCCGCTTTGCTCGACCTTTCTCTGCGCCTGCATGCCGATATGCCCCATGGCGGGTACGCCAGCATGCACGATTTCTGCAACGTACTCGACGGTTCGACGATGTCCCTCGCACTTGACGGCATCGGCACCGCCTTCGCAGGCCATTCGCGCGGCGTTGCTGACAGCTTGTTCTCGAGACACGGTGTAGCTCATGAACGGCATGTGTCCAACAACGATGCCATGCCTGGCAACACGACTGACAGCCTGGGTCAGGATCAGCTGTTCCTGGAAGGTAACCTTGGTGGGGTCGGGATGGCCGAGAAGAGACATCGGGCCAGCGTTGCCATTGATCAGAAGATCAAAGCCGACTTCGTCCGCAATCGCCGCCATCGGCGAGTCGTACACGCCGATACTGGTCACCATCTCACCATTGGCCTTCTTGTTGAGCAACGACTGGATCGTGACTTTCTTGCGTTTTGGTTTGTTCATCTTCAGCTCCTCGTGGAATGGATATCGCTGCATCAGCAGGTAAACGGATTACACCGTTGCCATCTCCAGGATTCAGTTAGCAAGCTAACAACATGACGTGCAAAACGCTGAAGAACGTAGTGCGGGCGAGATGCCGGTCTGTGGCAAGGAGCGATTCCTGGCCGGGCGCTGGGGGTGTGGAAGTGGAGAAATCTTCCATCGCTGCGCGGTACACACGCACAGCGTGACGGGAGGAGCAGGCGTACCTACTTGTGTTCGAGCAGGTGAGTGCCCATGAAGCAAGAGAGTTCATCCGCAATCGTGCTGTCCACGCCCTTGGAATGTGATTGCGCGGGGAACTCCCCGGTGGACACGTCGCGGGCGAATCTCCGGAAGGCTTCCACGGCGAGCGTCGAGAAGTCTGCATATCTGCGTACGAAACTTGGGCAGAACTCGTCAAATATTCCAAGCATGTCTTGCGTGACAAGTCCCTGTCCGCTGCAGAATGGACCAGAGCCGATACCTATGGTGGGGATGGACAGCGCCTTGGTGATAATCCCGGTGATCTCTTTGGGTACGCATTCGATGACGATGGCGGTTGCACCGGCTTCTTCGAATGCGATGGCATCCTCCAGCAGTTCCTGCGCCCGCTCCAGGGTTCGTCCTTGTACCTGGTAGTGACCCGTACGAGAGGCGATGTTCTTGGTCAGACCAATGTGGGCGAACACGGGTATGCCCGAGTCGACGATTGCGGAGACGGTGCCGGCTATGGAACGGTCACCTTCGATCTCCACTGCGTTTGCGCCACCCTCGATGACCATTCGCGCCGCGTTATCGATGCCGCGTTCACGCGTAGAGCAGGACTGAAACGGCATCGCCGCGAGTACCAGGCAGTTGCCGGAGCCATTGCGCACCGCCCGCGTGTGGTAGATGATCTCGTCGACGGTTACGGAAAGCACGCTTTCCCGTCCAAGGGCAACCGTACCGAGCGCGTCGCTCACGAAAGCGATGTCGATCCAGGCTTCATCGGCCCACTTTGCGGTCGGGTAGTCGTGGGCCGACAACATGGTGATCTTCTCCCCCCGTTGTGCCTTTCGCACGAGGTGCAGCGGAGTTACCTTTTTCCGTTCTCCAAGCACCGCTACCGGGCGGTCGTCTTCTCTACCCGGTGCTTCGTGTCCACGATTCATGTGGGTCTTGACCAAGGTGGAGAACATCTTTTCTGAAAACATGGCGAAGGTCCAATCGTTAGAGTAGGTCAAGCAGGAACATGCTCAGCCCGGGAAACGCGGCGACGATGATCCAGACGACGACAAGGCTGAGGACATAGGGCAGGATGCGCAGCGAGATCTCGAGAACACCGGCGCCGGATACGCCCGATGCCATGTACAGGTTCAAGCCATATGGCGGCGTGATGAATCCGATGGTGCTGCCAAGCACGAATATGACCGCGAAGTGGACGGGATCGAGCCCGGCCGCGGTCGCAATCGGCGCCAGAATCGGCGCGAAGATGATGACGACAGGCACGGATTCCAGTACACAACCGGCAAGGAAGACGATACCCATGGCCAGAACGATCACCTGGGTGTCGGTTTGTGTCATTCCACCAATGAACTGTTCGACCGCTTGTTGCAGGCCGAGCACGGTCACGGTCTCCTGCACCATGATGGCGATGGCGACGATAGGCGCGATCAGGCCGGCGATGGATGAACTGGAAAACACGATTCGGTGGAGCTGTCGGAATCTCAGCTCCCGGGTGAAGAACAGACCCGCAACAAGGCAGTACATCACCACGACGCCCGCGGCCTCGGTGGGGGAGAATACGCCGGCGTAGATGCCACCCAGTCCGATGAATATGGCGAGAAACCCGGTCTTCGCCTCCCAGGCAGCGCGTACGACCGATCCACCCTCGTCCATGGTGTCGGCCTGGTCCCAGGGGGTCTTGGACATCAGGGAGATGATCACGGTTACCGTGACCATGGCGATGAGCATCAGCATGCCAGGAACGATTCCGGCGATGAAGAGGTCGCTCGGAGAGACCGACATCAGCACTCCGTAGAGTATGAAGATCAGGCTCGGCGGGATGATCACGCCAACCGTGCCGCCAGCGGCACATACCGCGGCGGACAGGGCAACCGGGTATCTCCGAGCAGTCATCTCCGGTATCACGATGCGACCAATCGCAGCGGTAGTGGCGGAATTGGAACCACTGATGGCGGAAAACATTCCACAAGCAGCGATGGTTGAAACGCCGAGCTTCCCTGGCAGTCGCTTGAGGGAAACTGACGCGAACCGGATGAGACGTTTTGCAATACCGCCGGCGCTGATCAGGTCGCCGGTGAGAATGAACAGTGGCATCGCCAACAGGGCGAAGTACTTCAAGCCGAAAAACGCGCTCAGTCCGATGTTGTCCAGCGGGAAGATACCCGTGAAGTACAGTGTGCTGGCTACCCAGACACCCATGCAAAGGATGATCGGAACACCGAGTACGAAGCAGGCAACGGTGGCTATGGTGACGTAGACGAGGATCGCGTCGGTTTCCATGTTCTATCGCTCCGCGAAGAGGCTAGTCGGCGCTGACGAGGCTGCGTTCGAGCGGACGCCCGTGACGAAGATCGCCAATGACCGAGAAGATGTCTTGTATCGAACGAACCGTGATCAGTACCCAACCGACAGGTACGGCAGCGGTGGCGAGGGACAGTGGTACAGACACGGTGCCTTCAATGACGTTCCCAAGGCGATTCTGGGTTTCGATCAGGTTCATCGCGGAATCGACCACTATCCATGCCAGTACCAGCCAGATGACGTCGTCAAGAACGTAGCAGATGGCCTTGAGCGGGCGCGGGAAACGTCGGCGAAGCTCTCCGAATCGAAGATGGGTCCGATGTTTGACGTGGTAGGCACAGCCCAGCCAGCTCAACCAGATGAAGCAATAGATGCTGACCACCGAGCCCCATTGTGTCTGCTCCCCGAGAAAGTACCGACGAGCGACCTCGACACTGATGATCAAGGCAAGACAGGTATAGAAGAACACCATCAGAACCGGTTCGATGGCGTTGTCGATCTTCCTCAGGATATCCAACGGGTTTCCCCGGGTTCGGCCACTTGATGACAACGTGATTCTCCTCGTGTGAACGGGCAGTCTTTGTGGGTAGAGTACGGCGACGGTGGCGAATCTACCGTGTTCCGCGCAGCCGTGGTATGCATCAAGACAGCCGTCGTTGACTGGCGCAACTGTCGGTGGCAGGTTGCGCCGAGCTCGAGTCCTTCGTGGAGGTCCCCGGCTCGGACTTCGGTACGAGCCAGGGCGCGGTCAGCGACCTACGTCTTCCACCAGCGATTCGCGGGTACGGACTCCGGTGCCGTGTCCTCTGGCAGTTCCCGGGCGATATCGTGGATCTCCTGGTAGATATCGATCCCGCCCGCCATTTCGCCCAGACGGTCGCGCCACGAGGCGTAGGCATCCGGATGAGAGTCTGGTGAGCACATGTCACGCCAGACCTGGCGTTCGTCCATGGACAGGTCGTTGAAACGAATCCCGGCATCCGCCAGAATCGTTCCCGGCTTCGGGGGCTCGTTGAGTCCACTGATCTCCGTTCGGGCGATGGCCTGGTTCGCCTGCGTCCATTGTTGTGTGTGGAAGGCCGATTCCATGACCGCTTCACGCAGGTCGTCGGGCAGCTTGTCGAGGAACTCTCGGCTGATGGCGGCGTGCTCGAGCCCGGCAAAGAATTCGATGTTCACGGACTGCGAGATGGCCGGGGTCATGCCGAAGGCCGGGGCGGCCGACGGAAAGTTCTCGATTCCGTCGACGACCCCGGATTTCAATCCTTCATAGGTTTCCGCCCAGTCCAGGGGAATGGGGTTCGCGCCGAGCAGGTCGAGGGAGATTCGTGCCATCGGTGATGCGGTCACGCGAATCTTCGCGCTTTGGATCTGCTCCGGAAGGCGGACATCCGCCTTGTCCTGCCAGCCCTTTCCAAGGAAAAGACATCGTCCCTCCGCGAATGCCCACAGGTACTCGTAGTCAAATCTCTCGCGCAGAACCTGTCGGAACAGCTTGTCCCCCCTCTGGCTGTAGAGGAAGTGGTACATGCTGGCCCGTGTCGGGAACAGGTAGGGAAAGTCGAGCGCTGTCAGGAAGGGGTAGGTCAGGGCGGCATTCTGCGAGGATGATCCGAATGCGGGTATGGTCCGGGTTGAGAACTTTTGTGCACAGGTGATCTCCGTACACAGCGAGTTGGCACCGAACAGCTGTACCTGGATGCGGCCTTCGGTACGTTCCTCAAGGTCCCGTGCGAACTCCCAGTAACCGACTGGAAAGCCGCGCTCTTCGGTTTCCGGGGTCGAACCGGATACGCCCATGCGAATCACGGCCTCTGGAGTGGCTGCCCGTGCGCTCTGGATGGAACGGGCCAGGGCCTCGAGCAGAGATGTCGTTTCCTGCTCTCCGGCTGCGGCGATGGCGGAGCGGGCGCTCAGCGTGGCGCCAACACCGAACGTTGATGCCACCTGGATGAAGCGGCGTCGGGAAAGCTGTCGGGCCGGCAGTTCGCGGTTCGACATGGTTGTCCTCCTGTTCAGTCGGTTTTGATGGATGATCCGTCGAGGGGATCACTTCCTTATCTCACCCGGGTGCAAGACCGCGGGGGCGCCGGGTTCGTTCCGGCCACGGTTGGTAGACTAGATTTCATCCGGCGGGCAGTCTGTTAGTTAGCTTACATCGCAACGCGTCACGGCTTGGCAGCAGCAAAGCCGGGCCACCCGGCCGGGCGGTTTGTTCGATCGATGACATCGCCGGGAACTTTGTATTGCTACAGTAGCGGCGTTTCGAGCGATATGTTCAAATGCGTTTTGTCGAATTACGGCCGTAGTTTGCGGATGAACACGCAAATGAGAATAAGAAACGTTGTTGTTTATAGCTGATCAAGTTTTCTGACGAATGGAGGAATCGCGACGATGCAAAAGTCCCTGCTGATCGATGCCGGCAAGTGTACCGGCTGCCTGCAGTGCGAGATGGCCTGCTCCTACGAGAACGAGGGCGTGTTCAATCCCGCCCGTTCCCGGATCAAGGTCTTCACCTTTCACGAGGAAGGCCAGTTCGTACCGTATACCTGCACCCAGTGCGACGAGGCCTGGTGCCTGCATGCCTGCCCGGTGGATGCCATCGTGCTGAACCGGCAGACCGGTTCGAAGGACGTCCTCGACGATGTCTGTGTCGGCTGCAAGGTCTGCACCATTGCCTGTCCCTTCGGCACGGTCAACTACAACGCCGCCACCGGCAAGGTCATCAAGTGCGACCTGTGTGGTGGTGACCCCGCCTGTGCCAGCGCCTGCCCCACCGAGGCCATCACCTACGTGGATGCCGACGCCACCGGCCTGTCGCGCATGCGCGAATGGGCCGCCCGCACCAACAACGCCCACGCGGCGGGCTGAGCAAAGGAGGACATCCGATGACCTGGACGACCAAGATCCTGCGCGTGAACCTCACCGAGGGCACCTGCACCCCCGAACCGCTGAACATGGAATGGGCCAGCCAGTACCTGGGCCAGCGAGGCCTGGCCACCCGCTACCTGGTGGAAGAAGTCGATCCGACCTGCGATGCGCTCGGACCGGACAACAAGCTGATCATGGCCACCGGTCCGCTGACCGGCACCATGGCCTCCACCGGCGGACGCTACTCGGTGATCACCAAGAGCCCGCTCACCGGCGCGGTGGCCTGTTCCAACTCCGGTGGGTTCATCGGTGCGGAGATGAAAAGCGCCGGCTGGGACATGATCATCTTCGAAGGCGTGTCGCCGAAGCCGGTCTACCTGTTCCTGCAGAATGACCACGCCGAACTGCTGGGCGCGGAAGACCTGTGGGGCAAGTCGGTCTGGGAGGCCGACGAGATGATCCACAAGAAGCACCAGGACCCGCAGATCCGCATTGCCGCGGTGGGCCGCGCGGCCGAGCAGGGCTGCCTGTACTCGGCGGTGATCAACGACCTGCACCGGGCCGCCGGACGTTCCGGCGTCGGCACCGTGATGGCATCGAAGAACCTCAAGGCGGTGGCCGTGCGCGGCACCCTCGGGGTCGGCAACATCAAGGACCCGAAACGTTTCATGAGCGAGGTCGCGGCGCAGAAGAAGGTGCTGGCGGACAACGCCGTCACCGGCCAGGGCCTGCCCACCTACGGCACCCAGGTGCTGATGAACGTGATCAACGAGCTTGGCGCGCTGCCGACCCGCAACATGCGCGAGGTGCGGTTCGAAGGTGCGCACAAGATCTCCGGCGAAGCCATGCACGAGGTGCGCAAGTCCGACGGCAAGGCCAACCTGACCACCAACGCCGGCTGCTTTGGCTGCACCATTGCCTGCGGGCGCATCTCCACCATCGACCGTGGTCACTTCACGGTGGAGAACAAGCCCGAGTACTGGGGCAATTCCGGCGGCCTGGAGTACGAGGCGGCCTGGGCCATGGGCACCGACACCGGCGTGGACGATCTCGACGCGGTGACCTACGTCAACTTCCTGTGCAACGAGGACGGCATCGATCCGATCTCCTTCGGCGCCACCGTGGCCGCGGCCATGGAACTGTTCGAGGAAGGCGTGATCACCACCGAGCACACCGGCGGCGTGGAACTGAAGTTCGGCAATGCCCGCGCCCTGGCCTGGGCGGCGGAAGTGACCTGCCGCGGCGAAGGCTTCGGCAGGGACCTTGGCCTGGGCTCCAAGCGCCTGTGCGAGAAGTACGGCCGTCCCGAGCTGTCGATGAGCGTCAAGGGCCAGGAGTTCCCGGCCTACGATCCGCGCGGCATCCAGGGCATGGGCCTGA